>JAXLVX010000021.1:0-49612 GCA_046328795.1 Anaerolineales bacterium | reverse complement strand
GAAGTCTGATAGAACGCGACGAGGATGTTTTCCAGTCGTTCCGGGTCAATGCGGCGGATCATGCGTCCCGCGTGAGAGATCGAGATCGAGCCGCTTTGTTCCGACACGACCACCGTCACCGCATCGCTCACCTCGGATGCGCCCAAAGCGGCGCGGTGACGCAAGCCCATTTGTCGCTCCGGCGTGCGGTTGAGGATTCCGCTTGCCGAAAGCGGCATCACGCATGCGGCGGCGATGATCTGTCCATCGGCGATGATGACCGCCCCGTCGTGCAGAGGCGTGTCGGGATAGAAAATCTGCAGAAGAAGTTCCGGCGTCACCTGCGAGCGGAGTTGGACTCCCGTCTCGGTATATTGTTCGAGGCTGTCATTCCGTTGCATCACGATCAACGCGCCATGTTGCCGCGCGGAGAGTCGCCGAGACGCATCCACCACCGCGCGAATCACTTTGAATATATCGGTCTGGGGCGCGACGTTTGCCCCGGTCACAAAAGTCCCGGCGCGTCCCAGCCGTTCGAGCGCGCGGCGAATCTCAGGAGCGAAGATCACCGGGATCGCAAGCAACAGGGCGGGCAGTGTGTTCTTCACCAGCCATGAGAAGGCTGGCAGGTTGAACAGCGAAGTCAGCAGGATGAGCGCAACGACCAGAAAGATCGCGCCGCGCAACAAGACCATTGCCTGCGTGTCGCGCAGGGCGGAGAGCAGCGCGAAAAAGATCAACGTGACAAGCAGAATGTCCAGCACGCTCAGCCAGTTGAGGCGTTCAAAAATAAAGAAGACGTTATCGAGGAAATCCGCCATGAGTAAAAGTTTAATAGGGAATTACGGATTGGACAATAGGAACGGACATAGATTAATCGGCTACTCACTAACGAGGCGTTGTGCCAAGTTTTTCGATTCGAATGCCCTATTCTCAATAACGAGTTTCCCCCAGTTGAATTTCAGGTCAATCCTTTTAGCCGCGAATTACGCGAATTGCCGCTAATTTTTTTAACGAATTCGCGTGAATTAGCGAAATTCGCGGCAATGGTCTTTGGTCTTGTGTAGCCCTAATTTTTTAGATCGGTCTCAACACGCGGTCAGCGCGGAGTTGCTTGAAGAACAATGCTCCGCCGCGCGGCATGGATTCGTTGGCGGCTTCCATCCACGCTTGCGAGCCAAGCGCTTCCGGCGACCGGCGCGCGTAACCCAAATTTTTCCACACCGCATCGAACCCGACCAGATCCATCGGAGGAAAAACGAGCGAGGCTTCGCATTGCAGAGCGCCGGATGCCTCTTCCACTTCGTGAAGGAGCAGGGGGAGCGCTTTGTCTGCGGCGACTTTTGGGTCGAGGAACAGGTCATCCGTACGCGCTACGAGATTTTCAACCTGCCAACCGGCAATGCCGACCGGCTCGCTTCCCAATTGCAGGATGAGGAAGGCTTTTTCGCCGAAGGCTTCCATCACATCGTCGGGGCTCATGGCGCGTTTGCCTTTGCTGAGGCGCGTAACAAGGTCGGCGATCTTTTGCGAATCGCGCGGACGGGCGCGTTCGAGCGAAAACTCTCCGGGCTTCGATTCGGCCGCCACGAGCGGGGCAGTTCCCTTGGTCGCAGTGACCGCTTTCCATCCATCCGAGACCTGTTTCCACAAATCATCGTATGAACCGTTGTTCTTGATGACGATGTTCGCCGCGTTGAGTTTATCTTGTTGCGGCGCCTGCAACTTGACGCGTTGGAGCGCATCGGCTGGGCTGAATCCGCGTTTGCGGATGAGGCGCTCCACTTGGACTTCCGGCGGCGCGTCGGTCACCCAGATCGAATCGCATTGCTGGCGGAGATCGGATTCGATCAGCTTGATCGCCTCGATCACCACGACGGGCTGGCTGGATCGGCGTATCAGCAGGTCCACCGCTTGCATGACGTACGGATGGACGATCGCTTCGAGTTGCTTGAGCGCTTCAGCATCTGAAAAGACAAGCTTGCCGAGTTTGCCGCGGTCAATTTGGCGGTCTTTATCGAGCAGCCATGTGCCGAACGTATCAAGCACGCGTTTGTAGCCCGGCGCATCGCTTGCAATGACGCGATGCGCGAGCGAATCGGCGTCTATGGTGTATGCGCCGAGATGTTCCAACATGCGCCGCACCACGCTTTTGCCGGTGGCGATGTTGCCCGTAAGACCGATGATTGTTTTGCCCTGACGCTTGCTCACGATGACTCCTCCAAATTCAGACGTGCAATGCTATTTTAATGTCTTTTTGGATTGCGGACAGCCCCGTTTTCAAAACTGCCGGTTATCTCGCGCTGTTGACGCTCCCTCTGCTTGCGTGTATGATGACATTGCCTCAGGTCGGTTGGGCGATCGCGGTGGCGCGTTGACGCCATCGAGGAAAGTCCGCACTCCATAGAGCACGGCGTCGGATAGTCCCCGGGGCGGGGAAGCCTCCGTAAGGAGCGAACCTGCCGGAAAAGGGCCACAGAAACAAACAGCCCCGCGCTTGCGCGGGGTGATGGTGAAAAGGTGGTGTAAGAGACCACCGGCGTTTGCAGTAATGCAGATCGTCAGGTAACCCCCGCCGGGAGCAAGGCCAAGCAGGGACGAAGCCATCTGCGGATGGCGGGAGACGGCTCGTCTTCATATGTATCCAATCACGCGGTGGTTGGGTCAGTCCCGGGTAGGCTGCACCGAGCGGCGCGGCGACGCGCCGCCCAGAGAGATGATCGCACACGCGAAGCAATTCGCCGGACAGAATGCGGCTTACAGACCGACCTGAGGTGGATTATTTTTATGCATGAACATGATATCGTTCAAAGACTCTTTGGAATAATCGCTCGCCGGTTAGGGAACGTGAGGGTTGTTCACATTGCACGCGGAGAACTATTTGAGTTCTCCGAAAAATCCATCCTTGCCGCATGGCGGGAATTTTCCATGGGCAAACCGCTGGAAAAAATAGAATTAAAGTTCCGCCTCATCCGCGCAGAGGTGCAGTGCATGGCCTGTTTTCAAAAATATCATCCCGAAGGCGGCGAGATTCGCTGTCCGCACTGCGGGAGTTTCGGCGCGAAGGTATTAAAAGGAGATGCGATTGTTCTTGAAGATATTGAGACTTGATCTGGCTCATAAACTTTTGATTGGAGGATTCCTTCTTTACCTTGTAGGCTGTAACCTCCCATCCGCCTCAACCCCGACGGCAGACCTATTCGCCACTCTTCAAGCGTCTACGCCATCCGGCTTTACCCCTCCCGCCGTAACCGAATCCATCGTGACGCCTGATTTCAATTTTGCGACTCCCACATTCACTGCGATACCTCAAAATTCAATTCCATCCCCTTCACCTGCCGATCAATTGACCGGGAAGATCGTCTTCACGTGTCAAGTTAACAGAGAGACCGCCTCCGACCAGATCTGCATCATCAACGCGGACGGTTCAGGATTCCGCCAGTTGACCAGCGATAACGCGCGGCATTTTTACGCGTCCCTTTCACCGGATGGACAAAGCGTGTTGTATTCGGCGTTTCGCGAACAGAACGTCTATGAAATTTACGAAATGAATCTATCCAACGGCAATGTGAAGCGGCTGACTAATCGTCTCGGCGTTTCTGTCGCACCCGAAGTTTCGCCGAACGGAGAGACGATCACGTTCACGCGCGGCAACCCGAACACGAAACAGAATCAAATTTGGGTGATGGATCGAAGCGGAGATAACCCGGCGAATGTCCCTCAAGCGTTGGGCTGGGACCCAACCTGGTCGCCGGATGGCAAAACGATCCTCTTCGCTTCCGACCGCGATGGAGGCGTTCAACTCTTCACGGTCAACTTGAAGGGCAGCGCGATCAAGAGGATCACGAATCTGCCGTCCATCCGCGGACGAAGCGATTGGTCGCCCGATGGTTCGTTCATCGTCACGTATTCAGGCGAGCCGTGGAATCGCGAGGTCTACATTATGAGCGCGGACGGGTCGAATGTCCGCCAACTCACGCCAACAGGCGGCAATAGTCAAGGTCCATCCATTTCGCCGGACGGACAATGGGTCGTCTTCACTGCTTACTTCGATCATTACGGCGACGATCACGGATGCGAGATTTACGTGATTCGCACGAATGGCACAGACCTGAGGCGATTGACGAACAACAGTTATTGCGATTATCAGCCACGCTGGGGATCGTGATGTGTTTATAATGTGATTTATTCTCAACACATGTCATGCTGAGCGTAGCGAAGCATCTCTCTCGCCAACAATGAGACCCTTCGGTCGCGGCGAACGCTCCCTCAGGGTGACATATTGACATAGGAGGCTCTCATGGATCCAAAAGGCAAAGTTGTGATCGTGACGGGGGCATCATCGGGAATCGGCGAAGCAACTGCGCGTCAGTTCGGGCGCGAGGGAGCGAAGGTTGTCCTTGCCGCGCGGCGCGTGGAGAAACTCGAAGCGCTTGCGAATGAGATCGGGGGAATGGGAACCGGCGCGGAAGTGTTAGTCGTGCAGGCTGATCTTTCCAAACTCGAAGATATTCAATCTCTGATCCAAAAGACGCTGGATAAATTCAGCCGCATTGACGTGCTAGTCAACAACGCAGGTTTCGGGCGATTGGATTGGTTGGAGAAACTCGACCCCGTCAAAGATATTCAAGGTCAATTCGATGTGAACGTGATGGGAGTGGTTCAGACCACGCGGCAGGCGTTGCCGGTGATGATACAACAGAGGTCGGGTCACATTATTCAAATGTGTTCCATGGCGGGGCTTGTCGGCACGCCAACGTACACAATTTATTCTGCATGTAAACACGCCGTGCATGGATTCTCCGAAGCCCTGCGGCGCGAAGTGAAGCCATGGGGGATTGACGTTTCGATGGTCTACCCTGGCGGCGTTTCAACGGAATTTGGTTCGCACGCAGGAATCAAGCGCAAGACAAAAGCAACGACGCCAAAATTCATGTTGCTAAGCGCGGACGATGTGGGACGCGCCGTTGTGAGCCTCGTGCGCCGTCCGCGCGCCATGTGGATCATCCCGTGGCTGTGGACGTTCACGATGTGGATGAACCGTAACCTCAACTGGTTCGTGGATTACACGACGATCAATCGGTTCACGATCCCTGAGAGGGAAGAGGAGTTAGGCGCGAAATAAAAACGTCCCGCAGGTTCTAAACCTGCGGGACGTTCCTAATCAGGGATCCCCGCCTCCTTCACATCTTTCAAATTCAATTGCAGACTTGTCCGCCCGTTGTATTCGTTCGCTTCGAGGGTGTACATCACGTCCACGCGCGGCGGCAGGGATTTTGCCATGTCTCCCATGCGGAAGCCGATCGCGTCGTACTTCAATGCGGGGCCATCTTCGAGGGTGAGTTTCAAGTGCCTGCCCTCTGAGCCGACCGCGCGGAATGATTTCACTTTCACATTGCGCGAGACAAAGATGGCATCGGGATTTCCGTAACCCGTCGGTTCGAGGAAGGCGATATTTTTTAGAATGCCAAAGTTCATGTCTGCGAGGGGAACTTCCATGTCAGCGGATAATTTCTGGCGCAAATCTTTTCCATCCAATTGTTGTTTTGCGATCTCTTTGAGCCGCGCGACCAACTCAGGCAGGTTTTCATTTTTTACGGTGAAGCCCGCCGCCGCGGCGTGACCTCCGTGCCGCACGAGCAGATCTTTGCATAGATCGAGCGCGTCGGTGATGTGGAATTCGGGGATCGAACGGCACGAGCCGCGCGTTTCCTCTTGTCCCTTCGCCGCGACAACCGACGGGCGGTAATACTTTTCCGTAAGACGCGACGCCGCCAAGCCGACCACGCCCAAATTAAAACTTTCATGCGCGGCAAACAACAGGAACGCGTCGGGATCATCCTGCATGGCGATCTCTTCCGCTTGTTGTTGCATCGTCTTGGTGATGGTCTGCCGCTGACGATTCTGCACATCGAGTTGTTGCGCGAGTTGACCCGCGCGCATGAAGTCGGTGGTGGTGAGCAATTCAAACGATGCCAGCGCGGACTCGAGTCGCCCCGACGCGTTCAAGCGCGGACCCAGCATGAAGCCGATGTTGCCCGCTGTGATCTTGTCAATTTTGATCTGCGCGATGCCCGCGAGGGAATAGAGTCCCTGCCGCTTCGTTTCGCGGAGTTGCTTGAGCCCATTGCGGACGAGGGTGCGGTTTTCACCAACAAGAGGAGCGAGGTCGGCGACGGTGCCGAGGGCGACAAGATCAAGCAGTTCGACGATAGACCATTGACCATCGTTTATGGTCTGTCGTCCATTGTCCATCGTCAATGCCTCAACGATCTTATACGCGATCCCCACTCCCGCCAGGTCTTTATCAGGATACGTATCGCCATGTTGCTTCGGGTTGATCACCGCAAACGCGGGCGGGAGGTTTTCGCCGTCGGGGTGGTGATGGTCGCTGATGATGAGGTCCAGCCCGATGGTCCGCGCATGAAGCGCCTCATCGGGCGAGCGGATTCCGCAATCTACAGTGATGACCAATTTCACGCCATCCGCTTTCAACGAGTCCAGCGC
Source organism: Anaerolineales bacterium (assembly GCA_046328795.1). Classification (GTDB taxonomy): domain Bacteria; phylum Chloroflexota; class Anaerolineae; order Anaerolineales; family Villigracilaceae; genus Defluviilinea. The sequence continues at coordinate 43,126 of JAXLVX010000021.1, read as the reverse complement.
GTCTTTGTTGAGTCCGTAGCCTTCCTCGAATCGATTCGGGATGTAACCGCGAACATTGCCTCCAAATTTTTGCAATGCCTCCACAAGCAACGCGGTCGCGGTGACGCCGTCCACATCGTAATCGCCGTAGACCGCGATCGGCTCGTTATGATCGAGCGCGAATCGAATCCGATCCACTGCGGCTTGCATCCCGATCATCTGAAATGGATTCGTGTCTGCCAGAGTTTTCGCGGCAACGAACGCGCGCGCTTCCTCTTCCGTGCCGATGCCGCGATTGAATAACACCTGCCGCAAGATCGGCGGCACGACAGCCAATGCTTCTAGCGCTTGTTGTGTGATCGGCTTTGCGATTTCCCAGCGTTTGTTGTGTGTCATTTTCGATTGATTCGATAAAGCGTATCGTTGATTTTCGTCACTTGATATAACTCGGAAAGTTCGGGAATATCAATGGCAAAATAAATCGGTCGCGCGTCAATGTTCGCGTCAATGTATTTCATCATCGTCGTCGGCAAAATTTGATTGCCTTCGTCCAGCACTTCATGAAACGCGATGCCCATCTTCCCTTCCTCGATCTGCGCGGTGTAAACGTACGAATACAGTTTATCCCAGTTCGTGAAAACGATCGCGTTATCTTCCACGCGATTGATCACCCGCTTCGCCTCGCGGATGGCTTTATCGGGCGCGAACACGGGATAGATATGATTATCGCGGATGAATGATGTAAATCCTTTTTCGATTGCGAGACTCAAATCCTGCCGCGCATTCCAGATAGGCAAGACAATCAAAACAATGGAGATGAAAACCCGCGTCATTCGCAGGGACGGCTGACTCAGTTTCGTCAGCCTTTCCCATGCCGACAGCGCCGCGCCCGCCCCCGCGCCAAACCACACGGATGTGATGACCGTGGCTGGCACATAAAATTCGCGATAGATCGAAAACGAAACGGTGATGGCGAGTCCCCAAATGAGAAGGAACGCGATCAATGGATACAATCCCTCGCGCCACCTGCCGTCGAAGAACAGCCAAACGATTCCAACGAGAGTCAGAATCAACTGCCACCATGGAAAATAGGAAGCGTATTCTGCCAGCCTGTCGCTCATTTCGTTGTGTGTGGCGGTGAAATAATACGATGACGCGCGATTAGCAGGGAAGATGAACAGAAAACGATCCCAGGCGGAATCGTATTCGCCTTCGGTGAGTCCTACCGCGCTTAAGTTGGCGCGGAAGACCGTGTTATGCACGCTCGAAGGCGGGTCGTTGTAATCGAGGAAGAAAAAGAATCCGAGGAAGAGCGCCACGCCGAGGATTGCACCCGCCGCCGCGCTGAACCACTCGACGCGTTTGCGTGCAGTGAACGCCATCACCGCCAGCACGGATGCGCCCGTCATCACTACTGTGCTGTGGATGCCTAAACTTAATCCGCCAGCCAAACCTGATAAGAAAAGATATTGCGGCTTGCCTGTGCTTCTCCACAAAAGAAATAATAACCACACGGTCGCCAACATCCCTGCGGCGGGAGCGTAGGATTCGGCGACAAGCGCGCGCCACCAGAATCCATCGGTCAATGCAAGGACGAACGCGGCGGAAGATGCGGCAACGCGCGAACTCGTCAATAACTTCACGATGAGGAATGTATTCGCCACCGCCAACGCGCCGAAAAACGCGGACATCAAGTTGACGCGCCACGCGATGCCGTTGATCGGAATCAACGTGAATAATTTACCGAAGATGATTTGAGTTGCGTAGCCCGTTTGGTGGGTCATGCCGAGAGTGTAGGAGAGAGTCTGAAACTCGGCAGAGTCGCCCCATAGCAGAGACGGCGCGAGAGTGCGGACGTATAAGGCTAGGGCGGCGAGTCCGATGACGAGGGCGAGGCAGATGTCAATGGGGGAAAGAGGCGAGAGTCGCCCGTGGCGGTCATCCATAAGGGTCAGTCCGAGTATACGCCGGGATTGGAAGGGCGGGCAAGTGTATAATCCGATGTATTCGGAGGCGACATGTATATCCTTAAGCCAGACGAAAAGACAACGCCTGTGATGTTGTACACGCAGGACACGATGGTGAACGGGGAGATGGTGACCAAACAAGCCGCGCGCGTGAGCATTTTGTTGCGGAGCGACGGCGCGCCAAAATTTATGCACCTCTTGAAGCCGCATATCGTTGTGTTCGATCGGGGACCCGCGCCGATCACTCTCACATACACTGAATTGTATTTCCCTGTGGCGCAGGTGGTTGCGTTCCACACGATGCCGCCGACCGACGAACCGTTAGATTATGAAGCAACCGAAGCAAACCGCATGATGCAGGATGTGCAAGTGCTGGCGGGAGCCTTTGTGATGAAGGGGAAGATCCGCGTCTCGACTCAAACGGAAGTTGTGCATAGCCTCGAAATTGCCGGCGGCGCGTGGATGTCGCTGTACGACGCTGAGGTCGCCAACTTGCACGTTTCACAAATGCCCGTGTTTCAAGCGCCGATGGTTTTGTTCAATCCTACCCGTGTGGCGTTCGGTGTGACGTGAGCGCATTACGCTTATTTAGTTTCGTCTCTTTGAGTAGGCTTGCATTTCTTCATCTGATAAATTATCTGGCTTTACCAAGCGGTAATGCTTTTCAGATGTGACTTTTATTTCATCTTTCAACTGCTCGAACTCAAAAAGAGCAATCAGGTCTTTCTCCATAAACTGGGCGGCAACAGGGCGGCAAATCAGATGAGGAAATTTTATGGCGCACATTTCAAAATCTTGTTCAATTTGCACGACGCCGATTTTGTCTCTAGCGCCTTTCGCCTGAACAGGCAAAACATAATGCGCCCCGCGTTTATCCAGCCCAATATAAACTTCATCCGTTTCGACTTGCGAGCCATCGCTCAGGGTCGTCCGCAAATGGTTTTGCAGAGAGTAACAGGTCAGTCCTGTGAAAATGTCTATCAATCGGTTGTAGCGAAGCTTCGCCAAAAGGGATTGCTCGTCGTTCATTGAGTATTTGGCAATGACGCCGGGCGTCGCGTCAGGAATTTTTGTTTCTGCCAAGACTTTTGAAGGGGCAATGTTCGCTTGTTTAACAGCCACAAGTTTATATTTCCCTTTGCCCGCTGGTCTGATGATCCATTCAAACCCTTTTGGGGCTTTTGAAGTAATCGATTTCGGCAAAAGCGCCCGATAACGAAATGAATACAGGACATCGCCTAAGTTTTTCGGGAGGGCAATTCTTAACTTGTCAGCGACTTGGCTGAACTCCGTTCGTTCAAACTCGACTTCAGTTGCGCCTTTCTTGAAATGTTTTTGGAAGATGGCTTCCAGGATTTTCGAGTAACGATTCGGCTCTTTATTGTCCATGAATTACCCTTTCCATTTCAATATGACAACTTCCTCGCGGAGTTGCTCCTTCGTAGCGGTCGCCAAGCGCGTGCGGAATAGGTCAATGCCTGTGAGTTCATAGCCTAATTTTTGAGCAATATCGCCTAAAATTTGACCCGTCCGTATCATCACGCGTAAATAAGAGGCTTGATCACCAACAACATACGCGAGTTGCGCTCCGGGGCGCAGGATTTTGCGAAGGTCGGCTAAATGCTTTGCCATGCCGCCGAAATAGAGTTTCGCGGCTCGCGGATACAACTTCTCAAACCCTGAGTCTTTCCCCAGTTCGATTCGACGCTTTTCGATCTCGTCCGCAATTCGTTGAATTTCTGGAAAATCGGAAATGAGTTTATCGTCATCATCTTCCTTGTAAATTCCGCGCGTGTTCGAGCGGACAAGTCGTCTCTTCAGCTCCCTCAATTCTTCTTTGCTGTTGATAAAACCGAGCAAAACCGACTCGAGTCGTGTGGTTCGCGTGTAGTCTTTTTCGTTCGGGTAGGGGGGCGATGTGATCACCGCATTTATCGAAGTAGGTTCGAGCATGGCTCTCGTGCGCGCGTCTGCTAAATGAACCTTTGTTTCAGGAAACGGTTGTCCTTCAACCCGCCTTAGATCGTTTGCTATTTTTTCGATTTCCAACAGCCAGTTGGCTATAACAGACATATCGTCTTTTGGTTTCTTCACTCCCACCTCTGGACCAAAATGTAAGTTGCTGATTTTGAAAACCAGCGCATTCCCTAACGCTAACAAAGCATGACCATAAAAGGATTCTTCTTTGTGTTGTTGCAGGCATTCAAATAGAACCAGTGTTTTGTGTAACGGAAGCGGACTGATCGAATTGGTCAGAAGCAACTTTTCAATGTCGGGAGAAAGTGTTTTGAGTTTTATATCTTTGAGATTGCCAAAAGAAAGGTTATCGTCAATTCCTTGTGATTTGAGACTTGCCAGAGCCTGATCGGCAATCTGCCTCGTTCGTAAAGATAATTCATCCGCATCCAAAGCCCAATTCGTTTTCACCGTCGAAGCAAAATGCGGAAACGGGTTTCCTTCCAGTCCAATTCCGCGCATCCCCGCTAATTTGACTTCGACCAATGTAGTGCCTGTTCCGCAAAACGGATCGAGTATGACGCTATTTTTATCCAGCCCAAACTTGTTTAAGTAGTCTCTTACCAAATGTGGGGGAAACGATAGCACAAATCGATACCAATCATGAAATGCACGGTCTTGCGGATTTAACTTATTGGCGCGACCATTTGTCAATTCAGGCTTTTTTGTTCTCTGAATTTCAAAGGTATCTGGAAATTCCATTTTGATTTGAGTGGGTGTTGCCATGCTTGTATTTTATCACTCATCATCTTGGGCATTTCGCTATACCCGCGCATCCAATCAAGTTGATAAAGAACTCGAAGATATGCTTCGCAAAAACCTTCGAGATGCGACGACTAAAGTCGTCACTACGTGTCAACTATTCAAGGTTGTTCTGGATAATTGAATCACCGACCCGCAACGATCAACTTTCCCACCATGCCAACTTCGTGATGTCCGCCCAGCCCGCAGGTGACATAATATTCGCCCGGCTCAGATGGCGCGGTGAATTTCACACTGACCGAACTTCCCGGTAGAACTTCCGTCTTCCAGTAAATATTTTTTTCATCTTCGGGATCGTACTTGTCTCCCGCATCTGTGCCGAGTTTGAAGATGATGAACATGTGCGATACCAAACCGTCATTTTCGATGTTGAGAGTGATCTCATCCCCAGCCTTGACGGTGATCGTGTCTGGTGTGTATTTATAATCGGTCAGGGTTACATCAAATGTAGTTTGCGATTTTCCGCACGACGCCAACTGCAAGGCTAGAATTGTTATCAAGAGTAGAAGAGCGATTCGTTTCATAATATTTTCCTCTAATTGAGATTTTATTTCTTTTACCCAAAATTGACAACAAGCGTTGATGTTGCAAAACGGCATTTCTACTCAAAGAGTTTGGGGATTTCCAAAATCTCCGAGTTCTCGTTTACAATCATGCCCGATGTTCTCCTTCCAAATCACCTCCAAAAACAACCGCGCCCGCGCAGGGATTTTCTCCACGCCGCACGGCGACCTCCTCACGCCGGTCTTCGCGCCTGTCGGCACGCAAGCGACGGTCAAGACTCTCACGCCTGAGCATCTCAAGGATATCAACGCCTCGCTCGTGTTGAGCAATACCTATCATCTCTACCTGCGCCCCGGCGACGAACTCGTCCGCGACATGGGCGGCTTGCACAAGTTCATGCAGTGGCATCGTCCCATGCTCACTGACTCGGGCGGCTTTCAAGTTTTCTCGCTCGCGCAAACCCGCAAGATTGACGACGACGGCGTCACCTTCAAGAGTCACATTGACGGCTCGACGCATCGCTTCACGCCCGAAAAATCCGTCGCCATTCAAGAGAACCTCGGCGCCGACATCATCATGGCGTTCGACGAATGTTCCGATCCCAACGACCACGCCTACTCGAACCTCGCCATGCAGCGGACTCATCGTTGGGCGGAGCGTTCCCTCAAAGCGCAGACGCGGCGCGACCAGGCATTATTCGGGATCGTGCAAGGCGGCGTTCAAGCGGACCTTCGGGCTGAGTCTGCCAACTTCATCGCTTCGCTCGACACCCCCGGCATCGCCATCGGCGGACTCTCCGTCGGCGAGACGAAACAAGAGATGCACGATACGCTCGACGTGGTCACGCCGTTGTTGCCCGAAAACAAGCCGCGCTACCTGATGGGAGTTGGCACGCCCGAAGACCTCATCAATGGTGTCGCGCGCGGCATTGACATTTTCGACTGCGTCCTGCCGACTCGCCTAGCCCGTCACCACTCCGCGTTTGCGCCCGAAGGACGGCTCAACTTGATGAACGCGACATTTGCCCGCGATGAAAAACCGATTGACGAAACCTGCGATTGCTACGCTTGCAAAACTTTCACACGGGCGTACATCCGTCACTTGATCGTGGCGAAGGAGTTGCTGGCAGGGACTCTCATTTCAATTCATAACCTCCGCGCATTGATTCGGTTGATGGAACAGATGCGGGTTTACATCGCGGATGGTTCGTTTGAGTCGCGTGTGCCGGAGTTGCTCGGTCAGTGGGCGAATAATGCAAAAAGGCATAAAGCGGGTCAATAAGAAAGGCTGGGTGAGATGGAATCTACAAAAGGAAAAGAATGGAAGGCAAAGTTTCTTGAATTGCCATTTTTGTTGAAGATTGTAGTTGTGTGGGTATACCTCATCAGTCTTACAAGATTTTTCGAATTTCTTTTCACGTTGATTTTTCAATTAAGCCTTGATCCTTTTTCTCTTGCCTTTGGATATTTATTCTGGGAACTTGCCGGAGGCTTGGTGAATCGAAGCAATCTTGCAAGAATTGTTGCAATTGTTTGTTTTGCGCTTATTGCTGTTATTACGGCTTATGTCTTTTTGTCTGGCGGAACGCTTTCACTTGACGACATTACTCTGACAATTTTATATCCAGACTCGTTGATTTCGGCTGTGGCAAGTGGTGGTTCTGTTATCATTTTATTTCTCTCGCAAGTCCGAATGGCGTTTTCAAATTCAACTCAAGAAGAAAGCCAATGACCCTCCTCCAAGCCATTCTCCTCGGAATCATTCAGGGATTGACCGAATTCATCCCTGTTTCATCTACGGCGCATCTGCTCATCGGTCAACAATTATTAGGCATTCCCGCCAACGACGCGACGTTTGCCTTCCTCGTCATCGTTCAACTTGGAACGCTCGTCTCCCTTTTTGCGTTTTATTGGAAAGATTTGCTTTCTATCGCCAAAGCGACCTTAGACTTTCGACATGCAACGCCTGAAAGAAATTTGGGGATTTACATTATTGTCGCTACGATCCCAGCTCTTATCGCTGGATATTTGTTGAGAGATGCCGTTGAAGCGTTATTTGCACATCCCATGCTTCAAGGGTCAATTCGCCTTTTTAGTGCGGCGATTCTGCTTGCCCTCGCTGAATGGCTTACTAAAAAGAATCGGACGCTCGACTCGATGAAATGGCTTGACGCCTTAGTGATAGGCTTGTTTCAGATCATTGCCGTTTTCCCCGGCGCCTCTCGAAGCGGAACGACAATTGCAGGCGGCATGTTCCGCGGATTCGACCGTCCCTCTGCGGCGCGGTTCGCGTTCCTCATGTCAATTCCTGTCATGCTCGCCGCGGGCGTTTATCAAATGGCGCAGGTGATTCCATTGCCAAATAGCGGAGAGATTCTGCCCTTGCTCGCGGTGGGATTTGTCACTGCCGCGATTGTCGGCTGGTTTGCCATCAAGTGGCTGATTGATTATTTGAGTCACCGTTCGTTGTATGTGTTTGCCGTCTATTGCGCGATTGTGGGTGCTGTTGTACTTGCAATGTCCTGACCCAATTTTACTGCGTACTACGTGCTTCGTAATACGCAGTACGTAGTACGCAATATTCCTACAAGCAATCTCACCATCTCAAAGAGGCAACACGAATATGCATCTCACTCAATTGTTGAAGACTCTCGTCGAAACCGAATCGCCCTCGCACGATAAATCCGCCGTTGACCGTGTCGGCGCCATCGTCGCTGACGAGATGCGCAAACTTGGCGGACAAGTTGAAGTGATTCCAAATCAAGAAACGGGAGATCATGTTCTCGCGCGATTTGAATCCCCCTCTCCCAGCGGGAGAGGGGCTAGGGGTGAGGGAGAAATTCTCATCCTCTGCCACATGGACACCGTCTTCCCGCTCGGCACGATTCAAAAAACTCCCTACCGCGAAGAAGGGGAGAAGATCTTCGGTCCCGGGACGCTGGACATGAAGGCTGGGATCGTGATCGCGCTCGCCGCGGTTGAGTCAGCCCGAAGGTCCGGGTTGAAGTGTGCGGTCACGTTGTTATGCACATCCGATGAAGAGATCGGCAGTCATACGTCGCGCGAATTAATTGAGTCGCTGGCGAAAGAATCCGCGTTGGTGTTGGTGATGGAAGGCGCGCTGCTCGACGGCTCGCTCAAAACGTGGCGCAAAGGCACGGGCGGATTCAAAGTGACGGTTCGCGGACGCGCGGCGCATGCGGGCGGCGATCATCAGGCGGGACGCAACGCCATCGAAGAGATGTCGCATCAGGTGATCGCGATTCAGAAATTGACCGATTATGAAAAACAAACGACGGTGAATGTCGGCGTGATGCGCGGAGGCACGGTGTCGAACGTTGTGCCAGAGGAGGCGCAGATCGAAGTGGATGTGCGCGTGATGCAGGCGGGCGAGTGGGAGCGGCTTGAATCGGAAATGAAGAAACTGAAACCTGTTCTCGATGGAACGTCAATTGAAGTCGTTGGCGAATTGAATCGTCCGCCGATGCCGTTCGATGATCGGATGAAGTCTACATTTGAAAAAGCAAAAGCAATCGCCGTGCCGCTCGGCATGAATCTCACCGCGGGCGGCACGGGCGGCGCATCGGATGGAAATTTTGTTGCGCCGCTCGGCATCCCGTTGCTCGACGGCATGGGCGCAGTGGGCGAAGGCTATCATTCGGATCGTGAATTTATTTGTGCCGACAGCCTCGAACAAAAAGTGAAGTTGATCGCGGAGTTGATTCGCAAATGGTGAATCACATTGATGTCGTTGCGAGGGCGATGCACTTTCGCCCGAAGCAATCTCCTCGCTATGTAGGAGATTGCTTCGTCGCAAAGACCAAGAGCGCTCCTCGCAACGACATTATCCTCTTTCTTCTTTCCTCTTTTCTTTTATTTTCCTGCTCGACGAAAACGCCTCAAGCCTCCCTTCAACCTGTTTCCGTCTATTCGACGTTCGCCGCCGAGCCGTGGTTGACCGACCTCTACGCCTGCGCGGACTCTGTCGCAACCCTCATCCGCGTGGACGACCCCAACTCCGCCGACATTGCCTTGCAAATCGGTGAACCTGATTTTTTATCTTTGTTTGCATATCAGATTGACGAGGAAGAGATTCTCGTTGCCGCGAATCGTCAAAGCCCGATTCAGAATTTGACTCGTGAGCAAGCCCAAGCATTGTTCACGGGACTCGGCGACCCGTCCGCGCAGGTGTGGGTATATGCGTCAGGGGATGATGCGCAGAAGGTGTTGGATCAGTTCGTGATGGAGGGAAGAGGCGTTTCTTCATCCGCATTTATCGCGGTCAGCCCGCGGCAGATGTCTGATGAGTTGGCGAGTCAGCCGAATGCGGTCGGAATCCTTCCGCGACACGCTATGGCAGACGGCTTGCGCGAGGTGTTATCCGTCGCAACCGTGCCCGTGCTTGTGTTGACGAAATCAGAGCCGCAGGGTGCGATCAATCAATTAGTCGGCTGTTTGCAAAAATAGCCTTGGGTATATAATCACAAAAAAGGAGACTCTCTTATGGCGAATGGCAATCAGCAGGCAATTCGTAAAATTCTTTCCGAAGCAAGATCGGCAATTTCTGAATCGTTTCACCAATATAAAAACCTGATGGTCGTGAACTTGGTGGGACTGTTCGCAGTACTCGTGATTCTGAGCGTGGTGGGTCAACTTAAGTTCGATTCATCGCTTTACTTTTACAGCGACGTTGGCACAAGCGGACGATTCGGCTCAGGCGCCATGACCGTAGTAAGCGGAATGTGTTTCTTTATCGGCGGCGCGTTGTTGGTCTCGTGCGCGCGATTGCTCTATCTCCAGCGCGGCACCGCGGTTGAAAATGGCAATGCTCATTGGTGGTTCGCCTTGGCAGGTTTGGGAATTATCTACCTGGGCTTCGACGATATTGTTATGGTTCACGAGTACCTGACCATAAAAATGACGCAGATCGGCGTCCCAAAACTGTTTGGCATAGATCAGGACGTCTACATTTTTGCGGTTTATGGCATTGTGGCTTTGGTGGTGATGATTAAGTTACTGCCTTCGGTCTTTCATTATCGCCTGGCGTTCTTTCCGCTGGCGGCGATGGTCGCTTTTTTTGTGCTATCTGAAGCGGTGGACTTTATCCCGTGGGACAGTCTCAATGACATCCAAAGAATGATCCTCGGTCCGACGGAAGAGATCCTCAAAACGATGGGATCGTGGTCTGCTGTGCTGTATGCGGAATTACTCCTTGAAAATATTGTGACCGAGATCGGGGCTCGTTCTCGAAAATAGTGGAACGCTTTATGACCTCTCCCTTGTGGATTCCATCTGAACAACGCAAACAGGACGCGAACATCACACGCTTCATTGACACGGTCAACGCGCGGCGTAAGTTGAACATCGCTTCGTATTCGGATCTGTACGCGTGGTCGGTGGAACATATCGCGGACTTTTGGGCGGAGGTGTGGGACTTTGCCGAGATCAAATCTTCACAACCATTTGAATCCGTAGTGACGGATTTATCCGTCTTCCCCGGCGCAAAGTGGTTCCCCAGCGCAAGGCTGAACTTTGCCGAGAACCTTTTGCGCTATCGAGACGATCAACTTGTTTTTGTTTTCATCGGCGAGACTCAAACATCGAAGCGGATGACGTATGCGGAGTTATATGACGAAGTGGCGCGGTTGGCTCATTCGTTGAAAGAGTCAGGTGTTGGGGTGGGAGATCGAGTTGTGGGATACATGCCGAATCTGATCGAGACGGTCGTCTGCATGTTGGCGGCGGCGAGTCTCGGCGCGACGTGGGCATCGTGCGCCACAGACATCGGTCCCGGCGCGGCGATCGAACGGTTGGGACAAGTCGAGCCGAAGGTGATGATCACTGCCGATGGATATTTCTACAAGGGCAAAGCGTTCGATACGCTGGCTCACGCGGCGGATGTAGCGCGGGGAATTTCCTCTTTGCAAAAAGTGATCGTCGTTTCGTATACGCGTGAGAAGCCTGACATTTCTCAAATCCCGAACTCGGTTCATTACGATGATTTTCTTGCCAAAGAAAAAAATCTCGCGATCCATTTCGAGCAATTGCCGTTCGATCATCCACACTACATCATGTTCTCGTCGGGGACGACGGGCAAGCCGAAATGTTTGGTGCAGGGCGCAGGCGGGGTGTTGATCAATCACCTCAAGGAATTGATCATCCACACCGATCTCAAACGCAGCGACAAGATTTTCTACATCACCTCATGCAGTTGGATGATGTGGAACTGGCTGGTCAGTTCGCTGGCGGTGGGAGCGACAATTGTGCTGTACGATGGCAACCCGAACTTCCCCGACGCGGGCGCGATGTGGAAGTTGATTCAAGACGAGAAAATTTCCATCTTTGGATGCAGCGCCAGTTACATCCATTTCTTGAAAAAGGAAGGCGTTTCGCCTCGCAAGGATTTTGATTTGTCGTCTCTGCGCGAGATTTCGCAAACGGGTTCGCCTCTCTCCGCTGACGGATTTGAATATGTGTACAAGGAGATCAAGCCAGACCTGCATTTCAATTCCATCGCGGGCGGGACTGACATCAACGGATGTTTCGCGGCTGGGAGTCCTATCGTCCCGGTGTATGCGGGCGAGTTGCAAAGCGCGGCGTTAGGGATGAAGATTCAATCGTATGATGAGAAGGGCAAACCGATTTACGATGAACAGGGCGAGTTGGTGTGCGAAGCGCCTGCTCCATCCATGCCGCTGTATTTTTGGAACGACCCCGACGGCTCGAAATACCACAAAGCATATTTCGATGTGTATCCCGGCGTGTGGCGTCACGGTGACTATGTCTTGATCCACAAAGACACCGGCGGCGTGACGTTCTATGGCCGCTCGGACGCGGTGTTGAAGCCTTCAGGTGTGCGCATCGGCACCGCGGAGATTTATGCCCAAATGGAGAACCTCCCCGAAATCGCGGACAGTCTTGCGGTGGGACAAAATTATCAAGACGATCAGCGCGTGATCCTGTTCGTCAAACTCGCGGCGGGATTTTCATTGACAGATGAGTTGAAAGATAAAATCAAAAAGACTTTGCGTGAGAACGCCTCGCCGAGACATGTCCCAGCCGTGATTTTGGAAGCGCCAGATATTCCTTACACGTTGAATATGAAGAAAGTGGAAAGCGCGGTGACGAATATTTTGAACGGGCGAACGGTCAGCAACAGAGATGCGTTGATCAATCGAACTCATTAGAAGATACCACGAGAAATTATTGTCACGATTGGCTGTCGTGACGGCTTTGATCGTCATAAAAACAAGTGGCTGAAGCCGCCACTACGAGAATGTGAGTAAAGATGCCATGCAATTGCTGTGAAATCGAAAACAACACATTTACCGAAGATGACGCGAAAGCGGATTTGAAACAATACCGCAAGCGTGGGCCCGCAGATCAAACCAAGTTGATTCTCGAAGCGGTGCGTTCGCTGGGATTGAAAGATACCGCGCTGTTGGATATCGGCGGCGGAATTGGGGCGATACACCACGAGTTGTTGAAAGACGTGGCGCGAGAAGCAACGCACGTGGACGCGTCATCGGCGTATCTCAAGGTCGCCACGGAGGAGGCAAAACGGCTGGGGCATGAGGCGCAGGTGAAATTCATCCATGCCGATTTTACTGACGTGGCGGGCGAACTTCCACAAGCGGATGTGGTCACGCTGGATCGAGTTGTCTGTTGTTACCCGAATTTCCGCGAGTTGTTGAAGGCGGCATCATCGAAGAGTCGCAAGGCGATTGCGCTGACATATCCGCGTGAGACGTGGTATCTGCGCATCGGCTTGAAGGTGATCAACTTTTTTCAGCGGTTGAGGAATGATCCGTTCCGGGTGTTTGTGCATCCCGTTGCGGAGATGGAAGCATTGCTGAATAAAGAGGGATTGAAAAGAATATCCACACGCAGGTTGTTCGTGTGGGAGATGTCGTTGTATCAGCGGTAAGTTATCACCAAAGACATGTCATGCTGAGCGGCAGCGAAGCATCTCTACTACATGATGAAGACTCTTCAGTCGCGGCGTTAAGCAAGTCATCATCACCCATTTGTAAGGGTTCGGTTTTCAGGGCGGCTTGTATAATTGCGGCAATCATTTTCCGCGTATTTCAGGAGCCTGCTTCATGAAACGGTTGAATCGAATAATATCGGCGCTGATCGTTGGGATCGTTTTATTGTCCGCGTGCAATTTGGGGGCGATGCCCGAAGGGACGAGCGAGCCGGGGAGCGCGACCCAGCCTCCCGTCGGGACTGAACCGCCTGTCCTGACAGAAGTCCCGATTCAACCAACGGAGACGGTTATTGCCTTGCCTCCCGACCTCTCTGGTCCTCCGATGGAAGTGGGATCGAAATTCCCCTATGTAGATGGGAGCGTGTTGGTGGCAGTGCCAGGCGGAGCGTTCATCATGGGGCATGGCGGCGACGATAACCCCGAACACGAAGTGACGGTGAGCGATTTTTGGATGTATCGCGCGAAGGTGACGAACTCGCAATTTGCGTATTGTGTGGCGATGGGGAAGTGCGCGCCGCCGAACACGGATAAGAATAAAGGGTACGGCGATTACGCCAAAGCGAATCATCCGGTGACCGGTGTGAATTACGAACAAGCCGCGGCGTATTGTTCTTTTGTGCATGGGCGTTTGCCGACCGAAGCCGAGTGGGAAAAGGCGGCGCGTGGTCCCGATGGAAATATTTATCCGTGGGGCGACGCGGTGCCGACCTGCGATCTGGCGAACTTTGGACCCTGCGAATATAAAACGAGTTCGGTGGTGGATCATCCCGCCGGGCAAAGTTATTACGAAGCGTTAGACATGGCGGGCAATGTGTATGAATGGACAGCCGATTGGTACGACGCGAAATATTATTCAACTTCGCCGACGGAAGACCCGCTCGGACCGGACCTCGGCAATAAACGCTCCGTCCGTTCGAGCGGATTCGACTCTCCGGCGTACGAGACCGAATCGGCGCGGCGATTTGCGTTCAACCCGGTTCTTCAAGAGACGAACCTCGGTTTCCGTTGCGTGGTGGAAGACCCGATATTTTTCGCGCCGTCTTGCACCGCGTTGATGGTGTATGGAAAGGATGCTGCGCCCGGCGTTCCTGGCGGCGGTGCGCCTTCTGAGAGTTGCCCCAATGTGGGGATTCAAGTGGTGCCGTTGTGTGTGGGGCTGACAGGTTCATCGAATGTGAATTTTAGCGGACCCCCGGGAGCGGTAGTTGATGCGGGTACATGCACACCTACCGGCAACCCTGGTCAATATAGTTGTTTGTCGCCGACGACAGTTTCGATCAAAGCCGATTGTCAGCAGACTTTGCCGGGCAGCCCGGCGTGTCCGCCGGGGTTCACGCAGCAGGGGAATCAATGTGTCTCGCAGGGCAGACCGGGCGAATGTTTGCCGGGCTTCAATTATGATCCGAGTAGTCAATGTTGTTCCGCGACGCCGGGGCAGGATAGCAGTGTTCCGCTTCCGCAATGCCCAGTGGGGACGTATTATCTCCCGGGTCAAAATGTCTGTGTGCCGTATCCCGCGCAGGGAATTGTCTCAGTGGTGGAGACTGTGGGTATCCCAAATTGTATTCCCGACCCGACGAAAACGCCCAACGATGCTTGTCCCGGTGTGGTATGTCAATCTTATGAGAAGCTCTGTAAGAACACATGCTCTTGTATTTATCAGTTCTCAAATTGCCCCTGATATTTATTTCTTGGTTCGGCAGTTTACTTACAAGCCAAAACCAATTCGAATAAAATTCGAATTTTACATAAACACGATCAAGCGCAGACCTTCCAATCCGGGGAGATAAAAGCGAGGCTCGGCTTCGTGTAGCATAAGCGATATCATATCATTTCTGGTTTCTTTGACAATTTCCCTAACCACCTTGCAATCTTGTAACCATCAATCTGTCTTCGCGTCATGTGAACGTAAAACCAAAAGAATTAGGTTCATTTATTCGGAGGCAAAATGATTAAGAAACTTCTCGTTTTTGTGGTTATCCTCACGGTGTTGGTGATGCACACCGGCACGGCTTTCGCCGAATCCTCGGCGGCAGGCAAGGTGATCGGACTCGAAGGCGCTCACGGGGGCTTGAGCGGAACCGTGTTCATCTTCAAGGTGAGCGGGGAATTCTCTGGAGCCGAACTGCAAGGGTCTGTGCAACTTGCCAACGGAACAGTATTTACTCTCTACTGCGCCCAGCTTAACGCTGAAACGGTGCGCTGCCTGACTTCCTCGCGCGTGTGGGGCGACGTTATCGTCACTTTTGCGGGCGTATCTTTCGCAACGCATGTTGGTCCGTTTGAACGGGTTTTCAGTTCAACCCCGGTTCCCACCGAAACCGAACCGACTCCAACTCCGACGGATCCCACTCCTACTCCAACTGACCCGACTCCTACCCCGACGGATGTCACTCCTACTCCTACCCCAACCGATTCCACTCCCACTCCAACTCCGACGGATGTCACTCCCACTCCTACCCCGACAGAGTATTGTTATAACATCTATGATTATCCTAACCCTGGCGATACAACGAATGTTTGGACCGATGTCGGCGATCAATGCCAACCAGATGCGGCTACCGTAGGTCAAGGCATTAACTACTTCAATCCCGGCTGGTACAACACATATTATTATGAGTTCATGTTGAGCAGCCCGAACTGCGGAGGTTTCCCGAATCTTAATGAGGATGCGTTCTATTACGTCTGCTGATCTCATCCGATCGGGAAAATAATTCAATCTAAACAAACAGCCTCTGGCATTCAGAGGCTGTTTGTTTTATCAGCTGATTGAAGACGACTCTTGTGTCAAATATTTGGATTGTGTTCATGCCATTCCGTCGCCTGCTCGAAAGCATACCCGGCGTTCAAAACTTTCGCGTCTGCCCAGGCGCGGGAGACGATCTGCAAGCCGATGGGTAGTCCGCTTTTTGTGAATCCGCATGGGAGCGAAAGCGCGGGCAGACCCGCGAGATTAAACGGCGCGGTGAAGCGAGTCAAACGCGCGGCTTGCTCGACAGCATCGTGACCGGCAATCGTCGGCGCGGGAATCGGCGTAGTGGGGAGGAGGAGAAAATCGTACGACTCGAAGAACGACTCGAATCGTTTGCGCGCCTCGGCTTGCGTCCGCCTAGCCAGCGCGTACTCGGTGGATGTTGTGTTCGCGCCTCCTTGTAATCTGCGGCGCACATCTTCGCCGAACCAGTCGGCGTGTTCGCGCAGACGATCACGATGGGCAGCTGCCGCGTCGCATTGGGTCGTGACCTTGTTCGCCATCGCCGCTTCGCGAAGTCCATCCATGTTCACTTCCGTGATCTTGCACTTCATCGTTTCAAAAACTTTGGCGGCATCGCGGACCGCGTTCAACACTTCTGCATCCGCGCTTTCCACATACTCGCCGACCGCGAGCGCAATTTTTCTTCCCTCCATATCATCTACCAAATGACCGAGATAATCGCCCGGCAGCATTCGGGTGGACGCCGGGTCGAGCGCGTCATACGCCGAGATAACCAGCATCATCAACGCCGCATCTTTCACCGACGTGGTAATTGGTCCGGCGTGGTCGAGATTCCATGAAAGCGGAAACACGCCGCGCAGACTCACGCGCCCGTACGTGGGTTTGAATCCCACTACGCCGCACAACGAAGCCGGGATGCGGATCGAGCCGCCCGTGTCGGTACCGAGCGCGCCGAGCGCCATGCCGGTCGCAACCGCGATTGCCGATCCGCTCGACGATCCGCCGGGGATGCGAGTCGAATCCCAAGGGTTGCGCGCCGTGCCGAAATGCGGATTATCCCCCGTCACGCCGAGAGCGATCTCGTGCGTGTTCGTCTTGCCGATGATGGATGCGCCCGCTTGTTTGAGTTTTTCAACGACGAACGCATCTGTGTCTGGAATGTTATCCGCAAAAAATTTCGATCCCATCGTAGTGCGGAGTCCCGCCGTGTCATATAAATCTTTCACCGCGACGGGAATTCCGCGCAGAGAATTTGCCAGCGTGTATGGAATCGTATTGTCGTTTATTTGTTCCTGCGCGGCATCGCCGTTGTTGACGGTGATGAACGCGTTGAGCGAGGAGTTGAGTCGCTTGATCTGGGCGAGGCAGGCTGAGGCGAGGTCAGAAGCGTTCGTCTTCCGCGCGCGAAGAAGTTGAAGAGCGGAGTCTATCGTTTGGCGGTCGTTGTTCATGACATCCATTATAATGAATTTATGAATTGTAAAACGATTTGCGGCGCAGTATTGTTGATCGCACTCTCCGCGTGCGCGCAAATGCCTGCGTCAACACCTGCTCCGCCACCAACCATCGCGTTGAGTCCGACGCTGGTGACTCCCACTGCATCCACTGTGCCAACGCTGAAAGTGAAAAACAATAATTTGTTGTTTGTTGAGTTCTTCGGGATCACCTGAATGGAATGTCGTGAGATGGACCCCATCGTGCATGAGGTGACGAAACAATACAGGGCATGTATGAAGTTTGAACGGGTGAATTTTCACATCCGCTCTGACTGGCACGACCTGATCCTGCCGGTCGGCACGCCAGAGTTTGCGCTGTTGGATTCTTCAAAACAGATTCTGTATCGCTGGTTTGGGCGGGTGGAACCAGAAGAATTTGCGGACGTGCTTAACCCCCTATGCACATGAACATGTCGAATAAAAAATATTTGATTTTTCTTTTCATCGTCGCGTTCGCGGGCGCGGCGCTGGCGGCATTGGTCACCTCGAAATACGGTCCCGGTGTTTCCGCGGACGGGACGAAATATTTATCCATTGCGCAAAATCTTTTAGACGGCAAGGGCTTCTTCGATCACACGGGTCGCCCGCTGTTGTGGTGGCCCCCATTGTATCCGCTTGAAATTGCGGGGATGAGTCGCCTCACGGGTCTCGATGTGTTGTTCGCCGCGGGCTGGCTCAACATCATCACGTTAGCTGTAAATATTTTTCTCAATGGAGCGTTGGTTTATTATGCATTCCCCGATAAGCCGCTCCGTCAATATCTCAGCGCCCTCTTCATCCTCGCGTCCGACATGGCGATTCGCATTCACGCGAACATTTCGTCCGAGCCGCTGTTCGTCACATTTTCGATGATCTTCCTTTTCGCCAGCGCGGACTATATGCAGACTCGCTCGCGCCGCGCGTTGTGGTGGATGATCGCGATGTCGGCTCTTGCGCCCCTTCAGCGTTATCTTGGGGCGAGTCTCATTGCCGCGGGAGGCTGTTTCATCCTCTTCGCCCACCGCAGGGACATCTGGCGCGGCGTCCGCGAGGGATTCGTCTTCGGCATGTTATCTCTGCTTCCCATCGCCGCATGGATTTGGTTTCACAACATCGGTCAATATGATTCGTTCTGGGGCGTGAGCGGCTCGATCGTGAATCCGCTTGAAAACCTGCGCCTGTCGCTGGCTAAGATTTTGCATTGGTTCATTCCGAGTCATCCGCTCTTGCAACCTCTCTTCGACAATCCGTGGATCGTGGTTGGCCTCATTGCGGTGATCCTTTTGCTGATCAACAAAAAAGAAAATTGGAAAACTTTCGCGCAGACGATGATGCAACCCATCCCGCTCGTCTCGTGGGCGTTCTTCGTGTGGACGATCCTCGGGTTGATGTATTCCGTCACCACCGAAGATCACGTGGATTTGTTTTCGGATCGTTATTACGTTGGCTTGCTTTCGCTTGTGCTAGTGATGATATTCGTCGCTTTTGATTCGCTCGTCCTCCCTCATTTGAAATGGAATCAATCGTCCCTTCAAAAATTTGGCGCGGCGGTTTTCTTCCTCTGGCTGGCGGTTTACCCCGGTTGGAGTTTGGTGAAATATGTTTCTGCCTCGATGCAAAACGGCGAAGCGAGCGGATACAACGTGTACAACAATCGCGCCTTCCACGAGAATCCGATCATCAAAGAGATGCAAAGAATCGCGCAAGAAAATCCCGATGCGACCTTGTACAGCAACTACACCGACGGCGTCTGGTTCTTCACGCGGCGAGAGTCGCCGGTCATGCCGCGCTCGTTCACCATGGATTTGAATGAGATCAAACAAAACTATTCAGGCTGGCCCCAAGACAAACCCGGTTACATCATCTGGATTCTGCCGAACAGCATCTATCGCAACGCTGTCCCGCCCAAGTTGCTGGCAGAGATCGCGGACTTGGAATTAATTGTCAAAATCGAGGAGGGGGAGGTTTACCGGGTGAATAAAAAAGGAATGTCACCCTGAGCGGGAGCGAAGGGTCTCCAATGCGGCGAGGAGATTCTTCGCTCAGAATGACATCCCGAAAAGTTTTTAGAACAACCCTACCACTTTGCCGGTCTTCAAATCTAAATCCACATCGAAGAAGGCGGGGCGTGTCGGCAAGCCCGGCATCGTGCGCATGTCGCCGAGAATGGGATACAAGAATCCCGCGCCCACGCTCGCGCGGATCTCGCGCACCGTGATGCGGAATCCCGTCGGCGCGCCTTTCTTGCTGGCATCCGTTGTGAACGAGAGATGCGTCTTCGCCATGCAGATAGGAAGTTTGTCGAAGCCGAGACGTGTGTAACGAGCGATCTGCTCTTCGGCTTCGGGCGTGTAATCCACGCCATCGGCGCGATAGAGTTTGACCGCGATATCCGCGATCTTGCTCTTGATGTTGTTTTCCAACGGATACAGGAATTGGAACTTGCTGGGCTTTTCTGCGGCTTTCACCACCGCCTCCGCCAATTTCTTCGCGCCTTTGCCGCCGTCTGCCCAGTGAGTCGAAACGACCGCGTCCATCGCGCCCATCTTCAACGCGGCATCGCGGATGAGTTCCACTTCGGCTTTCGTGTCGGTGGCGAACGAGTTGACCGCCACCACCACCTCCACGCCGAACTTGCGCGCGTTCTCGATGTGACGTTCAAGGTTCGGAAGACCGGCGCGGAGCAGTTCGAGATTCTCGTCGGTGTAGACCGTTGGGAGAGGTTTGCCCGCGACGACTTTCGGTCCGCCGCCGTGCATCTTCAACGCGCGGACGGTGGTGACCATCACCACCACATGCGGCGTCAAACCGGAATAGCGGCATTTGATGTTGAAGAATTTTTCCATGCCGATGTCCGCGCCGAACCCGGCTTCGGTGCAGACGAAACCGTCCTTGCCGACGAGCTTGAGCGCGATCTTGTCGGCGATGATGGAACTGTTGCCATGGGCGATGTTGGCAAACGGTCCGGCGTGAACCGTGGCGGGATTGCCCTCGAGAGTCTGCATGAGGTTCGGCTTGATCGCGTCCTTCATCAAGACGGTGACCGCGCCCGCCACGCCGAGGTCTTCCACGGTGACGGCTTCGCCTTGTTTGTTCGTGGCGACGACCATCTTGCCGAAGCGTTCGCGCATATCTTTGACGCTTGTCGTCAGCGCGAGGATCGCCATAATTTCTGAAGCAACTGTAATGTCGTAACCGGAGCGGTGTTCGAATCCCGCTTCGTCTTTGCCGAGTCCCACTTGAATTTCGCGCAGGAAGCGGTCGTTGACGTCTAGCACGCGCCGCCACGTGATGGTGGACTCGTCAATGTCGAGCCGCGCGAAGCGACTTCGTTCTTCGGGCGTGAGATCGTTGGGATTCGTTTTATTGATGCCGAGTTTCTTCACGCGGCGCAACATGGTGGGCGAGAATTTGCGGTTGCCTTTTTTATCCGGCGGACAAAGCGCATTGAATAACTTTTCGTCGTCTTGCTGTTTTTCGTGCATCACGCGCACATCGAGCGCCGCCGCGACAAGGTTATGCGAGGCGGTGATGGCGTGGATGTCGCCGGTCAGATGTAAATTGAAATCTTCCATCGGGATCACCTGCGAATATCCGCCGCCTGCCGCGCCGCCTTTGATCCCGAAGATCGGTCCCTGCGATGGCTGGCGGATGGCGGCAACGGATTTTTGCCGAGGTGCGCGCCGAGCGCCTGCGACAAGCCCACTGTAGTCGTGGACTTGCCCTCGCCAAGCGGGGTCGGCGTGATGGCGGTCACAACAACGTATTTGCCGTTGGGCTTGTCTTTGAGGCGGTCGAGAATTTCGAGTTTGATCTTGGCTTTGTATGGACCATACAACTCAAGTTCATTCTCGCGGACTCCCAACTCTTCCGCCACTTGCAGGATCGGTTTGACCTTCGCCGCCTGCGCGATCTCGATATTCGACGGGACGGGTCTCACCAACTTCAATTTGGTGGGGGTGAAGGCTGGGGCTTTCTTTACTACCTTTTTCACTGACTTTCGCGCGGGCTTGGATTTCTTTCCCCGAACAGGTTTCTTTGCCATGGTGGTTGCTCCTCTGAAATGATTTCCCTTCAATTATCAAACTTTTCTTGATTTTGGCAATAGCGAGTTTTTGCGCGGCTATGGCTTTATCAAAGTCTGAAAACCGTCAACGCGAATGCCGCGAAATCGCAAATGACACGAATAGACCTAATCTCTAATCTCCAGTCTCTAATCTCTAAGAACTTATAACCGTCCCCAACGTTTCCCCACCCAACGCCCTCACCAAATTTCCCGGCTCATCGCACGAAAAAATTTGCACGGTCAGGTTGGATTGCTTCTCCACGAGTTCGAGCATCTGCTTCACTTTCGATTCCATGCCGCCGGTCACGTCCGCCGCGGCTGATTTGCCGATGCCCGATTTAATTTCATTGAACGACGCGGGCGTGATTCGTTCCACCTTCTTTGTGCGCGCGGGGAAGTCCTCCCACACTGCGGCTTCGAGTCCCGCGAGCAGGATGCGGTCCGGGTGAAGCGCGTCGGTGAGATACATAAATAAATCTTCGGTCGAAAGGATCGTCCCGCCGCGCACTTCATCGAAGACCGTGTCGCCAAACACGACGGGGACGATATCCGCCGCAAGCGCCATGCGGATCGGAGTTGTATCCCAGACCGAAACTTTTCCGTTGCTTGAAATCACGCTTGAAGATGGCGGCAATGCGATAGCGCGCAGATCCGCCTTATGAAACGACTCCATCACGAATCGATTCAACGCGGATGCCTGATACCGCACCTCGGCGAATCCTTTCCAGTAACTGTCTTGCGTGTCGTCGCGCCGACGATAGACGAGAGGCGTCGAGCGTGGCGGGAGTCCATCGCGCGTTTTATATTCGCTCGCAGGCACATGACCAAATGAACCGGCGCCGTGTCCCACCAGCACGCGCAAGTCGGGATGAGTTTGAAGCGCGGTCTTGATCTGCAACGCGAGATCGTCCATCACATCCAGTAGGGGAGTGTATGGTTTTGTTTTATCCGTGATCAACGAGCCGCCGAGTTTGAGGAAGACGAGTTCTTTCATGCGGCTATTTAACCACAGAAATACAAATAACAGGCGTTATAATCTGCGGGTTTATGAGCGCGGGCGCCTTAATCCTCATCGTCGTTTCGATATTCGCACTAGCCGCATTGATCGCCGCGCGCGCGGGCATTCGCTCGATCCAAGCCGCGCGCGCGATGGTCTTTTATCGCACGCGCCAAATGCGGATGCGCTGGGGTTGGCGATGGCTCGCCATATCGTTTTTTCTTTTCATTCTCTCCGCCGCCTCCGCGTTGTTCGGCGGATCCATCATCAATCAGATCAATCCGCCGCCTCCGACCTTCACCGCGACTCCTCTGCCTTCACCATTGCCGACTGCGACAGCGTCTCTCACCTCGACTCCCACTTCGACATTCACTACAACGCCAACTCCGGCGGGGACGTTAACCCCGTCTCAAACGCCGAGCCTAACTGCCTCGCCCACTTCGACATTTACCCCATCTTCGACTTCCTCCTCCACGCCAACGAACACCTCGATAGCAACATCCACGCGCACCCGCTTTCCAACTGCAACGCTCAGACCTTCTAACACTCCGCGCCCAACATTTACGTTGACCTCTTCTCGCACGCCGCGACCAACATCAACAAGCACAGCAACCACAACAAATACTGTAACGCCGACTGCGAGTCACACCCTCACTTTCACGTTCACTCCAAGCGCAACTTTAACCCTCACGTCAACTCGCACGCCTTTGCCAACACTCACGTTGACATCGTCGCGCACGCCTCAGCCAACTTTCACTGAAACGGTTACGCACACGCCGCGTCCCACGTCAACGAACACGCCCGCCCCGACGAGTACGCCGACCCCAAGCGCGACCCAGACCCCCACGTCAACTCGAACCGCGCGTCCCACGTTGACAATGACTCCATCGCGCACACCGCGTCCGACGATCACGTCAACCAGCGCGCCATCGTCTACGCCGCTAGCCACATCCACATTAACGTTGACTCCCACGATCACGCAAACTGCCACGCGCACACCGACCAACACGCAAACGCCCACGCGCACATCAACGCCGACCATCACCAACACGCCAACACCAACACGCACGCCGTTGTTCGTGCAATTGAACATTTACTTCACCGATAACAATCGCTTGCTCAACGGGCAACTGCCTTACGAAGTTGCGGTGACGCGCTCGGTTCCGTCATCGCTCAATCTTATCGGCGCGTCGCTCGATGAATTCTTCAAAGGTCCCAGCAGTGTGGAACGCGATCAAGGACTTACGCTCGTGCTGAACGGATTCACCGGCTACAGCCGCGTCGAATATGCCGACGGCGTCGCGCACGTCTATCTCGCGGGCGCGTGTCAATCGAACGGCACGCTGTACAACATCTCGATCCCGTTGATGGCGAATATCAAACAGTTCCCCGAAGTGCAATTCGTCAAGATATACGACGAACATGGCAACACTCGTGAGCCGTTCACGCGCGGGGATTCAACCCCGGTCTGCCTCGACCCAACCTTCACGCCCAGCGCAACGCTTTCTCCCACCTCAACGATCACATTGACGCCGAGTCCGACGCGCACACCGCAGCCGACTTCAACGAATACTTCAACTCCGACGTTTACGCTGACCCCCAGTAACACGCCGTCTCTGACCCCGACTCGCACGCCTCGTCCCACACTGACATTAACTCCCACGCGCACGCCGCGTCCAACTTCAACAAACACCTCGACGCCGACGTTTACATTTACTCCAAGCATCACACCCTCGCCGACATTCACGCGAACACCTCGTCCAACGCTGACGTTGACTTTTACATCCACGCCTCGTCCCACGAAGACGAACACGTCAACGCCGATGAACACATTTACTCCAAGCATCACGCCCTCGCCAACATTCACGCGGACTCCTCGTCCCACGATCACGCCGAGCCCAACTCGCACGCCACGACCCACATCAACCAACACGCCAACGCCAACGAACACATTCACACCGACGGCGACTTTCACGCCCACATTTACGTTCACTCCAAGCATTACACCATCGCCAACATTCACGCGGACACCTCGTCCTACAGCGACGTTGACTTCTTCGCCCACGCCTCGTCCCACGAAGACGAACACGTCAACACCGACGAACACGTTCACTCCAACCGCAACCTTCACGCCGACGTTTACATTCACTCCAAGCATCACGCCTTCGCCGACTTTCACGCGGACTCCTCGCCCCACGCTGACGCTAACTTTTACATCCACGCCACGACCTACGAAGACCAACACGTCCACGCCAACGAATACATTTACTCCAACGCCGACTTTCACACCGACATTTACATTCACTCCAAGCATCACGCCCTCGCCGACATTCACGCACACACCTCGTCCCACTGTGACGCCAAGTCCAACTCGCACGCCTCGACCCACAAAAACGAACACATCAACGCCGACGAATACATTTACTCCAACCTCGACCTTCACACCGACGTTTACATTCACTCCTAGCATCACGCCTTCACCGACATTCACGCGAACACCTCGACCTACGATTACGCCGAGTCCAACTCGCACGCCTCGACCAACTTCAACGTATACGTCAACGCTAACTAACACATTTACTCCGACGGCGACTTTCACGCCGACGTTTACGTTCACTCCCAGCATCACGCCTTCGCCAACATTTACGCGGACGCCGCGTCCCACGCTGACGCCGACATTTACTTCCACGCCTCGCCCCACGAAAACTAACACATCCACGCCAACGAACACATTCACTCCGACCGCAACTTTCACGCCGACGTTTACACTCACTCCGAGCATCACGCCTTCGCCAACATTCACCCGCACGCCTCGTCCAACGCTGACGTTGACTTTTACATCCACGCCTCGACCCACGAAAACAAACACGTCAACACCGACTAATACGTTCACTCCAACGGCAACCTTCACGCCGACGTTTACATTCACGCCAAGCATCACGCCATCGCCAACATTCACCCGCACGCCTCGCCCGACGATCACGCCGAGCCCAACTCGCACGCCACGACCCACATCAACCAACACGCCAACGCCAACGAACACATTCACTCCAACCCCGACTTTCACGCCGACGTTTACTTACACTCCGAGCATCACGCCTTCGCCAACATTTACTCGCACGCCACGACCAACAGCAACGGTGACATCTTCATCCACGCCTCGACCCACGAAGACGAACACCCACGCCGACAAATACATTTACTCCAACTGCGACTTTCACGCCGACGTTTACATTCACTCCGAGCATTACGCCTTCACCAACATTCACGCGGACCTTTCACTCGCCCCACTGCGACGTTGACATCTTCATCCACGCCTCGACCCACAAAAACGAACACGTCCACGCCGACGAACACGTTCACCCCAACTGCGACTTTCACACCGACGTTTACACTCACCCCGAGCATCACACCATCGCCAACCTTCACGCGGACTCATCGCCCCATAGCGACGATGACTTCTTCCTCCACGCCTCGACCCACGAAGACGAACACACCCACGCCGACAAATACATTTACTCCAACTGCGACTTTCACGCCGACGTTTACATTCACTCCGAGCATTACGCCTTCACCAACATTCACGCGCACACCTCGTCCCACCGCAACGTTGACTTCTACATCCACGCCTCGACCCACGAAAACCAACACGTCCACGCCGACGAACACGTTCACTCCGACTGCGACTTTCACACCGACGTTTACATTCACTCCGAGCATCACGCCTTCGCCGACTTTCACGAGGACGCCTCGACCCACGATCACACCAAGTCCAACCCGCACACCTCGTCCCACATCAACCAACACGCCAACGTCAACAAACACATTCATACCAACGGCTACATTTACACCGACGTTTACACTCACTCCGAGCATCACGCCATCGCCGACATTCACGCGCACACCTCGCCCCACGATCACACCAAGTCCAACCCGCACTCCTCGTCCCACCGCAACGTTGACTTCTACCTCCACGCCTCGACCCACGAAAACAAACACGTCAATACCGACGAACACGTTCACCCTGACGGCGACTTTCACGCCGACATCCACGCGCACGCCACGTCCCACAGCGACGATGACATCCTCGTCCACGCCACGACCCACGTCAACCAACACGTCAACGCCAACGAATACATTCACTCCAACGGCGACCTTCACACCGACGTTTACACTTACTCCGAGCATCACGCCTTCGCCGACATTTACTCGTACGCCTCGTCCTACAGCAACGTTGACATCTTCGCCCACGCCTCGTCCCACATCAACAAACACGCCCACGCCGACGAACACATTCACCCCAACGGCAACCTTCACACCAACGTTTACACTCACTCCGAGCATCACGCCTTCGCCGACATTTACTCGTACGCCTCGCCCCACAGCGACGTTGACCTCTTCGTCCACGCCTCGTCCAACAAAAACGAACACGCTAACGCCGACGGCGACCTTTACGCCGACGTTTACATTCACCCCGAGCATCACGCCTTCCCCAACATTTACCCGCACACCTCGTCCAACGGCAACGTTGACATCTTCGTCCACGCCTCGACCAACATCAACGAAGACTTCCACACCAACGAATACGTTTACGCCAACTAACACATTTACGTTGACGCCAAGTTTCACGCCAACGTTGACATTCACTCCGAGCATCACGCCTTCGCCAACATCTACTCGAACACCACGTCCCACTGTGACGCCGAGTCCAACGCGCACGCCGCGACCTACAAAAACAAACACGTTCACGCCAACGAATACGTTTACGCCAACTAACACATTTACGTTGACGCCAAGTTTCACGCCAACGCTGACGTTCACTCCGAGCATCACGCCTTCGCCAACATTCACTCGCACACCTCGACCAACAGTGACGTCGAGTCAAACACGCACGCCGCGGCCGACATCAACGAACACCTTTACGAACACGCCGCGTCCCACGTCAACGAACACGCTGACCCCGACGATCACACTCACCGCCAGCGCGACCCAGACCTCCACGTCGACGCGAACGCCTCGCCCAACGGTAACGCCGAGTCCAACCCTCACACCGCGCCCGACAAAAACACACACGCTCACGCCCACGAACACATTCACAGTGACGCCGAGCTTCACGCCTACGCTGACCTTCACTCCAAGCGTGACGCCCTCGTTAACCTCAACGCGCACGCCTCGCCCGACAGTAACGCCAAGTTCGACCCTCACGCCTCGACCAACACGAACTCCAACCCCGACGCGCACCAGCACCGTGACCGCGAGTCGCACGCCAACCCGAACATTGACTCCCACGCTCACGCTAACCTCCACGGCGACACCGACCCGAACATTGACGCCGAGCATTACGCCATCGCGGACGCCGTCCCGCACGCCAACGATCACGCCTACGAAGACGTTGACACCAACGCGGACCTCATTCGTGACGCGCACGCCGACTGCAAATCGTGGTTGTGACCGGATCGAATTTGTAAGAGACATCACCGTGCCGGATAATTCCACCTTTACGCCGGGTTCAAGTTTTACAAAGGTCTGGCGTTTGAAGAACAAGGGAACTTGCACATGGACGACGAACTATCGGTTAGTGTTCGTCGGCGGCGCGCAAATGGCGGGGCAAAACCTCATGCCGCTTCCGACCAGCGTGGCGCCGGGTCAGACCGTAGACATCCCCATGAATTTCACCGCGCCGCTCATCGCTGGCGAATACCGCGGCAATTGGCAGATCCGAAATGAACGCGGCGAGATCTTCGGCACCTCATCAACAGCGAACCAACCGTTCTGGGTTGCCATCCGCGTGCAGACTCCGCCAGTGAGCGGACTGGTTTATGACTTTGTCGCAAACGTCTGTTCCGCCCGTTGGTTCAACGATGTGGGCGCGCTCGACTGCCCGGGTGTGAATAATGATCGCAACGGTTTTGTCGTGCCGCAGACCTCATCAGAACTTGAAGATGGGACGACCCTTCCGCAACCAAGTTTGCTGACCGCTCCGCAAAATATTTCAAACGGATATATCCGAGGCGTGTATCCCTCATTCATTGTGCAAAACGGAGACCGCTTGCAAGCCATCGTGAACTGCGAGGGAGGCGCGACCTCGTGCGGCGTGTTATTCCGAATTGACTATCAACTCGCGGATGGGATCGTGCGCGACTTCTGGGCGTTCGGCGAGCAATACGATGGAAAATATTTCATCGTTGATCTCGATCTGAGTCCGCTTGCGGGACAGAATGTTCAGTTTGTATTCACCGTCCTTTCATTGGGTAACGCTTCCGGCGACCGCGCGCTCTGGGTTGAACCGCGCATCGTAAGAAATACGGCGATCGTCACACCGACGCCGTAATACGCAATACGCAGCACGA
Organism: Anaerolineales bacterium; assembly: GCA_046328795.1. Lineage (GTDB taxonomy): Bacteria > Chloroflexota > Anaerolineae > Anaerolineales > Villigracilaceae > Defluviilinea. Next base: position 14,305 of record JAXLVX010000021.1, on the reverse strand, counting down.
AGTAACGTTACTGCGTATTGCGTACTACGTACTACAAACACCCCTGCTATAATCTTTCCCATGGATATTCGCTCAGGCATCATCGCCGCGGTCGTAATGGCAATCCTCGGCGCGTTGTGGATATTTCGTTCAGGCATCCGCGCGCTCCAATCGGCGAGAAAGCTGACCTTCTACCGAATCAAGCGTCAACGTGTGCGAGGCGGATGGATCACGCTGTTTGGCGCGATCCTCCTTCTATCGTTCGCAGTCTGGTTATCAATATTCGGCGAACCGATCGCGTATCAATATTTCCCTCCGTCTCCAACAACCACGTTGACTCCAACGCTCACGATCGTCCCGACGATCACGCTTTCGCCGACCATCACGTTGACGCCGACCATCACGAACACTCCTGTCGCAACAGACACGCCTCTGTTCACGTCAACGCCATTTATCCCGCTTGCCATCGAAGCGTTGTTTGAAAGCGTCGTCACGCCGAACCCGAGCGCGTCGTTCAGTCCGCTTCAATTCACCACCGATTGCTCGAACTTCCTTAACTTCGAAGCGGCGGCGGTTTTTCAAAATCCCATCCGCTACATGTGCGCGGTGTTCACCTATGCCGAAATGATCCCCGGCTCGCAATGGACCGCGCTCTGGCTGCGCGATGGCGAACTCGTCCACTACGAAACGATTCCCTGGGACGGCGAGACCGGCGGCTATGGCTTCACCGAATGGGAAGCGCCGCCCGAAGAATTTTTGCCCGGCAATTATTCAGTGCAAATTTTTGTTGGGCTCGACTATAAAGTGGTCGGTCAATTCGTCATACAAGGAGACGCGCCAACACCGCTTCCCTCTCTCTTACCGACGATTTCCCCATCTCCGGCGTTAACTCAATCTCAATCTTTGACTCCGCCTTCAACCGCGACTCCCGCCTCAACTCTGCCTCTTCCCATCGGGACGGCTGTTACAGGCACCCCATAATTTTCACCCCCCTCGCGCCGGGCGGACGGGCGTGTTCCTCGTCCCGCAGACGAAGCGCAAAGATAGGACAAATCTCATGACCCAAAAATCCTTCCAAGAATATTACCCCGAATCGTATGCCCACTGTTATGGATGCGGCACGCTCAACGAGCATGGACACCACATCCAAAGTTACTGGGACGGCGATAGATCGGTCTGTCACTTCATGCCGAAATATATCACATCTCGATCCCCGGCTACGTCTACGGCGGATTGCTCGCCTCGCTGATTGACTGTCACGGCACAGGCACAGCCGCCGCCGCTTTGTACAACGCCGCAAAAGAACAAGACCCGAACGCCGATCCAAACACGCACGCTCACCGCGTCACTGCACGTGGATTACGCCAAGCCGACTCCACTGGGAGTTGAACTCGGGAGTGCGCGGCAAGGTGAAAGAAGTCAAAGGGCGCAAAGTCATCATCGAAGAATGGATCGTTGCGAACGGCATCATCACCGTGCGTGGACGGGTCATCGCCGTGCAAATCCCGGTCGCTGGTGGAAGAATTGCTGAAAGGAAAGTCGTCATAACAGAGAAGGATGGCTGGTAGTCCCGCGTGCAGTTTGCAAGATGTATCGAAACCACCAGCTTAATGAGGTTATCACTAGCCACTGATTACCCTGCCGAGATCCTTTTGGACGCAGACCCTTGCGCCGATCGCAAGGGTAGGTGAAAACGCTTCTGATGTCGCTGATCAAAAGAAAGAAAATCTGCGGTTTCAGCGCGCATCAACCTCCCGATTTTGAAAGTGTAAAGTTAGCCACTGGTTTAACGGGTTAGTGCATTGGCTGAACTTTTCGAATTCGTGCAACTTTACTCATTAACATCGGGCATGGAGGGCGTTTTCGCGACGATCTACGCGACGCACTCTCCGCAACGACTTGCAGTCATTGCCCTGCTCTTGTTCCTAACCCTATGCGCTGGGATTGGCTGTCTGATACTGTATTTTGTATAGAAAAGTGACTGTCACCTTCAAGGTGACAGTCACTTGGTTTTCTACTTCTTCATCGGCTTCGCCATCTCATCTTTCACGGGGTGATACAAATTCTCCGCTTTCAATTCGCTTAGCGCATAGCATGGCGCTTTGAGGTGATTCGCCAGTTGTTGCGCCTTGCATGGAAGCCGTGTAAGCACTATAATCATCCCAATGGCAATTCGCTCCTTTGGCGATTCGGCGACTGAGGATTTATTTCATGGAAGAAATACCTCTCGCGCAAGACGATTTCCCTCTGATATTGTGCGAATTGCCTTACGTAAATTGGATGTATTGAACGGCGCTCATCGTTTATCTGATTTGCGCTCTCCACCCGCCAATCGGCTCGAAGCTTTGAAAGGCGATTACATTGGCTTTCATAGTGTTCGCGTCAATGACCAGTGGCGGCTCGTCTTTCGTTGGGACGATGGTCCCCACGATGTTTCGTTAACCGATTACCATTAGAAGGAGAAAAATGCTTCCTGAAAACCGAACCCCAACTCATCCGGGCGAAATTCTGCTCGAGGAGTTTCTTGTTCCCCTGAACATCTCACAAGTGGCTTTTGCGGCGCATATTCGAGTTTCTGTTCAACGCGTTAATGAGATCGTGCGCGGCAAGCGAGGAGTCACACCTGAAACGGCGTGGTTATTTGCCGAGGCGCTTGGCACTTCCCCTGAATTTTGGTTGAATCTGCAATCGAACTATGACTTAGTTCGTTCGCGTCCAAAGCGGCAAATTGCGCGAATGGCAGTTGCGGCTTAATGCAGAACTCCGAGATTTTGAAATCTCGGAGTTCTTGTTTCATCCTACTTCTTCATCGGCTTCGCCATCTCATCCTTCACGGCGTGGTACAAATTCTCCGCTTTCAACTCGCTTAGCGCGTAGCACGGCGCTTTGAGGTGATTCGCCAATTGTTGCGCGAGTCCCTGATCGAAGGCGGCGTGTTCCATGTTGATGACCACGCACTTGATCTTCTCGTTGGCGATTAACTCTGCGAATTTATATGATTCTTCCTGCGGCGGCATCGCGCCAATGGACACATTCCCCGCGCCGTCGGTCAACACGATTAGCAACGGTTCGATATCGGGGTGATGTAATTTCTCTTGACGTAACACGTCTGTGGCGAGGAACAAGCCCGCCGAAAGCGGAGTCTTCCCGCCGACGGGGATGTCCATCAATGCGCGTTGCGCCAGTTGAACTGAATTGGTTGGAGGGAGAACAAGAGTCGCGCGGTCTTTTTGGAAGACGATCAACCCAACTCGGTCGCGGCGCTGATACGCATCGGTGAGCAACGACAATATCGCGCCTTTCGTCGCGTTCATGCGTTCAGCGACAGCCATAGACCACGAAGCATCCACTAAAAATAAAACGAGATTCGCCACGCGCTTCACGCGGATCTTGCGTTGCAAGTCCGATGACTCGATGGCAAAGGCGAGTCGTTTTCTTTTTTCGACGCGTTTCTTTTGGAAGGGAGCCGCCGCGCGGATCGTGGCGTCGAAGGCGATATCGTCTTTCTTGTCACCTGCGGGACGCGCTTTGATGTAGCGTCCGTGTTTGCGTTCGGTCTTGGTGAGCGAACGCCTGCCCGCGTGTTTGCGTGCGAGTTTATCGAGCGGCGTGTTTAATTTACGCGGCTGAAATTTTTCGCCCGCTTTTACCTTCTGTCCGCCTTCCCACCAATTCGCCGACGTGTTTGCAAACACATCCTGCGGCATCGGCTCGGGCTTGCCCTCCTGCGGACCTTCTTCGCGCTCATCTTCGAGTTTTAAGTTTTTTTCTTCGGATTTATTTTGCTGAGACTCGGATTGATTCTCATCAGAAGCCCCGGCACAGATTGACCCGCCAATTGCTCGATGCGCTCTTGCAATTGCTCGGTCGTCATTTCCGCTTGCTGGAAGGGCGTCCGCTTGATGCGGTGGGGTAGCGCCAACTCAGCCGCCAACGCGATGTCGTGATCGTTGATCTTCGTCCGACCCTCGAATGCGGCTTGGGCGCGCGCGGCTTTCAGGATGACCAGATCGGCGCGGTGACCATCCACGTTGAGCGAAGCGGTCAACGCCGCTATGGACAGCAGATCGCGGCTCGTGTGCTTTACCTCCCCGACGAGTTCGCGCGCCTTCGCGATCTGATTCGAAAGTTCTTCCTCTTTCGGCATCCACGTATGACGGAACGACTCCGCGTCTTGCTCGAAGCCGAGGTTGCGCTCCATGATGGTGACGCGGTCGCGCGCGTCGCGGATGCCGACGATGTCTACCGAGAGGGCGAAGCGATCCAGAAGTTGCGGACGAAGCTCGCCCTCTCCGGATTCATCGTCCCGACGAGAATGAAGCGGGCGGGATGAGAGAACGAGATCCTCGCGTTCGACCATGTTGGTTCCCATCGCGGCTGAGTCTAGCAAAACATCCACCACGTGATCGTCGAGTAAGTTGACTTCGTCAATGTAAAGGAGTCCGCGATTTGCGCCAGCCAACACGCCCGGTTCAAAATGACGTTCGCCTTTTGGATCGCCTGCTCGATGTCGAGCGTGCCGACCACGCGGTCTTCGGTGGCAGAGACGGGCAGATTCACGAACGGCGTAGTCCGCACATGCGAAGGGACTTTTTTATTACCGGCGAACCGTTCTTTACATTCGGTACACCATGAATTTGGTCTGTCGGGATCGCAGCCGAAGCGGCAATCGTCAACGACTTTCACTTTGGGAAGCAATGCGGCAAGCGAACGCGCCGCGGTGGATTTGGCAGTGCCGCGTTCGCCGCGGATTAACACGCCGCCGATACGTGTATCAACGGCATTTAGAATGAGCGCGCGTCTCATGCGCTCTTGTCCTACAATGGCTGTAAAGGGAAAAATAGGTGGCATTAATGTGACTCCGAAGCGTGATTATAACCCGTGTTTTGCCGAAGGGCATACAGAGATTTATGTATTTTTCCAATGCGGTATATGCGGGTTGTCAAGTTGTCCATTCACCTGTATAATCCCGCTTACATTTTATCCAACCGGAGCATCAAGTGACTGACCAGAATCAAGCCCTGCCTTCCCAAGGGAGCGAGCACAATCCGCAGGGAGAATCAAAAGATAATAACAACCAAACCATGGAGTCGTTGCTGAACGAACAGGAACTGAGCGTTGACTTGCCTCAGGCAGGCGAGATTCGCAAAGGCACCATTGCCAGCGTCAGCCCCAGCCAAATCCTCGTCAGCATCGGCGCGAAATCTGAAGGATCGTTGCTGGCCGCGAACTCGATCAACTCACCTCGAATGAGATCGCCGAGTTGCAAGTGGGGCAGGAAGTGCATGTGTTTGTCATCAACCCCGAAGACGAGAACGGCAACGTTGTCCTCTCGATGAAGCGCGCCCAGGAACAAATTTCATGGGACGATGTTGAAAAACTCGTCACCGACGGCGCGGTGGTTGAAAGCAAGATCGTCGGATTCAACAAAGGCGGACTGATCGCATCGGTGGAAGGTTTGCGCGGGTTCGTGCCTTCCTCGCAGATCGGCGCGCTGCGCCGCAGTCAGATCAGCGGCGAAACACCGGAACAAAAATATCAAAAGATGGTTGGGCAGCCGATCTCCGTCCGCGTCATCGAAGTGGATCGCGAACGACGGCGGCTCATCCTCTCGGAACGCGCGGCGTCTACCGAGATCGCGGCAATCGTTGAAGGAGCGCGTCATTGACGGGTTGGAAGAAGGTCAGGTGTACACCGGGCGCGTGACGAGCCTCGCTAATTTCGGCGCGTTCATCAACGTCAACGGCGCCGACGGGCTTGTGCATCTCTCCGAACTCTCGTGGGATCACATCGAACATCCGCGCGAGGCGCTCGAAGTGGGGCAAGAGGTCAAAGTAAAAGTGATCAACGTTGACCGTGAAAAGAAGCGGATCGGTTTGTCTGTCCGCGCATTGTTAGACGATCCCCGCAGGTCGCGCATCGAAAAATACAGCGTCGGTCAACTCGTGGAAGGCAAGATCACGCGCCTGACGAAGTTCGGCGCGTTTGCCCGTCTCGAAGATGACGTGGAAGGTTTGATCCACATCTCCGAACTTTCCGATCACCGCGTCGAGCATCCCAAAGAAGTTCTCAAAGAGGGCGATGTGAAAACGTTGCGCGTGATTCGCATCGAACCCGATCAGCGCCGCATCGGACTCAGCCTGCGCAAAGTGGACTCAGCCGCGTTCGCCGATAAAGATTTCAAACTTCTCGCCGCCGAATTCGACGCCGAGGACGACGAGCCGTCGAACGAAATGCCATCCGAGCCTCCGGCGGAAAGCGCCGAGCAAGAATAGCAAACGTCCCGCCACAGCGGGGCGTTTTTTCGTATCATGAATTTGATCATTGACTCGCATCAAGACCTCGCATGGAACATGCTTACCTACAAGCGCGATTACACGCGCCCGCTGGCTGAAACGCGCCGCCTCGAAGTTGGCACGATGATCCCCGAACGCAACGGCGATTCGACCCTCGGCTGGGATGAATATCAGCGCGGCAATGTCGCGGTTGTTTTTTCGACTCTCTTCGCCGCGCCCGCGCGTAAAAAAGAATTGTGGGATTCGCTTTGGTATCCCGATTTCGACACGGCGCGTAAACTCTATCGTGACCAAGTCAACTTCTATCGCAAGTGGACTGATTCGCATCCCGACAAATTCCGCCTCATCTCCTCGACGGGCGAACTGGACGCAGTCATTCAACATTGGTCAACGCCTCAGCAAAAGGACGAAGGTCATCCGGTGGGAATGGTGATGCTCATGGAAGGCGCGGAAGGGATTCGCTCGGTGAAAGAACTTCCCGAATGGTGGGAGATGGGCTTGCGCATGATCGGTCTCGCGTGGATGGGGACTCGTTACTGCGGCGGAACCAACGATCCCGGTCCGCTGACCGCCGAGGGACGCGAATTGATCTCCGCGATGGCAGATATGAATTTCATCCTCGACATCAGCCACATGGACGAAGCCGCCGCGTTGGAGTCGCTGGATCGCTACGATGGCGCGGTGATGGCGAGTCACTCGAATTGCGCCGAGCTGATGAAAGGGTCCGAGTCAAATCGCCACGTGCCAGACCGCGTTATCGAGTCCTTGATCGAACGTGGCGGCGTGATCGGCTCTGTCCCGTTTAACACATTTCTCAAAGTGGGCTGGTCGCGCAAGACGGGGAGCCGCCGCGAGGAAGTCCCGTTGGATGCGTATGTCGCGCACATTGACCACGTGTGCCAGATCGCGGGGAATTCCCTCCACGCGGGCATCGGCACCGATTTCGACGGAGGCTTTGGCTTGCAGTCCATTCCGCTGGGACTCGACTCGATTGGCGACATGCAACTCGTCTCCGCGAAATTGATCGAACGCGGCTACACCGAAGAGGATGCGGCGAACATCCTCGGCGGTAATTGGCTGAGATTTCTCAGAAAGAATTTGCCCGCATGATGAACGCAGAACCCGGCTTTCGCATTTCCTATTTGCGGATTCGATTCAGCCTGATCGCAGTGGTGGTCGGTCTGTTCATCTTTGTTATTGGCGCAAAACCCGGCTGGTTCGGCGTGGATAGAAGCCCGGTGGTGGGCTTTATTCAAATTTCTGTCTTCCTCATCGGGCTGGCAATGATCTGCGCGGGCGGGTATGTCGGTTTGCTCGCGTTGTGGGGCAAGGGACAACGAAGCATCCTCGCGGATATCGGCTCGCGGCTCGTCAGCACGGGCTACGTGATCGCCGTCTTCACCGGCATGGCGGATATTTTTGGCTTAGGCACACAGCCGTTGCCGAACGTTCCGTATTTCGGTCCGTGGCAATCGGGCGGCGTGTTGATCGGGCAGATCGTCATTGCCGTTGGAATGTTGATGATGATTCCGTATCGCTTGCACATAAACGAGCCGCAATAGATTTTCTCAATCAAGAGCGAACAGGCGATTCCCCAAATGTTAGTTGCATCAAACCTGAATAGGCGTTCATTGACATCCCTCCAATCTTTAGGGCGATCTTTTCCAGCCAAGGCAGCCAGAACGGCTTGCGAATGAATACTACCGAAAGGGTGAAGATGAGAAGGAAAAATCCGAAGTGGGTCGCTTTCAAAACGAAGAACATTATCCAGCCGACCAGCAAGAGGGGCCAGATAAATGGCATGGTAAATATGCCGCTGACGTAATACTTCTTTTTCAGCGGATCATCGGTGGGGCGTTTTGAATTGACGTAATAAGCATAGGCGGAAAACAGGGAGAGGATTATCGCAAGAACGAAATAGGATAAGCAACAGAGTTGTGAGTTGAGAAAAGCCGACATCATATCCTTGATAAAGTTCCCGCCGGTATTGTATAACAACTTCCACGTTTTGTGCGTCAATTAATGGAAGACAAAAGAATCAACCCCATGTCATTCTGAGCCGCGCTCTTGCTCTTTGTGGCGAAGAATCTCCATGGTGATCTCAGAGACCCTTCGCTAGCGCTCAGGGTGACATGATAGGGGATGTGTTTGATTTTAGATACTCCCGATTAATGAACAACGCGCGGGTATTAACCGCGCGTTGTTCGTTGCAAGGTTATCCGTTCAAAAACCTCTTCGCCGCCTCAGCCAGCATCGCTGTTCCGATGGGCATGGCGCGTTCATCAATATCGAACTTGGGATGATGGAGCAGGTAGTCTTCGTGTCCCGCTTTTTGCGTTCCAAGCGTGAACATCGCGCCGGGGGCGTGCTTCATGAATTCGCCGAAGTCCTCCGCGCCGAGAGTCTTTTGGTGTTCTCGAACGTTTTCCATGCCCAAAAGGTCTTTGCCTGTCTGTTCGATCATCTCCGTCACATACTTGTCGTTGATCATCGGGGGTCCGCCCACGTCGTAGCCTAGTTCATAATCGCCGCCCAGCGTTTTGACAATTTCGAAGGCGCGTTTGATCTCCGCGTAAATTTGTTGATGCACCGCCTCATCCGTGAAGCGCAGTGTGCCTGTGATCTTCACTTCTTCGGGAATCACATTTTCGGCAAAGCCGCCGTTGATCGAGCCGATGCTGATCACTGCGGGATCGAACGGGTCAATTCGGCGCGAGATGATCGCGTTCAACGCGAGAATGACATGCGCCGTTAGATAAAACGGGTCAATCGTTTTGTTCGGATGCGCTCCATGCCCGCCCTTGCCCTTGACAACCGCATGCCACGAATCAACTCCGCCTGACGATGGTCCCGCGCTGATGCTGATCGTGCCGACGGGTCTGGTCGGGTCAACGTGTTGCGCGATCACATAATCCACGCCTTGCATCGCGCCCTCTTCCGACATTCTCTGCGCGCCGCTTTTGCCTTCATTGTCAACGGTCTCCTCGCACGGTTGGAATAAAAATCGCACGCGCCCCGGCAATTTTTCTTTCGACAACAACAACGCCGCGCCAAGCGCCATCGCGGTATGTGAGTCGTGTCCGCAGGCGTGCATCGCGCCCTCGTTTTGCGATTTATATTCCGCCTCGTTCATCTCAAGGATGGGGAGTGCGTCCATATCCGCGCGGATGGCGATCATCTTGCCGCCTTCGCCGATCTCCGCGACAACGCCGGTCTTCCCGACGTTCCTCCTGACTCGGTACCCCATCTTCTCCAACTCCTCGGCGACGATCTTCGACGTGCGATGCAACTCGAATCCGATCTCGGGGTGCATGTGGAAGTCGCGCCGCCATTCGATGAGTTCTTCGGATATTGCATGTGATTGTTTGAGCATGGTTATTCTCCATTCGGTGGTCGAGTAGGGCGTAGCCCGTATCGAGACCACCAGTTTTCAAAAACACTTCTTGCAACTAAATTTATTTTGTGTACTTGTGGTCTCGATACGTCCCGCGACGAGCATCGCGGGACTACTCGACCACCAGAGTATTCTATTACTTCTTTTTCTTCACCGTCTCCTTCTCAGCCGCCGCAAGGATTCTATCCAACTCCGCTTCTTGTTGCGGTTCCAACGGCGGGACGACGTGTTCGCGCAAGATCGCTCCGCTTCATCGGTCGCGTAATCTGCCATTTGCTTGCGTCCCATTTTTCCTCCCAAGTATCCACGAATTCCGTTCAGCGAGTTTAGTCAACGCCATTTCACCCGCACGGAGATGTTTGAGCGTGTGCTTGCTGGCGAGATAGTTGCGATTGGTGTCCATCACAGTGTTGATGATCTCAACCGCGAGATGTTCCGCATCTGCCGATAACCCCGCGCGTTGACGAAGGACACTTTTTGCGAGTTCATTATCCAAGACCATTTGCGCGAACGAGCCCATCACGCCCGCTTCCATTTCGCCGATGCCCGAGAGTTCGTCCGCGCCAGCGAGGGCGGGGAGCGAGGCGTTGAGTCCGCGTTCGAAGGCGTTCTGCGCGTCGAGGGTGTGGGCGTTCGTGGAGAATCCGTAGACGTTAACGGCGAACCCGTAAAAATGTCCGAGTTGAACCGTAGCGGCTGAGGAGATGCCGAGTTCGACGCCGCCCCAGATGAGTCCTGTGCGCGGCTCCAGCATCCCGAGTCGTCCGCAATAAACGACCCCGCATCCTGGATTGATTAATTGCGCGAGAACGAGAGGCGCGAGAGTTTCTGCGCTTTGTTGCACGAGACTGCCTGTGATCGTCATCGGTGAGGTCGCGCCGCCAGTGGGCGCGGGGAGATCGAATGGATGACGCCCGCGTGCGCCATGTCCATCACGGCTTGCGCGGCGACATCGTGCATCGTCAGCGGGCTGACCGGGGAGAGGGAGAGCGTGAGTTCGTGCGCGGGTGCGCCGACCACTGCCGCCATTTCGACCGCGAATTTTGCCTCATGCCCAAATTGGATGCCAGGTCCTTGTACGGGTTTCGTCGTGTGCGAGAGTGTATGACGAAACATGTGCAGAGCCATCATCTCGTTCGGCACATCGGGCGGAGTGAAAAACGGCGTGACCGTGTTGCAGTTGGGAAGCGCATCCAACACGCGCGTGGCATTGATGCAATCTTCCTGCGTCGCGGTGTGATGTGCGCCTGTGCGCGCGTCGAACACATCGCGCGCACCGCCGAGGTTGTGGAAATATAAATTTCCGCCGCCGAGTTCGTTGACCGTGCCATTGCGTCCGCGAATCACAGGGCGTTTGTTTGCTTTTGCAATGCTGTCCATTACGAGATCAGGAGAAAGCAGATGCGATTGTCTTTTATTGTGCATCCTGCGTCGGTGAGAATATCGAGACTGGGCTTGTGCGTCCAGATGATGCCGATCTCTTGCATGATCCGCATCGTCGCTGTTATGGCTTTTATGTCGTCATCGGATAAGAACTTGAGGGGTTCCATGAATGTTTCTCGTTCGATTCATAATTTGGTGGTCGAGTAGACAGCGGTGATGTTCCGCTGTCGTATCGAGACCACCACGCCTAAAGTAAATCTTGTAACAAATTTTCTTTTGAGCCTTGGTGGTTTCGATACGCTCCTCGCTCCGCTCGTCGCTACTCAACCACCGAAGTTACTGATTCTAAATTTCTTACCAAGAACTCCACTCTCTTCATCTCCGCATCCAACACATTCTGAATCTTCAAGAACTCGCACCTCGTCTTCATACAACAACAACTCAACATCTTTTACCCAATGAAACAAGTTTATCACGTGCGTCAATTGAATCGGACGCGGGACAGCGTGGGTCGTGCCTCCGCAGATCAATTGCACGGGCGCGTTGATACGATCTAAGAAAAAATATGGCGATGCGTTATACCAGCGCGAGTAATTTTCTTTCGGCTCGCCCATGTTCTCGATGTTTCAATGCTGCAAGTCTTCGCGCAGATCGTCGTGCGACTGAACTAATTCATGAACGGCACCACCGCCGAACCCGCGCACCACAACTCGGGAATTGAGTCAAACATGTCATTGTCAAATAGCCGCCGTGACTGCGCCCCGTCACCGCGATTTTATTTTTCAACGCAAGTCCTTCGCGGATCAAATACTGCGCGCCCGCCGCCATCGCGCGTGTCACGCCGCCCATGTCAAACCGCGCCGCGTATTGCCACTCGCGCCCATAACCCGTCGAGCCGCGATAATTCGGCGCAAGCACAACGTATCCGCGGCTCGCATAAGCGCCATCGCCACATTCCATTCCATCGAGTAATGCCAATTCGGTCCGCCGTGAATCATCACGACTGCTGGCGCAGAGAATTTTTGGACGAAACAACAACGCGGGGATCTGCGCGCCGTCCATGCCACCATAAAATTTCTCCGGGCATCACAAAATCACTCGCGCGATAATTCGCCGAGCATCGAATTCGTCAATTGGATGGCTTCGCCTGACGTCGAGTTTCGATCATCCACAGATCGGATGGCTGGGATGGACTGCTGAACGTCGTCACCATCCGCTTCCAGATCGGACGTCGGCCTGATTCCGCCGTGGATGCCTTTTCCTGATGACACTTTCACGCCCGTAGGGCGAGCCCAGCCGCCGTTCATTGTCAGGCTGAAAGTGTCGCCACGGCGCCACGCGCCTGACCTACGGATTTCATTTCAATCCAATTGACCGTGCCTTTGCTCTGCGTGTAGGCAACTTAGGATGATAAATCTGTTTCGGAATTTTTGGAAAGAATACTGGCGATTGCAGATCGCCTTCGGTGTTTATCAGCCATGTGATCGACTTCGTTTCCACTTCAAAGATTCCGATATCAAACCAGCCGTTCAGATCAGAATGGAATGCGAGTTGTTTTCCATCAGGCGACCATTGCGGTGCGTGGGCATTGAGGGGAATCTCACCCTGAGCGAGAGCCAAGGGTCTCTGTGTTGGTGGTAGAGATGCTTCGCCGCCCTCGCCGTTTAAGGCTCGCGGCTCAGCATGACATGATTCGATATCAACAATGAAAATCCCATAATCCTGCCCATGCATTTCACAACAAACTGCGAGATGTTTTCCATCGGGCGACCATTCCACTTGCCAGGCGGGGTGACCTGTGTCCAAAATTAATTTTGGATTACTTCCGTTGGCTGAAATTGTGTACGCGCTGAAATGTCCGCGCTCGTTGCTGAGGAAGGCGAGTTGCTGTCCATTGGGTGACCAGCAGAAGTTGGGTTGCAAGGCGTGTGGGATGTTTGGTGTTAAGTCTGTGTGTGTTTTGGATTCAAAATCGTAGACGATGAGGTGATAACTTTCACTGCCGTCTGAATCTAAAACATACGCGGGTTGTTTCCGAAGAAGGCAGGTTGAATTTGCCGCCTGTGGTTGACGTGATGATGGTATGCGCTTCGTCTTCGCTCGTTGCTCCTGGTGTCATCGTCCTGAGCGGAGTGAGGAGCGGTTTTTGCGACGAACGCAGACGAAGGACGCTCCGCTCAGCGCGAGATAAATCTAATTCATAAATTTGCCATTCGCCTGTTTTGTTCCATGCGAAGGCGAGTTTGGTGTTGTCGGGGGAGATGTCGAAGAGGGAGTCAACTTGTGGGACGCGGAGGAGGTCGGTGAGGTTGAGCATGGGTGGAGGTACACATGTAAACACGTAGACAAGTAGACAGGTGCATGTTACGAGTTACGAGATACAACGTGTTTACATGTTTACTTGTGTACTTGTTTCCTTGTCCACGTTCTCCAGCGAGGGCAACGCGTCCATGCCTGCTTTTTGGGCGAGAGTCAGCATGAAGGTGTGGAGCGCTTGCTCTTTAGCCTCATCAAGCCGAGGTCGGGAGTAAGAAGCGAGGAGTCCGTCCACGATCACTTTTGCGCGGGCGAAGGCGTCGAGACTCCCCGCATCCTTCCAGTTGCGCATCGAGTCGCGGTCAATGACGTTGCTGGGCAGATGCTGCTCTTTGCGGAAGAGTTGCATCGTGATGCGTTGCTTGAGAAAATCGCCGCCTTTGAAGTTGATGTTGTCGTCGTAGAAACCTGTGGCGAGCGTTTCGGTGTGGAGTTGCACGCCAGCGATCATGCGCTTCGCCATGGCGATGCCTTCCGCGTCAATGACAAGTTTTTCGGCGGAGTGGCACGAAAGAAAATCCAACATGCCCGAGCCTGAGATCATATTGATGCCGCTGAGCGCGCCGATCATCGCGGTGATTCCGCTTTCGAGTCCCGCTTGCGCGTCGACAAGTTTTGAATCGGTCGCGCCGAGGTAGGTGTGCGTGGGCATGTTCAGCGATTTTGCCACTTGCGCGTACGAACAATCGAGCATGGCGGTTTCGACCGCGCCCATGGGGGTCGCGCCTTTTTTCATGTCGAAGATGCACGCCGCGCCGCCCCACACGATGGGCGAACCCGCTTTCGCAAGTTGATGGATCGTGATGCCCGCGAGACATTCCGCCGTGTGTTGCGTGACCGCGCCAAGCAACGTGACAGGTGCCGCCGCCCCTGCCAGCGGAACGGAGACGATCTCCGCAGGGATGCCCGCGCGCGCAAGCGCGATGAGATTGCCCGC
>JAXLVX010000020.1:0-49685 GCA_046328795.1 Anaerolineales bacterium | reverse complement strand
TTCTCTTCCTTATTCGGCATCTGCACGCCCATAATATTGAATCCCGAGTCAATATACAACACTTCGCCCGTGATACGCGCGGATAAATCGGACGCGAGGAACACGGCGGTATTGCCCACATCTTCAATGGTCACGTTTTCACGCAACGGCGACAGATCTGCGAAGTGCTTGTACATGTCGCGGAAGCCGCCCACGCCCGCCGCCGCCAGCGTGCGGATCGGACCCGCTGAGATCGCGTTCACGCGAATCTTTTGCGGACCCAGATCATACGCGAGATAACGTGTCGAAGATTCCAATGCCGCCTTCGCCACGCCCATCACATTGTAATGCGGCGCGACCTTCGTTGCGCCTGAACCATACGTTAGACACATCACCGAAGCGCCTGAGTTCAAATGCGGCAGAAACGCGTTCGTCAACGCGACGAACGAGAACACGGAAATATCCAGCGCGTTCTTGAATCCCTCGCGCGACGTTTGATGATACGGTCTGCTCAATTCATCTCGTCCCGCAAACGCGATCGAATGGACCAGCACGTCAATCTTGCCGAAATGCTTCGCGGCTTTCTCCGCCACCGCCGTGATCTGATCGTCTTTAGTCACGTCGCATTCTTCGACCCATTTGCAACCCACCTGTTCCGCCAGCGGCTTCACGCGTCGTTCGAGCATCTCGCCCGCATAACTGATCCCGATGTTCGCGCCTTCGCGATGAAACGCCTGCGTGATTCCCCACGCGATAGATTTATCGTTCGCCAACCCAAACACCAACGCATTCTTGCCTTCAAGTAATCCCATGTCAACTCCTTATGTCATTGCGAGGGCGATAGCCCGAAGCAATCTCCTCGATTGATATGTTCCAGTTCTTGACTTTAAACCTCCACGGCTTGGATAGCCACGGCTCTGGCGTATTATTTAAACCCACGCGCGGACTTTTCGTCACGAGCGAATTCGGGACTTGGACGCCCGCTTCGATTCTCAACGGGGAGGCTGGTTCAGTCAAGTCAACCGTGTTCTCCCTTCGACCGATCCCCATCGCCTGCGTCAACTTGCCCGGACCGAATGTGTCGCGTCCGCTTCTGCGCTTCGACATCAATTCTACCCCCTCCATCGGCTGAATCGCGCGGATCAACACCGCCGCAGGGAAATCCACTCTTTCGGTTACCACATTGAACATCCAGTGATTCCCGTACGTGAAATAAACGTACGCATGACCCGCCTCGCCATACATCACCTGCGTGCGCGGAGTCCGCCCCGCTTTGCAATGACAAGCCAAATCCTTTTCGCTGATGTATGCCTCGGTTTCAACGATCAATCCGACAAGTTTTTTGCCATTGAGAATCCGCACCAGCCGCGCACCAATTAAATCTCGCGCTACTTTCAATGTTGGGCGGTTGTAAAAATCTCTGGGAAGAATCCCCCTCTCCCTTTGGGAGAGGGTAGGGGTGAGGGAGATTGCGCGCATCACTTAAATCGCGCATCCCGTTTCAAAGTCAACCGCAACCCCTCCGCCAGCGACAAAGATGGGCGATAATTTAGTTTTTCCTTCGCCAGCGACAAATCTGCCCTCATGCGCGAAACGCCGCCAGATGTCTTTGCGTTGTAAATGACTTCGGCTTTATTTCCTGTTGTGTCAAGAACATGCTGAATCAAATCTTTGATGCTTGTCTCCGTTCCCGAACCGACATTGATCACCAATCCATTGACGTTTGGTGCGGTCGCCGCGGCTACCAACGCGCTGACCACGTCATCTACATAAACATAATCGCGCGTTTGCGAGCCGTCGCCGTGTGCGACCAATGTCCCGCCGCGTAACGCTTGCTTGAGGTAATGCGGCACCACAGGCGGATGCGACGCGGGCAAATGTTGACCAGGTCCGTACGCGTTGAAGATTCGCAGGCTGACAGTCTCAATGCCCCACAAGCCGCCGATCGTGCGAACGTAGTATTCCGCTGAAAGTTTGGAGACGGCATACGGTGAGCGCGGAGCGGGCGTGAGGGACTCCGTCAGTGGTTGATCGGCTAAATCGCCGTACACAGCCCCACTCGACGCGAGAACGACGCGGCGTACGCCGACATCCCGCATCGCTTCCATCAGCGCAACCGTCCCGCCGACGTTGACGTTGTTGTAATCGCGCGGATACAAAACCGACTCAGGCACCGAGACGCGCGCCGCGAGATGATAGACGACATCCACCTCTTGAAGCAGAGTCCACAACTTGGGGCGGTCGCTGACGTCGCCGCGCGTAAAATGGACATCGGGCGCGAGCGCGTGAGGGTCGCCCGTAGAAAGATCGTCCAGCCCGCGGACTTGATGTCCCTCGCGGGCAAGTTGGTTGGCAAGCGAAGAGCCGAGGAATCCCGCGGCTCCTGTGATGAGGAAGTTCATGGGTTGTATTATACGGGGTTATCTTTGATATTGCTCAATCGCATCCTTTGCAAACGGACGCCCGCTCGCGCGATGGATACGAATCAATTCATTGACATCAAACGGCACGCGGCGGAACTCGAGGCTGGGTTGATCGTTCATGACAGTTAAGATCGCATAATCTGCCCAGTGATCTGCCTTGAATGTTCCATCGGGCTGATAGTGACTGAACGCAAAGCCGACACTGCCAGGGTTGAAGAAGAATAGGTCTCCGTTGCGGCGAACCTGTTGCGCGTGCGTGTGACCGCCCGTGAGGATTTTGTCTGCATACGCGCTGAGATATTTGTCAAAAACTTCTTTTGGTGCATGAGGCAGGATCACATCGTCAAAGGAGGTGGGGGAGCCGTGGAAGCATAAGAGTTCGAGATCATCGCCTAGCGAAATCGTGACTGTCGGTTGGAAGTTTGAAATAAAAACTTTGTCGTCCTCGCTGAGTTGCGAGAGCGACCACTGCCGAATTTCTTCCATCTTCTTGAGCCGTTCTTCGGGAATTTCCTCATCACCTGTTTCTTCGCCAGTTAATAACCACGCATCCGCATTCCCCATCACAACGGGACAGTTCAGCGCGCGCAGATTTTGAACTACATCGGCAGGCTGCGGACCTCCCTGAATCGCATCGCCGAGACAGACGATCTGGTCTGTGCCTTGCTGTTTTATATCTGCTAATACTCCTTCAAAGGCGAGGTTGTTTCCGTGCATGTCTGAGATGACCGCGATTCGCATAGGGATTCTCCTTGGGTGAAAAGATTATAGCACTTTGAATTTTGCCCCCAGTTTCATTGACGTATCCACACTAGCCTGTTATTATGTCTTTGTAGGATAACGGTAAGTTACGTTGGTTTGAAGAACAGCCACAGCTCACGGTTTGAATCCGTGGGCTGTTTTGTTTTACCTCCGATGGAACGAACAGGACGCCTAACATCTTTACTTTTGCCAAAGGAGGCAAATACAATGTCTGACAGAATTATCGGTACGGTCAAGTGGTTCAATGGAACCAAAGGCTTCGGCTTCATCGAGCGCGAAGGCGGCAAGGACGTGTTCGTCCATTTCTCCGCCATTCAAGGCGATGGGTTCAAGAATCTGGCGGAAGGTCAGAAAGTCGAATTCACCGTCGAACAGGGACCGAAAGGTCCGCAGGCTAGCAACGTCACCACAGTGAACTAGTTAGACAAGAAAACAGCCCCGCGATTTCGCGGGGCTGTTTTTGATTTTAAACCCGCCTCTCACCAATTACGATCTTCGTCCCGGCGCGAGTCGATTCTTTTATAAGCTCGTCTAGGTGCGGCGAATTAAGCGTTAATTTTGTCATCCTCTTGCGACAAGCCGTTGATGCAACAGATCACTGGCGAGGCGGCTGGGCGTCACGCCCTTTTTCCTTGCCGCTTTGCGAAGCACCTGAGCAACATTTTCATCAATCGCAATTTCGTAGCGACGCTCACGTAATTCGCTGATAACTTTCACGGGGCGCGAACTTTGCAGGTATTTCGTAGTATCGTGTTTGTCCCAGAATTCGGCGGCTTCTTCGTAACTGCCGAATTCTTCAGGGATGGAATCAGATTTCTTTTTGTTTTTCATAATATTTACGCTCGGATTGGGTCATGTCACGTGCAGAAATGGGTAGGGCGGCTGTACGATTTTTCAAGACAAAGAACACAATCAAGTATCTTCCTGCGTTTGTTTGTCCGTAAGCCGCATAGAGATTCTCACCTTTGATGTGTCCTTTTTCGAACAAGCGGACATGCGGCTTGGTGAACAAAACTTCCTCAACTTCATCCATCTCGACACCGTGCTTGACAGCCAGTTTTTCCACGAACTGGTCTTTCCAGATTATTGTGTAAATCTGCACGGCGTCCGCTCCTTGCGAAAATTATACACCCTCAATCAAAAACCCGCCTCTCATCGAGACGGGTGATGATCACTGCTCACTGATTACTGATCTACTTTCTCCTCGGCGCGAGTCGATTCTTCGAGAACCTCGTCGGCGTGGGAGCGGGGCGTGGGGGGCGAGTCCCTTCACGGCGCTGGTGACCAGACCGAGGCGGGGCTGGAGGCGAGTAGTCGAAGTCGGGCAGAGTCTTTTTCTCCAGCGGATGTCCCATGATGCGCTCGAGGGTGCGGATCATATCCTTGTCTTCGTCGGTGACCAGCGTGAATGCGTCGCCTGTGCGTTGCGCGCGTCCCGTGCGCCCGATGCGATGGATGTAGGCGTCGGCGGTGTCGGGCATGTCGTAGTTGATGACGTGCGTGATGCTGTCAATGTCGAGACCGCGCGCGGCGATGTCGGTGGCGACCATGATGTGGAAGTGTCCCGTTTTGAATCCGTGGAGCGCGCGCTCGCGTTGTCCCTGCGTGCGGTTGCCATGCAGACTCGTGACGCGATAACCCGCGTGCGCGATCTGTTTTGCCACCTTGTCGGCGCGATGTTTCGTGCGCACGAAAACCAAAATGGAATCTGAGTCAGTTTGCTTGAGGAGTTTCAACAACACTCCCGTTTTCAAATGTTGCGGTACAGGATACAACGCATGACTCACCGTGACGGCGGGCTTGCTGATGCCCATCGCAATTTTTTGCGGCTCGATGAGCGATTGTCCCGCGAGTTGTTCCACTTCGGCGGGGAAGGTCGCGGAGAACAACATCGTTTGTCGTTGTGTCGGCACGGCTTTGATGATGCGCCGCACATCGGGCAGAAAACCCATGTCGAACATACGGTCGGCTTCATCGAGCACCAAAATTTCGATGCGATTCATTTTCGCATGGCGTTGTCCGATGAGGTCGAGCAGACGCCCCGGTGTCGCCACCAGGATTTCCACGCCGTTGCGCAATGCCTTGATCTGACGGTCGGCTCCGACGCCCCCATAGATGGTTGCGCTCCTCAGCCCTGTCCCCGCTGACAGCGCGTGGACGACTTGATTGATCTGCTCGGCGAGTTCGCGCGTCGGCGTGACGATTAATGCTCTTGGCATTCCTCGTTGCCCGTCGAGTAACTTGTTGAGAATGGGGAGGACGAACGCGGCGGTCTTGCCCGTTCCCGTCTGCGCGGTGCCGATGATGTCTCGCCCACGCAACGCAGCGGGGATCGCCGCCTCTTGGATCGGCGTGGCTGTTTCATACCCCGCCACTTTGATTCCCTGCATGAGGCGGGAATCTAAATTAAATTGTGTGAAGTTCAAAATTGTTTCCTGTTCTTCAGAAGCCTTGCACGTGTAAAGAGTGAGTATCCCTCAATCGAAAACAGCGGTGGACTGCTGATGTAAAAGTGTTGATGAAGAGATTATACACTACATCACACCCAAACTTTGGTGGTTGAGTGGGGCGAGCGACAGCGAGCCCGTATCGAAACCACCGATAAGAAGAAAACATTTGTAACAAAAATACTCTACTGCCTCGCTGGTTTCGATACGTCCCGCGAAATGCATGCGGGACTACTCAACCAGCGGATAAAACTTTCACCAAAAAATCCATTTGATGTGCGATGTATACCAACTCGCCGCGCTCAACCTGTTCTCGCCGTTCAGATAGCCAGTGTTTCAAAACATCACCGCTTAACTCAGGATGTTCCGCAAGCGACTCCTCGAGAAATTTCAAAATGAAATTCAAGAAGTACGCTTCGTCGTTCGGATACTTTCCGTTCAATGGATGCACCACCCAATCCGACGCGCCAGCCGCAAGGATCTCCGCGCCCGCGTGTTGCAAATACCCGAAGAGATGCCGTCCGCTTTCACTGTCGCCGCCAGTGACACGCGTGTCCATGGACTGGTGATACAACCGCTCGATCGTTTCATCCAGCGCCGCATTGATCGTTGGCTTGAACGTCGTCACCCCGTCGAAATTGATCGTCAGCCACGCGAGGTGTTTCGTCAGCGTAAGCAACTTCGGTAACGACTCGCGAAGCGGCAATAGATCCAAAAATGCGTGCGCGATCAAAACGTCGGCTGGATCGGGATTTGTTCGGATGAAATCAAACACATCCGCCTCCACCAACTGGATTTGGACATCGCGTGCGTCATCATAGACTCGCAAGCGATCTTGCCCGCTTCTCTCCACTCTCAAACCCGCCTCGCCTGCGAAATGCGGAATCCACGCCTGCGCAAATGCGACGTTCTCGCGCGTCTCATCCACCAACACATATTCAACGTTTCGGATCACATCCCAACAGATCACTCGCTTGAGCATTGTCCCGATTCCCGCGCCGACTTCGATGATGCGGAAGGGTTCTCTTGGCAGGTTTGCTTTCAACGCGTTCAACACATCCTTGTTCAACGCGCGGTCGTCCACGCTTTGTTTGGAGAGAAGATAGTTGGGAAAGGAGTGTTCCATAATTTTGCTATCTCGCGCTGACATCCTACCCTTCAGGGTAGCGGAGGGGCAGTGATCTTCTGTCCCGCAGTCGAAGCGCCCGCCATTTCATATAAAAACTTTCTAATCCCATTCGCCGTTTCTTCCCACCTCGGTTGCGCCTGATATTTCTTCACCGCATTCAAAGACAGCCTCGTCAATAATTCTCTATCCCTCCCCAATTCAATCAGGTGATTCCCGAGTCCTTCCGCGTCATTAGGCTCGATCAAATACCCATTCTCTCCATGTGTGATGATTTCCCTCGCCGCGCCAGTGGACGTCCCGATCGCGGGTAGACCAAAACACATCCCTTCGAGATAGACAATACCAAACCCCTCATAACTCGACGGCACGACAAGGACATGCGCTTGTCTGAGTTTTTCGATGAGAGATTCATTATCTAACGCGCTGTGAAATGTGACGATGGACGATAGAGCATTGACCATAACAAACTTTTGCATTTCATTGGCAAAACGTTGCTCAGAGTTCAACGATCCAACCACATCCACCTTGACATTTGACTTTAGACCTGTGACTGCTTCCAACAACGTATGAAGTCCTTTTCGATAAATCACATTTCCAAGAAACAGAATCCGAAGCTCATTGCTTTTTGCCCGTTCAATGATTTCTTGTTCTGAAATTGCATCTCCAAACCTGTCTGTTGGCGGGAATCCAATGACCGATGATTTGCTACTCTTTACTAATCTAGTAACTACTCTCTCTGTAGTCTTTGAATTGAAAATAAACCCATCCACACTTTGAAGATATTTCTTTTCAACGACTCGATAAAACCAGTTCTGCCATCTCGGTCTCAACTCCAAACTTCGCAAGTGATGGACAAGCGAAACAATAGGGCAGGGGTGCTTCCCCGCATTCGCCGCGATCAACGAGGGGTGGTTGAGTTCGTCTTGAACGAGAATGTCGAACCCTTTGTTGCGAGGAGATTGCTTCGCCACTTCGTGGCTCGCAACGACATCAAAGTCAGGTAGTCGAAACCGAAAATTATCAGTCAAATGCGCGGCATAATTTCGCCACGGCAATGAAATGATTTCAACTGTATCTCCCTGCGCTCGAAGATATTCCACCAACTTGCGATCATATAAGTATCCCCCGCTGACCGTATCCAACGAGCCGTAAATTACAAAACCAATCCGCATATCTCAACTATCAGCACGCAATACGCAGTATGCAGTAGATAACCGTCACTGTAACTCGTATCTCGTAACTTGATACGCCGCCCACGCCGACTCGTTCTCCCACAACACAACCTTCACCGCTGAGATATTCTTCGCTTGGATGCGTTCACTCAGCGACGTTGCCAATATCCGCGCGAAATGTTCGATGGATGGATTCAGCCCTGCAAAGGCTGGGCAATTGTTCAACATCTGTTCCTTATATTGACCGACAATTTCATCAAGATGCCTGCCAACATCCACAATGTCAACGAGATAGCCGTGCTGGTCTAATTCTTTCCCCTCAAGTTGCAATTCAAGGACGTAATGATGCGAGTTCGGGAAATTTTCAGCACCCCAATCTCCGCCGATGAGGAAATGCCTTGCGATGAAATCACGACGAACTCCAAGTGTGTACATAAACGCTCCGCGATCAAGGTTTTACTGCGCGCATGACATAATGCCCGTTTTGTTTTGTAACAGGCATGGCGAAATCAAATTTATTCAGGCTCGTGCAATGGATTAGGTCTGAACTGGGAAATCGTGGGCCTTTGAATATCTCCGCGTCTCTTGAGTTCGCAACCCTCTTCAGAAATGAGGCAGGGTCAGGCGATACGCCTTTCAACAACGCCTCCAGATATTCTGCGCAAGCAAGGTCTTCCTCGCCGCCATCATAAGTTTGCCCAGTGATGACAAATGTCACCGCGTCAGGCGAAAGTTTTTTTAAGTAGTTGATGGTCTGTTGCGCAACAACAAAACTTGCGGCGATGATCTCGCTGGCTTTCACACTACGAGCGATTCCCTGCGTCCCTGCGCCTGTGCGTTGGACGATAACTTTTCCATGTAGATCAAGCGCGTTCGTTTGCGTGGGGGAGTTGCCGAAATCGAATCCTTCTGGAGGAAGCCCGCCGACTTCGCCGCAAGCCAGCGAATTTGGAATCTGCGCTTTGAGATGCAACGCCTCCTCCACACCGCTGACGGGATAGATTTCTGTCGCGCCGCGATGAAACACAAACGCCGCATTCGTGAACGCGCGGATCACGTCAATGACGACAACGACTCCCGTCGCTTCATGGCAGGTTTCAAGATTGGCGTAATGGAATTTCATACCATGTCGTTGCGAGGGCGGTAGTCCGAAGCAATCTCCTCGCTTTTCCTAATATTTGATAATTACTTGTATCGTCTCTTGCGGATTTTCATCCAGCAGACGATACGCCTCATCTGCTTTCTCGATTGGAAAACGATGCGTGCTCCACTTCTGCGGCTGGATGCGCCTCAACGCATCCCAGGCGACGTTGAACCTGCGCGCCTTGTCCCAGCGTCCGCTCAACTCTGGGGCGATTGTGCTGACTTGCGATGAGATCAATTTGATACGTGAACGATGGAACGCGCCACCGAGATCAACCTCCGCGCGTTTCTCTCCATACCACGAGCCAATGACGATTCGTCCGCTGAAGGTTGTCATTGTGATGGCATCATCCAGCGCGGAGGGTGAGCCAGTGAGTTCAAAAGTTAAGTCGAAGGTTTGCGCGTAGCCAGATTGGGGTTTTTGGAGTGGAATGGTTGCTATATTTAAATTGCTGTCATTCAATTCAATGGGATCAAACGAATCGTCCACGCCGATTTCACGCGAGGCTTTCCTTCGTATATCGTAACAATCAGAGGTAACCAATTTCTCGAGCGGAAATTCTTTGAGCAGTGATGCGACAAGCAAGCCGACGACTCCTTGCCCTAAAACTAAAACACGCTCACCGAGAATCGGAGCCGCGTCTTGAATCAAATTCACAGCGGTTTCCATGTTGGGGAGGAAGGAACAGGCTTCCGCGGGCAGAGCAGGCATCCCTGCGGAGGAAGCGGGGACGAGGATCAAAGATGACGGATGACAGATAAATGCTGAGGTGTGCGGAGCGAATCCAAAAACAAGTTTGTCGCGTAAATCCTTGTTTGCTTGTTTGCCTGTTTCCCTGACTACTCCAACGTTTGCATATCCATACGCTAACGGATATTGCAGATCACTGCTCAAGTTGTCGTGCGAATCTGTCGTGCGTGGAAATTGCCCGCGATAGACCAGCATCTCTGTGCCCGCGCTGATGGCGGAGCAAATTGTTTCGACGAGAACGTCATCCGCGCCGAGGGTAGGCAGAGGCTCCTCGCGGAGTTCTACCTGTCGCGGCGCGGTGAAGTAGACGGTCTTGCGTTTCATCCCCCAATTTTACATCAAGGCTTACGATTAATCCTTGCGAAGGTTGAGAACCTTCGCAAGGATGCTTCTATGATTTTGATTTATCTGCCCACAAAAACGCCATCAAAAGAATTTCGGCGGCTTTGGCGTAATAGCCCGTGGCGCTGGATGTGCCAGCGACAAAATTTTTATCGCCCATGACGATCCACAGGACGATGGTGAGCGCGCAGTAACCGAACATGCCCCACCATACCATTTTGTGATTCTTTTGAAACATGTCCATCGGAGCAAAATATGCGGCGAGCAAGCCGAGGTAGCCCGCTCCGTTCAGTACGATAGGGTCGTCGGCTCCCATTTGCGGATACAACGATAAGTGTAAAAATGCGGTGGCGAGGTTTGCGAGGATGATGCCGATCTTTTTCCAATCGAGGTTCATGGTCAACTCCTTTTGGTTTGTTGAATAGATGCGTCTGCTGGACTTTATTTTACTTTTCTTGCGAGGAACATCCCGCAGGCTTGATCGAATGAATTGTGCTTTGCGTGAAAACCCTGCGGGACGGTTTTTACACAAGCATTTTACTTTGCAATACCGCGTCCCGCTAGAAGCAAACCGATTCCGCCGTTCAATATATCACGCGCGCGCATGAGCAACGTGAGGCTGATCGCGGCAGAAGCAGGTTGACCGAACGCGCCAAGCGCGAACACCTGACTCGCTTCCAATGCGCCCAAGCCTCCGGGCAACGGCATGAGGAACGCGACCTGCATGGCGGTGAGCGCGGCGAAGATCTGAATCGCGTTGATCCTCATTCCGAGAAACGACACCATCAAATAATATTCGAGCGCGATTCCCGCAATTGCGGCGAATGAAAAAAAGATCGCGAGAAACATCGCGCGCACGTGTCTCCTGCAAAAGGTCGAAGCCATTTGTTCGGCAATGATGATGAGACGCGCCGCTTTATTTTGTTTCTTGATGAATGGCTTGTTATGTAGAATTTTTGCAATGGGATGGATTCCCTTGTACAGCAAGATGGTATACGCCAGCGGCAAGATCAACAACGCCCCCAGCCCGATCAGACTCAGGGTCAACCTGATTCCGCTCCCCGAAATTAGTCCCACCCTGAGAATTGCCCACGCGCCGACGCCGATCAGCGCAAAGTTGGCGAGGAACTCCAGCAGTTTATCCATGATCACCGCGGATGTGGCACGAGCAAATGAGATTCCGTGATTGCGTTGAAGATAAATGATTTGCAGAGGCTCGCCTCCCACCTGCGGACCTGGCGTGAAGTAACTCAGCCCAAACACCGACAGGCGATATCGCACCATCGGCAGAAACGGCATGGACGGATTCTCCGCATGGACGATGATCCACCAGCGGGCGGTCATGCAGACGATGACGAACGCGTTGATGAGCAGAATCGAGCCGATCTGCCAGAGTTTTAGTTTTGTGAGCGTGTTCCAGATTTCGGTGAAGGGCGCGTTGCGGAGGGCGAAGTAGAGGAGGATGAGTAGGATTGAATAAACCGCGAAGGCGCGAAAAAATTTAACCCTCACCCTAGCCCTCTCCCGAAGAGAGAGGGGACTCGTTGTTGGAGAATCGCCCTCTCCAACCGGCAGAGGGGATACAGGGGAGGGCGATGTCACAGGACCGAAACTCCTTTGCCCTCAGGAGGATTCTCGATCAGCCGTTTCAGTTCCGCCAGCACGGCTTGATGAATCACGTTCGTTTCTGTTGTCCCTATTTGCTTTGCGTAAATGGGATTTCCGATCTGCACGCGAACGCGGACATCTTTGATCTTGCCGCGCATCATCGCGAAGACTTGAAATGCGGCGGCGAGTGCCTCGCGTTCCATGCGCGTTTTTCTAATTCGCGTGAGCGGATGGGTCATGGCTTTCTTCCACACCACGCCTCGCACGAGGACGGGGAGAATTGGCGTTTCAGGACTCATGCGTAAAAAGACGCCAACGCTATCTGTCCATCGTTGAAGCGACTCTACCGCGTCGGAGTGGAAATCGGGATCGGGTTCGATGTGCCCGGCGGGATAGGTCAACACCGCGCCGCCGCTTCGCAGAAAAGAACTGACTTGCCGCACGAGGGTCATTCGTGATGATGCGTCCTCTGCAACGTAAAAAAGTTGGTTTGAAACATTTGTCAGCGCTTCGAGGAAGGGTCGTTGCAGGGCGATGATTTTCAAATCAGGTCGGTTTAATGCGGCGAACGTTGAGATAGAGTCTGCCAAGCCCGGATGGTTGGATAACGCCAGAAAACCCGAGGCGGGGATGAGTTCCAAACCGTGGACGCGCACATCGTCGAAGTGATGCCTCAACGTCATCCGCGCGCCTGAGGCGATTCCGTTCTTGCCGGTCTCGATGTCAAATTCTGTTAACTGTTGCGCGAAAGTCCGCGCGTATTTGTAAAATACTCGTTTCAGCAGGTTCGCGAGGAAAGAGTCATTTCGCAGACCAAAGGAAGATACCACGTCATCGAGATTGATCTGTGTAAGTTTGTCGAGTTGGGGGGAGGTCATTCAGGCTCGATCGTGAATTTCAATGGGTAGCCTGCGTTGTTGGATTCAAAATACGCCTTGTCAATTCGTTTCTTTGCGCTCAGACTGCGCCAGCGTCTGCACATACGCGTTGCCGTTGATGTGCGCGGTCATCATAATTTCGGAGGCGCGGTCAACGCCGAGATAAAAGATCGTTTTGAGGATATGCACAACAAAATCCATCGGCGTTACGTTGTCGTTGTGGATGATGACTTTGTAGAGCGGCTCAGAGCGCGGTTTCGGGTCTTCGAGAATTTCAATTTCGGGAGGGTTTGCAAGTTCATTTTTTAACCACGAAGGGCACGAAGGGACACAAAGGAGAGCGAAAAAATCTTTCCTCTTTCGTCTTTCATTTGTTCGTTAGCAGTTCCACTTCTTCCTTCGTCAATTCAATCTCTGCCGCTTCGAAATTTTCTTTGATATGTTGAGGATTGAACGACATGGGGATCGTGATCACGCGCGGATGTCGAGATGACCCACGCCAGCGCGATCTGGAAGATGCTTGCGTTGTGCGCTTTGGCAACTGACTCCAATGTTTTGTTCGAGCGGAGATTGCCCTCGTCAACGGGGGAATAGGCTGTGAAAATAATATCGTTTTGCTGGCAATAGTCAAGCACGCCGTTGTCCGCATACGAACGATCTGAAATGCTGAACGGGACTTGGTTGGTGAGGATGGGTGTTTCGGCGAGCCCCTGCGCTTGTTTGAGCAACTTCAAATCGAAGTTACTCACACCGAGATGTTTTACTTTGCCATCGCGCACGAGTTTGTTCAACGCGCGAAACGTCTCCTCATATTTCGTGCCAGTTCCGGGCCAGTGGATGAGGTACAGGTCAATGTAGTCCATGTTGAGTCGGCGCAGAGAACCCTCGCACGCTTTGAGGACATCGTCGTATTTCAAATGACTTGGCGTGACTTTGGATGTGATGAACAATTCCTCGCGTTTCTTCCCTGACCCTCGAACTGCGTCGCCGATCAATTCTTCGCTATGCCCGTCGGCATATTTTTCGGCGGTGTCGAAGTGGGTGTAGCCAACCTCAAGCGCGGAGCGAAGCGCTGTCAGCGATTTTGAATCCAGCGAGCGGTTCGGCGAGGAATTCCCGCCGATGCGCCACGCGCCGAATCCGATCTTGGGCAGAGTAATATTGTGAACGGTTTCGTATTTCATTTTGCAGGATTATAGCCTTTCGTGTTGGGTATCAACGATTCGAGGAACCGCGCAAGGATGGGTCCCAGAATTGCCATGAACAAAACATACGCGGCAGAGAGCGAGCCTAGCTGAGCTTCGAGTCCCGCGCTGACTCCAAGTCCCGCGATCACGATGGAGAATTCGCCGCGAGCGATGAGCGCCGCACCCGCGCGGAACGAGCCAGCCGAATCGATCTTTGCGCGTCGAGCAGACCACCAACCCGTGAAGAGTTTTGTAAGGGCGGTGAGAATGCCGAGGGAAACTGCGACCAGCAAGACCGGCGGAAGAGACGCGGGGTCTATCTGGAGTCCGAAAAATAGGAAGAAGATCGCGGCGAACAAGTCTCGCAATGGACCAAGGAGTTTGTGAGTCCGCTCGGCGATCGAGCCTGAGACTGCGATGCCAACCAGGAACGCGCCGATCGCGGCGGAGACTTGCAAGCGTTGCGCGACGCCCGCCACAAGAAGGACAAGCCCGAAGGTGGTGAAGAGAATCACTTCGTCGGATTGATGCGAAATGAATTCGCTTAATTGTTTCCCGTAACGCAGGGCGATAAACAAAACGATGCCTACCGTTGCGAGCGCAATGAGAATGGAAATGATTGCATCCGTGAAGCCGAGTCCGATGAGGAGAACGGCGACCAGTGGAAGATACAATGCCATCGCCAGATCTTCGAAGACAAGGATTGAAATAACCGTCGGCGTTTCGGGGTTGTTCATTCGCCCCAATTCAGATAACACTTTGGCGATCACGCCCGAAGAGGAAATGTAGGTGACGCCGCCGAGCAACACCGCCGCGAGCGGATTCCACCCGAGTAGAAAACCTGCGATCAAGCCGGGCGGAAAGTTGAGAAGAAAATCAACGATGCCTGCGGGTAAACCCGTTTTTAGATTCGCGCTCAATTCCTCGCCGGTATATTCCAGCCCCAGCATGAACAGCAAAAGAATAACGCCGATCTCCGCGCCGACATGGACAAAGTCTTCGCTGAATTGAAGCGGAAGGATGCCGCCGTTGCCGAACGCCAGCCCGGCGATGAGATATAACGGGATGGCTGAGAATCCCCATCGGCTCGCCAGCCGCGCCAGAAGCGCCAATCCGATGATGGCGATACCAAGTTCGATGAAGACGAGGGAAATTTTTTCCATGCCTTATTGTACACAAGAAAAAGTCCCGCCCAGTGAGGAAGAATAGTCAGAGATCAAGGTCGCTTTGTTCTTTTTTTCTTTGGTGGACTTGCTTGTACGATAGTCTCTTTATCCTGTTTCTTTTTCTGTTTCTTACTCCAAGCGCTTAGTAAAAGAGAAATCACTATCAGAATGACTCCAAGTCCAACAGTTGACGAATTGCCCTGTTGTGTCTCTGTTTCTGGCGAGAGCGGAAGGGTAGCTGACAATGCGATATGCTCAAAAATTAACATGCGCTCTTGAAACTCATCAGATGGTGTAGAAAAAGTAATTTGCCAGAACGTTCCTCCGTTTTTCATTGCATACATAATTTGGGTTATTTCGCCCGCCTGAGGAATGGTTGAAACAAAGGTTACAGCCTCTGTAGAGTATCGAGCTGAGGGTAGAGAATCCCTGTTCGTTACTTGATATTGATTTGACAGAATTTTCAATACGCTATCAACATAGTCTTCAATTAGCAAATTGCCCGGCAAAGTTTCCTGTGTAACGACCATGTTGGTGATTGCTCCTTTATCGTTTTTACTTGGATCAATGGCAAATATGGTGATTGACGATTTGTTTAATCGGATATATTCAGCCATATTTACAAATTCTGGTCCTAGATTCGCTATTTCCTGCGTTATTTTGTCTATAGTTTGATTTGTCCCGCCAATAAAGTTTCCGGGAATCCAGATTTCAGAATCGGTTGTAGATAATTTTTGCCAACTAGGGATTGGAGTAATAGTTGGGAAAGCCGTAGGTAGAGGTGTTTCTTGTTTCCCGCAAGCTACAACTATGGTGGAACAAAGCACAATCAAGAAAGTGAAGTTGGAGCGCAAGAAGCCCTTTTTCATCTTTTGTATTCCCAACTTTGGACATATGCCTTGACTGCTACATCCACTTTGAATTTGAAAACCTCCAAATCGTCTGCGGGGAGTGAATTGCGCGGATCGTCCGCCGCAGGTACGGGGCGCAAGTACGGAAGCCCGTCTTCAAACGATCCTTCAAGATGAAGGGATGAGGCCTCGAGCAAGTTCTTTCGCGCCTCGAGCTGAGTGTTACCTTGCGAGGCAACATCCAACTCGGGGCAAAGCGCGGAAAAATCTTCGCCATCCTTCCAGATCAAGCCGGTAAAGACAAACATTTCCATGGTCGCTCCTTTGAATATTTTACAACGCGTGTTCAAAAACTTTTACTTCGCGTTCGATGCGCCGCCCTAGTTCCGATTCTGCTACTTCAAGATCATAGCGAACCTGCATCCGTAACCACACGGCCGCGCTTGTGCCAAAATAGCGTGCCAAGCGCAAGGCAGTATCTACGGTAATTGCACGCTCCCCATGAACGATCTGGCTGATACGAATTGGGGATACTCCAATATCCTGCGCAAGCCGATATTGAGTCAATCTAAGCGGCTTCATGAAATCTTCAAGAAGTACTTCGCCTGGGTGAATGGGAGAATGTGTTTTACCCATTTTCACGCCCCCAACCGATTGATCCCATCGAACGCGGCGGTTTTGTAGCACTCTGCCAGCGTGGGATAGTTGAACACTGTGTTGATGAAATATTCCACTTTGCCTTTGAACGCCATCACGGTCTGACCGATATGGATCAACTCGCTCGCGCCCTCGCCGATGATATGCACGCCGAGTAGTTCATGCGTTTCGAGGTGGAAGATCAATTTGAGCAAACCCGTCTGGTCGCCGATGATCTGTCCGCGGGCGATCTCGCGGTATTGCGCCTTGCCAACTTCGTAGGGGATGCCTGCTTCGGTCAGTTCTTCCTCGTTCTTGCCGACCGTTGAAATTTCAGGGATGGTGTAAATGCCATACGGGAAAAGTTCAGGCGCGCTTTGAGTCGGGACTCCGAACGCGTGACACGCGGCGAGTCGTCCCTGCTCCATCGAGGTGGATGCCAGCGAGGGGAACCCGATCACGTCGCCGACGGCGTAGATGTTCGACGCTTTCGTTTGAAATTTATCATTCACTTTTACAAGTCCGCGGTCATCGAGTTCGAGTCCAACCGATTCGGTATTGAGAGTCTTTGTCGCGCCGGTCCGCCCGATGCTGTATAACGCCATCTCGGTGACGATTTGTTTTCCGCTGGCGAGGGTGATCTTCACGCGTTCCCCTTGTTCGTCGCTTACCGGCTGAATATCTTTGACCTCTTCACCAAGCCTAAATATTGTGCGCTGCTGATTGAGATGATACGTCAGCGATTCCATGATCTCCGCATCCACAAATGGGAGCAGGCGGCGGCGCTTGTCAATGACCGTAACGCGCACGCCGAGCGCGGCGAAGATGCACGCGTATTCGAGTCCGATCACGCCCGCGCCGACGACCGCCAGCGTCCGCGGCAGATGATCGAGTTGAAGCAGGTCGTCGCTGATGAAGATGCGCTTCCCGTCGAAGGGGATGTGTTCGCTTCGTGTGGCAGACGTCCCAGAGGCGATGATCGTGTTCGCCGCGCTCACATCCCGCCAGCCGTGTTGGTCAACCGACATGAGTCGAATCGTGTTGGCATCCAAAAAAGAGGCTTCGGCGGCGATCAGTTCGACGCGGTTGCGTTGAAGCTGGTGCCGCACGATGTCAAGTTCGTGTTGGATGACGTGATCGGTGCGATAGAGCAGGTCGCTCATCGTGATATTTTGCTTCACCGTGTATGACGCGCCGTACAAACTATGTTCGCGATACCCCGAAAGGTGCATCACCGCTTCGCGCAAAGTTTTGCTGGGAATTGTCCCCGTGTTGATACAGACCCCGCCCAAAATCGTTTTTCGTTCGACGACCGCGACGCGCTTGTTCAACTTCGCCGCCTGAATCGCCGCGCGTTGACCCGCAGGTCCCGAACCGATCACGAGCAAATCATAATCGTAGTCTGCCATGGTGACCTCGCTTTTGTGTTTGGATCATACCATTCGGAAAAATCGCCTCGTCCGCGACGTGGAGGTTGATTCAGCCTCTCGGCTTTTATTTGCCCTTCTTCTTTTTGCCGCCGAGAAAGCCGAACCGCCCAATGATCTCGCGCGATTGATCCATGTTGATGAGAAAAGTCGCCACGCCGCTCAACAGCCCGCCGATGGTGACCACAGACGCAGAGAAATCTTGTCCCATTCCGTCAATCGAATCGTTCGAGACGGCGCGGTACGAAGGTCTTTGCATTTGCATGGGCTGAGTCTTGTCCGGTGTCATGAGCGGACCCGTCCCTGCCGGCACGCGTTCAAGGATCTCGTTCTCGTCCAATGGTTGGGCAAACACGAAATCCATCACCATGTCGCCCGCCGAATTGACGAGCATCACCACTTCGCCTTCTTCGCTTAATCCCCAATCACCCCAGTATTGGTCAACGGGAACCTTGACCTCGCCCTCATCCTTGCTGGATGCAATTCGCAACTCTCCGCCCGCCGCGATCGTCGTCCCTGCGGGGAACGTGAAGATGTTATCGCCGTCGGTGAAGACAAAGCCTCCCAGGTCCGCGTCGCGGCTGAGATTGTTGCGCAGTGTTATCCAATCTACTTTGGAGTTGGACACCTGCGAGATGGAGATATCACCGGGTGAGATGATGTCGGTCTTGAGGGCGGTATTGTATGCGGCTTGTCCCCCCACCCAGGCGATGTAGAAAGCGGCGATCACTGCAAGCGCGATCAGGATCTTCTTGAACATGGCGGCTCTCCTCAGGTTGGATGATTCTGTATGACGAATTATAGTCCGATTGAGGGCGGGTATCCATGAGAAAAACGATTTCATTGAAGTGGTAGAATCATTTCAGAAAATTTTGGAGAAGTTTATGACCAATGCAGTGATCATTGACGCGATCCGCACACCGATCGGAGCCTTGGGCGGGATTCTCGCCCCGCTTCGTCCGGACGATATGGCGGCGCTTATTATCCGTGAAATTGTTCAACGCTCCAGTCTCGACCCTGCGCTCGTGGAGGAAGTGATTCTTGGATGCGCGAATCAAGCGGGCGAAGATAACCGCAACGTCGCGCGGATGTCCGCTTTGCTGGCGGGGTTGCCGGTTGAAGTGGCTGGCGTGACGGTGAATCGCTTGTGCGCGTCGGGGTTGAGCGCGGTGAATCAGGCGGCGCGGGCGATCAAGGCTGGGGAGGGCGAGGTCTTCATCACGGGCGGAGTCGAGGCGATGAGTCGCGCGCCGTATTCCATCCCGAAAGCAGAGGCGGGATTCTCGTTTGGCAATCTCACCGCGTGGGATACCGCGCTCGGCTGGCGATATCCGAATCCAAAAATGAAAGAAGCGCATGGCACGGACTCGATGGGCGAGACCGCCGAAAACATCGCGCAGGAACGTCCGCACATCACGCGCGAAAAACAGGATGAGTTTTCGTTGACGAGTCATCAACGCGCAATTGCCGCGATTGATTCGGGCAGGCTTGCGAAAGAAATTCTTCCCGTATCCATCTCGCAGAAAAAAGGCGAACCAAAACTTGTTTCGATTGACGAACGCCCGCGCCGCGACACAACAATGGAATCGCTTGCGCGACTCAAGCCCGCGTTTGCCAAAGAGGGTGGAACTGTGACCGCTGGAAATTCGTCTGGACTCAACGATGGCGCGGCGGCGTTGCTGATGATGAGCGAAGAAAAAGCCAACGCGTTGAATCTCAAACCGCTTGCGCGAATCGTCGCTTCGGCTGTGGCTGGAGTCCCGCCGCGCGTGATGGGATACGGACCCATCCCCGCGACGCGAAAAGTTTTGCAACGAGCAGGCTTGCAAATGAAAGACATCGGCTTGATCGAACTCAACGAAGCCTTTGCCGTGCAATCGCTGGCTGTGATGGAAGATTTGGAACTCGATCCTGAGATCGTCAACGTCAACGGCGGCGCGATCGCCATCGGGCATCCGCTTGGGTGTTCGGGCGCGCGATTGGTGACAACACTCGTGCATGAAATGAAATTGCGCGGCAATGTGAAATACGGACTCGCTACTCTTTGCGTCGGCGTCGGTCAAGGCGAAGCGACGATCATCGAATACATCGGTTGATCTAAATCGTGGGGCGGGACGGAATCCCGCCTTTTGCAAATTGCGCGGGATACCATCCCGCGCCACGTTATGGAGATTTTTTGAAAAAATGAAACGAACGATTACCATCCTCTTACTTCTTTCTTTTCTGGTTGCTTGCAACGCCCCGGTTGCATCTCCAGAAGCGTTAGCAGAATCTGCCACATCAATTCCCGAAACGCCAATTCCCGCTACCCTTGAACCGGCTGCGATTGACGCTCCGCTCGTCCAATCGCCGGAGTTGATCAAGATTCAGTTCCTCACCCCGCGCGATGGCTGGGGCGTGACAGCGACTCAGATCGTCCGCACGAACGACGGCGGCGTCAC
Organism: Anaerolineales bacterium; assembly: GCA_046328795.1. Taxonomy (GTDB): domain Bacteria; phylum Chloroflexota; class Anaerolineae; order Anaerolineales; family Villigracilaceae; genus Defluviilinea. The sequence continues at coordinate 29,343 of JAXLVX010000020.1, read as the reverse complement.
ATGGTACGACGTCACGCCGCCTGAATTGGGCGAGGCTGGCTACGACGTGGACTGGTTCATCATGGACAATGACCACGTGTGGCTCCAGCTAGCCGATAACGCGAATTATCCAAACGCCGGCTTTCAATACCGCACGACCGATGGCGGAGTCACTTGGAACGAAATTGACACGCCATATAGCGGTGCGCACATTTCATTTGTTGATCCCAACGATGGTTGGGCGCTTGCCGATCTCGGGATTGGCGCAGGCTCGAACGCGGTCGCCGTCTATCAAACCACCGACGGCGGCGCGACGTGGATTCAAAAATTCACCAACGATCCGAACCGCCCATCGTCCTCCGATTCGATACCGCTCAGCGGACTCAAATTTGGATTGACCCCGCTCAACATGCAAACCGCGTGGGTCTATGGCGTGGTCTACGCTTCGGGTTCGCCGTACATCTTCCGAACGGATGATGGTGGCGCAACGTGGTCGCCGGTAACACTGACCCTGCCGGAAGGCGGCGCAGATGCCGAACTGAGCGTCGAAGAAGTTTCCTTCGCAAATGAAAATACGATCTTCCTCGTCATGCGCAACACCGCCAACGCAACCAGCACCTCGATTTATATCTCGACCGATTCAGGCCACACATGGTCGCTCACGCCCACGTCAATTCCCGACGGCGGCTTCGTGAGTTTCATCTCACCGAGCGAACTCGTCTTCTATAACCGCGCGCAGTTTTACGTCACGCGCGACGCGGCAAAAACGTGGAGCATCATCCCGCCCGAAATCAAATTCGGCGATTCGTTTTCAGGCATGGACTTCGTCAACGCAGACACCGGCTATGTCCTTTCGCTAAATTCAGACACAAATCACACGTCGCTGTATCGCACCGACGATGGAGGCGCCACATGGTTTCCCGTAATTCCTTAACCGCATGTCGTTGCGAGCGAAAGCGAAGCAACCTCCTCGCGGCATTCCTCCTCCTCTTTTTAACAGGATGCAATTTTTCGATGACCGTGATGACTCCCGCCTCTCCCGCAGGGACGCCTGCCCCAACCGCGTCGGCGATTCCTCCCGCCTCGACGCCCACTTCAGCGCCCACGTCCGCGCCGGATTACGCCGCGCAGATTCGCAACGGGCAATATCAACTCGGCATACCCGATTCGTTGCGCGTCGTGCAATTGACCGATGGAAAATATGAATCAAGCCCGCCTGGCAGTCCCGACTATGCCTCGGCAACGTTGATGGATCATTCCGCGCGCGGCGACCTCAATGGCGATGGCGTGGATGAAATTGCGGTGGCTGTCGTTGAAAATTATGGCGGCACAGGCAACTTTGTCTTCATCGCGGTATATACGCTGACGAGCGGCGAGCCTGTTTTCCAAACCTCCACGCTGGTGGACGATAGACCAGCCATCAACGCGCTGTCCATTGAAAACGGCGAGATCTTTTTAGATGCCATCACTCATGACACGGAAGATCCGTTCTGCTGTCCCACGCTTCACAACCAGCGGCACTATCAACTGATTGACGATCAACTGCAAATCAGCGATTACGTTACGTTTACTCCCAATGGCAGTCCGCGCACGATCACGATTGATTCGCCATTGAACGGCGCGGAGGCGTTTAGCTCGGTTCAAGTGAAGGGCAGTTTTGCGATTGCCCCGTTTGAGAACACCTTTGCCTATCGAATCTACGACGTAGGCGGCGTGGAACTTTCTGCTGGTTCGTTCACCGTGACTCCAACAGACCTCGGCGCGCCCGGCACATTCGACACGATGATCAACATCGGCGGATTGCTTTCGGGTTCGGTCGTCCGCGTTGAGATTCAAGACATCAGCGCAAAAGACGGTTCATTGCTCGCGATGGATTCGGTTGAATTGGTTGTAAAATAGCAGTACCGCAAAATGTAGCGCAAAATGGCATTTTGCGCCACAATCCCCTACTGGAGGAAACCATGCCGCACCTTGTTCGAGATTGGATGAGCAGTCCCGTTGTTGTTGTTGACCCGGATACCACCGTTTCGTATGCCATGACGCTGATGCGTCGGCGAAACATCCATAGCGTTGTTGTGGATATTAGCGAGAAGAACAAGCAATATGGTATTCTCACCACCACCGACATCCGCGATAAGATCGTCGCGGCGAACCGCGACCCCGCAGAGACGCACGTGCGCGAGATCATGTCGGGTCCCATCATCACCGGCAAAGCGGAATGGACTCTGGCGGAATGTTCGCGCGTGATGCAGGAGAAAAAATTCCATCACCTGCCGATCGCTGACGAGCACGGCACGCTGACCGGCATGATCTCTGCTACAGATATTTTCAGGGCTGTGGAGGAGATCGGCTGGGTGGAAGAAAAGAAGTAGGGCATCCTGCGACTTGAAAGTTGTGCTGCGATATACACCATGCCCAAGCAAAAATTCTACGTCGTTTGGAAGGGACGCAAGACCGGCGTCTTCACCTCGTGGGCGGAGTGTGAACAACAGGTGAAGGGATTCGTCGGCGCGGAGTTCAAAGCGTTCGAGTCGCTCAAAGAAGCCGAGTCAGCCCTCCAGTCGAAGTATGAAGCGTTCAAGGGACGAGCGTCCACGATGGGGAAGTGGAAAGAGTCCGAAGAGCCGCCTGTCCTGCCATCCATCTGCGTGGACGCGGCGTGCAAAGGCTCGCCGGGCAAAATGGAATATCGCGGCGTCGAAACGGAATCGGGCAAGGAGATTTTTTGCGCGGGTCCGTATCCCGATGGGACGAACAACGTCGGAGAATTTCTTGCCATTGTCCGCGCGCTCGCGTGGTTGTCGAAACAGAAAAAGAAAATGCCGATCTATTCGGACTCAGAGAATGCGATCGCATGGGTCGAGATGGGCGTGTGCAGGACGCGATTGAAACACACGAGCAAGAATGCGTTGGTCTTTGCGATGATCCGCAGCGCCGAGAACTGGCTTGCTGAAAATGAATTGGATGACGACGCGGTATTGAAATGGGAGACGCGCGAGTGGGGCGAGAACCCGGCGGATTACGGAAGAAAATGAGGAAAGAAGAAATAAAGTACGCAACCAATTTAGTAGGGTATTTTCTAGATTTTCTTTTCGGCATTTGGATTTGGAAAAGCAATCCGCAATTCGTTCTTGTGCCATTGACGCTATGGTTTCTAGTGCGACTAATGCTTACAGCTGTTAGAATCATTCAGTTAAAAGTGCGAAATTTTCCTAAATATATGACCGCTTTGCTGCCTGATATTTCTGGAATTGCGCTTATACCAGTGGCTAATTTTACTCTCATCAACTATAGGGAGTGGTTCTTGGCGCTCATAATGTTTTTTGGCATATTGCTTTTTCTCTATCCCTTTGTTTTTGAATATCAACTTGACTTAACGCAAAGAAGAACTGTTCGTGTTGAAGACGGTATTCTTTTTGCATATATTGAGAGAATAAATTTAGATTTTGGAACAAATCTTTCTTTGAGTTATGGACTGAAAACAGGAATGTCGCAAATTGATTACAATGTTCATGTTGATCAGGACCAGAAGATAATCATGGGAGAAGGTTTTTATACGACCACAGAGTTGTCGAATAATCAAAAGATATCCATTCTTTCCCATGAGGCTGGCCATAATAAATATAATCATAGCCGTAAACTCTTCAATAAGAGAGTCTTAGCCATTCTTGTGGTTTCGGTAGCGCTATTTTTGGGTATTTGGGTTGATAAAATAGCAGTTTACTCAGCATTTGGTCTGCTCTTGTTATCTCGCCCTATTATTCAGTCTTTGTCTAATATTTGCTCTGTTAGGCAGGAATATCAAGCGGATAGATTCGCTATACAAGAAGAGCATAGAGATAAAAGCGATCTGATGTCAGCAATTAAATTTCTGACTGCATGGTCGCATCTTGCTCAAAATCGTATGTGGTGGCATAAATTATTCATAACAGATCATCCATCTAGCCACGACCGTGTGGCACGCATTCAGAACTTAGTTGCGGAGAAGAAATGAAAACTGCATTGTTGGTTATTGACATTCAGAAAGATTATTTTGAGGGCGGGAAGAATCCGTTGGTGAATCCGCTGGCGGCGGCAAAGAAGGCGTATGAATTGCTTCAGTGTTTCCGCGAGCATGGCGGACGTCACGTTCACATTCAACATATTGAAGAAGATCCCAACGCGCCGTTTTTCGTGAAAGGAAGCGAAGGCTCGGATATTCACGACTCGGTCGCGCATTTTGAGGGTGAGCCGATCGTGTACAAGAATGAAGTCAACTCCTTCCTAAATACCAACTTGCTTGATGTTTTGAAGCAGTGGGAAACCGAACGTGTCGTGATCACTGGCATGATGAGTCACATGTGCGTGGATGGAACCGCCCGCGCCGCGAGCGACTTGGGTTTCAAAGTGATTGTCGCCGAAGACGCGTGCGCCACCAAAGATTTGAAATTTGACGATACTGTTGTTCCTGCCGATCATGTCCACAAATCATTTATGGCGGCGCTCAGAGCGTACGGCGATGTGATGAAGACGGATGAGGTGATCGCGTTGCTGGGGAGTGAGATGAGTCGGTGAGCAGTAATAAGTTATCAGCGATAAGTGATCAGTCTCCAATCGCAAATCGTAAATCATCAATCGTAAATCGTAAATCGAAATGACTCTTCTTGATCCTGAAAAACAAAAACAAGCCAAGCAATACGCGCGCATCCGCTTTGGGGAAGAGAATTACCAAAGCCACAAATAGAAGACTGCCTAACAAATCAAAACGACCTCAGCGCACTCCATGCTGAGGTCGTTCAGTCTCTAATCTCAATTCTCTAATCCTCCAATTCTCCATCTCCTCCCTCACGCAATTACAAATTACCAATTCCCCTCACTCCTGCCACTCCAACTCAAAATCGCCAACCGCAACCGTATCGCCCTCTTGCACTCCAGCCTTGCGTAACGCCTCGTCCACGCCGGCGTTTCCATGATCTTTTGAAAACGCCGCACGGAGCCGTCGTGCTCCCATTGCGTCATCGCGGCGGCGCGTTCGTCGCTGTGCCTGACACGCGCCATTCTTGCGAGCCTTTGCGCGTCACTTTGAAATCGCGCGGATCGTCCTTGGCTTTGTACACCGGCATCGGCGCTTCGAACGATTCGAGTTCGGGAGTCTCTTGCAAAATTTGATACGCTCTAACCAGCAATTCGCGCGTGTTTGTCGCGCGCCAACGCGGAGATGGTGATCAACTCTACTTTGAGTTTTTTGAATTGCTTTTGAAGCGCGGGGAGTTTTTCCTGCACATCGGGCTGGTCAATTTTGTTGAGCGCCACGATCTGCGGTTTTTCTTCGCAAGATTGGGGTCAAATAATGCCAACTCTGAATTGATCTGGCTGTAATCCGCGAACGGATCGTCCGACAAACCATCGAGCAGATGGATCAACACGCGCGTGCGTTGGATGTGGCGCAGGAAGTCGTGTCCCAGCCCCGCGCCGTGACTCGCGCCTTCGATCAGACCGGGGATGTCTGCCAGCACGACTGAGGCATTCACGTCAATTTCAGCGACTCCGAGATTCGGCTCCAGCGTGGTGAACGGATACGCGGCGATCTTCGGTCTCGCGTTCGTCAGCACGGATAACAATGTTGATTTGCCCGCGTTGGGGACGCCGATCAAGCCGAGGTCGGCGATCAACTTCAATTCCAGTCTGAGGCGTTTCTCTTCGTGGGGTGCGCCCTTCTCGGCAGTGCTAGGCGCTTGGTTGCGCGACGTCGCAAAGTGCTGATTGCCGCGTCCGCCGCGCCCGCCTTTGCAGACGACGAGTCGCTGATTCGGTTGAGTCAGGTCGCCGATGATCTCGTTCGATTCCGCGTCGAAAAGAATCGTGCCGGGCGGGACGTGAATGACGAGGTCTTTGCCCGCGCGTCCCGACATTTGCGAAGGTCCGCCTTTGACGCCCTCCTCCGCTTTGAACTTTTGATTTTGGCGAAATGCGGAAAGCGTGTTGAGCGTGGACTTCACCTCGAAGACAACGTCGCCGCCCCTGCCGCCGTCGCCGCCGTCGGGTCCGCCGCGCGGGATGAATTTTTCGCGATGGAAATGCACCATCCCGTCGCCGCCCTTGCCCGAGCGGACGTGAATTTCAACTTGGTCTGTGAACATTTATTTTACGAATTTCCACGCCGCAGGCAACGTGAGCGATGCGAGGATCAATTTAATCGCATCGCCGATCAAATATGGGAGTAAGCCAAACTCAAGAACGCGATCAAAACTTTTCATGAAGATTCCCAGCCACGCAACACCGAAAAGATAGATGATGACCGTGCCAACGATGAACGGGATGATGGACGTGCGCACGCTTCGTTCCAGGCCGCGTTCTGCGAGCAGACCAACAACATACGCGGCAACGATGAAGCCAGCAAGATAGCCCGCCGTCGCGCCGGTGAGGATGCCAAGTCCGCGCGCGCCGCCTGCGAAGAACGGTAGACCGATCCCGCCCTCGATGATGTACAGAATCAACGATGCCGCGCCGCGTTTCGATCCCAGCGCCGCGCCGATGAGCAGAACTCCGAATGTTTGTCCCGTGATCGGAACGGGCGTGAACGGAAGCGGTATCTCGATCTGCGCGAGCACGGCAACGAGTAAACTGCCAGCTACAATCAACAAAATATCACGTAGGCGCGAAGAAATGCTTGGAAAGTAACGCGTGGATAAAGTCGGTGCAAGTGTAATCATATTATCAACTCCTGTTATTTAGAGCAAATAGAACCAGTTTCATTAAATTCTGGTCCAATAAACTCAACCAAATCAACCAGATAAGCTTTTCCTACTCCCGTGATTATAAGTTTTTTACCATCTGGCGACCACGATGATGAGAGTGTTTATACGAGCGGAAGCTCCACTTCACAATTTGAACTTAAGTCTCTTATTGCAGTTGTGTAGCGGTGTTCAAAATCTACCGCATTTTTGTTGAAACGTTGGAGCGCTATCAGATTGTCAGTAGGTGAAAAAAAAGCGCCTTCGTACTCGAATTGGTCGTCTGTTAATTGTGTGATCTCTTTTGATTCGGTGTTATATAAGAAAATATTAAATTTTGCAGGATTTTCCATCGTCAGTTTTCCGAAAGAAAATGCTAATGTTTTTCCGTTTGATGACCATGAAAGATTAAAAACGCCGGAGTTTGACTTGTCAGCCTTGAAAATTTGTTTCTTTTGATTCGTCAATACATCAATAATATATATTGCGGGATACCAATCTCCGGAAACCCCCTCGGTTTCTAGCGATGCCAGTAGGGTTCCGCTTGGGTTCCAAATCAGATTTCTACTACCATCTAAATATGCAATATCATCTTGCCCCTTAATATCAATCAATCGAATTTCTCCCCAGTCTCCCGTTTTGTTGCCTTCGGAATGATATGCTATATGCTTGCCATCAGGATGCCAAGACGTAGCGTAAATTATTCTGTCATAAAATTCAGTTTTGACAAGAGATTTTCTTTCCCAGCTTGTGGTGTCAATAAGGAATAGTTCAGAATAGGGTTCTGGCGCTAAGAAACAAGTCAGGATTATTGGGCAGTCAGGCCAAGGATAGATAGTTTCAGAGCCTGCTAGATAATTTCCATCAGGCGACCAAAGTAAGCCACTACCAACATCTAAACCTCTTGTTACATATATCCCATCTTCTACTCTTGCTAATGGAGAGCGGAGAACAAAATATCCAACACCTATTACCAAAATTCCCAGAATGATTGGTAGGCGATACTTTTTGAGAGACATGTCAATTTCTATCTCTTTCTTTTGAAATCACATCACATCTGGCGCTTGGATATCGAGCAATCTCAGCGCGTTAGCTTGGTGTTTGTTTTTCGCCGCACAGCGACCAGGAAAGCTCAAACGCGCATTCTTTATTTTTTCATCTTCCGATTGCAAGACAGGCACCGCATGATAGAACGAATGAAACGCGTTCGCCAGATCATACGCGTACTGCGCCATCACCAACGGACGATACTCGTTCGCGGCTTGTTGCACTTTGGCGGGGAATTGCGAGATCTGCTCGATAAGTTCGTCCTGCGTGCTTCGTCAATTCGTACCCGAACTCGTATCTCGTATCTCGTAACTCGTAACCCGCCTCCCGCGCCTTCCTCAAAATGCTGTTCGCCCTCACATGCGCGTTCTGAATGTACGGACCCGTCCGCCCGTCGAACGAGAGCGCTTCGTTGATGTCGAAGACGATGTCTTTGTTATTGTCCACCGCCAGCATGGAGTAGACCAACGCGCCTAAGCCGATCTGTTCGGCGATCTTCACGCGTTCATTCTCTGGAATGTTCACGCTTCGTTCCGACTCAACCGCCAGCACGCGCTTGATGGCTTCATCGTACACCTCTTTGAACAGCACCACCCGTCCGCGCCGCGAGGACATGGCGCCTTCGGGCAAACTCACCCAGAGCTTTCGTAGCCGAGGTGATAGCATTTATCCGCTTGAGGAAGCCCACAGTTTCAAAATTGCAAACGCCTGTTGCAAATGAAGCGATTGCCGTACATCTACAACGCCAGATCGGGCGGTACGTGATGAGTCTCGAACTTGACCTTTGCCAGCGCGAGGTCTTTTGTCAAATATAACGTTGTGCCGTCGCGTCGCAAGATCACATTCGTGCGATACTTCTCTTTGGTGAGTCCGAGATTTCTCGTCAATCTTCACGATCCGCCGCGCCGCCCTGCGGACGTTCATCGTCTGCGATGCCTTTCTGGATCAACTCGCTTTGACGATGGCTTTCGATGGCTCGTCCACGTCCGGTCGTAAAACCAGACGTCCATCTTCACGTCAGTTCGCGGAACGTCGCGCAATTCTTCCAGCGCCCACTCGCGCGTCACGCGCCACAGTTCGCGCACATACTCATCGCCCGCGTCGTACTTGCGATACATCTCGCGGCGTTCGGCTTCGTACGCCTTGCTCGCGTTGCGCAGTTTGTTCGGGCGTTTTCATTTCTTTCTTTTCGGGCAACGCGTTCATTCGGCATACAACTTCAACAGCCATTGTCCGCGTTCGTGTATGCCTTGCGGTTCCTGTCCCTTATAAAACTTTTCGTACATCCACATCACGGTGATCACGCCGAGTCCCAGATCGCCAGGATACGAAGCGCGGATGGTTTCAAAGCCTGCAAATTCGCCTTAGCCTTGCAGGCGGCGTTTCGCCTAACTTACCGTATTTCGCGCATGAGGAAGCCGATGTGAAATGAATGGAGCGTGTTCAGCTGGGCATATTCCACCATGACTCGCTCGCCCTTTGCCGCACCCGCCCGAAGTCCGCGCGAGAGGCGAGCACTTCATCCACAACTCGACGGGCAAATTCGGAGGTCTTGTAATAGACGTTGAGATAGCCTTTCACCGCATCCACGCGGCTGACGCCCTCCACGCTTCCAATCTGATCCTTCGACTCGCTCAGGACGACGCCTTTAACCTGTTCCGCCATCTCTTGCGCTCTCGCCGGGACAGGTTTGCCGCCTTTGCCCGCGCGCGTTTCATCCGCCGCTGTCTGAAAGAACGATGTGGATGTTCCCCATTCGCCCGCGAACGGAATCGCCGTCCACTTCAACGGCGCAAGCGCGATCTGGTTTGCGTCGCAATAGGCTTTTATTTTTTCTTCGATGAGTTGTTGTTCTTTTTCAAACATAAGTGGAGGAATCCTGTAGATGGTTGATTATATCAACCCCCACCCGCCTTCGGCACCCTCCCCCAAAATCCGACGAACTTCAGTCGGATTTTGGGGGAGGGCAGGGAGGGGGTCAAAACAAAAGCGGGAGCATGCGCTCCCGCTTGGTCATTCGATAGACCGGGCTTCGTTTACTTTGAAGCCTTTTCCTGCGTTCCACCCAAGGCGTTGAGACGTTTCATCAAGCGGCTCTTGAGGCGGGCGGCTTTGTTCGCATGGAAGACGCCCTTGCCTGCGGATTTGTCCAACTCGCGGATGGCTAGCAAGATCGACTCTTTGGTTTCGGGAGCGTTCTTTGCAACTGCGGCGCGAGCCTGATTGACGGCTGTGCGAGCCGAACCGCGGACATTTCGGTTACGCAAACGGCGCTTCTCGTTCTGGCGGTTCCGTTTGATCTGAGATTGAATGTTAGCCAAGGTCTTCCTCTTTCGTTTCTTATTTATTGATTTGCGCCGCAAAATTAGGCACAGGAGCGGTATTTTACATGATGCTTGAAGAAATGTCCAGAAATTTTATGGCTTTGCCGTGACCAGCACGAAGTACCCGCCGAACAGGCTGTCATCGGATGCGACGTATGCGATGCCGAACTCGGTGATGGAGGTGTTGAGTATCTCCGCGCGAGTCTGCGGATCGTTCATCCACCAGTTGAACGCGGTGACCGGGTCGCTGGCGGAAGATGGGTACCGCGCAAACAGATGCTCCAACACGATCGTAGATGTGTATCCCTGCGTGCGGACGCGGGTTTGCGGGGTGGAGCCGTTCAAGCCGTTGTCGCTCAAATAATTATTGCAGAGCATATCAACAGCATGGGCTCGTGCGGCGGCGGCGAGCTTTTGATTGAGCGTCAGTGCGGCTGCGTTGTTGGCTGTCCGCTCGGTGTTCACCAGATTTTGTAGTTCTGTCACAAAGGCGGCATTTTCAGTGAAGACGCAATCGCCGCTTGAAGCAGGCGTCCCCGTGACTGAGGCTCCCGAGGTTGGGATAGCCGTCCCCGTCGGTTGACCCGGGATCGTCGGCGTGATCGGCGTGCTAGTCGGCGGCAGAGTCGGAGTCGCAGTTACGAGGTTGATCGGTATCACAAGGAGTTGCCCCGCGAAGAGCGCGTTGGCGTTCTCGATGTTGTTCTCTTTGATGATCTCTTCTTCTTTGCTGTTGAATTTTGCCGCGATGCCGGCGAGAGTGTCGCCCAGTTCAACAACGTAGTCAATCTTCGTGCCGGGTTTCAAGTCTGCTGGGACTGGCGTTGATGTGGGGAGCGGCATGCCTGGATAAGGCAGTTGAATCACAAGCCCCGGGTAAACGATTTGCGTGGTTGGGTCAATGCCTCCGCCGGTTTCTGCATTGAATGGATTGAGAAAGAGAATTAACTTGATCCCGTCTTTCCCGAGGCTAAATTTGTCCACGATGACAGCCAGCGAGTCTCCTTCTCCCACTGTGTATGGAAATGGTTCGGAGGGCGTGGACGTGAATGTGATGGTCGGCGTCAGTGTGACTGTAGATGTTGCGGTGGGTGTATGCGTGGATGTCGGCGTGAAGGTCACGGTTGCGGTTGGCGTATCAGTGGCGAACATGTTCGCTAACGGCGCGTTCGATCCGCTGGTGAGCCAGACGATCAGGAGAATCACGCCCAAAACTACGAGACCGATCGCTCCGTAGCGAAGTAAGGCGCCTTGCGTTTGTCTTCGTTTACGGAAGGAGTTGAGCGCGTTGGATGTATTACCGGGGGGTCTATTCAGCATTTTTATTCCTTTTTAAATGCGCGGCTAAGCGATGTAGTCGTTTGTCCGCGGTGGAATAATTCTACCTGAAAAAGGGAAAAGCGTAGATATGGAAACAAGTAGGCAGGGAAACAGGTATGCGGCAAAACCCAAAAGAGAATCCGCTAATCTGCGCCAATCTCCGCGAATTTTTAAAAGATTAGCGAAAATTCGCGGAGATTGGTGGACAAAATAGCCATGTTGCGTAAGTTTATACGCGTTACTTACTCACATGCTCGCGCAAATATTTCCCCGTATACGAACTCTTGACCTTCATCACCTGTTCGGGCGTTCCTTCGGCGATCAGTTCGCCGCCTCGGTCGCCGCCTTCGGGTCCGAGGTCAATGACCCAATCTGCCACTTTGATGATGTCGAGGTTGTGTTCGATGATCAGTACCGAGTTGCCCGCATCTACAAGCCTTTGCAAGACCTCGATCAACTTATGCACATCCGCGGCGTGGAGACCGACCGAAGGTTCATCCAGCACGTAGAGCGTCCGCCCTGCTGCGCGGCGCGACAACTCTTTGATAATTTCACGCGCTGAGCCTCGCCGCCGGATAGAGTTGTTGCGGGTTGACCGATCCGCACGTAGCCAAGCCCAACCTCTTGCAACAACTTCAATTTGTTTTGCATCTGCGGATAATTTTCGAACTCGCTTAGCGCGAAGTCAACGGTCATATCCAAAATATCGGAGATCGAATATTTATCGCGGAATAATACTTGCAGTGTCTCGCGGTTGAATCGCTTTGCCGTGACACACGTCACACGGCACGTACACGTCCGGCAAAAACTGCATCTCGATCCGCAACTCGCCCTGTCCTTGGCACGCTTCGCATCGTCCGCCGTGCACGTTGAACGAGAAGCGACCGGGTTTATATCCGCGCACTTTCGATTCGGGTAATTCGGCGAACAACTTGCGAATCTCGTCGAACAAACTTGTATACGTGCCAGGGTTCGAGCGTGGCGTGCGTCCGATGGGCGATTGGTCAATGTTGATGATCTTGTCGAGATGCTCAACGCCCTGGATTTTTTTGTGCTCGCCAGCCTGCGTCCGCGCGCCCATCAACTGCGCGGCGAGCGCGTTGTATAAAATATCGCTCATCAACGTGGATTTGCCCGAGCCTGAAACGCCGGTGATGCACACCAACTTCCCAAGCGGGATGGACACGTCAATATTTTTCAGATTATTCGCGGACGCTCCCACGATCTTGAGACTCTTCCCGTTCCCCTCGCGCCTCTTTTTCGGGACTTCGACCTGTTTGCGCCCTGAGAGATATTGTCCCGTCAGCGACTTCGGGTGCGCGAGGATCTGCTTCGGCGTCCCTTTTGCGATCACTTCGCCGCCGAGCTCGCCCGCCGCTGGACCGAGGTCAATCACCCAATCCGCTTCTCGAATCGTTTCGTCATCATGCTCGACGACCAGAACGGTGTTGCCCAAGTCGCGCAGACCTTTGAGCGTTTCAAGCAATCTTGAGTTATCGCGCGGATGCAAGTCCGATCGAAGGCTCGTCCAACACATACAACACGCCAACCAGCCGCGATCCAACTTGTGTCGCCAATCGAATCCGCTGAGCCTCGCCGCCGGAGAGCGTGACCGCCGAACGATTCAAGGTCAAATAATCCAAACCCACATTGACGAGGAACGTCAACCGCTCGTGAATTTCTTTGATGACGCGCTCGGCAATCGCTCTTTGCTTTGAAGTGAGCGGAGAGTTTTTGTTTGCAAGTTTCTTCACCCAGTCCAGCGTTTGCAACACGGGCCACGAGTTGGCTTCCACGATGTTGACGTTGTCCACCGTCACCGCCAGCGCGGCGGGATTCAACCGCTTGCCTTTGCAACTTGGGCATGGACGGTCCGACATGAACTCCGAAATTTTTTCGCGGATGTATTCCGAATTGGTCTCGCGGTAACGCCGCTCGAGATTAGTAATCACGCCTTCGAACGCGCGCGAAAACTTGAATTCATTTCCGTTCCCGCTTTGATACGTCATCTGGATCTGTTTGTCGCCGGTTCCATACAAAACGATCTTGAGTTGTTCCTTTGTCAGGTCTTTGACCGGTTCATCCATGTCAATCTTGTACGCTTTAGACGCGTTGACCAAACTTTGCCAATAGAAGCCGCCTTCCACTTTCGGTCCGCTCCACTCCATGCTGGCGATTGCGCCCTCGTTGAGCGACAGGTCGCGGTCCGGGATGATGCGGTCCGGGTCAATTTCCAATTTTGAGCCGAGTCCCTGACAATCGGGACATGCTCCCTGCGGGGTGTTGAACGAGAACGTGCGCGGCTCCACTTCGGGAATCGTTGTGCCATGTTCGGGGCAGGCGAGGTGTTCGGAAAATTGAATGTCCTCTTTTTTGTCCACGAGGTTGATCGTGAGATACCCCTCGCCGAACTTCAGCGCGGTCTCGATAGAATCGGTCAGCCGCGTCAGCGCGGATTTTTTATCTTCCTTGGAGCCTTCATGCGAAATGACGAGACGATCCACAACCGCTTCGATGGTGTGCTGTTTGTAGCGGTCAAGTTCGATCTCGTCGTCGAGAGAATGAACCGTGCCATCCACACGGGTGCGCGTGAAGCCCGCTTTGCGAATCTCCTCGAAGACGGCTTGATACGTCCCCTTGCGTCCGCGCACCAAGGGCGAAAGGACGAGAATGCGCGAACCGTCGGGGAGGGCTTGAACCTTGTCCACGATCTCCTGCGCCGATTGCTTGGTCACCTCGCGCCCGCAGACCGGGCAATGCGGGATGCCGGCGCGCGCGAACAACAAACGCATGTAATCATATATTTCAGTGACGGTGCCGACCGTCGAGCGCGGATTGTGACTTGTGGATTTCTGGTCAATCGAAACGGCGGGGGAGAGTCCCTCGATGTAATCCACATCGGGCTTATCCATTTGACCGATGAACTGACGCGCGTACGCCGAAAGCGACTCGACGTAGCGGCGTTGTCCCTCGGCGAAGATCGTATCGAACGCCAGAGAGGACTTGCCCGACCCGGACAAACCGGTGATAACGACGAATTTATCGCGGGGAATTTCGACAGTAATATTTTTCAGGTTGTGGACCCGCGCGCCTACCACGCGGATGATGTTGGGTGACATGGAACTCCTCAAAAATCAATTATAGCACATTTGTTTCATTTATCCTCATTCGAACGCGTATGGCGTCATGAGAACAGCGATTTTGCAACTTGTGATTATACCAACCGCGTTCACAATGAAATTAAAATGTTGCATGTTATACTCCCTGCAACTTCTAAAACCCGGCGGGGTTATTATGTTCAACTCCGCCGGTAGGATTTTTCCTTGGCGGACCCGGAATTCAGCGAAGATGATGTGTTGACGCGCGCGTCGCTTGGCGACCGTGATGCGTTCGGTCAGTTGTACGAACGCTATATAGACCGCATCTTCAACTATGTGTACTATCGCACGGGCAATCTTCACGATGCGGAGGATTTAACTGCCCGCGTATTCCAGCGGGCGATGAATCACATCAAGAACTATCGTGATCGAGGCGTTCCGTTCTCCGCGTGGTTGTATCGCATTGCCCACAATCTGGTTGCCAACTGGCACCGTGACCGGAGCCGCAAGCAAGAAGTGCCGCTAGATGAGTTGCCGATCCTGCCGACGAAGGGCGATCATCCCGAACGTAATCTGGTTCGCTCGCAGGAGCAGGGCGCGTTACTCAAACTCATCCGCCGTCTTCCGCCTGAACGACAGACCTTGCTCATTCTCAAGTTCGTCGAAGACCTTTCCAATGCGGAGATCGGGCAGATCATGGGCAGAAGCGAAGGCGCCGTGAAAAGCCTATATCATCGAACCCTGCTGGCGTTACGCGACCAGTTAGGAGATCAAAACATAAATCTGGAAGGAGAGTGAACCATGTTACGAATCGTAACCGATGGCGCCGGAGACATCCTCCCTGAGTGGGGCAAGGAATACGGCATTGACGTGATTCCCGTGAATGTTCTGTTTGGGGAAAAATCGTATATTCAAGGGACCGAGTTGAGCAACGAAGACTTTTACAAACTGGTCGAAGAGAATAAAAAAATCCCCAAGACATCACAACCGTCGCCTCATCAATTCGTTGAGTTCTATCGAAAGATCGCGCAAAAAGGCGACACCATACTATCCATCCATATCACCGCTAAACTATCCGGCACGTACGCATCGGCGATCGCCGCGGCGGAGGAAGTGAAGGCTGATTTTAAAGTCATCCCCATTGATTCGGCGCTCGGCTCATTGGGTATCGGTTTGTTGTGCCGCGAGGCGCGCAAATTGGAGCGAGCCGGCAAAAGCGTGGATGAGATCGTGAAGTACGTCGAAGAAACGAAATATAAGGTGCGCGTTATTCTTACGCTCGACACGTTGGAATACGCCAAAATGTCGGGGCGCGTGAAAACGCTTCAAGCCGCGCTGGCATCGGTGTTGAACGTCAAGCCGATCGCTGTTTTGCGTGACGGCGACTTGAACATGGCGGAACGCGTCCGCACGCGCAAAGCCGCGCTGGAGCGCGTGATCGAAATGGCAAAGGAAGAATATAAAGATGCGCCGGTCATCCTTGCCACGGTCAACGCGCGCGATCCAAAATCGGGCGCGGCGCTTCTTGAAGATGCCAAGAAGCATTTCAATCACAAAGAAACGATGATGAGCGAACTTTCGATCGCGGTTGCGGCGAACCTCGGACCGGGTACCGTCGGGTTGATCGTTTATCCTCTTGCGTAAGAAGTGTGAGAACGAATGGAACAAAGCGGAACAACAGATTCGGATGCCAACTTCGATGCTCTTGAAGCGCATCTCGCCGGGACGTTGAAACCGGTCTCGCCTCCGGGCGACCTGCTTCAACGCCTCCGCGACCGCATCCGCTTCCCGGCGCGCGCAGAGATCGTCCTGCGATTTCAAGATTGGCGCAGACTCTTCCTCATCTTCGGCGGGGTGATGTCTGGGTTGTTGCTGTTGATAACAGTTGCGCGGGCGTTCTTTCACCTGGCGCGAAAGCAGATGTGAGTCGAAACATCCCGCAATGTTTGCGGGATGTTTTATTTTAACAACTCATCGCATAGCGTTCGCGCTTCGGCGATGAGGTCAGCGTTGATGGGGAGTTTGAACTCCTCCGTGACGCGCAAGGTCAAATGATCGGCGATCAGTTTCAAGTCAGGAGAAAGAAGCGGGTCTTCCTTCAGCAAGTTGAGCAAATCCATCGCGCTGGCGCTGGGCGGACGAATCCCTTTACGAATCAGATATTCTCGAATGGCAATGCCCGCCGCCCGTCTCGCGCAGACTCGCGCTTGTCCTTCATTGCCTCGCGCGCGGGCTTGCTCTGCTTTTTGTAACTCAGAAGCGATCTCGGATTTCGAATCCACGTTCAATCCATTACCCTGTATCGAATCAATGCCCAAACTGCTTCGAAGGCGTCTTTCAACCCGATCTTTTTGCCTTCGTCGTAGTCGCGCGGATTAAATGAAATTGGCACTTCGTAAATGCGAAATTTACGTTTCAAGATCTTGGCGGTGAACTCCGGCTCAAAATTGAACCGCTTGGAGCGGATTTTCATATTTTCGACCACTTCACGCCGAAAAACTTTATAGCCGGTCTCCATATCGGTGAGAATTGAATCGTACAAGATGTTTGTCATGAGGGTGAGCAGTTGATTCGCCACCTGATGCCAAAACATGGCAACGCGGCGGGGCGCGCCGAGAAAACGCGAACCGTAGACCACGTCCGCCCGCCCTTCTTGGATCGGTAAAAGCAAAGCGGGGTAATCGCGCGGGTCATACTCAAGATCGGCGTCTTGGATCAGGATCACGTCTCCCTTCGCGGCTGTCATCCCGGTAACGACGGCGGCGCCTTTCCCTTGATTCTTTTCGTGAAAGATAACGCGGACCTTTTCTTTTCCATCCAATTTGTTGAGCAATTCGCGCGTCCCATCGGTGGAAGCGTCGTCTACGATGACGATCTCTTTCGCAAGTTTGGTCGCCTGCACCCGCTTCAACGTCTTGCGGATGTTGTTGACTTCATTGTAAATAGGAATGATCACGGAAAGTTTCATGGCGGGGATTATATACGCTTTCACCTTACAGGTCGGTTAGGCGGTTGATTTTAATGCAGATGCAACCCTGCCTTTCCGGCGATTAATCCAATCGGCAGTATAATTCGGGCTGTTTGGATGGAATAATTCTTGAAACACTCTGTTTGTGAGGCATCATGACCAACCCTCTTGGAAAATCTGCGCTGGGAACAGGTTTGTTCTCGCCGCCGCCGATCAATTCGATTGAAGATACGGGTCTCCCCGCGCTGTGGGTGCAGGACTTAATCCTCAAGATTCTCTACTCGCAAGGATACCTAAGCGGCTTTAAAGTCGCCGAAGAGATCGCCCTGCCGTTCGCCGGTGTGACTGACAGCGTCCTCGAATCGTTGAAGCGCGAAAAATTGATCGAAGTCAAATCGTCGCAGGGCGGGCTGGGAGAAGGCGCTTACACCTATGGGATCACGCAGGCTGGCGTTGCAAGAGCACGCGAAGCGATGGAACGGAGTCAATATGCGGGCCCCGCGCCCGTGCCGTTTGAAGTGTACAACGAAGCTATTCGCCGCCAACGCGGCGGGCGAGTCACTGTCAATACACGGACGATGCGACAGGTACTCTCTCAATTGATAATTTCGGAGAAAACTTTTCAGAAGCTGGGTCCCGCGCTTAACTCTGGCACTTCGATCTTCATGTATGGACCGCCCGGAAATGGAAAGACAAGCGTTGCCCGCGCGTTTGGCAACCTTGCTTTGAGCCAAACCTTGTACATTCCCTACGCGTTGTATTTGGACGGTCAGGTGATCAAAGTATACGATCAGGTGAGTCATCGCCACGTGCCGGAAGGGGAGGGAGGTCCATCCTCCGGATCGGGCGGCACAACGGGCAATCTGCGCACCAGCCAGCGGCGCGACCCGCGCTGGATAAAGATTCGCCGTCCCTTCGTTGTGGTTGGAGGCGAATTAACTCTCGAAGGTTTAGATCTGGTCTACGACGATGTTCACAAATTCTATGAAGCGCCGTTCCAAGTAAAAGCCAATGGCGGAATCCTTTTGATTGACGACTTCGGGCGTCAGCAAGTGCGCCCGCGCGACCTGCTCAACCGTTGGATCATCCCGCTCGAAAACCGCGTGGACTTCCTCACGCTTCACACCGGACTCAAGATTGAGGTGCCCTTCGACGTCTTGATCGTATTCTCGACCAACCTGCCCCCCAAAGACCTCGTGGATGAAGCGTTCCTCCGCCGCTTGCGCCATAAGATAGAAATTGGCGACCCAACGTATGAAGAATATCGCGAGATCTTCAAGCGTGTCGCCGCGGATAAACGTGTGGAATACAGCGATCAGGGGTTGGCGTATCTGCTTCAAGATTGGTACATCAAACGCAACCGCAAATTACGCGCTTCGCATCCACGCGACCTGTGCGACCAGATCATTGACATTTCGAGTTACCTCGGCACGCCGCCCGCCATGACGCGCGATATGCTCGACCGCGCCGCCAGCGCTTATTTTGTTGATATTTAACCCGGACTGTACCGTACAACCTTTACGGATTACGCTTCGTAGTATCATAAGCGTAATCCGTAAATTATTTACCATGTTTGAATCACTCACTCGCCCCACTATCTTTGCGCATCGAGGCTCGTCGGCGCACGCGCCTGAGAATACGCTTGCCTCTTTTGAACTTGCCATCCAGCAAGGCGCCGACGCTATCGAGCTGGATGCCAAGCTGTCTGCCGATGGTCATGCCATTGTCTTTCACGATAACACGGTTGAGCGGGTAACCGGCGCAAAAGGCAGGGTTCAAGATCTGACTCTCGCGCAATTGCGTTCGTTAGATGCAGGGGGTTCTTTTTCGCCAAAATTTCAGGGCGAGAAGATCCCGTTACTTGAAGAAGTCTTTGAATCGTTCGGCAAGCGGACGCTGATCAATGTGGAATTGACAAATCACAAAACGCCCGACGACAACCTCGTCGAGACGGTGTGCATGCTGGTGAAGAAGTTTAATATTCAAAAGCAAATTCTTTTCTCGTCGTTCCATCCGCGCAGTTTGGCTAAGGCTCAGGCATTGCTTCCTGGCGTCCCGCGCGGATTGCTCGCCAACGACGGTTTTCGCGCCATGCTGGTGCGCTCCTTCATCTTTTATTTCGGAAATTATCAGGCGCTTCACCCGAACCGTTGGACCACGTCGCCGCAGCAAATTCGCCGCGTGCATCGGCTTGGCAGGCGCGTGCATATCTTCACCGTGAACGAAGAGGCGTTGATGCGCAAATTTTTCCATTGGGGCGCGGATGGAATTTTCACGGACGATCCTCCGCTGGCGCTGCGCGTGCGCGGTGAAAAAAAATGAAGGGGTTGACCGGGCTCCCGCAGGCGAATCAATTTGACCGGGGAAAGAAGCGGGGTTTCATCCAGAGGAAGATAGCGCGTTTGTTCCTTCTCTTGACGTTCATCGCGTCATCGTTCGGACCTGCGACTCTCGCGCGCGCGCAGACTCAGACTCCCCCTTCAAAGGCGCAGGCGCTGCTCGAAACGATGACGCCGGAAGAACGCATCGGGCAGTTGTTTCTGGTCACGTTTCGCGGCACGAATACTGCGGCTGAATCGCAAATCTATGATCTGATCGTCAACCATCATGTGGGCGGCGTTGTGCTGTTGGCGCAGAACGATAATTTTCTCGATTCGCCGGAGACGGTTCCCGCGGCGCACAAATTGATCTCAGACCTTCAAAGCGTGGAGTGGAGCGCGAGTTCCGACGCGCTTCAGAATCAGAACACGTATGTGCCGTTGTTCATCGGTGTTGCGCAGAACGGCGACGGCGCGCCGCAAGATCAAATTTTGAGCGGGTTGACTCCGTTGCCCTCCGAGATGGCGTTGGGCGCCGCGTGGGATCCTGACCTGGCAAAACAAACGGGGAATGTGTTGGGCAACGAACTTTCGGCTCTTGGGTTCAATTTGTTTTTTGGGCCCTCGTTGGATGTGGTTGAAACGCCGACTCCGTCTGCCAACACAGATCTAGGCACGCGCGTATTTGGCGGCGATCCGTTTTGGGTTGGGAAGATGGGGCTTTCGTTTATTACCGGATTGCACGAGGGAAGTAATAATCGCTTGCTTGTCATTGCAAAACATTTCCCGGGGCGGGGCGATTCCGACCGTTTGCCTGATGTGGAAGTCGCCACGGTTCGCAAATCGCTGGAGCAACTCAAGCAAGTGGAGTTGCCCCCATTCTTCGCGGTGACGAATTCCGCCGACCCCGCCGGGCTTGCGGATGGCTTGTTGGTTTCACACATTCGGTATCAAGGGTTTCAGGGAAACATCCGCGCGACAACGCGCCCGGTCAGCTTCGATGCAAGCGCACTTTCGGCGATCCTCTCGCTTCCAGAATTTGCGAATTGGCGGACGAACGGCGGACTGGTTGTCAGCGATTCGTTGGGAAGCGAAGCGGTGCGAAAATTCTATTCGCAGGGCGGCGAGAATTTTTCCATGCGGTCCGTTGCGCGCGATGCGTTTCAAGCGGGCAACGATCTACTCTATCTCGGCAATATTTCCACAGACGGCGCAGTGGATGATACGTACGAAGCGACCGTGAGAATCCTTGAGTTCTTCGCGCAGGAATATCGAAGCGACCGCGCTTTCGCCCAGCGCGTGGATGAGGCGGTGACGCGAATCCTCGCGCAAAAATATAATCTTTATGATTTTTTCACTATTTCAAATGTTTTGTCCCCCGCAAGTTCGTTGGACGATGTAGGCGGTTCGCAACAAGTTGTGTTCGACGTGGCGACCCGCTCCGCGACGTTGATCAGCCCGGATGCGCAGGAGTTGAGCGCGTTGTTGCCCGCGCCGCCAAACATCAGCGACCGGATCGTGTTTCTGACCGATGTGCCAGTGTATCAACAATGCGGCACGTGCGTTCCGCGCGAGGCGTTTGCGGCGGATTCGCTCCAGAAGGTTGTTGATCGCTTGTACGGTCAACAAGGAAGCGGGCAAGTGTTTTCGACCCGCATGAGTTCCTTCCCGCTGCGCGAGGTGGAGTTGATGCTGAACGGCGAGAGCGAAACGAACATCGAGAGCGCGCTTGAACGCGCCACGTGGGTGGTCATCTCGTTCGTGGATGTGAACAACGGACGTTTCGCCACGCTCAAGCGATTTTTGTCCGAACGCCCTAATTTGACCCGCAATAAGAATGTGATCTTGTTTTCGTTCACCGCGCCGTATTATCTCGATGCGACGGACGTTTCCAAACTCACCGCCTATTATGCTTTGTACAGCCACCAGCCGCCGTTCGTGGAAGTTGCCGCTCGCTTGTTGTTCCAGCAGATCGCGCTTCAAGGCTCGTCGCCGGTGTCTGTCGCTTCTGTTGGCTACGATCTGATCTCTGCCACTGCGCCGAACGAATCTCAGGTGATACCGCTTGCGCTGGATAATTTATCAACGCCAACCACGCCGTTCCCGGAGGGCGCGACCGCCGAGCCGACGGCGATTCCCTCGTATCAGATCGGGGATTCAATCAACGTCCGCGCGGGGCCCATCTTTGATCATAATAACCATATCGTGCCGGACGGGACGATCGCGCATTTTACGTTGACCACCCGCGACGAAAGCGGAGACATCCTCCAGCAATTCGATGCGCAGACCGTTGACGGTGTGGCGCGCGCGTCATTCGTGATTGATAAGCCGGGCAATGTCGAAGTCCGCGTGACGAGCGAACCGGCGTTGATCTCGGAAGCCTTGCAATTCGACGCTTCGGACGCCGGGGTTGCCGTCACTGTTGTTGTGCCGGTGGTGAGCGCAACAGAAGAACCGATCTTGCCCACGCCTACACAGATGCCGGTCAATGACATGATCTCGCCGGAAGGCTATCCGCGCATTGGCGCGTGGATGCTTGCCCTGCTTACGCTGGCGGGAGGGGCGGCGCTTGTCTTTTGGGCGGCGAGCAATTTGATCGCTCCGCGCTGGGCGCTGAGGTTTGCGTTGTGCGCGTTGATCGGCGGACTCGCGACCTATAACTATCTCGCGCTGGGATTCCCCGGCGCGGCGGATTGGATCGCCTCGGGCGCGGGCGCGTTCGGAATATTGACGTTGACGTTTAGCGGGGAAATTGTGGGCGTGCTTGCGGCGTGGGTGTGGATGAAGTGGCTCAACGCGCAAGCGTAGCGAGCAGGCTGACGAGCAAGAGAACCGCGGCGCTCCACGTCAGCGTTGTTTCGGTGGGGCTGGAGAAATAGTCTAACGCGGAGTCGGAGCGAATACGCCGGAGAGGAAGCGGGAGATTGGGCGATTCGCTATATCCCAATAAAGCATTGCGAAATTCATTGATCGTTTGCGGGCGTTCATCGGGATGCAGAGACATTGCCCATAGCACGGCTTTTTCGGTGCGCGCTGAAATGGCGGGATTGATTTCACGAATGGACGTCAGGCTTTCGGGCGAAAGGAATCGTTTCCGCGCATCCGCTGGCGATTCGTTTGTCAACAAGTGATAGAGGGTCGCGCCGAACGCGTAAATATCCGAACGGATATCCGTATGCACGTCGCTTCCGCCGTATTGTTCGAGCGGAGTGTACAACGCGGTGCCTTGTCCTTGAATGATGGTGATCGTCACTTCTTCAGGGGCGAGAATTTTCACGAGACCAAAATCAACAAGTTTGATCAACCCGTAAGGCATCAATTTCAAATTGCTCGGCTTGAGGTCGCGGTGAACGATTGGCGGCTCTTGGCTGTGCAGGTACGTCAACGCGCTGGCGATCTGGTCTGCCCAGGAAAGCACTTCTTTTTCGGGCAGAAATTCGTGCTTGCGCTTTGATTCGATCATCATGTGACGCAGATCGTCGCCCGGCACATAATCCATCACGAGGTAATCGCGCGGCCCGTTCGAGAAAAAATCGGAGACCTTCGGCAGGTTGGGATGATCGAGACGCGCGAGCACAGTCGCCTCGCGCAAGAACTGCTCGCGGGCTTCTTCACGGATCTTTTCCGGCAACGCGCGGTCGTATTCGACCTCTTTCAGCGCGCATTCGCGTCCTTTTAAACGCGTATCGTCGGCGAGATAGATCGAGCCCATGCCGCCCTGCCCGATCTGTGAACGGATTCGGTAGCGGCTGCGCAAGACCTCCCCGCTCTTGAGGGGTGGAAGCACTGTTCTCCTATGGACCTCTTGCGTAAGCGCGCTAGAGAGCGCGCTTCTACACAAAATATATTTATTTTGTGTAGCGGACGTTCTCTAACGTCCGCTCTGGGATCTGGCGTTGCGACTTTTGCAAGAGGTCTTATGTTGTTTTTTGTCAACTCCGCGGTTCAATGCGGAGCGAACGGGGCTTTGTGCAAAATCATTTCGGCGTGAGTTCTGCACAGAAACGCTTGTTTATGCTATATTTCAAGACGTTCATCCGAGCCGTTTGAAATCTTCTCATCGGTCGGTTCGATATTATAAACTTGTTTCAGCGAACCTGTCACACATTTCCGTTTAGATTTTCATGACGAAACCAAATCAAGATTACCCATTGCTGATCGCCGATGAGGGCCCGCTCAAAGGTCAACGCTGGCAGTTGAGCGAAACCATCGTGCTAGGGCGCGAAGCCACCTGCAATGTGGTGGTGAGCGACCGGCAGATCTCCCGCTTTCACGCGCGTCTCACGCCCACGCCGGAGGGGATCACGCTTGAAGACCTGGGGAGCAAGAACGGAACGTATCACAACGGCGTGATGCTCACCGCGCCGGTTGTCTTGCAAGACGGAGATCGTATCGCGGTGGGCATTGCGCAGCAATTTCAATATCTCACATCGGATGCGACGATGCCGCTGCTCGACGGCGGCAAACCCGGCAGGTTGATGATGGATCAAAAATCGCGCCGCGTGTGGGTGCGTCAGCAGGAACTCGAACCGCCGCTTTCCGCTCAGCAATTCCGATTGTTGTGGCTGTTGTACGACACTCAGGGACAAGTGGTCAGCCGCCCCGATCTGGTGACGTCGGTGTGGGGCGACGATCAATCTGCGGGCGTGTCTGATCAGGCGTTGGATGCTTTGGTGCGCCGTCTGCGTGAGCGTCTCGCCGCCCTCGACCCGGGTCACCAATACATTGACACCGTGCGCGGACACGGAATTCGGTTGGATAACCCGCCTTCGTAGTTTGATTGGGAGAATCAAAATTCCTGTGAATGTTCACAGGAATTTTTTATTTGCGAACCTCTCGAGGCTACATGGGTTGAAGAACGGCAATTGAGCAATCAGATCGCTGCCAGCATCAAAGCTAATTGTGCGATCCCTGCGATTAAGAAAGTACCCAAGTGTGCTGGAATGTGTTTCTGATTTCGCACATCCGAGGTGACAGATATAATAGCAAAGATCAAAGCGAACGGGAAATAGAAAAAACCGACCGAAAAAGCAGCCAAGATCGAAAAGATACCGATTACACCAGCCGCACCCCATGTTAGGAACGGGCCACGAGGATCACCACGAGCAAACATGAATGCGCTGAGGATGCTCAGCGCCACCAATTCGATGAAGTATAGGGCGGGTAATGGCCACATGGCTTGATAAGAGCTTAGCCTCAACCAAAATAAGATCGTGAGGCTTAGACAGAGAACTGCCGCGAGGATGGCAAGAACTCGCTCCCAAGGAGATGTGATGATGGTTTGTTTTGTAACTGGCATAACAATTCTCTTTCGCCAAACTAACAAAACCCGAGAACTCTACGGATACCTTGTTGCGTTTTTACGCGATTTGCCGCCCAACGGCTCGCGTTAGCCGCAAGTGGGCGGGCGAAGACTCGGCTGGGGAGCTGGAAAAAACTCAAAGCCGCGAAAAAGGCTAAAAAACATGCCGAGTCCCACTTGTAGGCTGCACGCTGTATTAGCTCATGACCGATTGAGCAGACTCTTTTTCAGGAATTGGAGCTTCCCTAATCTGGCGTACCATCACGCCAATTGCTCCTAGCTGTAAACCAATACCTATAAACATAGCTATGGGCATTTCGAAATGTATTTTCGACAAATGGGCAGTAAAAGCAATTGTACCGGAGTAAGGATGTGAAGGTAAGAACATTTCACATGGTAAAGCAGGCATTACTCTACCTGATAAAGGACGCAAAACATTATCGAAAAAGAAACAGAAAATAATGGTGAGAAGTGCAGAAAATATAACAGGCTCATAAAATGGACGCTTATATACATTTGCGAATCCCCAAACGTATAAACCACTCAGAAACAGAATCAGCCACGATGTACCCCATAGCCACGGATAAACTTTCTGATAGAAGCCTAACGAGATGTGCTCTAAAGTTTCAGCAATTCTTGAACGCTTAGCAATAGGCTTCGAACCAACCGGACTACAAACATCAGAGCTATCTCCCATCGGCGTATAAATTTGCCAAAGAAAATAAGAACCTTTATCGGAGGAATCGCCTAACACAGATTCTCCCAAGCGAGTTTTCCAAGGAGACGGCTTGAAATGAAAATCAGGAGGAATATCTGCAACGATTTGACTAATCTGCCACTCAAATAGGGGCATGTCTCGCGCCAACCCAATGATGGCAAAACCAAGGCATGCTAGAAAAAATGGGATAAAACTGCGGAACATTGTTGTTCTTTTCTTATTTTCCCTTACGATAGTGGGCTAACTACGTCTTAACCATACTTTTTGCCGTATAAGACGCCGTAGGAGTGGTTCAAGGGGACTGACGTACGGTAAATTCTTTGTTTAACTGCTTATGTACAACATTATACGCCCGCGTTTCTAAAAGGCAAACGTTCGCGATACCCAATCATCCAATTCTCTAATCCTCTAATCCTCCACTTCCCACTTCCCACTTTCCACTTTCCACTTTCCATTCCTCTTCGCTTGTCATTCATCCCAAAATCGGGTACATTAACCGTCAGCACGTTCGTTCTAAATTTGTTTAGGAGAGACTCATGACCGATTCAGGTTTTTATCTTGGGCGCGAATACGACCCGAAGACGCAGAAAGTCACCGCGAAAAATATCAACTACGATCCCGCCGACCTCACGACGCACGCCGTCGTCACCGGCATGACCGGCTCCGGCAAGACCGGTCTGTGCATTGCGCTGCTCGAAGAAGCCGCTCTGCAGGGAATCCCTGCCATCATCATTGACCCGAAGGGCGATCTCACAAATTTATTGCTGCACTTCCCCGAACTCGCCCCTCAAGATTTTCAACCGTGGATTGACGCCGACCTCGCGCGTCGTTCTGGAAAAACTCTCGAACAAGTCGCAACGGACGCATCCACTTCATGGCGCAACGGGTTGAAAGAGTGGGGGATGACCCAAGAGCGTATCCTTGCCCTGAAAAACTCCGTGCAATTTTCAGTCTTCACGCCGGGCTCCGATTCGGGGATTCCGGTCAGTGTGCTGTCATCGCTTGCCGCGCCTGAAATTTCGTGGCAAGACAACCGCGAAGTTTTGCGCGAGCGGATCGCAAGCACGGTCACGGCAGTGTTGGGGCTGGTCGGCATGAATGACATTGATCCCATCCGTTCGCGCGAACATATTTTGCTTTCAAACATTTTCGAGACCGCGTGGAGTCAAGGCAAAGACGTTGAACTCACCGAGTTGATCCTGCAAACGCAAACTCCGCCGTTCGACAAACTCGGCGCGTTCCCGGTGGATACCTTCTTCCCCGCCAAAGACCGCATGGAGTTGGCGATGATCCTCAACAACATCCTCGCCGCGCCCGCGTTCGAGTCATGGCGCGAGGGTCAATCGCTCGATGTCAAATCGCTGTTGTTTACCAAAGAAGGCAAACCGCGTCACAGCATTTTTTATCTCGCGCATCTCTCCGATGCCGAGCGCATGTTCTTCGTCACGTTGTTATTCTCCGCGGTCGAAACATGGATGCGAACACAAAGCGGCGCAACCTCATTGCGCGCCCTCCTCTACATGGACGAGATCTTCGGCTATCTTCCGCCGCTGGGAAACCCGCCCTCCAAAGAACCGCTCCTTCGCATGTTGAAACAAGCGCGCGCGTTCGGCTTGGGTTTGTTGCTTGCCACGCAAAACCCAGTGGACGTGGATTACAAAGGCTTATCCAACGCTGGCACATGGTTCATCGGCAAACTGCAAACCGATCAAGACAAAAACCGTTTGCTCGATGGTCTTGAAAGCGCGGCGGGCGGTGTTTCGCGCGGCGTGTTCGATAAATTAATTTCATCGCTCGGCAAGCGCGTCTTCGTCATGCACAACGTCCACTCGAAGGCGCCGGAGTTATTGCAAACGCGCTGGGTGATGAACTTCCTCGCCGGTCCCATCACGCGGACTCAGATCCCCGCGCTGAATCAACTCGCCAATGCGGATGCTTCGCTTCAGACTCCGGGTCAGCCTGCCTCAGCCTCGTCAAGCGTCCCCACGCCTCAGCCTTCTTTCATGGCATCTGCCCCTCAATCTCAAGTCTCCAGTCTCCAGTCTCCCACATCCAATCTCCAATCCTCTAATTCTCTCTTTTCCTCCACCAAACCCCCCGTCCCTCCCGGCATCCGCGAATATTTCTTGCCGCAAAACTACTCTCTGCCCGAAGCCTTCAAAGCCGCGAATCAATCCGCTCCCTCAGAAGCGATGATCGAAAGCGTGGTGTACAAGCCTGCGCTATTGGCGTCTGCCCAGATTCGAATCCTTGACCGGAAACTCGGCGTGGATAGCGAAGTGACTCGCACTGCTGTTGTCGCATCGCCCGAAAAACGCGGAACGGTTCGCTGGGAGGATTATGTCGCCAATGGCAAGTCATTGGATAACGTGGACACAACTCCCGCGCCCTCCGTCAAGTTCGGCTCGATTGATTCGCCGTTGAACGATTCTAAATTGATGACCGCCCTGCAAAAAGATTTCGCCGATTGGATGTTCCGTAATTCATCCGTCACCGCGCGGGCGAATCAAGCGCTGAAAGTGTTCGCGGGGCCCGATGTGACCCAAGCCCAATTTATGACCGCCTGCTCCGACGCCGCCCGCGCCTTGCGCGACGCCGAACTTGAAAAGAAAACAGCCGCCATTGATAAAAAGATCAAGACCATCGAAGACAGACTGTATCGAGAAGAGCGCGAACTTCGGCAAGATCAGGAAGACGCGAGAAACCGCAACATCGAAGCCGGCATCAACGGAGTGGAAGCGGTGGCTGGCTTGTTCGGGTTAGGCAGAAAGAAGAGTCTCTCCACGCCGGTGTCGAAACTTCGCATGGCGAAAAATGCAAAAGAAGACGTGCGCGAATCGGAAGATGCCATCGAGCAATTCAAAAATGATATTGCCGATCTTCAACGTCAGCGCGAAGAGATCGCCGCGGAGGTCAACGAACGCTGGGGCAGTGTCGCCAGCCAGACGACCGAAGTGACCGTCAATCCTAAAAAGACCGACGTGTATGTGAATCTGTTCGGCGTGGGGTGGTCGCCGTATTATCTGGTCAAAACAAACTCCGGCGTGATCGAACTTCCCGCCTTTGGCGCGGAATGAAACCGAAGCGCAGCGTTGACGGGAACAAACCCCGTCAATGTTGCGTTCTAAAGCCGCACTCGTGTAATTGGCGTTCTCTAACGCCAACGGGGACGTTAGAGAACGTCCCCTACACGCCTTATTTATGAAGACTCATGAACAACCAATACTAGAGAAATAAAATATAGCGAATGACATCCATTTCCCATCCCTATCAAAAATTACCCGTTGTTCCGCAAATTGTCGCCGCGATCATCAGCGGCGCGACGTTGTTCCTGATCCTCCTCCTCGCGTGGACGTTGGGATTTCAACTGTTCTACGCCGGGCGAATCTTCCCCGGCGTCTCGGTTGCGGGCGTTGACCTCTCCGGGCTGACGCGCGATGAAGCCGCATTGAAATTAAATCAGACGTTGTCGTATCCGTTCACCGGCAAGATTCTTTTCCGCGACGGCGAAAAGGCGTGGGTGGCAAGCCCGGCGGAGTTGGGCATGGTGTTCGAT
>JAXLVX010000002.1:0-124971 GCA_046328795.1 Anaerolineales bacterium | reverse complement strand
TACTTGAGTGTAGCATAAAACGAATCTACACTCCGCGCAAGGAGAATCTACCAGTTGAAATCGAACGTCAATCGTTGTATATTGTAACCAGCACACAGAGAGGAGAATCTATGGTTGCCAAACCAAAACCCCGCAAAAAAGTTCTTTCCCGAAAAACGAAGTCCGATGAACCTGTCTTGACCCCAAGTCAACTCAGCGAGATTCAAAACGAGTTGGTGCTTCCCTACAAAGAATTGAGGGTGACAGTCGGCTTGTTGGGAATGCTCATGCCGTTGATCCTATATGTGGGCGGACGGGTGATCTTTGGGAAGGTGTTGCAGGAGTCGATCAGCGCGTATTATCACACTGGGATGCGCGATGTGATGGTGGGGATTTTGTTCGCGCTAGGAGTGTTTCTGTTTTCGTATAAAGGCTACGGTCGCGCCGACGATATTGCGGGGAACCTTGCGTGTTTCTTCGCCATCGGCACCGCGCTGTTCCCAACCTTGCGCGAGGGCGAGACTGGCGAGGTCTACAAGCAAATCAGCGTCGTCCATCACATCTTTGCGGCGTCGTTCCTATTGACGCTTACATACTTTTGTCTTGCTCTGTTCACAAAGTCCAAGGACAAACCTGCCGATATGTCGGACATGAAAAAACTTCGGAACAAGATCTATCGCATTTGCGGCGGCGTGATGCTGGTCTCCATTCTGCTGATTGCGATCTATTTTGCCGTGTTCGGAGCGGAGGGACGATTCCTTGGCATCATCAATCCGATCTACTGGTTTGAAACACTCGCCATCTTTGCATTCGGCTTCTCGTGGTTCGTGAAAAGCGAGGTGATCCTGAAGGACAAAGAAGAACCGCCGATGGTGAAGTACGTCCCTCAATTTGTTGCAGTCCAAGCCTCGCGCTAGAGTAATCCCATGAATCAATGACCTCCGAAGGACAAACTCCCTCGGAGGTCAAAGTCTCTAATCTCCAGTCTCCAATCCCTAACCCTCCCAATTCTCCAATTTTCTCAATCCCCCTCAATTACCACTTACCAATTACTAAAATCTACGCCGTCTCCAAATACCTCTCGATTTCATAATCCGACACATGCAAGCGGAAGTCGTCCCACTCCGCCCATTTGGCGCGTGAGAAGGCTTCATACGTCGCCTCGCCCAACGCGGACTTGATGACCTCGTCGTTCTCGAGTTCGGTCAATGCCCTTGCGAGCGAGCCGGGCAGTTCGGTCACGCCGAGTTTCGCGCGGTCTTCTTTATCAAGGTGATACAAGTTGATGTTGTTGAGCGGCTTCGGCGCTTGCATGTTCTTTTCGATTCCATCCAGCGCGGCGGCGAGCATCACGGTGAACGCCAAATACGGATTCGCCGATGGGTCGGGGAAGCGGAGTTCGGCACGCACGGCTTTGTCGCGTCCCTCGGTGTAGCGCGGGATGCGGATCAACGCTGAGCGATTTTGTTGCGCCCAGCCGATGTAGACCGGCGCTTCGTAACCGGGGACGAGTCGCTTGTACGAGTTGACCGTCGGCGCGACCACAGCGGCTAACGCGCGGGCGTGCGCTAACTGTCCAGCGATGAACGAATATGCGAGTTTGGAAAGATGCGCCTCATCATTTTTATCGAAGAACAAGTTTGTTCCCGTTTTGTTATCGAACAGACTTTGATGACAGTGCATCCCTGAGCCGTTGATGCCGAAGACGGGCTTGGGCATGAATGACGCGGTGAGTCCATGTTGCGCGGCGATGGCTTTGACGGTGTATTTCAACGTCAACACATTGTCGGCGGTTTTGAGCGCGTCGGCAAAGCGGAAATCAATTTCATGTTGACCCAGCGCAACTTCATGATGACCGACTTCCACATCGAGTCCCATCGCGTCGAGCGCGTTCATCAAGTCGGTGCGAACGACGACGGCTTCATCGAACGACGAGAAGTCGAAGTAGCCGCCCGCGTCGTGCGGAACGGGATGAACGCCGTGTCCGTTCGTGCCTTTGAAGAGGAAGAACTCCGGTTCAGGACCAAGGTTGTACGTCCAGCCTTTTTCTTCGATGCGCTTCAACTGCCGCTTCAACGTGCCGCGCGGATCGCCCTCGAATGGGTCGCCGTTCGGCATGAAGATATCGCAGAACACACGCGCGCGTTTTGAATCCGACGCCGACCACGGCAACACCGCGTATGTTTCGGGGTCAATGATCAGCCGCATGTCGCTTTCTTGGATGCGCGCGAATCCCTCCACCGACGAGCCGTCGAACCATGCGCCGTCTTTCAACACATCCTCGAGATGACGCGCGGGCATGTCCACGCTTTTCACCGCGCCCGTCACATCCGAGAATTGCAGTGAAATAAACTTGACGCCGTCTTCTTTTACTTTCTTGAGCAGATCCTTGCCGTCCATTTTTTCTCCTTGTGTCTCATGTCGTTGCGAGGCGAAGCCGAAGCAATCTCCTCGCAGAATAAATTATTGGATTTGCAACTACGCGTTAGAGAACGCGCCACTACACATAAAATCGTTATTCTCCGCTCGCCGCGGACTGCAACGGTTCTGTCTTGACCTTCATCTGCCTCGCCCAATTGATGACGATCACAGCCCCGATGATAATTCCTGCCGCCGCAAGAGTGCGCGGCGTGAGCGGCTCACTGGCAAGCCACGCTCCGAGCGCCACCGCCACCAACGG
This sequence comes from Anaerolineales bacterium, assembly GCA_046328795.1. GTDB lineage: Bacteria > Chloroflexota > Anaerolineae > Anaerolineales > Villigracilaceae > Defluviilinea. The sequence goes on along the minus strand of JAXLVX010000002.1, from coordinate 122,312 downwards.
ATTCACATACGCGTACGTCGCCACGAGCGAGATCGGCGCATTTTGCAACAACCAGATGTAAGCCACGAATCCGATCATTGAGCCGAACGTGATGAGATAGATCAGACCGAGCCACGATTCTTTTGATACTTGCGCGAGGTTGAATCCTTGCCATTCACCGAGCAAGAGACTCACTAAAAATAATGGAACACTTCCCGCAAGCATCTCCGCGCCTGTCGTCATTAATGCAGACTTGGGTATATCCGCGCTTCGGCTGTAAATGGAACCAAGCGCCCACAAAAACGAAGCGCAAATGACGGCAATCGTTCCGATCGTGTCGAACTGTAATTTGCCTGTCGCTTCCGATGGACCGACAAGCAGGTAAATACCGCCAAAGCCGATAAGCAATCCAACAATGGACAGCCATGTCGGTTTGACGCCGCCCGGGCGCAAGGCTTCGATCAACACCAGCCATAGCGGAGTCGTTCCAACGATCAACGCCGCGACGCCCGATGCGATCCGTTGCTCCGCGAACGAGACAAGTCCATTACCGCCGAGCAATAACAATGTGCCGATGATCGCCACCGATTTCCATTGCACTCGCGTCGGCATTTCATCTCCCGCCGCGCGCCGCCACAGGACGAGGATCAAACCTGAAATAAGAAATCTCAATCCCGCATGTAGAAACGGAGGGATAGTTTCCACTGCGAATCGAATCGCAAGGTAGGTTGAACCCCATACAATATATAACGCGATCAACGCAATCCAAATTTTTGTTTTCATTTATTCCTTTTATCTCTCCTCCCTGAAAGGGAGAGGGGTTAGGGGTGAGCGGTCGCGACCTTGCTGTTCTTCGACTGCGCTCGCCTATCGGCTCGCTCCGCTCAGGGCGGACTCAAACGCCAACAACGCCTTCTTCCTCAACGCGCCATAACGATACCCAAAATCGCCAGCCTTGCGAATCACTCGATGACAGGGAATCAACACTGCTATCGGATTGTGTCCAACGGCGGCTCCCACCGCGCGGACGGCGTTCGGGTTGCTGATGCGGACGCAATCCCTTCATACGTAGACACCGAACCCGCAGGGATTTGCAACAACGCCTCCCAAACTTTCAACTGGAAGTTCGTGCCGCGCAGATGTAACGTCAACGGTTTGATGCGGGTATTGAAGCGCAGGCCGAAGATCGGAGCGACTAACGCGGCGGTGGCTCGATAATCCTCAATCATCTTCGCTTCCTTCCAATCGTTCACGAGATTGTCAATCGCTTCGCCTTCGCTTCCTTGCACGAAGCCGAGGTGACAAATTCCGCGTTCGGTGAGCCCGATCAAACATTTGCCGAACGGCGTGAGGTGGATGCCGTATCGAATGGTCACGCCTTCGCCTTTGGATTTGTACTCGCCAGGCGACATCGCCTCCGTGTTCACAAAAAGATCATGGAGGCGACCCAGACTCGACAGTCCGACTTGATGCGTGGTGTCGAGCAGATTCTCCGACTTGTCGAGCAAATCCTTTGCGCTTTCCTTCGTCACGAATTGCAAGAATCGTTTCGGGCTGACTCCCGCCCAACGAGTGAAGAGTCGCTGAAAGTGATATTCGCTCAAGCCGACGTTCGCCGCGACCTCGTCGAGGTTTGGCTGGTCTTTGAAATGGTTTTCAAGGTACATGATCGCCTGCTCGATACGCAGGTAATCTTCGGACGATTGTTTGAAATCGGTGCTCATAGTGTCTCCTTTTGTTGATGCTATTCTATGAACATCCATTACATCTGCCGACCCGATTCTTGCTGAGTTCATTCCTAATTCGGTGGTTGAGTAGGGCGAGTGCTTCTCTCGCCCGTATCGAAACCACAAATTGCAAGTTTGGTATTGCGCGCTGGTTTCGACTGCTTGCGCTCAACCAGCGTTCCGGGTAAAAATAAAAACAGGCATGCGTGGGCATGCCTGTTAACGACTCAGCATTAAAAAGACAGCCCTTCCAAACGCGAACAGATGGAATCCATCTGTGCCACTTGCGCTTCCCTTGTCCCAAAGATCGCTCTCTGGATTTCGGGCGAGCAACAGAGTTTTTTCGCCCGATTGCAGGGCGCCGTGTTGCCTTTCGCTTGTTTCGGAAGGGAGAAAGAAGTTTGTGACAAACTTCAGAGGCATCCGCTGATCAATCCGATTTTTGGACCCCACCCCTGATCCGTAGCATCCCGTTCGCACGGGAGAACCTCCACCTCGTGGTCTCGTACGACAAATTTCAATTTGTCGCATAAGACCCAGCCGCTAAATCTCAGAATATTCAATTGTTAATGGCGGCGATTGTATACTGCCTAGCGCGCCTTTGTCAAGCGCAGATTTGGTGATTGTATTTTATCTGGATTTTCGATAAGATTCGTCCACTTCAGCTTTGGAGGCTCCAATGCAATCTGCACATTCGATTCAGGATTATCTCGACGTTGTGAAAGGGGGAATCGCGAAAAAGTTTGGGGATGGCAAACCGAAGCGCGTCGTCATCGTGGGCGCGGGTCTCGCGGGACTTTCGGCTGGGTACGAACTTCGGCGGGCTGGTCACACCCCGATCATTCTCGAAGCCCAGCATCGTGTAGGCGGGCGAGTCCACACCTTGCGCGATCCGTTCACCGAGGGCTTATACGCCGAAGTCGGCGCGATGCGGATCCCGCGCGCGCACACGTTGACCATGTCCTACGTCGAGAAGTTTGGACTCAAGACCAACGACTTCACGATGGATAACCCCAATGCCTACCACTACATGGGCGGACGAAAAGTCCGCGCTTCGGAAGCCGCGAAAGACCCATCGTTGTTGGGTTTCGATGTCTCTGAAAAAGAAAGAGGAAAAACGGCGGGCAAGATGTATGAAGCCGCGCTCAAACCCTTGCTCGAATTGCTTGAACGCGATGGTGACAAGGCATGGGATGAGATCGTCGCAAAGTACGACCAATATTCCACGCGCGAGTTTCTCGAATTGAACGGCTGGTCGGAAGGCATGATCGAGATGTTCGGTCTTCTGGCGAATCAAGAGTCGGTGATGAACTCATCCTTCCTTGAATTGTTCCGCGAAGATTCGGGAAATTACTACACCAATATGATCGAACTCGACGGCGGCACAGACCGTCTTCCGCACGCGTTCCTTCCTGAACTCAAAGATAGCATCCGCTTCGGCGCGAAGATGATCGCGATGGATCAATCGCCGACCGATGTGACGATCCACTATCAAACGCAGGCAGGACGTTTTGAAGAGAAGGGCGATTACGCGATCATCACGGTTCCATTTCCCGTGTTGAGACATGTGGAGGTACTTAAACCATTCACTCGCGCCAAGAATCGCGCGATCCGCCAGTTGCATTACGATGCTTCGGCGAAGATCCTGTTTCAATGCAAACGTAGATTCTGGGAGGAGGACGACGGCATCTTCGGCGGCGGCACGATGACCGATCTGCCGATCCGCAACTTGTATTACCCCGACCACGGACGCGAAACGGGACGCGGTGTTATTCTCGCAAGTTATACATGGTCGGAAGATGCGCAACGCTGGGGTTCGCTGAAGCCCGATGATCGAATTGTGCAAGCCCTTGACGATGTGGCGGAGATCCATCCGCAGATCACAAAAGAATTCGAAGTTGGCGCCTCATGGATGTGGCATGACGACGAATTTGCAGGCGGCGCGTTCGCGTTGTTCGACCCCGGTCAGCAAACGTTGTTGCAAGATGAAATTGTCAAACCAGAAGGGCGAATCCATTTTGCGGGTGAGCATGCGTCGCTGTATCACGCGTGGATTCAAGGCGCGTTTGAATCGGGTCTGCGCGCGGCGATTGCGATTCATCAATCTCCGTAAATAAAAAGACCTCACAGGTCTCAAAGACCTGTGAGGTCTATCGAATTCGATTCCCCGCCGATGCCGTGTGCTACGAAGTTTTGAACCTGCTTTCGCAGGTGGGTCCCTACCCAGAAACGCCGCCTTGGCTCAGGCCTATCGCGTTATTTCTTTAGGAGTTAAAGACCCTTTTAAGAAGTGTTGGCTCAAAACGGAAGGGCAACATCACGAGCACAGCAGGGATAAAGTTTTTATACCATAAACACCAGCGAGGGGATAGACCAAAATTAATTACGAAATTTTCAGGGCGGTTGATTTTGCTTGACATTTGTGCTACCCTTGATTGCATTGTTTATTAAACAAGGAGAATCCCATGGCAACCGTTCCAGGAATTGACGTTTCATATTGGAATGCCGGCATTGACTGGCCCAAAGTGCGCGCAACCGGTCAACGATATGTTTTTGTGAAAGCCAGCGAAGGGGATACGTATTCGGATCCCACGTTCGGGGCGAATTGGTCCGGCGCGAAGTCGGCTGGACTCTTGCGGGGGGCGTACCACTTCTTCCGATCGAATAAAGATGCAAAAAAACAAGCCACGCGTTTCATTGACTCTGTGAAAGCAACAAACGACCTTGGCGAACTTCCGCCAGTCCTCGATCTTGAAACGCATGATGGGCAAAAGAAAGAGAAGATCATTGCGGGCGCGAAAGTGTGGCTCGATCTCGTCGAAGCCGCGTTCGGCAAAAAGCCGATCATTTATTCGGCTCAATTTTTTCTGCAAGATTACTTCTCAGAAGCGGGCGGCGGACCCCCAGTGTGGTCAAAAGATTACCCGTTGTGGCTCGCGCAATATCCCAATAATTATACGGAAGAGTCCAAGCCGTTCTTGCCGCGCGGCTGGTTCAAGTGGACGTTCTGGCAATACAGCAAGACGGGCCGCGTGAATGGCATCAATGCCAACGTGGATATGAATGTGTTCAACGGCACGTTGGAGGAGTTGTATCAACTCGCGGGTGCGAAACCTGTGGCTGTGGATGCCTCCAAGCCTGCGAAGCACAAAGTGGCGGCGGGCGATTCGTTTGAATCGATTGCGAACAAATATGGCGTGACCGTGCGCGAACTCGTCAGCGCGAATCCGCAGTTGTTGAAGACGGGCGATTCGCTGGCGGTGCCGGCCGCGGTTGCGATTCCCGCCGAGGGTGAGACAGGCTCGACCGGCGGAGGAAGCGGTTCTTCATCCCCCAGAACGTATACAGTTAAATCTGGCGATTCGCTGTATGCAATCGCGATCAAGTACAGCACGACCGTCGCCGCGATCGCATCTGCAAATAATATTTCTAATGTGAATAATATTGCTGCGGGACAGGTGTTGGTAATTCCGTAGTTTTACAACGAAGTCAGCAGCCAGTAAAAGCCTGCCGCAAATGCCGCGCTGACCGGGATGGTGATCAGCCATGCGGTGAGGATGTCGCCTGCCACGCTCCAACGGACTTTGCTAAGGCGTTCCGATGCGCCGACGCCGATGATGGCGGAACTGACCACGTGCGAGGTGCTGACCGGCGCGCCGAAGAATGACGCGCTGAGGATGACGATGCCGGCGGTCAATTGCGTTGAAAAACTGTGGAGAGGGCGGATCTTGTAAAACTTACTGCCGAGCGTGCGGATGAGTTTCCACCCGCCGAGACTGGTTCCGATCGCCATGGAAGCCGCGCTTGCGACGATCACCCAGAGGGGCATATCGAATGATTTCAACTTGCCGCTGATGACCAACCCCAGCACGATGATGCCCATTGATTTTTGCGCGTCGTTCGTGCCGTGACTCAGACCGAGGACGATGGCAGTGACGAGTTGACTCCGTTTGAAAAAGTCGTTGATCCGCGGGGTTGCATTTTGCGCAAGAAAATAGATGATGCGTGTAAAGATAAAGCCGGTTGCGAACCCGATGAGGGGGAAGATGAACAACGCGACCAGTACTTTGGTGAGACCGGGCATTTTGATCGCTTCCCACCCTGCGGAAACCATTACCGAGCCGACGATCCCGCCGATGAGCGTGTGCGATGAACTGCCGGGGATTCCGAGATAGCCGTTGATGATGTTCCACACGATGGCGCCTAAGAGGGCGGCGATGATCACGGTCAGCGTCAGCGAGTCGGCTTGAACCGTGTCCACGCCGATGGTGCGGGCTACTCCCACTCCGAATAAAAACGGACCTGTGAATTCAGCCAGCGCGGCGATGGTCAATGCGGTGCGCGGGGCGAACGCGCGCGATGAAATGACGGTGGCGACGATGTTTGCCGCATCGCGGATTCCGTTCAGGAAGCCGAATGTCAACGCGAGCGCGATGAGGATGATGAGGTCGTTGGGCATGATTTAGGGAGGACGGAGTGGTCGCTACGTTTTCTTCACCACAATATCTGCGATGATGTTTGCCGCTTCGTCTCCGCGATCTGCCGCGTTGGAAAGATGGCGATACACCTCGCGCAGTTTCAGCATTTCCACCACGTGATGAATGTCCTCGGGTCCGCGGAAGAGGTCCGCGACGGCTTCGCGATAGACGCCTTCCACGCGGTTTTCGAGCGCCTTCGCGCGTTGGGCATGGTCGGTCGCAACGGCGGGATGTTTTTCGAGGCGTAATACCGCTTGATGAATTTCATACGCCGCGTCTTTGAGGAGCGAGCCCATGCGTGTCATGTACGATGTGGGGGAAACATTCAAGATCGCCATTTCGCTGACCGTGCTGTCGGCGTAGTCAATCACATCGTCAATCGAGCGGGAAAGGGCGAAGATGTCCTCGCGGTCGAACGGCGTGACGAAGTTGCGATTCAACTCGTCAATGAGGATGCGGCGGGTTTCATCCGCTTCTTTTTCTTTCAGGGCAAGTTGATCGGCGATCTCGGGTGATTGCGTCTCTAAATATTTGACCAGCAGTTTCAATCCCTCGAAGGTGACTGCCGCCTGCTCTTGAATGAGTTTGTTGAATATTTCTTCGCGCTTCTTGAAAAAACGGAACATGGATGACCTCTTGCCGGGTGTAATGTCCGCCAATCATACCACCGGCGGGAGGAATTGCCCGCGAAGAGTAACCCATTGATTTTGACGATCTGCAGACTTGAAGCGACGACGAATACTTATGCGGTGTTGAGTATTTCGTGACATTCGGTACTGTCCAAAATAGGATTTATTTGTACAATTGGTTTGTCATTGGAGACCGAATGGCTGAAACGGGGAAACTGCCAGGCTCGCTACCCAAATTTGACCAAAATTCAAATTAGGAGAAAAAATGACTACCAGTTATCCCCCAGAACCGTTCCGTATTAAAGTAACGGAACCAATCCGCCGTATTTCGCGCGAGGAACGCGAAAGTAAACTCAAAGAGGCGGGCTACAATCTCTTCTCGCTCAAAGCGGAAGATATCTTCATTGACCTGCTGACCGACTCCGGCACCGGCGCGATGAGTCAGGAGCAATGGGCGGCGATCATGCGCGGCGACGAGTCGTATGCGGGCGCGCGTTCGTATCAAAGGCTTGACGCCGCCGTGAAAGATATTTTCGGTTTCAACTATTTCGTCCCAACTCATCAGGGACGCGCGGCTGAAAATATTTTGTCCGCGTGTCTGGTGAGGCGCGATCAGTGGATTCCCAGTAACATGCACTTCGACACCACCGATGCCAACATCCGCGCACGAGGCGGACGCCCGGCGAACCTCGTCATTGACGAAGCCGCCGACCCGGCGAATCCGCATCCCTTCAAAGGGAACATGGACATTGCAAAACTCAAAGCGTTCATAGCCGAGTATGGGCGTGAACAGATCCCGTTTGGGATGATCACTGTCACGAACAACGCGGGAGGCGGACAGCCTGTTTCAATGGAAAATCTCAAACAGGTTGCGGATGTCTATCACGCGAGCGGAATCCCATTCTTCATTGACGCGGCGCGTTACGCGGAAAACTGCTACTTCATCCAACAGCGCGAGCCGGGCTATAAAAATAAACCGGTGAAAGAAATTGCGCGCGAGATGTTCAGTCTCGCCGACGGTATGACCATGTCCGCGAAAAAGGATGCCATCGTAAACATCGGCGGCTTGTTGTGTGTGAACGATGAAACGCTTTTTCAAAATATCAAAAATGAATTGATCCTGCGCGAAGGATTCCCAACGTATGGCGGACTCGCCGGGCGCGATCTCGACGCGATGGCGGTCGGACTCTACGAAGGCTTGGACGAATCGTATCTCTCTTATCGTATCGCGCAGACCGCCTACCTCGCTCAGCGGCTCAACGATGCCGGCATTCCCACCATCCAACCCGCGGGCGGACATGCAGTTTACGTGGTCGCGAATCAACTCCTGCCGCACATCCCCAACTACGAATTTCCCGCGCAATCGCTCGGCGTGGAGTTGTATCGCGAGGGCGGCATCCGCGGCGTGGAGATCGGCTCGGTGATGTTTGCCTGTTTCGACTCAGAAACAAATGAATGGCATTATCCTGCGCTCGAATTGCTGCGCTTGACAATTCCGCGCCGCGTGTACACGCAGAGTCATTTCGATTACGTGACTGATACGCTGGCCAGGATCAAATCTCGCGCAAAGGAATTGAAAGGCTTCAAATTGACGTTTGCCCCGGAACTGCTGAGGCATTTCACGGCAAGGTTTGAACCGCTATAAGTACAAAATACATGTCAAATATCCTTGACATAATGTCAAGGATATTTTATACTCCTGAAAGTCAAGTAAACTTTACAGGAGTAAAAATGAAAAACTCAAAATTCGGAGCAGGGTTTGCAATTGGAATCGGTATTGGCACCGCGATCGGCGTAGCAATGGACAACATGGGCATGGGTATTGCCATTGGCGTCGCTATTGGTTTTGCGCTTGGTACGGCATTCAACAAAGCGAAGGATCAAAACGGAGATGGGAAATGAATCAAGAAGTTCAAAAAAGATACTTCAAAGAATTCGGCATTTCGATGGGGTTCTATATTGTATTGTTGATCGGAAGCGTCACAGTACTAACCAACTTTGAACTTCCGAAAGCCGCGCAAATTGCCATCACGTTAATTCCCGTCATCCCCACTATATTTGTTGTGATCGCAGTGATGCGCGCGTTAAGAGATAGCGATGAACTGCAACAAAAGATACAACTGCAAGCCGTAACCTTCTCCGCCATCGTAACTGGATTGATCACCTTTAGTTATGGCTTTCTTGAAAATATCGGCTTTCCTCACTTCCCTACTCTTTTTGTCTTCCCCCTTATGATCGCGCTATGGGGAATCAGCCTTGCGTATTTCAACAGGAGATACCAATGAACGCTATTCTTCAATTTTTATCGGGTCGCTGGACGGGTGTCGCCTCAGCTACAGCATGGATATTGACTTATTTCTTCGCTAGAGTTTTCCTCGAAGGCGATCACCCATCTCAGGGACTGCGGTTCGTCATTACGTTAGTGCCGATCATTCCGTTTGCCATTTTTCTTGGGTCGGTATTGGCTGGCATCCGCGAAATGGATGAATTGCATCGGCGCGTCCATTTGGAATCTCTGGCAATTGCCTTTCCTCTTACCATGCTGTTGCTCATGTTGCTTGGCTTGATTGAGTTGGTTGTCCCTCTCTCTCCTGATGATTGGAGCTATCGCCACGTTTGGCAATTCCTTCCAGTTTTTTACTTTGTGGGGCTATTCTACAGCTGGAGACGCTATCAATGAAAAACCGACTGAAGGTTCTGCGCGCCGAACGGGATTGGTCGCAAGCGGATCTTGCCGACAAACTCAACGTGTCGCGCCAAACGGTCAACGCGATTGAGACCGAGAAATATGATCCCAGCCTGCCGCTGGCATTCAAGATCGCCAAGTTGTTCGAGAGAACGATCGAAGAGATATTTGAAACAGATAAAAATAGCAAATAGAGTCAAACGACCTTCGGGTGAAATTCCGAAGGTCGTTTCCATTTGCGCCGCAACTTTATTCGGTGTATTGTTCCAGTTTTGGAAGCGATTGCAGATACAACCAGATCGCATTCAATTCATCGTCGGTGAAATTGCGGAAACTTTCCCACGGCATGAACTCACCATCAAGTATGTATCCGCTTGGCGTAACGCCTGTGCGAATCGCTGTGATGAAATCTTCTTCCGTCCAGGCAGAAAGTTCGCCGCCGGGTGTGAGATTTGGCGAAATCTTCGTGATGGTTGGGTCGGGAAATGGACCGCCGTTCAAGTTCGGTCCATGACAGGTGCGGCAATCGTTAGTATTGACCATGTATTCGCCATACTCAGCGGTCGCTCCCGGCTCAGGCGCAGTGACATGGACTTCATGACTCACTGTTTCGACTGGCATTTTAGGAAGTTTTCCGAGCGTAAAAAGGATCTTCGCCAGCGGCGTGAAGTTGTGCCCCTTTGTCACGTGATTCACCGGTGGGACTGACTTGACATAAGCAATGATCGCGCCGAGGTCTTCGTCGCTCAAATAGGAAGTAGATTCAACCGCGGGCATGAAGATCGCTTTGCCGTCCAGACCTATCCCGTGGCGGATGGCTCTTACATAATCTTCGTCTGATGTCGCTTCGCTCCCAAACCCGCCTTCGCCAGATGTAAGGTTTGCCGAATCAACTGTCCCTATTGGACCTGCATTGAACCACTGATCAATTCCGCCAAGGTCTACACCGTGACATCCCTGACACAACGCCTCCGCGCGATGCTTGCCGTATTCGATGCTCGCCGCATCCGTAGGTATTGTGATATTCGACGGCGGGAAATCATACGTCTTATTCAGACGGCTGTTGCCGATTGAAACCAACACACCTCCTGCAATAAGGATTAAGCCAATCAACGAGCCAAGCGTAATTCCGATCCTTTTAAGAACCTTCTTCATTGTATTTCTCCTTGTGTATCGTTAAAATTTAATGCGCTAAAACGGCTTGACGATCATCAGCCACGCGATGACCGCGAATCCGCCGTAACCGACGATGAGCAACAGCGTGGGATTTACTTTTGCCGCAACAGCAAAAACTTCCTGGTCGCTTTTGGCAGGTTCGGCAGGGAAAGGTTTTCCCTTGACCCTGTACGGAATCCCCGCCGCTTTTCTGATCTCGCCGAAGACAGCCGCGCCATAGACCGCCATCAGCACAATAATCACGACCAGGACGACGATCGAAAGCCAGATCCAGCCGAATCCCCACCAGGTCATATTGAGGAACGCCGCGCCGAGCCCGAACACGATGACGGCAAGTAGAGTCAAAAACATGGAGGGATAGGATTTTTCCGAAATGTCAAGCAGGGCGCGGATGCGATTCACGTCGCGCTCTTTCTTGATGGCGTAGGAAACCGCCGCCGAGACCCCGTGCGCGAGCAGGTATCCGAGTACGGCAGCGACGTGCAGGAACACAACGAGTTGATAAAGCATGTAAAAACTCCTTTGGTGAATTTATCTATTTTGCAGTACCGCAAACTTCAGTTTGCGATACTGCGCATGGTGAGTAATCTACGCCGTCTTCGCCTGCCGCAAGAAGGCGAGACCTGTGAGAACAATGATCAAATGGACTACGATGAAGCCGATATAACTGCCAGCGTCGTAGCCGCGCATGATCCAAATGGCGTCTGCCACAATTCCGCGAAAGATTTCCGCCCAAATAATGACCCATGCCATAATTCGATTTTGGGCAGGATCGCGCGACGCGACCAGCGACATTACGCCAAGAACGCCGAATTCAAACACGAACACCAGCCACGCGTCAGCAAACGCCTGACCCGCAAGCGGATCCGCATTCATAGGCGCTGGCAGGGTATCGGCAAACATTTGAATACCATCGCCCACAAATAGGAAATACATGTTCATCGTTGTCAGGAGCAAATAAAACGCCCCAACGATCCGAAACCACCATTTCAGTTTGTTCATTTTGACATCTCCTTTTTTGAATTGTCTTCAGATAAATCTTTCATCCACTTCTCAAGAAACATCGTAAGTTCGTTCAAATCCTTGAAACCGACGCGCTCCTCCTTCTGCGAGTCCTGCAAACTGAACCGCCATGCCGCGTGGACTCCATCCGCGCCGCGCTCCTCCCACACGAGCAGGACGAAGTGACGGTACTGAGGCGGGCGCGGGATCAAAAAATTGGACATGGTCACTGTTCATTCATTCTCAACTGTGATAATCTTGCCCCATTGTATAAAGTCATCGTTTAGAAATCGTTTATTGGAGCCGTACCGCAAACTTCAGTTTGCGCCCGCTTCCGTTCGACAAACTTAAGTTTGTCCCACAACCATGCCCGAACCCATCTACTACCGCCGCAAACTGCCGCACATCCACCCGCAGAACAACCCGCTCTTCATCACCTTCAGCCTCGTGGATTCGCTCCCTGCCGCCGTGGTGGATGAGTTGAAAGCGCAGCGCGAACAGGAATTGCGCGCCGCCAAAACCGCCGCAGACCGCTACAACATCCAAAAAAAGTATTTCGGACATTTCGATAAATGGCTCGACCGTTGTCAGTTTGGGCATGACTGGCTCAAGCAGGAAAACATCGCGCAAATCGTGGCGGATGAAATCCACAGGAAAGCCGACGAGCATTACGAACTCTATGCCTATTGCATCATGCCCAATCACGTTCATTTGCTGATCCTCTCGCTCATCGAAAAATTTCCGCCCTCCAGGATGAAGAGCGCCATCTCCCCCGTCGCCGAGATCATGCGCCTGCTCAAAGGACGCGCCGCCCGCTACTGCAACCTCGCCCTCAACCGCGAAGGCTATTTCTGGCATCACGAGTCTTACGATCATTATGTCCGCGACGAAAAAGAATTGGAAAGAATCATCCTCTACATCTTGAACAACCCCGTCAAAGCGGGGCTGGTGAAAGAATGGAAGGATTGGAAGTTCACGTATGTCAACCCCAACCTCGGCGAATGGTAAGACAAACTTAAGTTTGTCTTACTTAGGCTCGCCGCAAATCACGCGAAGCGCCAACTTCATCTCCAACAAAGTGCCCGCTCTGCTGGCGTATCTCGCCGTCACGCGCCGCGCTCACAGCCGCGACAAACTCGCCGCGCTCCTGTGGGGCGAGATGTCCGACGCCGACGCGAAAAATAATTTGCGCCAAGCCCTCGCCAACCTCCGCAAATATTTTGGGGATGAACTGACCATCACCCGCGATTCGATTCAATTCACGGGCGACGTATTCGTGGACTCGATTGAATTCGATTCCGCCCTTCGTTCCGCCTCTTCTCTTGACCCTCAGCCTGCTTCAGTTATCCTGACAGATTCTCTGCGCCTCTACCGCGGTGACTTCCTCGAGGGCTTCCACGTCCGCGACGCGCCCGATTTCGAAGACTGGATGCTGACCGAACGCGCCCGCCTGCGCGAACTTGCCTTGCAAGCCTTACACCGCCTTGCCGAAATTCAACTCAGCCGCGCGGACTATCCCGCCGCGCTCGAAGCCACCTCCCGCCTGCTTGCATTTGATCCGTGGCGCGAGGAGGCGCACCGACAGCGCATGTCTGCCCTCGCCCGCGCGGGTCAACGCTCCGCCGCGCTGGCGCAATACCAGACCTGCCGCCGCATCCTCGCAAAGGAACTGGGCGTTGAGCCATCCTCTGAAACGACCGCGCTCTACGAACAGATCCGCGACGCGGAGACTCGCCCCGCTGGCAATTTGCCCGCCCGCGCTACATCATTCATCGGGCGCGAAGCGGAGTTAGCAGAGATCGGCGTCAGGTTGGCAAATGCCGATTGCCGCGTATTAACTTTGGTCGGCGAAGGAGGCGTGGGCAAATCCAGTTTGGCTCTGCAAGCCGCGCAGACTCACTTCCATCAATTTTTGGACGGCGCATGGTTTGTCTCGCTTGCGTCTGTCAAAGATGTGGAAGGGATGTTCCTCGCGATGGCGAACGCGCTGAAGGTCAACGCGGCGAGCGGCGAAGAAATACGCGAGTTCGTGCGCGATAAGAATCTCCTGCTGATTCTGGACAACATGGAGCAACTCGTCAGCGACGTGGTCTGCCAGTGGATCGTCGAGACCGTGCGCCTCGCGCCGAACCTGAAACTGCTCGTCACCTCGCTGACGCGCTTGAACATTCAGGCAGAGATACTGCTCGAAGTGCGCGGACTTCCCTTCGCCGATTCGTCTTCTTCCGCCTTCAAACTTTTTGTGGACCGCGCCCGTCGTCTCAAACCCGATTTTCATCCCAACGCCGACGATGCGTCTGCCATTGCGCGTCTGTGCGAACTGGTGAATGGCTCACCGCTCGCGCTCGAACTTGCCGCCGCCTGGGTGCGCGGACTCGCTGTGCCTGAGATCGTGCAAGAGATCGAGCGTAACCTCGACATCCTCACCGCCTCGCAACAAGACCTGCCGCCGCGTCATCGCAGTATGCGCGCGGTGTTCGATTACTTTTGGAATCTACTGACAGCCGAAGAGCGGATCGTTTTTCAAAAGCAGGCGGTCTTCCGCGGTGGGTTTACGCGCGAGGCGTTTTGCGAAGTGACGGGCGCAGACCTCGCCATGCTGGCGCGTTTCGTGGATATATCCGCCCTGCATTTCCATGATGATGGACGCTATCGCCGTCACGCGTTGATGATCCAATACGCCGACTTGCGCTTGAACGACGATGCCGATTTGCGCGAACAAACGCGAGAAGCCCACGCGCGTTATTTTGGTAACTTCGTGAAAGGATCAGAAAAAGAATTTCTTGGAGGACAACCACAAAAAGCCATGCCGCTCTTCCTCGCCGACCTTCCCAACATCCGTCTGGCATGGACTTGGGCTGTGGAAAAGCGAGACGCATCAATTTTCAACGCCTTGTCTGACTCGTTCATGCAAGGATTTGATCTGGCAGGGTTATACAATGAAGGCTTTCAAATGGCAGAGGCGGCGATTCAATCGCTGGAGGAGTTGCCAAAATCCGCAAAGAAAGAATCGTTCATCGCCAAAGGCAGAGTGATGGGACTGGCAGGCGCGTTTCTCTTTCGCCTCGGCGAATATCAAGCGGCAATGAATTGGTGCGAGAAGTCTTTGAACGTGCTTGAAAAACATCGTCCGCACATCGCGCGCGCTCATTCGCTCATCTACGCGGGCGCGGCGCAGTTTGGGTTGGGCGATATGGATGGCGTCAAGTCGTTCTGGCAAAAAGCGGCGCAGGAATATCAAGCCGTTCATTCCGAATGGGGTGAGATGACCGCCAACTCGAATCTGGCGGAGGTCTATCTTGCAACAAGACAACTGGCGGAGGGAACTGCCAGCGCTGAGCGCGCGCTGACGCTGGCTCGAAAAATGAATAATCTGGAAATGATCGGCTCCGCTTGCACGAGCCTGGCAAACGCCGCCATTCAGGAAAAGAAATTCGACAAAGCCAATCAATTCGCCGAGGAAGCCTTGCGCTCACATCAGCAGGTTGGTCACGACGCGCACATCGCCAATTCGCTGGCGGCTCTGGCGCAGGTCGCCTTCAAACAAAATGATCTTCCCGAAGCGCGCCGCCTGCTCGAAGAGTCCATCGGCATTTTGAAACGGGTGGGCAACAAACTTTATCTCGAGCAACGCGAACAGGAACTCACTGAAGTCCTCGCGGCAAGCAACACTTGAAACTTGACACCTGAAACCTGACGCCTGATACTTGAAGCATGACTCGCTGGCTTGACCCTCCTCAAACGGACGCTTCGCCTCTTTCGACCCTCGACCTGCCTCTCCTCCTCAAGCAGACTCTCATCCGCCGCGGCATCGCCACCCCCGACTCCGCCCGCGCGTTTCTCCACCCCGACGAAACCCCATCAACGCCGTTTCCAAATATCGAATCGGCGACAGAAATCATTCACGCCGTCATTCAACGCAAGGATCGCATCTGCGTGTGGGGTGACTTCGACGTAGACGGGCAAACCTCAACTGCCCTGCTTGTGCAAACGCTTCAATCCCTCGGCGCGGACGTGGTGTACTACATCCCGATTCGCGGCAAAGAGAGTCACGGTGTTCACATCGAGTCGCTTGCGCCGATCATTGATAACGGGATCAAACTCTTGGTCACCTGCGATACAGGCATCACCGCCCACGAAGCCATTGACTTCGCCAACTCGCGCGGCGTGGATGTTGTCGTCACCGATCATCACGATTTAGGCGCAACACTTCCCAACGCCAAAGCGATCATCAATCCAAAGTTATTACCGCAAGAACATCCCCTCAAAACTTTAGCGGGCGTTGGCGTAGCATATAAATTGGCGGAAGCGTTACTACGTAGTGACGACTTCAGTCGTCAAAAAACAGCGACTGAAGTCGCTACTACAAGCGAAGATTTATTAGATTTAGTTGCCCTCGGTCTCATCGCCGACGTTGCCCTCCTTCAAGGTGAAACACGTTCGTTGGCGCAAAAAGGGATTCAACAACTCCGCAAAACAAAACGTCTCGGCTTGAAAGTAATGGCGGAACTCTCCAACACAAATCTCGAATCTCTGACTGAAGAAACCATCGGCTTCACATTTGCCCCGCGTCTGAACGCGCTCGGCAGATTGAGCGATGCCAACCCCGCCGTCGAATTACTAATTACTAATAACTCTTCCCGCGCCCGCGTCCTTGCCGCGCAAATTGAGGGCTTGAACGCTCAACGCCGTTTGCTGACGAGCCAAGTCACGGAAGCGGCAGAGGCGCAATTGCGCGACCACCCTGAATTATTGAACGAGCCAGCCATTGTGCTATCGCATCCCAACTGGCCCGGCGGAGTTGTCGGCATAGTCGCAAACCGCCTTGTGGATCGTTATCACAAACCCGCGCTGCTCCTCACTGAATCGGACGATGGAATCTTGCGCGGCTCGGCGCGTTCAATCGAAGGATTGCATATCACCGAAGCGATCTCCTCGCAAAAAGAATCGCTCCTGAACTTCGGCGGTCATCCAATGGCGGCGGGATTGTCTCTGCAAAAAGAGAATCTCGCCTCCTTCCGTCGCGGACTTGGCAAAGCCATCGAAAAACAACTCGGCGAGATCGTCCGCGAAGACCCAACGCTTCAAATTGATGCGTGGCTCAACTTGGACGAGATCAACCTTGAGCTAGCAAACGCAATCGAAATGCTCGCTCCGTTCGGCGCGGGGAATCCCAAACTCACATTTGCCTCACGCGGCGTGACGTTGAAATCCGTTGCGGAGATCGGCAAAACAAAAGAACATTTGCGTTTGGCAGTGGAAGACGAAAACGGAAATGTGCAAAGCATTCTATGGTGGGGTGGGGCGGGCGAAGAACTGCCAGAAACAGGAAGTCAGATTGATATTGCGTATTCCGTCCGCGCCTCCACATTTCGCGGCGAGAAACAAGTCAATGCGACATTTGAAGAATTTCGAGTGGTCGAAGAAAAAGCGATTGAGGTTAGAGAGCGGAGATTGGAGATTAGAGATTGGCGACTGGGAAATAAGAGAATTGGAGAACTGGAGAATTTATTGGTCTGGGCGGAGGGAGTTGACAAGACAAAAGGAAAATCGCGCTTTGAGTTGTATCCTGCCGATGAATTTGTGATTTATACGACTCCGCCATCACCCTCTGAACTTCGCGCCGCGTTGGACATCGTCAAGCCGAAGATCGTTCACGTGTTCGCCGTCTCGCCTGCCAAAGAAAAAACGGACGAGTTTCTTGTGCGGCTGGCGGGTATGGCGAAGTTTGCGATCAACAACAAAGGCGGGAAGGTTTCGGTGAATGAGTTGGCTGTCGCAACCGCGCAACGAGTCAACGCCGTGCGGATCGGCTTGGAGTGGCTGTCGGCTGGGGGACACGTGACAGCCGTCCCCGGGGATGAAGCGGTTCTTTTATCCGCTGGGAATGGCGAGGCGAATCAATATCTGCAAAAAGAGTTGTATCTTGCTGTGCGCGGAATCCTTGACGAGACCGCCGCGTATCGCGAGTATGTTTCGCGCGCGAAGATCGAAAGCCTGTTTGAGGGAAAATAAATTATGGGGTTGGCGTCGGCGTCTTGATGGGGTCGGGGACGGCGACCGCGTCGAAATTAACTGAGCCGCCTGAAACATGCGTGATCGTCACTGTATGCGTCCCGTTGATGAGCGTTGGCGAAACCCATTCTCTTTGCGCAACGATCGCTTCCGACTCGTCGAGGTCAATTTCCACACCATCAATATTGATACGAATCGTTCCCAGCCCGGACCCCGATTGATAGAAAAGGCGAATCTGTTCGCCGATGAATCGGATGGTGATCGTGTTGTTGAGCGTATTCGATACATGCAAGGTGACGTTGTTGACTTTGGATTGCGTCCAATCGCCTTTGTAAATAATGCGCGCATCGGTGTCATCGTAAACACCGGGGTTGAGCGGCGCGGTTGAAGCGGTGGTCGGCGTAGATGGAGATGCTTTCGTCGGCATCCGCGTTGGCGAGGCGAGTGAAATGATGCCGTCGCCTGAGCTTGTCCCAGTGACTCGCTTTGTCGGCGATGAATTTTTTCGCGGGGTTGGCGTGGCTTTCGAGGTCGCTTCCTCTTCAACAGTTGGTTCGTCTTCTGGGGTGAGTGTTGTAAATCCCGGCTCGGTACCGATCAACAAATATTGATAGGGTGTGCTGGTGTTTTCAACCGGCGCAGACGCGCGAAACGAACCGAGTCGTACGACTAACAGCACAAGGCAAATTCCAAACAATGAAAATGCGCCGAGAACGATCGGCGGGATCAATCCGCTGTCGAAGCGTGGTTTATTTTCCATGATGATGATTGTGAGATAAGTCAAATCCGTTTATCATAGGCGGGAGGATACCACACAACATGAACAGTCTCATACCACAGCCAAGAACGATCTCGAAATTAGGAGGAACCTTCACTGTCAACTCCGGGGCGGCGGTCGCAACTCCAAATCATCCCGAAATTATCAACATTGCAAAACTATTTGTTGAACAAATTCATCGTCTCACCGGCGTGCAATTCAAAACGTCGCAAGCGGAAGGCGGCGCGATACGGTTTGTTCTCGCAAATGATTCGCAGTTTGGAGACGAGGGATACGAACTCGCTGTTTCATCGGATGGGATCGTCTTGCGAGCGAGTCAACCTGCTGGATTATTCTACGCCTCCCAAACTTTGACTCAACTCCTCGGCGCGGCTCAAAACTCGACCTTCAGCCTGCCCGCGCTTTCCATCAGCGATTCGCCCCGCTTCATCTGGCGCGGCGCGATGCTCGACGTGGCGCGTCACTTCTTCAGCGTGGAAGATGTCAAACGTTTCATTGACTTGATCTCGCATTACAAAATGAATCGCTTGCATCTGCATCTCACCGACGATCAAGGCTGGCGCATCGAGATCAAATCGTGGGGCAACCTCACGGCGCACGGAGCCAAGACTCAAGTCAACGGCGGGGGCGGCGGGTTCTACACTCAGGAACAGTACAAAGAGATCGTGGAATATGCGCGGGCGCGTTACGTTGTGATCGTCCCTGAGATAGATACGCCCGGTCATACGAATGCGGCGTTGTCGTCCTATCCTGAATTGAACGCTTCAGGAGAAACGCCCGGATTATACGAAGGCATCGAGGTTGGTTTCAGTTCGCTCGGCATCAACATGGACATCACGTATCGCTTCCTCGATGACGTGATCCGCGAACTCGCCGCCATCACGCCCGGAGCCTACATCCACATCGGCGGCGACGAGGCGCACTCCACGCCGAAAGAGGACTACGTCAAGTTCATCGAAAAGATCCAACGGATCGTTACCAGCCATAACAAGAGTCCGATCGGCTGGGCAGAGATCGGAGAAGTGACGCTCGATCCTAAGACCATCGCTCAGCATTGGCAGGGAGCGGCGTATCAAGAAGCGAAGAAGCAGGGCAACAAGATCATCCTTTCTCCCGGCAACAAAGCCTATCTCGATATGAAATACGACGAGGCGTCTCCGCTTGGGTTGAATTGGGCGGGATACATCAGCGTCAAAGATTCCTACGACTGGGATCCCGTTAGTTATATGGAGGGACTGGAGGAGCGCGACATTCTCGGCATCGAGGCGCCTCTTTGGTCGGAGACATTGCTCACGATCAAAGATATTGAGTACATGGCGTTCCCACGCCTGCCCGGTCTCGCCGAATTAGCATGGTCGCCCAAAGCCGAAGGCTGGGAGGAATATAAAATCCGCCTCGCGCAACATGGCAGGCACATGGAAAAGTTGGGGATTAATTTTTTCAAATCGCCGGATGTGGATTGGAAGTAACATCAAACGTTGCGAAGGTTGTCAACCTTCGCAACGTTTTTACTTTACTGCTTTATCTGTAATTTCCAACGCTTTATCTAGAACGTTAAATCCCTCTTTCAATTGTTCCTCAGTAACGATCAACGGCGGGATGATCAACACGGTGTGCCAGTGCGTGTACAAGAACAATCCGTGATCCAAACAATATTTTCTAAGAGCGTTCATCTCCGGTGACGATTCGTTCCACGGTGTCATCGGCTCTTTCGTCTTTCTATCTTTGACTAATTCAAGGATACCGAACAACCCGATCGAACGGACATCGCCGATGGAAGGATGCGCTTCGCCGAGATCGTTCAACATTCGCTTCAACACGGGACCCATGCCTGCCGCGCGTTGGATGATTTGATCGTCCTTCATCGCGCTGATGTTCGCCACCGCCGCCGCCAGCGAAACGGGATGCGATGTGTACGTGAGTCCGCTTTCGAACGGCGTGTCGTTGAACGCGGATGCGATCTCGGGCTTCATTGCCACCGCTCCGAGCGGCGCATACGCGGACGTGAGTCCCTTTGCCATGGTGATGATGTCCGGCGTCACATCCCAATGCTCAATGGCAAACCATTTGCCGGTGCGCCCAAATCCGCTCATCACCTCGTCGCAGATCATCACGATGCCGTATTTGTCGCACAACGCGCGGACGCCCTGCATGTATCCCTGTGGAGGAATGATGATCCCGTTCGTGCCGGTGACCGACTCCATCAGAATCGCCGCAATGGATTCTGGTCCTTCGTAGCGGATGATCTCCTCAAGATGATTCAAATAATCGCGCGTGAACTCCTCTTCTGAAACATCGGGGTTCGCGCGATGAAACGTTGAACGATAGCGATACGGGTCAAGAAAGTGGACAACTCCGCTCATGAGATTCGGCTCCCATGCCACGCGGCGCGGATCGCCCGTCGCCGCCATCGCTCCCGCCGTCGCGCCGTGATACGAACGATAGCGCGTGAGGATCTTGTGGCGTCCCGTGTATCCGCGCGCGAGCTTGATCGCATTCTCGTTGGCGTCCGCGCCGCCGAGGGTGAACAGCACCTTCGTCAACGCTTGATGCGGCGTTATATCCGCAACCGCTTTTGCCGCCAGCGCGCGGATTTTCGTGGTCATGCCCGGTGCGGCGTAGGGGAGTTCCGCCGCCTGTTCCTGCATGGCTTTGATGATGCGCTCGTCGCCGTGACCGATGTTCACGCACATCGTCATCGAGTTGAAGTCGAGGTAGCGCTTGTCGTCCACATCCCAAAAATAAACGCCTTTGCCGCGCTTCACAGCGATGGGGTTCACCTTCGCTTGCGCCGACCACGTGAAAAAGACGTGCTCTTTTGTCAGAGGCAAGATTTCATCATTTGGCAGATCGAACATTTTTCTCCTTCACGTGTCTACGTGTTTCCTTGTTTACCTGTCTACTCCCTCAAATTATAACCCTCCACATTTACGCTTTCCTGTGATAAACTCCGCCCGCTTTACATGGTACGTCTTATCACGTGCCTTTCCGCTCCCGGCGGACTTACGGTTTGAACGGGAGCAATCCCATGGAAAGGAGGAAATCCCTCATGCGAAAATATGAATTGGTTTGCATTGTCCAACCCGAATTGGATGAAGCCGCTTTTAAAGGCGCGGTCGAACGCGTTCAAGGCTGGGTCACTGAATCGGGTGGCAGCGTGGACAAGGTTGATGTTTGGGGACGCCGCAGATTGGCTTACCCCATCCGCAAACAGCGCGAAGGACAGTACGTCCTGCTCAACCTGACCCTCGAACCTAAAACGACGGGCGACTTGGAGCGCAATATCCGCTTCCTCGAGCCTGTCATGCGTCACATGCTTGTTGCTGTTGCGTAACGTTATACGCCTCGAATGGTTTGATTTTTAATCAAAGGAGATTGACATGAGCCGAGGATTGAACAAAGTTCAGATCATTGGTCATCTAGGCAGAGATCCCGAAATGCGCTATACGCCGTCGGGCAAACCGGTGACCACGTTTACGGTTGCCGTCAGTCGCTCGTGGAGTTCCACAGACGGCGAGCGTCACAGCGAAACGGAGTGGTTCAACATTGTCGCGTTCGGTAATTTGGCGGAGACTTGCAAAAATTTCCTTAACAAAGGCAAGCAGGTCTACATTGACGGGCGCTTGCAAACCCGCCGCTGGGACGATAAAGAAGGCGTAAAACATTCCATCGTTGAGATCGTTGCCAACGAGATGATCATGCTCGAACGGCGCGAACACAACAATCAATCTCATGCCTCGCCCGAAGCGGAAAACCATGAAGGCGAAGCGTCTCCATTCGAGGATGAATTTCCATTCTAATCACTCACGCGAGCATACGCTTTCGTGAATTAAATCTGGAGTAATACCATGCCTGAAGAAAGAGAACATCGAAGATCGTCGGAAGGCGGCGAAGGCGGCGGCGAACGCCGTTTCTTTGCCAAGCCCAAGTTCTGCCAATTTTGCGCGGACAAAACCCTGACGATTGATTACAAGAAAACCGACCTGCTTCGCAAGTATGTCGGCGATGACGGACGAATCCGCCCGCGCCGGCAGACCGGCGCGTGCGCGCGGCATCAGCGCGTTGTTGCGGCGGCTGTCAAACAAGCCCGGCACATCGCCTTGCTGCCCTTCACCGGGGTGCACGCGGACGAAAGCCGCTGAACCAGTTTGCACGTCCGGGCTGACGCGTTCTTTCATCGCGTTCGCCCGTGAATCGTGCGGCGAGATATATTTATGCCTAATCAAAGTTCCACATCCAAGACCGCTACGAAAAAACATGTTGCGCGGCTTGAACGCGAAAGACGGCAGGTTGCCCTCGTCCGTTGGATCGTGTTCGGCTGTATCGCGCTCGTTGCGGGAATCATCGGCTACGGCTATCTTGATCTGAATTACCTGCAACTTAAAAAGCCCGTTGCTGAGGTGAACGGCGAGATCATCACCGTTCAACAATGGCAGGAGCGCGTGCAGTTTCAGCGCATCTCTCTGCTCAATCAATATCAGCAGATGGTCTTCTATCAGCAAAACTTTGGCTTCGACACATCGCAACAACAGCAAGCCATTGCAACCCAGCTTCAAAACGACCAGCTCCTTGGGCAAACTGTGATAGATCAAATGGTAGACGAGGCGGTGATCCGCCAGCAGGCGAAGAAACTCGGCATTACGGTCACGCAAAAAGAGTTGGACGATTCGCTTCACGCGGCGTACGGTTTTTATCCGAACGGGACAAACACCCCGGCGGCAACCGCGACCACGTTCGAACTCCCGACGCTTTCGTCTCAGCAGTTGACGTTGTATCCGCACACCGCCACGCCAACGGAGTTCATGACTCCGACTCTCGCGCCGACGCAGACGCCGAATCCCGCCTCGACCGCGACCGCCACGCCCACGAAAGCGGTTCCCACGCCGACCTTCGTCCCGCTCCCCGCAACGGCAACATCAACGCCCTACACGCTTGATGGATTCAACAACACCTACGCCACTGCCATTGCAAACTATGGCACGAGCGGGATCAGCGAATCTACGATCCAATCCATTAATGAAGCCGTGTTGCTCCGCCAGAAAGTCATGGAAGCGGTGACAAAAGATACGCCTCACACCGAAGAACAAGTGTGGGCGCGTCACATTCTCGTGGATGATCAACAGACTGCCATTGCCGTTCGCTCTCTACTGCTACAAGGCAAAGACTTTGCCGAAGTTGCTAACCAATATTCCAAAGATACCGGCTCTGCCGCTGTCGGAGGCGACTTGGGCTGGTTCGGCAGGGGAGCGATGGTCGCCGAATTTGAAAATGCCGCGTTCAGCCAAAAGATCGGCGAGATCGGCGAACCCGTGCAGACTCAGTTCGGCTTTCACATCATCCAAGTGCTTGGTCACACGGACGTTCCGTTGAGCGCAAGCCAGTATCAAAACAAACAGCAGACCGAGTTCAACACGTGGCTCGAAAATGTCAAAAAAGAGACAGCCATCTTGATCCACGAAGAATGGCGCAACCTCGTCCCACCCGCGCCGTTGCTTAGCCCGCAATAAAAAATTCTCGACGAACAAGAAACAAAAAATCGCCCGTCTCATTTTGAGCGGGCGATTTTTCAATTCTCCAATCCTCTAATTCTCCAGTCTCTAGTCTCCAATCCCCCAATTACAAATTACCAATTACTTTTCTCACCCCCTCTTCATCATCTCATCCGTTACCTGATCCAGCCTCAAACTTATGACCTGACTCGCCGAGTCGCGTCCCATTGTGATTCCATAAATGACATCCGCCACTTGGACGGTGTTGCGGTTGTGCGTGATGACGATGAACTGCGTCTCTTTGCTCAACTCTTGAAGCAGGTCACGGAAGCGACCAACGTTCGCCTCATCCAACATCGCGTCCACCTCATCCATCACGCAGACTGGCGTGGGCGAAACTTTGAGCAACGCAAACACGAGTGCCACCGCCGTCAAACTTCGTTCGCCGCCCGAGAGCAACGCGAGTCCCTGCTCGCGCCGACCTGGTAAACGCGCCTCGATCTCGATTCCTGTTTCAACCAAATTATCGGGGTCTGTCAACGCGAGCCGCGCCGAACCGCCGCCGAACAATCGCGTGAACATCGCGCGGAATTGTTTATCCACCAGATCGAATGTCTTCGAGAACGATTGCTTCGTCAACTCATCGAGTTCAGCAATGACCTGACGCAAATCCGCTTCGGCTTTTCGCAGATCGTCCACTTGCGCGCGCATGAACGAATATCGCTCCGACTCGGTGTCGAACTCCTGTTTCGCCTCGGGGTTGATCGGACCCATCCGCCTCATGCGCGAACGGTTCTGAGTCAACTGCGTTTCGAGATCGGCTGAAATTTCCGTCACCACAGGCAATTCTTCGATCATGCCTTCAAACGGTAGAGGCACAGGTCCCGCCACGTCTACCGCGTAATCGAACAACACCAAACCAAAATCGTCGGTGATCTTCTGTTGCAAGTTCTCCAACGACTCTTGTTTGCGCATCAACTCCAATTGCACTTGTCCCAACAAACGCTCGCTGGTCGCAAGTCCGCGTTGAGCGTTCGCCTCACCGTCCTGCAATCGCGCTTCTTCCTGCTCGGTCGTCTCCAAATCTTTTTCAACAGGATCAATACTCACGCGCAATTCTTCGATCTGCGCTTGCAACGCGCCCTCGCGCTCGCGCAGTGAAGTCTTTTCATTTTCCAAATTTTGCAAAGATGATTCGGCTTCATTCAATCGCGTCGCCAATTCCGATGAACGCGCGTCAAACTTTTCCGCCTCTTTCCCTCGTTCCTCTTTCCTCACCCGCGCATCCTCCAACGCGCGTTCAGCCACCGCCACGCGCGTCCCCCAATACGTCGCCTGATTTTGCGTCTCCGCCAGGTCGGCTTCACTCAATTGCAACGTCAGCACGCGCGCTTCCTCTTTCGCGCCCGCCGACCTCGACTCGATCTCAGCCAGCGATTGATTCAAATTTAATTGGATTCCCGCCGCCTCATCCATTTCAGTTTTCAATTGGATGTGTTGACTCTTCTGCCACTCCGCCTGACGACGAGCCGCTTCAGACTCCACCTCAGCCTGCTTCTCCAACTCTTCAGCCTCGTCTACCCTCGAGCGTGCTTCACGCGCCGCATCTTCGGCTTGACTCAACTCCGCGCGCGCATTTGAAATATTTTCGGAAAGCGAATCCACATCGCGGTTCAACGACTCGATCAGCATATCGAACGCGGACAAAGATTCACTCAACTCGCGTTTCTGCCGCGGACGACTCAACGCCGACGATGAAGCGGTCTTCCCAGCGACGATCAACCCATCGCCACGGAAGACTTCGCCTCGCAACGTCACCACACGCGCGTGAGTCGGCAGTTCGCGGATCAATCGCCGCGCAGAAGAGCGGTCACGCACGATCAAGGTTTGTCCAAGCAATGCGCGCGCCGCCGTGCGGAACTCATCGTTCACGTTCAGCAATTCGGACGCGACGCCCAAACACGATTCGTCGTTCGGCTTTGCCAGCGGCTCGCGCGAATGATTCTCAAGCGGAAGCAATACCGCGCGACCAGCCTCATCTGACTCAAGCAATTGCAATGCGTCTTCGATCTCGTCTGCGTCGAGCAAAATGGCATCGAGCGCATCGCCTAGCGCGGCAGAGATCGCCGTCTCAAGTTCGGCAGGGACATCGAGCGCCGCGCTGAATGCGCCGCGCGCGCGTTTGAGTTTGAATTGACGCGCGGCATCGAGCAAGAATCTCGCGCCTTCGGCATACCCCGCCAGCGACTGTTCCGCCTGCTCGATCACCTCAAGCTGTGTTTTGACGCGCGTATGCTCGGCAAGTTTTCCCGCGCGTTCCTCGTTCTTCGCGCGTCGTTCACTCTCCAGCGAATCTACTTTCAACTTTCCACTTTCCGCCTTCTCTTGCGCCTGCTTCAATCCACTTTCGATCTCTTCGCGTTTCTTCCTCGCCTCCGCATATTTCTCACTCGCGGTTCGCGCGTTCGTTTCCGCCGTTTCAATGGATTTTTCCGCCGCGCTCATTCGCGCTTGCAAACTTTCCAAACGCGATTTCAATTCAGCCAGCCGCGCCTGCGACTCAGCGCGTTGCGTCGTCCATGTTTCGATTTGTGTGCGGGCAAGTTGAAGTTTTTCCTCCAACGCGGCGCGGTCGGTTTGTCCGCTTTGTAGTTTCAACTGCGCGTCGCTCAGTTGTTTTTGCGCTTCATCGTATTCCGTTTGAAGCCGCGCAAATTCTTGTTCCGCTTCCTCGATCCGCGCACGGACGGTTTTTTCTTCATCAGCGGCGCGTTCCTTTTCAGAAAGCACAGATGTTTGTGAAGCGAGCAGGGATCGGCGTCTTTCCTCCAACACCGCAAGTTCGCGGCTGACCTCCTCGCGTTGACTGTGCAACTCCGCCGAGGCGCGATGCCACGCGTTGAGTTGCGAGCGTTGACCAATAAACTTTTCACGGAAGGCATTGTACTCGCCTTGCGCTTTTTGATGCGACTCGCGCGCTTCATTCACGCGGACATCTTGTCCTTTCACCGCTTCCTTTGCTGTGGTCAATTCTTGTTGGGCGCGATGCCAGTGATAGCCGTACCACTCGCGCAAAATAATTTTCAAGTCCGCTTGGGCGCGGGAATATTCAATGGCGCGTTTTGCCTGCCGCTCCAAACTTCGCAGACGAGGCTCGAGTTCAGACATGATGTCCAGCACGCGCTCAAGATTACGAGTCGTGTTTTCGAGTCGCTTCAACGCTTCTTCACGGCGGACGCGATACAGTCCAACTCCCGCCGCCTCTTCAAACAAGCGACGACGATCCTCCGCTTTCAACGCCAGCGACGCGTCCACAAGTCCCTGACCGAGAATCGTGTACGTCCGTTCCGATAAGCCTGACGCGGCGAGCAATTCGTTCAAGTCGCGCAAACGGACGTGTTGATCGTTCAGCAAATATTCGTTGTGACCGTCGCGGAAGGCTCGGCGCGTCATTCCCACTTCGGTGAAATCTATGGGGAGCCAGTTGTTCGTGTTGTCGAAGAGAATATGCGCGGACGCCATGCTTGCGCGAGCGCGATGCTCCGAGCCGTTGAAGATCATGTCCTCGGTCTTTTTGCCGCGCAACAGCGTGTACGATTGTTCCCCCAACACCCAGCGGAGCGCATCCGCGATGTTCGATTTGCCCGAACCGTTCGGTCCGACAATGGCAGTGATCCCACTCGCGAACTCGAAGGTGTTCTTCGACGCGAATGTTTTGTATCCTTGCAGTTCGAGTGATTTGAGTCTTAGAGGCATTTTTGATTTACGATTTCAGATTTACGATTGACGATTGGAAATACTTGTTTACGTGTGTACGTGTCCACTTGTTTACGTATTTACCTGTCTACTTGCCTTCCCTCACCCGATCTCAAGATTTTCCAACGCATCCTCCGCCGCCGCGTGTTGTGCGGAGTGAGTGCTGGTGCCGTGTCCATGCCCAACAACCCGCCCGCCCACTTCAACATCCACTTCAAATTCTTTGGCGTGATCGGGCCCCGCCGTTGAGACAGTCCGATAGCGCGGCGCGTTCATCTTTTGCGCTTGCGCCCACTCTTGCAGTTGACTCTTCGCATCGTGGATCTTCGTGAAGACGGATTCACGCGCTTCCTCTAACAATGGATTGACGAATGCTTCCACCGCCCCCAAGCCTGAGTCCAGATACAACGCGCCGACCACCGCCTCGAACAACGAGCCGAGCAGTCCGTCGCGGTAATGCCCGCCAGAGAGGTATTCGCCTCGTCCGAGTCGAAGCGCGGGACCCATGTTCAACGCGCGCGCGAACTTTGCTAGTTGATCGTTTCGCACGAGCGCGGAACGCATCTTGGTCAAATCGCCTTCGGGCATTTCGGGGAAGCGATGATACACCCACGCGCCGACGATGAAATCCAGCACCGCGTCGCCGAGGAATTCGAGTCGTTCGTTATCCTGTGTTGATTTTGGATTCTCGTTGACGTAGGAACGGTGAGTGATGGCGCGCGTCAGCAGGGATAAATTTGAAAAGGGCAGACCCAGCCGTCGGCTGAGGTCAGAGGCGGGCTCGAAATCCCGCGCGTCAG
The DNA here is from genome assembly GCA_046328795.1 of Anaerolineales bacterium. Taxonomy (GTDB): domain Bacteria; phylum Chloroflexota; class Anaerolineae; order Anaerolineales; family Villigracilaceae; genus Defluviilinea. Next base: position 93,797 of record JAXLVX010000002.1, on the reverse strand, counting down.
AATTGGTAGCCACAGTCATCTCCCGGAACTCAGGGAGCATCAACCCCCCTCTCTTTATGAAGAGGGGCAGGGGAATGAGGTTGAGGATCCATCAGTTCCAATTTTGATTTGCGGCTTGAATTTTATCCTGAATTATTCTGGCTGGCTATAACCGCGTCATATTTTAAGATACAATCAGCGCAGGTGACAGTCACATTAGACGTGACTGTCACCTTATTGCAAACCCGGAGAGACACAGTGACAGAACTAAGCGGCGAGACAAGATTTTTACACGCCATCGAAATGGGACTCGGCGCGATGCAATGGGGCGACCGCGCCATGTGGCAATACGGGCGAGATTACGGCTTGGACGAAGTAAGGCAAGCATTTCAAGTTTCGGTCGGGGCGGGGATTCGGTTTGTGGACACGGCTGAGTTATACGGCAATGGATTATCGGAACGCTCACTGGGTCGCTTCATGAAAGAGACAGATCAACCCGTGCTGGTGGCGACGAAATTTTTCCCATGGCCCTGGCGATTTACCAAAGGCGCGTTGACTCGCGCGTTGCGCGGAAGCCTCTCCCGCATCGGCGTCGAAAGCGTAGACCTGTATCAGATCCACTGGCCCAGCCCGGTGATGAACACCGATTCGTTGATGGACGGGTTGGCTGAGTGCGTCAAGACCGGCTCGGCGCGCACGGTGGGCGTATCGAATTTCGGACACGCCCGCATGGTAGCCGCATACTCTGCGTTGGCGCGGAATGGAGTTACCCTTGCCGCGAATCAAGTTCACTACAGTCTGTTGAGCCGCGAGGTCGAAAAGAACGGCACGCTCGCGCGTTGCAAAGAATTGGGGATTCGCATGATCGCGTATTGTCCGCTCGAGCGCGGGATGCTCACAGGAAAATACACTCCCGAAAATCCCCCATCAGGCAGACGCGCGTCACGATACGCGAGGATGCTTGTGAAGATCCAGCCGCTGATCAAATACATGACCCAGATTGGGCAGGATCATGGCGGAAAATCCTGCGCGCAAGTGGCGTTGAATTGGTTGATCTGCAAAGGCGCGATGCCGATCCCCGGAGCGAAGAATGCGACACAAGCCGAGCAAAACGCCGGCGCCCTCGGTTGGAGATTGACTGACGAAGAAGTGGCGCGGCTCGATTTTGCCAGCGATGCCATCATAGAACCAACAATGACCGCGCACTAGCGCGGTCATTGTTTGATAGAGCGTCCCGCAGGTTTTCGGGGCGCAAACGAGTCTCTCGCAACCAAACCTGCGGGACGTTGCCTTATTTCATGCGTGGTTGCAGGAACAACACGAACACATATCCCAGACCGAACACGCACTCGACCACGATCGCGAGCCAGCCGAATTCGCGGATGATGCCATTCATCGTAATGCCCATGATGGTCACGATCAACGCGAGCACAGTTCCGCCCAGCATGGCAAACGACATGCCCTTTTGCACTGACGGGTCCGACGCGTCTTTAGCGAACCACAACAGCACGCCTAACGTGATCAGAGCCACACCCAAAAATCTCCCCATGTGTTCATCTGATACGCGCGCCTCATTCCCGAACCAGGCGATGGTCATTTTCGGCACGATCAACAAAGCCGCGCCAAACACGACCGCCAGAATCGAATTCAGGACGAAAAGAATTTTTGAACCCATATATCTCTCCTTTGATTTTTTTGTTTGAGCAAAATAAATATACAACAACTCCAAACAGATTGGAAGGAGAATTTCCTTCAAGCACCTTACACATTCCTTACATCTGACAATTCGAGATTGACCTCGCCGTCATTTTGTGTGATGGGAGACTCGCCGCTTCTTTTCGCGGACGGATGCCTGGTCGCAGTTTGGCGAGTTTTTTCTATCTTCGGCGCTAGGACAATCGGTCCGCTCGCGTTCCGTCAGGTGATGTAAAATTTACCGCATCATAAGGAGAGGCACATGGAAATCATTAGTTTGCTTGGCGGACTGCTTGGCATCTTCGGCGCTATCTGCGCGACAGTTGCGCCCATTCTGATCCTTGTCGGCTTGGGAATTTTCCTCTACCGCCGCAGTAAAATGCGCGATGCGGCGAAACAATCCGCGCAGGATTGGTCCAGCACGATGGGGGTTGTGATCACGTCCACGGTTCAGGTAAAGCGCGGATATAAAAGCCGCTCTGAGATTCCTGTTGTAGTCTATCAATATCAAGTGGATGGCAAGCCTTACACCGGTCAAGTCGTCAAAGCGGGCGAGCAATTCTTCAGCGTCCGCATTTACGGCGACGCGCAAAAGACGGTTGCCCGTTACCCCGTCGGCGCGCAGGTGATGGTGCATTACAATCCAGAAAATCCACAGGAATCTGCGCTGGAGAGATAACTCTGTGCTATAATGCGGCAATCATGAAATATCTGATCAACTTCGCCAATGACAACGATAATAATGACAATGACGATCTGCTGTATCGTTGGGCGAAGCCTTGCTAGTTGACGGATAGAAAAGTCAAACCAATCGCCCAACGCATCAGCGAAGGGCGATTTATTTTATCTACACTCAGACCTCACAGGTCTCTGAGACCTGTGAGGTCTACGAAAAATTGGAGGTGTTTTATGTATCGAACTCATACTTGCGGAGAGCTACGCGCCAGTCACGCGGGTCAAACCGTGACGTTGGCTGGCTGGGTCAATCGTCGCCGCGACCATGGCGGGGTGGCATTTTTTGATCTACGCGACCGTTCAGGGACGGTACAAATCACGATGAACCCTGACTTGCCTAAAGAGACTCTCGACCGCATCGCGGACGTCCGCTTTGAGTGGGTGTTGCAGATCGAAGGGATGGTGCAAAAGCGCCCCGAAGGGATGGCGAATCCGAAAATGGGAACGGGTGAGGTTGAGGTCATCGCCAAGAGCGTCACCATCCTCAATCCTGCGAAGACTTTGCCATTCATGGTCAGTTCGGATGCCGACTTGCCCGACGAGAACGCGCGGCTCAAATATCGCTATCTCGACTTGCGCCGCGAACGAATGACGCGCAATATTGTTCTGCGTCACAAAGTAGTCAAGTTCATGCGCGACTATCTTGATAAGCAGGGCTTCATTGAAATCGAAACGCCGATCATGTTCAAAGCGACTCCCGAAGGCGCGCGCGACTACCTCGTGCCGTCGCGGATTTACCCTGGACAGTTTTATGCCCTGCCCCAATCGCCGCAACAGTTGAAACAATTGTTGATGGTCGCAGGCATGGATAAATACTTCCAGATCGCGCGTTGTTTCCGCGACGAAGACCTACGCGGCGACCGTCAGCCTGAGTTCACACAACTCGACCTCGAGATGTCGTTTGTGCATCGCGACGATGTGTTGGCGCTGGTCGAAGGTTTATACACGGAAATGATTCCCGCTGTCGCGCCGAACAAGAAATTACTTTCCTCGCCGTGGCCCAAATTTTCACACCATGAAGTCCTCGAGAAGTACGGAACCGATAAACCCGATTTGCGCTTTGGCATGGAGTTGATTGACGTCAGCAAAATTTTTGCGAAGAGCGAATTCAAAGTGTTTCAATCCGCGTTGAGCGCGGGCGGCGTGGTCAAGTGTATCGTCGCGCCGAAGTCGGCGGAGATGTCGCGCAAAGAGGTGGACGCGTTGACCGAATCCGCGAAGGGGCTGGGGGCGAAGGGACTCGCGACGTTGGCGATCACAGACGAAGGTCCGAAGGGAACCGCCGCGAAGTTTGTCACAGAGGCTGAGGCGGCAGAAGTCAAATCCAAAACGGGCGCGAAGGACGGCGACCTCATCCTGTTCGCGGCAGACGCGCGCGCGATCGTCAACAAAGTGTTGGGCGGGTTGCGAGTCATCCTGCGCGACAAACTCGACCTTGCCGATAAAACGATGATGGCGTTCGCGTGGGTGGTGGACTTCCCCATGTTCGCTTGGAACGAAGAGGAACAACGTTGGGACGCGGAACATCATCCGTTTACCATGCCGCAATTGCAAGACCTTGATAAGTTCGATGCCGACCCTGGCGCGATCCTTTCGGATGCGTATGACATGGTTTGTAACGGATATGAGATGGCGTCGGGTTCGATCCGTATTCATCGGCGCGACATACAAAATAAAATTTTTCAAATGCTCGGTCATTCCGATGAAGCGATACAAGCGAAGTTTGGTCACATGCTTGAGGCGTTCGAGTATGGCGCGCCGCCGCACGGAGGCATGGCTCCAGGCATTGACCGTTTGGTGATGCTGTTGGCGGACGAGCCAAACATCCGTGAAGTGATTGCGTTCCCGAAGAACCAAGCGGGACGCGATGTGATGGCAGACGCGCCGTCGGAAGTTGAGCCGAAGCAGTTGAAGGAATTGCATATTCAGATCAGAGATTAGAGACTGGAGATTAGAGATTGATAGCGATTCGGAGAATTAGAGGATTGGAGAATTGATATATGATCCGCGTTTGTCTTGCTGGTGGAACAGGTTGGGCTGGTTCGGCTGTTGCGCGCGCGATTTCAACACTGGAGGATATGACAATCGTCTCTGCGGTGTCTCGCACTCATGCAGGCAAGATCCTCGGTGATGTTCTCGGTGACGCGAACTTGACTTGCTCTGTATTTGCGACGGCGGAAGAAGCGCTCGCGGCTCATCCCTGCGACGTGTTTTTTGAGTTCACCAAGCCAGACGTTGCCAAGCAAAACGTGTTGAGCGCATTAACGCATGGAGCGCATGTCGTCGTCGGTACGTCGGGATTGTCAGATGAAGATTATGCCGACATCGCGTCCGCCGCTGAAAACGCGAATCGCGGCGTGCTGGCTGTCGGCAACTTTGCATTGACGGTCGTTTTGCTTCAAAAGTTTTCCGAGATCGCCGCGAAGTTCATTCCGCAATGGGAAATTATTGATTATGCAAACGACGCTAAAAAAGATTCGCCGAGTGGAACGGTGCGCGAGTTGGCAAATCGTTTGTCGAAAGTCCGCCCGTCGGAGTTGACCGTGCCTCTGGAAGATACGCAAGGCGTGAAGGAAACACGCGGCGCGCGCATGACGGGGTCGCAAGTCCATTCCATTCGCTTGCCTGGGTATACGATTTCCGCCGAAGTGATCTTCGGTATGCCCGACCAGAAATTAACGATCAGGCACGACTCGGGCTCCAGCGCCGAGCCATATGTGGACGGTTCTTTGCTGGCGATTCGTACAGTGAGTTCATTCGTCGGTTTACGACGCGGACTTGACAGCGTTTTGGATCTGTCGTGACAATTGATAGTTGGTTTCGATACGGAGCAAGAAAACCTCGCCCCTACTCAACCAACGGAGCATTCATAAACAAAACAAGAAAGGAAAGGAAACCATGAACATAAAAGAATTGATCGTCAATAAAACAGCGAAGTTTGTGTACTGCACGGACGGAGCGCTGTGGTATGACGTTGATGGTTTTCGTTTTCCTGTTCCGTTCGAGGACACTGTTGGAGCCTATTTCGAGCCGCAACACAAAGCGATCAATTTGATGCGCTGGATACGCAAACAATTGGAAGAGAACGAATCTCAACGGGAAGAACAGCGAAATGCCCAATCTAGAAATTGATTCGGAGAATTAGAGAATTGGAGAATTGATTGGCGATGAGCGAGAAGGCGAAGATTCAAGTTGACGAAAAATTGGTGAAAGATATCGCGTCTCTTGCGCGGTTGGATTTGACTGCCGACGAGACAAAGATGTTCGTTTCCCAGTTCAAGGATATTCTCGATTATGTCAGCGTCTTGGATGAAGTGGATACGGAAAACATCGCGCCTGCTTACTTGTCGTCTTCGAGCAAGAACTCGCCGCGAGAAGATGTGATCGAGGATTCTGCCCCGACGGAAGATTTTCTCGCCAACGCGCCGCAGACGAAGGATGATTATGTGGTTATACCGCGCGCGCATGTTGAGCAATAATTGGTAAGTGGTAATTAGAAATTGATTACTCTTGTTGCTCGGTTGTGTTCTGTAAGGGAACCATCCACGAATAAAACCACGAATTCACGAATGCAGGAGCGCTCATTCGTTTATTCGTGCGAATTCGTGGACGGTAATTATTCTAACGAGCGAGTAAGTTACGTATGAACTTTCACGAACTTAGCATACAACAAACACACGAACTTCTATCCAACCGAAAGATTTCTTCGGAGGAGTTGACGCGCGCATATCTTGAACGCATCCAGCGACTCGATCCGCAGGTCAAATCGTACGTCACGGTTTCTGAGGATGTCGCGCTGGAACAAGCCAAAAAAGCAGATGAACGAATCAAGTCGGGCGAGGGTCTGACTCCGCTGACGGGTATTCCGTACTCGGCGAAAGATTCCATTTCCACGCGCGGCGTGAACACGACTTGCTCGTCGAAAATCCTTGAAAACTACAAACCGTTTTATGACTCGACCGCGATCAAAAAGTTGAATTCAGTAGGCTCTGTTCTTCTCGGCAAAAACAACATGGACGAGTTCGGGATGGGCTCATCCACTGAAAACTCGGGTTTCTTCACCACGCGCAACCCATGGAATTTCGATCACGTCCCTGGCGGCTCGAGCGGAGGCTCAGCCGCGGCGGTCGCGGCGGGACTCGCTCCCTTCACGCTGGGCGAAGACACGGGCGGATCGGTTCGTCATCCTGCATCCTTCTGCGGCGTGACTGGACTCAAGACAACGTACGGACGCGTCTCGCGCTATGGCTTGATTCCGCTGGTCTCTTCATTTGATACGATCGGTCCGATGGCGAGGAGCGCGTATGATGTCGCGCTTGTCCTTGAAGCGATTGCGGGACACGATCCCAAAGACAGCACGTCACGAATCGAACCTGTTCAAAGTTATTCGGAAAGTTTGAAGAAAGCCGAATCCCTGCGCGGACTTCGTATCGGCATCCCGAAAGAATATTTTGTCGAGGGGTTGGATAAAGATGTGGATGCTTCCGTTAGAGCCGCAATCAAGCAGATCGAAAGCCTCGGCGCGGAAGTGATGGAAGTGTCGCTTCCACACACACAATACGCGATTCCCGTTTACTATTTGATTTTGTTCGCCGAAGCGAGTTCCAATCTTGCAAAATATGACGGCGTTCGGTTCGGTTTGTCAGAACGCGCCACAGGCGATTTGATGGACGTGTATTTGAAAACGCGCGAAGCGGGATTCGGCGCAGAGACAAAACGCCGCATCATGCTCGGCACGTTCGCCCTCTCCGCTGGGTATTATGATGCCTACTATTTAAAAGCGCAGAAAGTCCGCGCGTTGATTCGGCAGGATTTTCAAAAAGCGTTCGAGGCTTGCGACGCCCTGATCACGCCCATCGCGCCGACGACTGCGTTTCGCATCGGCGAGAAAATTTCAAATCCGCTGGATATGTATTTGTCGGATGTGTTTGTCGTTGCGGTCAACCTCGCGGGAATCCCTGCGATGTCCGTGCCGTGCGGCTTCTCGAACGGACTTCCCATCGGGATGCAGGTCATGGGTCCGCATTTGTCGGAGGAGACGTTGTTGCGGATCGGTCATTTGTATCAAATGCAAACGGTTTGGCACACGAAGCATCCGCCACTTTAAATGTAACGCGACATTCATGTCGCCTGTGAGATTGTATCTAGCAAAAGCGACATAAATGCTTGCCCTGAGTTTATCGAAGGGTCGCGTTACGAAAAACGGCCGCGCGTCCATAAGACTATCAAACTAAAAAACTAACCAACTATGCAACTAACCTACGAACCCATCATCGGACTTGAAGTCCACGCGGAACTGCTCACAAGATCGAAAATGTTTTGTGGGTGTGAAGTCGTTGACTCGATCACTGCGAAACCGAATCGGTTTATCTGTCCTGTGTGCACGGGTCAGCCTGGCGCGTTGCCAGTGCTGAACAAGAAAGCCGTCGAGTTGGCGGTCAAGGTTGGGTTGGCGCTTGAATGTCAAATCCACACGGAAAGTATTTTCGCGCGCAAGAATTATTTTTATCCCGACCTGCCGAAGGGCTATCAGATCTCGCAATACGATCAGCCGCTCGCAACAGGCGGGAAACTGCTGATCGAAACTGAATCAGGCATAAAGGAGATTCGGATTCGCCGCGTCCACTTGGAAGAGGACACGGGCAAGTTATCCCACGCCGACGCGCAGTCGTTCATTGATTACAACCGCAGCGGCGTCCCGTTGCTCGAGATCGTCACCGAGCCTGACCTGCGCTCGCCCGATGAAGCGAAAGCGTACGCGGCTGCACTGCACGCGATCCTGCGTTATCTCGATGTCAATTCGGGCGACATGGAAAAAGGCGTGATCCGTTTTGAGGCGAATGTTTCGGTCCGCGAGGCGGGGAGCGATCAACTCAACGCGCGCACCGAGATCAAAAATTTAAATTCATTCCGCTCGCTCGCGCAGGGCATCGAATACGAGATCGCGCGTCAAACCGACATTGTTTCGCGTGGCGGAGTCGTCGAACAGGAAACCGTCGGCTTCAACGAGTCAACGGGCAAGACGTATTCGCAACGCGGCAAAGAAGAGGCGCACGACTATCGCTACTTCCCCGAGCCTGACCTGCCGCCGCTGATTTTGGATTCGGATTGGATTCAAAAGATTCGCGCGACTCTCCCCGAATTGCCCGACGCAAAAACGAAACGCTTCATCTCGGACTTCGGCTTGACTCCGCTCGACGCGCGTTTTCTCACCTCCGACCTTTCTCTCGCGAACTACTTCGAGAGCGTCGTTGCGAAATCAAAGAGTCCAGCGAAAAATATCCATTCATGGATCGCGGGCGAGTTCATGCGCTACGTCAACGACTCGGGAATAAAAATTGACGATGTGACTCTCGCGCCTGAATCCTTCGCTAAATTAATAGACATGGTCACAGACAAAACCATCGGCGGCAACGCTGGCAAAGTTGTGTTGAGCGAACTCCTCCAAAACGGCGGCGACCCCGCGCAGATCGTTCAGGAAAAGGGACTCGCCCAAGTCTCGGATGAAAGTTTCATTCAAGAAGCCGTGACGAAAGTTCTGGATGACAACCCCTCCGAAGTGGAGAAATATCTCGCGGGCAAAGAGACTCTCCTGCAATGGTTCGTCGGTCAAGTGGCGCGGTCAACGAAGGGAAAGGCTGACCCGAACGTGACGAGGGAGTTGCTGGTCAAGGGGTTAGAGGAGAGAAGGAAGTAATCTGTTTTTTGTTATACAATCAAGACGGAAACTGCGATGAGCCTGATTGAACAAATTCAACAAGAGCTACTTCGTTTGCCTCTCGAAAAACAGGGTGAAGTTTTGGATTTCATCCTATTCCTGCAAAAACGGAGTGTTGTAGGACAGCGAATGAAAAATTCCCTCAGCAAGAATCCTGCATTTGGTTCTTGGCGCGGGCGAAACATTGATGCGCTCAAATATCAAATCTACCATCGGTCTCAATGGGATAAATAACTGCATCACTAAAGGGAGGCTGATCCGAATGTGGCGAGGAAATTGCTGGTCAAGGGGTTGGAGGAGAGGAGAAAGTAGCGCATCAACAAAGGGTTTGCTATAATCCAATCGAAATAAGGAGTATTCTCATGCGCTGGATGAATGTACGCAAAACCTACCCGAATCAATGGCTTGTGATCGAAGCCGTCAGAGCGCATAGCGCTAGAACAAAACGCGTGCTAGATAAAATCGCCGTTCTGGAGTCCTGTGCGGATGGCACAACCGCCATGCAGAAATACCGCGCGTTTCACAAACAATATCCCGAACGAGAGTTTTACTTTGTCCACACCAGCCGCAAAGAATTGAACATCCAAGAGAGGCAATGGCTCGGCATTCGGAGGGGACGTGCGGCTGCAGCTCAGGGATAATCTTCCCTTCGTTGGAATTACGGTAGTCCACCAACGCAGAAAGATAAAAATCCCAAACATCCTCGTGGACACTGGATCAGGCGGAACAATATTATCGGCAGATGTATTGTCGAAAATTGGCATCGTGCCTCAACCTGAGGATACACTGCACACTATTTTCGGAGTTGGCGGTAGTGAAGTTGTATTCACCCGTACAGTAGACGAACTGAAGGTAGGAACATATTCGGTCAAGCAGTTTGAGATCGAAATTGGCGGCATGGACTATGGCTTCGACATCCAAGGGATTTTAGGAATGGATTTTCTAACCTCCGCAGGCGCAAAAATTGACCTTGCCAGTTTGGAAATAGAATTCACTCGTTAATTCAAATGAGAGGCAAGGCTGACCCGAATGTGACGAGGGAGTTGTTGGTCAAGGGGTTGGAGGAGAGGAGAAAGTAAATCTGCTTTTGATGTAAAATAAATATGAAAAGGAGTATCGGAGATGGACATACTTCAAATTCGCAAACAACTACATAAAAGAATAGACAGTTTGCCCGATGATGTCATAGCCCAAGTGGCAGACTTTACGCTATTTATCATGGTAAAAAACCAAATTTCCCCGTTGTATGAAGAATGGGAAATTAATCAATGGCAGAACTTTGCGCTTGAACAGTTTTTCCGCGAAGAGGATGAGGTTGAGTATTCTATATCAGACGCAAAGGAAGTTTATAAAACGTCATGAAAGCGGGGGATATTATTCTTGTCCGCCGCTTGAATTTATTCAAATTTCCATGACTTATAGATTTACTTTTGTCAATCAATACTGCTTAAAAAATTAAACCTTTCGGAGAGTTTTATGTCATCAGTAGAAGATGTGGTAAAAGAAAAAGACGCAAACAAGCTGTCTGATTCCGCTAAAGAATGGTTTAGAACCCTTATTCAGCCCACACAATATGTAGGGGAGGTTTTTTCTATCAGTTACAATCATGCACTGGTACAAATTCACGACTTTCATCGTCAAAAAGTCGGGGGAATTCCAAGCCTAAGCTTCTTAATTGCAACTCGTATTATTACTTCAGAAGATACTGTTGATTACACAAAAGAAGATAGCTCTGTTATTTTGTTGCGAGTTATGGATTCGGCACAGCTCCCAGGAGATATAGAAGCTCAGCGTATTCGTGTACAAAGCGCACAACGTGTTAGTGGAGAAATTGGACAACACTGGGATAGTTCTGAAACAATGGATGCTCAAACCAACAATCTATTGTCATTTGCGGGGATAAATTGCCGTGTAATTGGTACATTCTTTTTAGAAAATGACACACAAGGAAATTTATCCCTTAAGTTTGGTGGCGATATTTCAAATTATTATCCTAATAAAGGACTTAAAGTCTTTAAACCTAATGGCAAAGCACTTGAAGTGATCGTAAACTATTCTGATCCTTCTAATATTCAATCACATTTTGAAAGATATGGAAACACAGAAAGAGTAGAACTTGGTTTTGTGCGCTACGCTTCTACCAATCGGCAGTATCAACAAGTTGATGATGTGCCTGTTTATATTTACCCTGCAGATTTGCTTTCTCAAAAATCTGCTTTGTTTGGCATGACGAGAACAGGCAAATCCAACACGACAAAGATTATTGCGAAATCGGTTTTTGAATTAAGAACAACGGAAAAGAAGGAAGATAAATCGTTGCGAATTGGGCAAATCATCTTTGATCCCAATGGGGAATACGCCAATGAAAATGTTCAGGATAATAACTCTGCGTTGAAAAATGTTTGGCAACTTATTCCGAATGGAGTAAAAGAAAATGAAGTCGTCACCTATGGCATCACAAAACATCCAAACGATCCTGATCGAATTTTAATGATTTTGAATTTCTTTGAAGCCGAAAACCTTCAAATCGGAAAGGAGATAATTGACAGCATTCTTTCAGAAGATACTACCACCTACATAAAAAACTTCCTCCAAGTAAGCCTTGAAGCACCAGACGCAAATGATCGGGGTGCTTTGACAAGACATAATCGCAGAGTTTTAGCATATAAATCTATTTTGCAAAGAGCGGGCTTTCCAGTTCCGCAAAATCAAAGACCAAATACAACAAATCTCTTTAATCAACAGCTAAGAGATGCTTTGCAAAACAGCGAGGGGGATAATGCGGCCGAATATCAATCGGCGGCACAAATTTTCGGAAATGCTAACCCGACTTGGGGGCAGCTTGCAAATGCCTTTGAAGCATTAGACAAATTTATACGAGATAGAGATAGCGGCTATCAAGCATTTGAAACAGCATACGTAAATCGCTCAAACGGTTCAGGTGACAGATGGGCAGATGAAGATTTGAAAAAGATTATAGGTCTTTTTCAATATCCTAACGGAACAAGAAAAATTGGAAAAGCGGCAGAACAACACAGCCCAGATACGACAAGCGATTACGCAGAAGACATTTACAATCATTTAGTACAAGGAAAATTAGTAGTCATTGATCAATCAAGCGGCGAACCTGAACTCAATAAGTCGTCCGCCACAAGAATTATGACTAAAATTTTCAAGGAGAATCAACGCAAATTTATTCAGGGTGTTACAGATATTCCCGAAATTTTGGTTTACGTAGAAGAGGCCCACAGCATTTTGCCGACTGGTAGTGATTTGGACTTGACAGATGTTTGGGTTAGAACAGCAAAAGAAGGTTCTAAATATCGAATCGGGATGGTTTACGCCACGCAAGAAGTAAGCAGTATTCAAAAAAACATTCTAAAAAATACTGCCAATTGGTTCATCAGTCATTTGAACAATACAGATGAAACAAAAGAACTCTGCAAGTATTATGACTTTATTGATTTTGAGCCTTCAATACGAAAGGCGCAAGATAAAGGATTTTTGAGAGTAAAAACACTGAGCAACCTATTTGTTATTCCCGTTCAAGTTAAGAAATTTGAATTGCCCACATAGAGGATGTCATGCCATTTGAAGGCGAATTTGCTGAATATAGGTCAATCCGAAGGCTTGTTGAAAACGAACGAGTTAAGAATATTTTAAAGCGTGCAAAAGAAAGAGATGTATCTCAAGACGAGCCGCTCTTAAAAACTTTACATAAGTCTGAAATTCAACCAAGCAACTGGGAGCCAGAACTTGTTGTGTCTATTGATGGAAGCCATCAACCCGTTCAAGTTGAAAAAGGTTACCCAGGTTCGGAAGTTGGGTACGTTTCAGTAGCCGCAGTCATGATGGATGTGGCAAAAGTTCGTGAACTTGACCAACAAAGACCTGTTGACCCAAAAGCCTTTCGGGAAACTGAAAAAGCAGATTCTATTGATCGTGCATTTCCTGGCTGTAATATCATTCTTGACGACGAATCATCTCCTGAAGATTCTCTTAGAAAAGCTCTGTACGAAACGTTTAATGAGACTAAACTTTTTTCTGATGGCGAGACTTTACTTGCAACATACGAAGCACTTTTAGAGTATAAAGACAAATCTGACGTAAAGCAAAAATGTCCATATAAAGATGACTGCCTTTCCCCTGATGATAAATATGTAATTAATAAAGGAATTTATGTTTGCCATTGCGTAAAACAAGGAAAACTTTATTCAACTGACGCTTTGAGAATCCATGACGGCATGATACCTGACAGCACGAATGGGGCGATGTTTGCCGAAATAATGCAAACGCTTGAAAGAATTTTGGTCATTCATATTTTGAGGTGGTTCGAACAAAAGAATTTGCTGTATCTTCTCAAAGATATAGCATTTGTAGTGGATGGTCCGCTTGCTATTTTTGGACATCCAGCTGGTTTATTAATTCCAATTACTAAAGAAATTAGACGAATTAATGAGGAAATAAAAAAGAAAACCAATGGCATTGGGATATTAATGATAGGAGTAGAAAAGACAGGATTTTCAGTCAATCATTTTGAGCGAATTGACCAAAACAAAAATGGTACAAGCGGTTTCTTTCCTTCTCAAACAGTTGCTTTATTGTCGGATACTTACATAAAAAATAATATTGTGATTTCTGACAGTCAAAAATTATATGGGAAAGATACCTATTTTGGGAGAAAGTTCTTTTATAAAACTTTATCAGGAGCAAGAATTGTAGGCTCTCTTCCAATGTTGGAAGAATCCCACGAAGATGCTCGCCGCGCAGACCCAGACCAATATCCACGTTTAGCCGATGCTCTTGCTTTACTAGATCAGGTTGCATCTTCAAGATACCCAAATGCTTTATCGCCATTGATTTCCGCCCATGCAGAAGCGTCAATCCCCATGAATTTAGGCTCTCGTGTTCTCGAAGAAATGGCAAAGAAACTTATAAAAGAGAAGAATAAATAGATATGGGCAGTCTTAAACCAAGTCTAAGCACTTCAATAGGACGCTGGGCAGCAGTTGGTCCGTATTATGCTATGTTTCCTTTAGACTTTGCATTTGAAGTCATAGAGAATTATTCTAAACTAGGCGAGTTAGTAGTTGACCCTTTTGCTGGCAGAGCCTCTAGTATTTACGCCGCCGCAACAAAAGGAAGATTTGGGTTAGGAATAGAAATTAATCCTTTAGGGTGGCTTTATGCAAAAGTAAAATTAAAACCCGCCTCAATGGACAAGGTGAAAATTCGGCTGAAAAACATAGCCAAAGCAAGCAATAGTAATATATATAAAGAACACGCTAAGGATTTGCCTGAATTTTTTCATTGGTGCTATTCTAAAGATGTTATTAATTTTTTACTTGCGGCTAGAAGGAACTTAGACTGGAAAAAAAATCACGTTGACAGGACATTGATGTCGTTCATTCTTGTTTATTTGCACGGGAAATTGAACCAGTCCCTTTCAAATCAAATGCGCCAAACAAAAGCGATGGGCAATATTTACTCAGTAAACTGGTGGAAAGAAAGAAAAATGAAGGCGCCAAAGATAGACCCTTATAATTTCCTTTTGCAAAGAATTGAATGGAGATACGATAAAGGTTTGCCAAAAACCACGTTAAATAAGATAAAAATGGCAGATAGCACAAAAGTATTAAAGCAAGAGGCTGAAAATTTTGAAAACAGAATAGGTAAGAAATGCTCTTTATTTTTTACATCTCCTCCTTATTACGGCTTGACTAATTATCATAAAGACCAATGGTTAAGATTATGGATGCTGGGCGGTGAAGAAGAGCCAATTTGGTCAAGCGAAAAGCATAAAGGTAGATTTGACTCGCAAGTTGAATATGTAGAATTGTTAGACAATATTTTTTCTACAGCCTCACAAATTATGGATGAAAATGGAACCGTATATATTCGGACAGATACAAGGGATTTTACAAGAAATATTACACTTGAGTTGTTACGAAAGCATTTTCCTGATTGGAAAGAGAAAATTATTGATGCACCTGTTACTAAAAAAACGCAGACTATGGTTTTAGGTAATAGAAGTAGCAAACAGGGCGAAGTGGATATCATTTTGACAAAACACTAAGAAATAATGGAAAGCCTCATTTGCTATAATTCCCCAAACAAATAAATTAAAGGACTTCCTCCATGTCTTCTCACATCAGCGTTTCGCAAATATCAAAATACGTCGGTCAAGAAATCACCATCAAAGGCTGGGTCTACAACCGTACGGACAAAGGCAAGCTGTGCTTTTTGCTCGTCCGCGATGGCTCGGGTTTTGTGCAGTGCGTGGCGTTCAAAGGCGATCTTGAACCCGAAATCTTCGACAAGGTCATGCGTTTGCCGCAAGAGTCGTCGGTGATCATCACGGGTGCGGTGCGGGAGGATAAGCGCGCGCCCGGCATCCCTGGCGGATACGAACTCGGCGTGAAGCAGATCAAGATCGTACAGGAAGCCGCGCCCGAGTACCCGATGTCGCTCAAAGATCACGGTCCCGACTTCGCGCTCGATCACCGTCACCTGTGGATTCGGATGCAAAGTCAATGGGCGATTCTCAAAGTCCGTAGTACGGTCATGGCGGCGACGCGCGAATGGCTCGACACGAACGGCTTCCTCGAAATGAGCACGCCGATCCTGACTCCCGCCGCGGCGGAAGGCACAACGACTCTCTTCGAGACCGAATACTTCGACGAGGGCAAAGCCTACCTCGCGCAGACGGGTCAACTCTACAACGAAGCGAATATTTTTGCGTTTGGAAAAGTCTACTGCTTTGGTCCTACCTTCCGCGCGGAGAAATCCAAGACGCGCCGTCACCTCACCGAGTTCTGGATGCTCGAACCCGAGATCGCGTTCTGCGACCTCGACGGGTTGATGGAAGTGGAAGAGCAAATGATCCAGCACATTGCCCAGCGAGTGATGCGCGACTGCACCGCTGAACTGAAATTTCTCAACCGCGACATTTCCAAGTTGGAGAATATCCAAGCCCCGTTCCCGCGCATGTCGTATGACGACGCGGCGAAATATCTCATTGACCTGTGCGAAAAAGAAACCGACCCCGAAAAGAAAGAACTCCTCAAATTCGAATGGGGCATGGACTTCGGCGCTCCGCACGAGACCGAATTGACAAAACTTCACGATAAGCCAATGTTTGTGTATGGCTATCCATCTGCGGTCAAAGCGTTTTACATGGAGCCGTGGCCCGGCAGACCAGAAGTGTGCAAATCAGTTGACTTGCTCGCCCCCGAAGGCTACGGCGAAATCTGCGGCGGTTCGGAACGCATGTCGAGTCACGACGCGTTGCTAGCTCGTATTCACAAAGAGGGATTACCAGAGGAAGCGTTCAAGTGGTATTTGGAACTGCGCAAGTACGGCTCCGTTCCCCACTCGGGATTCGGCATGGGCGTCGAGCGCGTCGTCGCGTGGCTGTGCGGCATCGAACACATCCGCGAGGCGATTCCGTTCCCGAGGACGATCAAGCGCGTCTACCCGTAATGACGTAAACAGGGAAACAGGTACACAAGTAGACATGTAAACAAGTAGACACGTAAACACGTAAACTGCGAGCGCGCGCTACCTGTGTACTTGCGCGCGTCTCCGTGTCTACTCCATTTACCGCTATAATCACCGATAGCAATCAGGAACAAACCCGTTCACAAACCTCGCGGAGGATGCCACCGTGACCAAACTGTTTTTTGCGACAGACATTCATGGTTCGGATATTTGCTGGAATAAATTTTTGAACGCGGGAAATTCTACGAGGTGGATGTGCTGATCCTCGGCGGCGACATGACGGGAAAGGCGGTCGTGCCGTTCATTCATCAGGGCGGGGAGAATTACAAAGTCACATTGCTGGAGCAGGAATTTCCAATTACAAACGCAGACGAACTCGCTGACATGAAGAAGCGTGTGCGAAGTCGCGGATATTATCCGTATTTGACTAATCCCGATGAGATGGCTGAGTTGGAGAAGAATCCGATCGTGTTTCGGAGATTTTCAATGCCGAGGTGTTGAAAGTCGTTCAGCAGTGGATGGACATTGCCGAGAAAACTCGGCGGCAACAGACATGAAAGTCTACTGCTCGCCGGGCAACGACGATATGGACGAGGTGGATGATGTCATCCGCGCATCGAAGCGGGTGTTGTTGGTCGAAGGGCTGGTCACGCAGTTGGATGAGCATCACGAGATGATCGCCGCCGGGTGGAGCAACCGAACGCCGTGGGATACGCACGGGAAGGGGTGAGGGGACCAGCTCGAGGCCCGCATGAGGCGATGATCTCCAAGTTGAAGAATCCGAAGAATGCGGTGTTCAACGTCCACGTGCCGCCGTATAAATCTGGTTTGGATGAGGCTCCCGAATTGGACAAAGACTTGCGTCCCGTGTTGGCAGGGCAATCGCCGCCGGTCGGTTCGACGCCTTCGGAAGGCGATTGAAAAATATGAGCCGCTTTTGGGCTTGCATGGACACATCCACGAGGGCGCGGGGCGATGAAGGTGGGGAAGACGTTGTGCATTAACCAGCTCTGATGTACGAGCAAGGGACGTTGTTGGGGGCGATTGTGAAACTCGGCAAGGACAAGATCGAAAATTACGTGCTGACTTCGGGATAACTCTCTCTCGTGTTTCGTGTTATGTACAGTAGCCGACGGCTGGCAGGGCTCCCGACGCGTGTCCGCAAAATAAATTTTGCGGTACAGACCCATTCGTACGAAGATCATTCAACAGAGGAGATGTGATATGAGCAACTTGTTTGTCCGTAAGGCGACCGGCATGGTGCGTTCGTGGTCGGTCTTCGACGCGTTCATCTACGCGTTCTTTTCGATCAATCTGGTGACGCTGGGATCTCTACAGTTTCAGCCAGATGTATTATTTGGCGGAGGATGATCCCCGCGTTGATCGTCAGCGCGGCGTTCATCATCTTTGAGGGTGGTGGTCTACGCCTCGTTGATCGCCGTCATGCCGCGCTCCGGCGGCGATTACGTCTGGCAGACGCGCATCTTCGGCGGGGGAATTGGATTCATCCTCTCGATCACCGCATTGCGGTTCACGCTCTGGCTGTGGACCCCCATCTATGGCGACATGCTCCGGCAGATCGTGATCACTCCCTTGCTTGGCGCGTTCGGTTTGCAAAGCGCCGCGTGTGGTTTGCAGGACAAGGGAACGCGTTGTTCGTTTGTTCCCTGCTCACGCTCGGCTTCGTGGCGTTGGTCATCTTCCTCGGCATGAAGAATTACGCCCGCGTGCAGAAGTATTCGTTTTATGCGGGTATGCTTGGATTGCTGATCGTCATCGTTTTGCTGTTCACCGCTCGCCCGACGCGTTCAAAGCGGGACTGGCCTCCAACTCTGCCGCATACTTTGGGACTCAGGGCGAGCTGTACGACGCGACCGCTCAGCCTGGCGTGGACGCGTTCGCTTCAACCCCGTTGACGGGCAGCTCATTCGGACTCATCATGCTGACTCTCCCGTATCTGGTTTCTTCAACCCTGGCCCAACTGGGGCGCGACGTTGTATGGCGAAGTGCCGCGGCGCGACCGATTACAAGCGCAATTTTGCCGGACATGGCTTGGGCGCTTGTGATCACTACCGCGTTGGGAAATCTGTTCTTCCTTGGTGTTGCTAAAACCATCGGCTGGGATTTCTACGTGCAGGCGAATGCCGCATGGTGGAATTATGCGTGGGGATATGTAACCGAAGCGCCTCCGCTCCTGTGTGGCCCAACCCGGCGATGCTGGCTGTCTTCCTCACCGATAACCGCCTCGTTCAAATCGTTGTGCTGTTGTTGATGAGCACATGGTGGTTCGGCTGGGCAGGGACGTTGTTCCTCTCCTCGACCCGCGTGATCTTCGCCGCCGCATTTGACCGCTTGCTCCCCGAAAAAGCCGCGGAGTTGAACAAGAACGGCACGCCGGTCAATGCGATGTTGTACATGATTCTGCCGGCAATCGTTGTCGCCGCGCTGTATGCTTATAATGTGGCTGGGTTCAGGTCAATTACGCTCGCCGCGACACAAGGCATCGCCATTATGTATTTCGGCACAGCCATTGCCGCGATCATCCTGCCGTATAAAAAGAAGGCGCTGTATGAAGCCTCGCCCATTGCCCAGATGAAAGTGGCGGGCATTCCTCTGATCACTGTCGCGGGCGTGATCTTTGCCGGCTTCCTCGGCTTCCTGCTCGTCGAGTGGATGTTTGATCCATGGCTGAACTCCGGCGGTGAGGGCGCGGGCTTGTATGGGATCAGTTTCAAGAATACGAACTCCATCATCTTCCTGCTGGCTTGTTACGGCTCTGCCGCGGCGATCTACTACGGCTTCAAAGCCCGCCGCAAAAACGAAGGCATTGACCTCGATAAAGTGCAGGCTGAGATTCCTTCCGAGTGACCGTTGCTAGAGTTTTCGTTACGACCCTAAAGGATTCCTCTCAATTCTTTAGGGTCGTTTCTTGGTAGAATCGCTCCGTGCCTTTTCAACCAGACGCTTATATCGAAATGAACCGGCTGATCGCCGCCGCCGGCGAGCAGTCCATACTTTTGCGCGCGCTTGGCGGGCTGGCGGTGAAGGCGCATCAAAAAGCGGAGCATCCAACATTCACGCGCGATTTCGGCGATCTCGATCTGGTCGTTGAGGGCGGGCGGCGCCGCGAGTTTCAGGAATTTATGGAGAAGGCTGGGTATTCCCCGCATAAGAAATTTAATTTGCTCAACGGCGACCAGCGGCAGATCTATTTTCACAACGACTCCGAAATGAAGGTGGATGTTTTTATCGGCACGTTTGTGATGTGTCATAAAATCCCGCTGGATGACCGACTCCACCTTCACCCGGTCACAATTCCCCCGGCGGAGTTATTGCTGACCAAAGCGCAGATCGCGGATTTGAATCGCAAGGACGCGTTGGACATCGCTTCGCTTCTTCTCTACGTGGAAACTGGTTCAAGCGATGAAAATTGCATCAACCTTCGGCGCCTCGCGCTGTTGTGCGGCGCCGATTGGGGCTTGTACAAAACCACCTCGATCAACTTGGGGCGGGTTGAGGAAACCGTCGGCGGGGGAGATGTTGAGTTAGCCGAATCAGAACGAAGTCAGATCAAGAAGCGGATTTCCGAAATCCTGCACGTGTTTGAATCCATGCCGAAATCCGTCCAGTGGAAGATGCGAGACAAGATCGGCACGCGCGTCCGCTGGTATGAAGAGGTGGAGGAGGTGGCGCGTTAAAGTAGTCTTGACAAATGATTAACCGTGTTTGAAATGTTCCGTTTATAATCGAATTCGATGGAGGGCATGTTGCTCTCCACAAGTCAATTTATCTCAAAGGAGAGAGAATGAAGACTAGAAAGAGTTTGTTCAAGCTGTTCTCGTTGTTGCTTCTTGCGAGCATCGCGCTTGCGGCGTGCGGACCCGCCGCAACCGAAGCGCCTGCTGCGACAGAAGCGCCGGCGATGACCGAAGCGCCTGCCGCGACAGAAGCGCCCGCGACCGAGGCTCCCGCCGCAGACCCGATGGCGGATTTGATCGCCGCCGCGCAAGCGGAAGGTATGCTCACCACCATCGCGTTGCCGCATGACTGGTGCAATTACGGCGAAGCGATCGAGACTTTCAAGTCAAAATATGGACTCGAAGTCAATGAGTTGAACCCCGACGCCGGTTCCGGCGATGAGATCGAAGCCATCAAAGCGAACAAGGATAACCCCGGCCCGCAGGCTCCCGATGTCATTGACGTTGGCTTTGCGTTTGGTCCTTCTTCCAAGGCTGAGGGACTGATCCAGCCGTACAAAGTTTCCACATGGGATTCGATCCCCGACGATGCCAAAGATGCCGAAGGCTACTGGTATGGCGACTATTACGGCGTGCTGTCGTTCCTCGTGAACACCGATGTGCAACCCGATGTGCCGAAGGATTGGGCAGACTTGCTCGACCCGAAATACAATGGACAGGTTGCGCTCTCCGGCGATCCTCGCACCTCGAACCAGGCGATTCAATCCGTCTTTGCGGCGTCTCTCGCCAATGGCGGCTCGCTCGATGATGCTCAGCCCGGTTTAGATTACTTTGCCAAGTTGAACTCGGCTGGTAACCTCGTCCCGTTGATCGCTAATAACGGCTTGGTCGCCACCGGTGAAACCGCCGTCCGCATCACGTGGGACTACAATGCCCTCGCCGCCATCGATTCTTTCGAAGGCAACCCGAAGGCTGAAGTTGTGATCCCCGCTTCCGGTCGCTTCGCTGGCGTGTACGTTCAAGCAATCAGCGCTTATGCTCCGCACCCGAACGCCGCCAAGTTGTGGATGGAATTCCTCTATTCAGATGAAGGTCAGACGATCTGGATGAAGGGTTACTGCCACCCGATCCGCGAACAAGACATGCGCGATCGCGGCGTGATCCCTGCCGACTTGCTCGCCAAACTGCCCGATGTTACGGGCGCTGTCTTCCCAACCGTCGCCCAGTTGGATGCCGCTAAAGCGCTCATCACCGGAAATTGGGATGCCGCTGTCGGCGCGAACATTCAAGCCGCTCCGTAAGTAAATTTTCTGCACTAAAGACGCGAGACCCTGCCGCATGGCAGGGTCTCGCCCAATAGCACGAAGATTGTTTGAGGACTTCTGCCATGGCTCAAACTTCCATAGCCCTTCCGAAAATAAAAGAACCGTCCAACCTCAAAAATTGGCTGGGTGTATCCCCGTTTTTTTTGTTTGCCATCATGTTCATCCTTTTCCCTTCGTTGTATCTTGTGGAGGGAAGCTTTTTCAACCAGGAGGGCCAGTTCACTCTTCAAAATTATGTTGAACTTCTTCAGACCCCCTCAATTGTCAATGCTTATAAGCTGAGTATTCAGATTAGCGCGGCAACCGCTATCGGCGGCGGGATATTTGGATTCTTGCTTGCCTACTCGATCACGGTGGGCGGTCTTCCGCGCCAATTACGTTCGGCGTTGATCACCTTCTCAGGCGTTGCATCGAACTTCGCCGGCGTTCCTCTGGCGTTTGCATTTATCGCCACGTTGGGCAGGCGGGGATTTGTCACGCTTATGTTGAAAGATACATTCAGCATTGACTTGTATCAAGCAGGCTTCGACTTGTACACGTTCTGGGGGTTAACTGCGATTTATATGTTCTTCCAATTCCCATTGATGGTGCTGGTGATGGTCCCTGCCTTGGATGGATTGAAGCGTGAGTGGCGCGAAGCCGCTGAGAATTTGGGGGCAACTTACTTCCAATATTGGACGCGGGTCGCGATGCCGATCCTGCTCCCATCCATTCTCGGTTCGATGATCCTTTTGTTTGGCAACGCCTTCGGAGCCTACGCCACCGCCTACGCGTTGACCGGCGGCAGGCTGGGCATCATCACCATTCAGATCGGCGCGCAGATCCGCGGCGATGTGTTGCATAACCCCGGTTTGGGGTATGCGATGGCAATGGGTATGGTTATCATCATGGCAATCTCGCTCGTGGGATATTCATGGCTTCAAAAGGTCTCCGAAAGGTGGTTGCGATGAGCGATACTTCTTTTGATGTTTCGGTTGGTCAGGGCGCGCCCGGCAAAAAGCGCTGGTCGTTGTTGCGAATCGGCGGTCGTTTTTGGAGTTGGGTCTGGTTTATCCTCGGCGCGATCTATTTCCTCGTGCCGTTGTTTGCCACCCTGAGGCATTCGCTCCGCATGGAGCGGGATGTGCTCGGCTTCAAAGCGTATGAACGCGCTTTCGAAGACCCAAGTTTTCTGGAAACCTTTTTATTGTCCAACGCGCTCGCGGTTGCAACAATCATTTGCAGCGCCATCCTGATCGTTCCCACGGCTTATTGGATTCGATTGCGCTTACCTCAGGCGCGGCGGATCGCGGAATTCATCACGCTTTTGCCGTTCGTCATCCCGGCGATCATTCTTGTGTTTGGTCTCATCCGGACGTATAGCACGCATTTCACCATACCCTTTACCGATATCGAATTGTTCCAGCCCTTAACGACGACGAAATTTGGAACCTACGCCTTGATCACTGCCGGTTACATGGTGCTTGCCATGCCTTACATGTACCGCTCGGTAGACACCGGTATGCGCGTGGTGGACATCCGCACATTGACCGAAGCCGCGCAAAGTTTGGGCGCGGGATGGTTTACCATCATTACGCAGGTCATTCTGCCCAATGTCCGGTCTGCATTGTTGAGCGGAGCGTTGCTTACATTTGCGATCGTCGTCGGCGAGGTGACGTTAGCCTCCTTCCTGGGCGTAGACGCGTTCGGTCCCTATCTGTTTTTGATCGGTCAGCATAAAGCGTATGAGCCTGCCGCGCTGTCGTTTGTTACTTTCCTGCTAACTTGGATCGCCATGGGCATGATTCAATTTGTCACCGGCGGGCAGGGACAAGCCACAGGCGCGCACTAAAGAAATCCGTAGCGGAGAATCCTCATGTCTTATTTGTCTCTTGAAAATGTGACCAAACAATTCGGCGACGCGGTGGTCGTGGATAACTTCAACCTGGGCATAGAAAAAGGTGAATTCGTTTCCTTCCTCGGTCCATCGGGTTGCGGAAAGACGACAACCCTGCGCATGGTGGCGGGGTTTGAACTCCCAACTTCTGGCAGGATCACGTTGGACGGTGTGGATATAACCGACAAAGCGCCCAACCAACGCAACGTCGGTATGATCTTTCAGGCATACGCGCTATTCCCGAACATGACGGTCGCGCAGAACATCGGGTTTGGTCTTCGCATTCGCAAGATGAATTCAACGGATGTTCATGCGCGTGTGGATGAAATGCTCAATCTTGTGAACCTCGAGAAACACGCCAATAAATACCCATACCAACTTTCAGGCGGACAGCAACAACGCGTCTCGCTCGCCCGCGCGCTCGCCATCCGCCCTGAGGTGCTTCTGCTCGACGAACCGCTCTCGGCGCTGGATGCAAAGATCCGCGTTTCGTTGCGGCAGGAGATCCGCGCCATTCAAAAGCGACTTGGCATCACCGCCATTTTCGTTACGCACGATCAAGAAGAAGCGTTATCTATTTCGGATCGAATCGTTGTGATGAACGTCGGCGAGATGGAGCAGGTCGGCACGCCGTTCGAGATTTACAACTTTCCCAAGACGCAATTCGTGGCGAACTTCGTCGGCTCGCTCAACAACGCCGATGCCGAAGTGATTGACCCCGCGAACGGAATCCTTGCGATGGACGGCGTCCACTTCAAGACTGCCGAAGAGGACTTTGCGAGCCGTAAGAAAGGCGACAAGGTCAAATTTTCCGTGCGACCCGAACGGTTCAGTTTTGCCGTCGAGCCAAAGAAAGATAATGTCATTGATTGCACCATCGAAAACATTACCTTCCTGGGTTCGGTCGTCCGCATTCAGATCAAGATCGGCAACACCAACTTCAACATGGATACGTTCAATAATCCGTTCCTTGAATTGCCCGCTATCGGCGCGAAAGAACAAGTAATGTGTTCAAAAGAAGCGGTGTTGGTGCTGTAGGAAGATCGTAAACACGGAAACAAGTAAACAGGTAAACAAGTTGGCACGTGCATACGTGTTTCCGTGTTTACCTGTCTACGTTAACTGAGGAGCGCATGGCGATCATTGATGAGGTCGTGACAAAAATTCCCGAATGGAATGGAAAGAGCGTTTCCATCACGCCGCTTTCAGGCGGATTGACCAATTCCAATTTCAAGATCGAAGTGGATGGCGCGCCGTATTTCGTCCGTGTGCCGGGCGCAAGCACCGAACTCCTTGCTATTGACCGAAACAACGAATATCACAACACCAAAGCCGCTTCCGATGTGGGCGTTGCGCCAAAAGTTCTTCATTACATTTCTGAATACAATGTAATGGTGCTGGAATTTCTCAACGGGCAGACAATGTCGAAGGATTCGCTGAATGCGGCGGGGATGCCGACGCGCATGGCGCAAGCCGTCAAGCGACTCCACGCTGGCTCACGCTTCTTGCTCGACTTCAACATGTTCCGCCTCACGGAATATTATCTCAGCCTCTGCCGTGACCGCGCCATCAAAATCCCCGATGGATACTTGCATAGAATGTCAACAGTGAATCGCATCGAGCAAGCGATGAATGTAAATCCGCTGGCGACCGTTCCCTGCAACAATGACCTGCTCGCCGAAAACTACATTGACGATGGGAATCAACTCTGGCTGATTGACTACGAATACAGCGGCAACAACGACCCGACTTTTGAACTTGGCAACACTTGTCAGGAGATGCAATTCTCTGATTCGCAAATCTCCGAGGTCTGCGCCGCATATTTCGGCGAAGCGACTCCCGCCATGATCGCGCGTATGAAACTCAACATGATCATGTCCGATGTCGGCTGGGGACTCTGGGCGGCGATCCAGGCGAACATCTCCACCATTGACTTCGACTTCTGGGGCTGGGCAATCGAACGCTGGGGCAGGGCGGTGGAGAAGATGGATTCGAGGGAGTTTGAGGGGTGGTTGAGGGAAATTCAAAGTTAAAAACATAATCGGTGGTCGAGTAGTCCCGCGATGCTCGTCGCGGGACGTATCGAGACCACCACGCCGTAGAGTTATTTTGTAACAAAAATTTGTATGCGTACCTGTGGTTTCGATACGGGGCGAAAGAGCATCGCCCCTACTCAACCACCGATTTCATAATAAAAGGTGAAAATGAAAAGTCAAGCAGAAATCGTCGTCATTGGCGGATGGATTTATGGAGCGAGCGTTGCATATCATCTGCATAAATTAGGCAAGCGCGATATTGTCTTGCTGGAAAAAGGCGACATCGCCAGCGGAGAACGTCACATGCGGCGGGGTGGTGAACGACTCAGTTCGCCACGTCCAAGACTATGATGCAGTTCCGCAATATTCCATCGAGTTGTGGAGCGAGTTTGGGTTCTTCCACCCGTCGGGAGTTTGGCGGTGGCGTCTAGCGCGAACCAGCTCAAAGAGTTGGAAAGAAGCGTGAGTCGCGCGAAGGCGATCGGCATGGAGGTGGAGATCATCTCCCCAGCCGAAGCCGTCAAGATCATGCCGCAGATCACTGACAAAGATCTGTACGGCGCGATCTATCTTCCGCGCGATGGGCATCTTTCACCGTACGACACGACGACGGGCTTGGCGCGCATCATCAAAGAGATGGGCGTGGATGTGAACACGAACACGCGCGTCACGGGGATCGAACTTTCGCCGCGCGGTGAAATTCAAGCGGTGATCACCAACAAGGGAATCATCAAAACGAATCTTGTCGTCAACGCGGCGGGGATGTGGGCGCCGCGACTCGCCGCGATGGTGGGCGTGCCGTTGCCGACCACGCCTGTTGATCATCAACACATCACGCTCAAAGCGGTGACTGGGCATGAGTTCCCGAAAAATACGCCGTGTTTGCGCGACCCCGATAATTTGGTGTACATGCGCGAAGAGCAGGGCGGACTCGTGATCGGCGGTTACGAACCGAACCCGCCCGCGCGTTGGATTGACGGCGCTCCGTGGGAGCATGGCAACGCGACGCTGCCGCATTCATATCAACGATTTGAAATGTTGCTCGAGGGCGCGATCCGCCGCATCCCATTTTTGAAAGACGCGGGCATCATTGACATCACGTGTCATCCTGGCGCGTATACGCCCGATTGCCAACCAATGCTCGGACCCATCGCTGGCGCGCGCGGCATGTGGATGCTGGCGGGCATGTCGCTCAACGGGTATGGCGGCGCGGGCGGCATGGGCAAACTGCTCGCCGAATGGATCGTCGAGGGCGAACCGCCGATGGATGTCAACGCGTTTCGCGCCACGCGCTTCGGAAATTATTTCACTGATCCGCAATACGCCGCCGAGCGCACGGTCGAGAGCGTGAAATATTATTACGCGCTACGTTTCCCCAACGATGAAAATGAAGCGGCGCGTCCGCATCGCATGAGTCCCGTCTATCATCGCACGCAGGAGTTGGGCGCGGTCTTCGGCGAAAAATTTGGCTGGGAGCGCGTGTTGTATTATTCGCCCGATAAAAAGTGGCGGCGCGCGGGCGCGGATCAAAAAGAATGGGGCTGGAACAAGCCTCCATATTTTGAACGAGTCGGCGAAGAACATAAAGCAACACGTGAACGCGCGACTCTTTTCGATCTCACATCGTTCGGCAAGATCGAAGTCACGGGACGCGATGCGTTGAAACTTTTACAACGCGCCACCGACTCCAATGTGGATAAACCCGTCGGCAGTACCACCTACACTCAATTCCTCAACACGCGCGGCGGCGTCGAAGCGGATGTCACTGTGGCGCGCATCGAGCAAAATAAATTTTGGGTTGTCACGGGTTCGGGATTCATCGCCAACGATCTGGCGTGGCTTCAAATGCACACAGAAGATGACGATGACGCGACTCTGCGCGACATCACAACGGACTGGGCTTGCCTCGCGATCATGGGACCGAAGTCCCGCTCGATTCTTTCCAAGGTGACAGTTGATTCAGTTTCCAACGAGGCTTTTCCCTATCTGACAGCGCGCTTCATCAACATCAACGGATGTAAAGTCTGGGCGCAGAGGGTCAGTTATGTCGGCGAACTCGGCTGGGAAATGTATATCCCAAACAACCGCGCTTCGATGGTATGGGACTTGTTGATTCAAGCGGGCAAAGGTTTCGGCATGGAAGTCGGCGGCTACAAGGCAATGGACTCGCTTCGTCTCGAAAAAGCCTATCGCTACTACACAACCGACGTGACCCAACTCGAAACGCCGTTTGAAGCGGGCTTGGGATTCTGCGTCAACTTCGACAAAGGCGAATTCATCGGCAAGTCCGCGCTGATGGAAAAAAAACAAAAAGGATTCGCCACAAAATTATGCACACTGGTCTTAGACGGCGAAGATTTCACCCAAATCTACGGCGGCGAGAAACGTCTACCATGAAGGCAAAGTCATCACCCGCGTCCATAGTGGGGGATACGGGTATTCTGTGAAGAAAAATATTCTGCTCGCTTATTTGCCGCTTGAATTAGCAAAAGCTGGCTCACGCGTGGATGTTGAGTTGATTGAAGGGATGCGCGTCGCTGAGTGTCCGCGTCTGTGTTGTATGACCCGAAGGGGGGAAGTTGAAGGCGTGAAAAATCTTAACCACGAAGGACACAAAGGTCACGAAGGAATTTAGATCAAAGAGGTTTCTTTGTGTACTTCGTGTCCTTTGTGGATTTAAAAATAAGAACGGCGTATAATACCCCCATGCCAAAATCCCCTCCCGAATACGTCGGTTTTGGGATGCTGACGCCCGTCGAAATCATGGTGCTAGAGAAACTCCCCAGGCACAACACAGGCGCGATCGTGACCGAGGTCAACGAGTTTGTGTTTGATGATGCCGCGATCGTGGCTTGTTTGTTGCGTCAGTGGGACGTGTCCGCGGGGATGATCGGCACAGCCGTTGGCGATGATGAGCGTGGACATGCGCTGGCAAAGCGATTGAAAGATTGGGGCGTTCAAGGCAAGGTTAGATTTGCGAAGGATTACAAAACTCCGTTGGAGGTCAACGTCTCCGACCGCAAAGGCGCGCGGACATACTTTTGGCAGCGCACGCCTCAAATCTTAGGGACGCTTGATTCGGCTGACCTCCGCCTGATTCGTGGCTCGAAGGTCCTCTACGTGGATTGGTATGATGGCAGTCACGTTCTCCGCGCGATGGATGAGGCAAACCGACTCAACGTCCCTGTGTTTGTAAATCTCGAACATGGGCACAAAGATCAGGATGTGTTGAAGCAATATGCCAAACGCGCAACGTTCTGTCAGGCAGTAACCGACGCCGCGCAACTTGGCGGTAAACGCGCGTTGATCGGCACAGCGCGAAAATTATTGAAATCGGGAATTGAAACCGCCATCATCACCCTTGCCAAAGGCGGATGTCTCGTGGCGCGAGGGGATGAAATTGTGAGAGTGTTCGCCCCTCAAGTCAAAGCCGTGGATGCGTGTGGGGCAGGGGCAACTTTCTCCGCTGGCTTCATTTATGGTTATCTCAACGGTTGGAGTTTGGAGCAATCCGCAAAGTTTGCCACCGCCGCCGCGACGTTGAAGGTCACGCGCGCGGGATTGCAGATGTTTTCGGTTGCTGAAATTCTACAACTGGCTGATAAACTAAAGGTTGAGCATTGGGCATTCAAGAACAACCGCTTCGAGATACTCGATAGAATTATGAATATCCCGAGGCAGGTGGCAGTGCAAGGTCAACGTGCGCAGGCAAGACTCCTGCGCGAGCTGAAAATTCCTCAGAGAAATGCCTCTCGAAATCAGCAATCACACATGAAAGAGAAGAGAAAGACGGTCTAAAATTTCATTCAAGCTCTGTTGGTCGAGCAGTTCCGCGCGTGCTGAGCGAAGCGGTAGCGAAGTCGAAGCATCGCGGAACGCTCGGGAACCAACTGGTACCCGATGCAATAAGAATTACTTTATTGCCTTGGTGGTCTCGATACGCCCTTCGGGCTACTCGACCACCGAGGATATCTATCTTGAGGATGCCCCATGTCATTTGCAGAACTTCTCACCCAAGAACAGATTCAAAAAATTCACGAAGCGTCGCTGGAGATCCTCCAAGAGACGGGATTCAAAGTCCGTTTTGAGCCTGCGCGGGAGTTGTTTGCCAAACACGGATGTTCCGTTGACGGCGAGCGAGTCAAATTTCCGCGCGAGGTGATCGAGAAATATCGGAAGATGGCGCCGCCGTCGTTCACGTTTCATGCCCGGGACCCGAAATTTGACAGGACGATTCCACGCGACAGCCCAGTCATCGTCACGGCGAGCTCCGCGCCCGATATCATTGACCCGGTCACAGGTCACGAAAGACGCGCCGAGTCTGCCGACATTGCCCGCATCGCGCATCTTATCAACGAGTTGCCCGGCTACGATATGTTTTCCATCTCCACGCTGGCAGACGATGCGCCGAAAGACCAATTCACGATCTCGCGGTTATATCCCGCGTTGAAATATTGTCTCAAGCCGATCCGCGCGACGACGACCGATCACAAAGATACGCTGGCGATGATGGAGATGGCGTACATCGTCGCGGGTGGGGAGGAGGCGTACAAGGAGCATCCGTTCCTCACGCATCATTATTGTCCAACCGTTTCGCCGTTGACGATGGATGTCCTCTCAACCGAAAATGTGATGTACTTTGCGGGTGAGGGATTGCCCGTGTATCCGACTATCGTGCCAAACGCGGGACTCACGTCGCCCATGTCTATGGCAGGGACGTTGGTGCAGGGTAATGCGGAATATCTTGCAACAGTTGCGTTGATGCAAATGGTGAAGGAAGGTACGCCGACGATCTATGCGACGCTTGCAACGGTTGCCGATATGCGTTCAGGCGCGTACACCTCTGGCGCGATCGAGTGCGGAATGTTGCACATGGCGTTCGCCCAACTCGCGCGGTTTTATAACGTGCCGTGCGGCGGCTATGTTGGGCTCACGAATTCAAAATTAAACGATGCTCAATCTGGCTACGAAACTGGAATGTCTGGCATGGGCGGCATCGTCGGCGGCATGGACATGTTCAACATCGGCGGCTTGATTGATGCGCTGAAAACGTTTGATTTCGCCAAAGCAGTCATTGACGATGAAGTGGCGCAGATGTTGAAGCGCGTCAAACGCGGAATTTCATTTAGCGATGAAGACTTGGCGGTTGACCTCATCAAAGAGATCGGTCCTGGCGGCTCGTACATCGTTGCGAAACACACGATCAACCGCATGAAGACGGAAGCCGTGATGACGAAGATCGCCGACCGCGATGCGCGGACCGCATGGGAGCGGAAAGGCGCGTTGGATATCCATGCTCGCGCGATGAATAAGGTGAAAGAGATTATGACAAAGAATCCTGAGTCGTTAATTTCACCTGAGGTGGATGAAAAACTTCGCGCCGCGTTCCCTGGCCTTGTGGCGGGAGAGTTAGCGGCGATTCAGTAGCGCCGACTTAAGTCGGCGTTACGGAGAAATAATGTCACGCAGAATTCGAATTCTATTGGGTATCCTCCTTCTTGCCATCTCCCTCACACTTTTGATCTGGGGATTCATGCCGTCGCGCCGCGAGATTCGCACACAGCCCATCGCGCCGAACGAAATGCAATTGCCATATCATTTTGAATCTGTCGCATGAAATACTTTGCGTTGTCCCCACGTATGTTGTTGGCGCTGTTGATCGCGCTGATGATTATCGCCTGCGGAGGCATGTCCTCTGCCGCGCCCGAAGCGCCGGTAGCAACCGATATGCCGGCAGAAGAACCGCCGCCGGACGAAATCCTCCCAACACAGCCATCCGGGTCAATCGCGACAGCCTTGCCAAACACGGACGGAGGATCGGTCATCCCGACATCGCAACCGGTAATTCCCGAACAGCGGCGGTTGACGCTGGAATTCCCGCCTCAGATCCGCGCGGGAGATTCGGACATCGTTCGCCTCACGCTCGAAGTGGACGATCTCGGCAACGTCACGCCGACGGCGGAAGTGGGGGGCAATGTTGTCATCAGCGAAACTGTTGAAATTCCCAACTTGTATGAAACGCACAATGTGATCGCCGAAGCGCGGTTCGACATCGCCGGGATGGAAGTGTCTCCGTCTGGACTCACGAGTCAACCCCTCGCACAGGGCGAGTCTGTTTCATTTTATTGGAGCATTCGCCCGGATGGAGTCGGAGTCTATCGCGGGACGGTGTGGCTGTATCTGCGCTTTGTAGAACGCTCAAGCGGCGAAGAAAGCCAAAAAGCGGTATCAGCCCAGCCCGTCGGGATCGAGGCGGTGAACTTCCTCGGTCTATCAGGCGACTTGGCTAGATCGTTTGGCGTGGTCGGTTCTATTGCCGGCACGGTCATCGGGTTCCCGTTCTTTGAAGATATCGTCAAATTTGTTTTCAAGAGGCGTTCCCGGCGAAGGTAGCGCTTTAAAACAAAACGACGCGTGGTGGGCGCGTCGTTTTGTTTTTTTTTTGATCCGTTATGATTTTTTGAATTCAGCAACCAGTTCTTGCACAACTTTCTTGGCGTCGCCAAACAACATTTTTGTGTTTGCCTCATAGAACAATGGATTTTCGATTCCCGCAAAACCCGTTGCCATCGAACGCTTCATGACGATGACTGTTTTCGCTTTATCTACATCTATGATCGGCATGCCGTAGATCGGGCTGGCTTTGTCGGTGCGCGCGGCGGGGTTGACGACATCGTTCGCGCCGATGACGATGCACACGTCAACGGTGTCCATGGTGGGGTTGATGGTTTCCATTTCAAGCAATTGCTCGTACGAGATATTGGCTTCCGCAAGCAATACGTTCATATGACCGGGCATGCGCCCCGCCACAGGGTGGATCGCAAACTCAACGGCAATTCCGCGCTTTTCTAATTCATCGCTCAATTCGCGGATGGCGTGTTGCGCTTGAGCGACAGCCATGCCATAGCCCGGAACGAAGACAACGCGGTCGGCTTGTTCCAAAACGAATTTCGTATCTTCGATTCCGAAGCGGGTGATCGGGCGGGCTTCGGCGAGATTCGCCGTATCCACTTGAGTG
Source organism: Anaerolineales bacterium (assembly GCA_046328795.1). Classification (GTDB taxonomy): domain Bacteria; phylum Chloroflexota; class Anaerolineae; order Anaerolineales; family Villigracilaceae; genus Defluviilinea. The sequence goes on along the minus strand of JAXLVX010000002.1, from coordinate 61,217 downwards.
GAACCGACAGCGCCGAATAGCACATTGGTAAACGAACGGTTCATCGCCTGACTCATGATGATCGAGAGGATGAAACCCGATGTGCCGTCCAGTGAACCGGCGATGATCAACACTTTGTTGCCTAAAGCGAAACCGGTCGCGGCGGCGGCGAGACCGGCGTAGGAGTTCATCAAGGAGATCACGACCGGCATGTCCGCTCCGCCGATGGGCATAACGATGAAGATGCCGATCAGGAACGACAACCCGATCATCGCGTAAAAGATCACGCTGTTGGTCGGCACGAAGATCAAGGAGATAAACATGCCCACGGCAGTAAAGAACAAAAGGATGTTGATAAAGTTCTGCCCTTTGTATGTGACGGGCGCGCTCTTGATCATTTCACTTAATTTGCCGAATGCCATGAGGCTCCCTGCGACGGTCAGCGAACCGAATAACACTTCAAACCCCAACGCGCCCATTAACACATTGGTGAGTTCGCCCGCCGCGCCTTTCTCGATGTATTCGTTGATGCCTACCAGCACGGCGGCAAGCGCGCCGAATGCGTGCGAGAGCGCAATGCGTTGAGGCATGGCGGTCATTGGCATAAAAATTGCCATCGCCGCGCCGATCGCGGAACCGATGACAAGGCCGGTAATGATCCACTCCCACGTGACGATGTTACCGCTGACGAGCGTGCCGATCACGGCAACGAGCATGCCAATTTCTGCCAAGTGCATGCCGCGCCGCGCGGTTTCAGGATGCGAAAGCCCCTTCAAGCCGAGGATGAAAAGGACAGACGCGATCAGATAAACCAGATGATCCAAAGAGGTCATGATTTCTTCTCTTTTTTCTTGAACATTTTGAGCATTCGTTCGGTGATCATGAATCCGCCTACCACGTTGATGGTCGAGGCGATGACGGCGATGAAGCCGAGGATCTGCGCGGTGTGATGGTCGCTACCTGCCGCCACGAGCGACCCAACCAGCGAGATGCCTGAAATGGCGTTCGTGGCAGACATGAGCGGAGTGTGGAGCGTCGGCGTTACTTTCCGAATGATCTCAAACCCTACAAACCCTGCTAAGATGAGAATATAAATTAGATCCAGTTCCATGGTGTCTCCCGGTTATTTTGCAGCAGAAACAAAGGTGGGGTGGACGATCTTGCCGTCGTGCGTGATCAAACAGCCTTGAATGATCTCGTCGTCTGTTTTTAACTCAAATTGTTTCTTGTCGTTATTCCAAAACTCATCCAGCAGATTATATAAATTATTGGAATACATCAGGCTGGCATTCATTGCGACTCGCGCGGGCATGTTCTTCACCCCGATGATCTTCACGCCGTTCATTTCGACGGTTTTGCCTGCTGCCGATCCCTCGACGTTGCCGCCGCTTTCGACCGCCAGATCAACCAGCACACTGCCGGGCTTCATGCCTGCCACCATATCTTTTGTCACGATCAGCGGGGCTTTTCGTCCGAACAGTTGCGCGGTGGTGATCACCACGTCTGCTTGGGCGCAGTATTGCTTCATTACTTCTCTCTGCTTGTTGAGTTGTTCCTCGGTGAGCGCTTTGGCGTATCCTTGCGCGGTTTGACCTGTTTCGCCTAAATCAACTTCCACGAAGCGCGCGCCGAGGGATAGTACGTCGTTCTTTGCGACAGGGCGCGTATCGAACGCGTCTACTTTTGCGCCGAGTCGTTTGGCGGTGGCGATCGCTTGCAAGCCCGCCACGCCCGCGCCGATGACGAACACTTTGCACGGTTGGATCGTTCCGGCAGGCGTCATCATCATGGGGAATATTTTTTGGATAGTATCCGCCGCCGTGATGACTGCCGCATACCCGGCTAGACTCGCTTGCGAACTCAACGCGTCCATTTTCTGGGCGCGGGTGGAGCGGGGAATCATTTCCATCGAGATCGCGGAGATATGTTTCTTCGCCATGTCTGCGATCAGTTTTTTCTCGTTGAATGGGTCAAGAAAACTAATGTGGATCGAATCTTTCTTCAACAGCGCGAGGTCTTTTGCGTTGGGGATTCGCAATCGCAAGACCACGTCGCCTTGCACGAAAAGATTTTTGCGAGATTTTTCTACAGCCGCGCCGGCTTTCTTGTATTCATCGTCGGTGATACCGAGAGTCGCGCCCAGTCCCGCTTCCACGAACACCTTCGCGCCTTTCTTCGATAATTTTTCAACCGCCGATGGCAATAAAGGCACGCGCAGTTCGACAGTCGAATCCTCTTTTGGTACAACAATGTTCATATATGTTCCTGTGTTTGAGATTTTTTCCTGAAAGGTCTGATGCCTTCGATGAGATTGCGCGCATCGCCCCGGTCTTTGTACTCAGCGTGCCGAATAAGTTCTTCAATGATTGGCTTTTCACAGGGGGGTATTTTACCTTAATCCTGTAGCAGACAGACTTCTTTGCATAGGTGTGATGGGGTTGGAATGGCGAGTCGTTTGCCCGTAGATGGAGGCTGAGGAGGGGGAGCAGGATGCCCGTCGGGAAGAGGCGAGTTTTTGAATCCGCGTTGACAATCTGTAAAACTCCCTTTATAATTGTGCATAATTACACAATCAAAACCGGGATTGCTTGACCTGTAATCAAACCTTGTTGACGACATACTTATACTTTACAATTGGGCTTCGACGCACGAATTCTACCGAGGTGAATAAAGAATGAACGAGAAAATCCAGCAGGTTATTGACATCGAAAAGCAGGCGCAGGAGATTCAGGAAAAAGCCAAACGCGACGCGCAGGAAATTCCTGTGCGGGCAGAGCAAGAGGCGCAGGCGTTGATCTTCCGCGCCAAATCTGAAGCTGAGGCGGATGCGCGTAAAATGATCTCCGATGCGCAGTCAACAGATGCCGCGGCGACCATCTCTGCCGACGCTGGGGAAAAATCCAGCCAGTTCGACGCGCTTGCGAAGAAGAATTTCGATAAAGCCGTTGCGTACGTGTTAGAGCGCGTGGTGGGCAAGGCATAACCATGTCTGGCGGCGTAACCGGCTATGCGGCAATCAGCTCCCGTGTTCGGGCGATGTATGCCGATTTACTTTCACCGCAGGACATTGATCGCTTAAGCGATTCGTCCGATTTTTCATCTCTGTTTGCTTCCCTCAAAAATACAACTTATGGTCCTTATCTTGACGGTCTCAAAGACAAGGATATCAACCCGCGCCGCGCGATCGTTCAGATCAAAAGCAGGCTGGCAAGCGCGTACTACAGCGTGATCCAGATGACGCCGGTCGAGACTCGTCCGCTTGTGAAGCAGTTGTATCGAAACTTCGAAACGGGAAACTTGAAGGCGGTTTTGCGCTCGCTTGTTGCGGTTCAAACCACGAGCGCGGAAACACCCCTTTGGGATCGCGTGCGCGATGTGTTGTTCCCTTTAGGCTCTGTCTCCGACATTCCCGCGCAGGCGATGGTCGAATCGGGGAGCATTGCCGCGGCAGTGGATCTGTTGAACGGCTCGCCTTACGAAGACGCGCTGTCTTTCGCGATGAAACGATATACCGCTGAGCAAAATCTCTTTCCTATCGAAGTCGCGCTTGACCTCGCATACTGGCGCCGCTTGTGGTCGGAAACAAAAAAATTAACCGGCGCAGACCGCGAACATGGGGTGAAGATCATCGGCTCTCTGCTCGATATGAACAACTTGATGTGGGCGGTGCGTTACCGCGTGTATCATAAACTTTCCGAAGAAGAAGTAATTAACTACACCTTGCCGTTCGGCTATCACGTGCAGGATTCGGATATCCGCGCGATTGCGGCAGGCGCCGACATCGCCTCGACGATCTCGCGCCTGTACCCGAGCCTGCCTGACTTGAACCCGCTTCTTGAGGATCCGAAAACGGGCCTGCCTAAACTCGAAGTGTTGCTCAAGCGTCAATTGTTGAAGCAATGTCTCGCGGCGTTCGTCGGAAGCCCGTTCCATATTGGCATCCCGCTGGCGTTTTTGGTGATCAGTGATATCGAAACGCAAGACTTGATCGTGTTGATCGAGGCGAAGTCTTCTCGTCTGAGCGAAGAAGAATTTCGTCCTTTCCTTTTGAAAACGAGTTTACTGAACTAAGCTACCTGGAGAAACCATGTTCTTTCCGAAAGCAATGACCGAAGTCGAGTTGATCATTCCGTCCAAAGACCTTGTGGCGGTGACGAAAGTGTTGGGTACCCGCGGCTCGTTCCACCAGATTGACAGCACCTATTTGGGGTTGGAAAATCTTGGACCGAGCACGTGGCAAGAGACCGCCGCGAATTACTCCACGCTCGAGCGCCGCATTCAGGTGATCATGCAAACCTTGGGCATGGAGGAGGAATATTCAGGTCCCTCGAAAATTGAAGAAGTTGATATAAACGCGCTTCAATCCGCGACAGATCGCATCGAAGCCGATGTGAAAGCGACCAGCGATCAAATGTCCGTTGAAAAGAAGAAGCTGGAGCAATTGGAAAGCCAACTCCATCAATTGGAGCCGATCTCGGATATTAATGTGGAAATCGGCGCGTTGCGACGATCGAACCATTTATATTCAGTGCCGGGGATCATGCCTGCTGAAAATGTGAGCAGGTTGGAGACCAGTCTCTCCCGCTTGCCGTATGTTTTCTTCACACTGCGCGAAGACCCGAAGAAACCGGTAGTTTGGCTGTTGGGTCCGCGCAATAATTCCGATGTGATTGACCGTGCCACACGGAGCGCGAATTTGATCCCTTTGAGCCTGCCCGAAGAATTTGATGGCACGCCGAAAGAAGTTGTCGTCTCGCTCCAAAAGGCGATTGAGACAACGAAACAAAAAATTTCTGAATTGGAACGCGCGCTTGGGAAATTGGCTGGCGTTCATAAAAAAGAATTGTATGAACTCTGGCGCGATACTCATGTAAACCGCGTGATGGCGGATGCGGTTGCCCGCTTTGGTCAACTTCGTCATACCTATGTAGTGGTGGGGTGGGTGCCGGTTGCCTCTCTCGAGTCGTTGAAGGAGCGGCTGAAACAAGCCTCGAAGGAGATCGTTATTGAGGTGGTTCCAGTTTCCTATGCGGGGCATCAATCGAATGTCCCTGTGGCTTTACAGAATCCGGGCTTCCTCGGCGCATTCGAGATGCTCGTCAATACGTATTCCAGACCTCGTTACGAGGAAATTGACCCGACGGTATTGATCGCGATTACTTTCCCGTTGTTGTACGGCGCGATGTTTGGCGATGTGGGTCATGGTTTGGTATTAGCCTTGATCGGTTTATTCCTCACTCGGAAAAGCACCTTGGGAGGGTTGTTGGTCGCTTGCGGGTTAAGCGGAATGGTATTTGGGTTCCTCTATGGCAGTGTCTTTGGGTTTGAAGAAATCTTGCCGAATCATCCGTTCTTCGGCCAATTTTTCTGGATCAGCCCGATCCACGATGTGTTGGGCATTCTTCAAGTTTCGATCGCGGCTGGAGTTGTCTTGTTGATCTCGGCGCACGTGTTGAATATGTTTAACGCGGCTCGTTCTCGTGATTGGGGACGGTTCTTCTTCGACTCGAACGGTTTGGCTGGGCTGGCGTTATATCTCTCCTTCTTGGTGATCCTCGGGAAGGTCGCCTCCGGCATGTTCACCGGTGAGAGCTTCCTGCCGGAGTTTCTCCTTGCCGTGGGTCGTAATGGCACGATAGTAGCCATCGCGAATATTCTGTTTCTCGTCGGTATTTTTTTGGCGACCATCTTTTCTCATCCCTTACAACATTGGATGCACGATGGGCATTTCTCAGTAGAGGGCGGCTGGGGCATGTTTGCCGTCCAATCGTTGGCTGAAGTGCTGGAAAAATTCATCAGCATGTTGAGCAATACGTTGTCTTATGTGCGCGTGGGCGCGTTCGCCATCGTCCATGCGGGCTTCACTGGCGCGGTATTTGTGATCGCCAAGTTGGCAGGCGCGGAAGGCAGTGTTCCTTACTGGGTGGTAGTGGTTCTCGGAAACCTTTTCGTTATCGGACTTGAAGGTTTTATCGTCACCATTCAGACCATGCGTTTGCACTATTACGAATTCTTCAGTAAATTCTTCTTAGGCGGCGGTTCCGCGTATGAACCCCTTAGTCTTGCTGCCACCGCACAAGAAAAATAACAGAAATCCAAGTAAATCATATACTATTTGATAATCAAAAAGGAGAAGTAAGATGACTAAAATTCTGATCGTGACATTGGCAACCGTGATTCCGCTGACCCCGCTTGTAATGTATCTTTTGAGCCTGCGGATCACCGACCCGATCAAAGCTTCAAAGAGCCTCGTGTCCGGCTTCAAGAAATACAATGCGTTTTTGGTATTGCTGGCGCTGGGTATTGCGGTTGTGTGGCTGTTCTCGCCTGAGACCGTTCGAGCCGCTGGAGGAGCTTTCCAAGAAGGAACCAGCACGCTCGACACGTACGATGCGTTGGCGGCAGGTATCTCAACCGGTTTGGCGGCGCTCGGCGCAGGCGTGGCGGTCAGCGGTACCGGCGCGGCGGCGATCGGCGCGATTGCCGAGAAACCCGAAGCATTGGGCCGCTCGCTCATCTTCGTGGGTCTTGCGGAAGGCGTTGCTATTTACGGCTTGCTGATCGCCTTCCTCGTGTTGTTCAGCTAGGCAAACGTGAAGGTACTTGTCATCGGTCATCCGGACGCGGTGCTTGGGTTCTCGCTGGCGGGCGTAGGCGGCAAGGTCGCCTCAACAGCCGACGAGGTGAACCGAGCGCTCGATGATGTCCAACGTTCGAAGGACGTGGGCATCGTCCTCGTCACGCAGGATGTGGCTGAGTTGATTCCTGCGCGTATGGATCATCTGAAACTGCGGAGCACGATCCCGCTGGTGGTGGAGATTCCCTCGCGCGGCGGCGTTCCCGAAGGACAGGCATCGCTTGGCGATATCGTACTGCGTGCGATAGGTATCAAGCTGTAAATCGTCTTTCGCAGAACGTCCCGCAGGGTTTTCGGAAATAACCGAACCCTTGCGAGGAACCTGCGGGACGATGAGCAATAATAGAGATTGGAAATAAGAACTATGAAATCTGAAGCACAAGATATTGAGATGCTCTCGCGCGCGATCCTCACCGAAGCCCGCGAAGAAGCCGAGCAGATGCAGGTGGAAGCCAACCAGAAGGCGAGCGCCATCCACAGCCGCGCCCAAGCCCAAGCGGCGGATGAACGGAAAGCCATCCTTGAACGCGCCCAGCAAGATGCGGAACGACTTCGCAGTCAGGCTACGGCGACCGCGCAATTGAAAGCGCGCTCTTCGCAGTTGGAGCACCGCGAGAAACTGCTGGACAGCGTTTTTGAAGAAGTGAAGAAACAGCTCGGCGCAGTCACGAAGCGCGCGGATTACGACGATGTCGCCGCGTTATTGCTCCGCGAAGCGTTGACGCAATTGCGCGTGAACAAGGCAGAAATTCGAGCAGATGAATCAACACAGAAAGCGCTCAAAAAAGGCGCGTTGGATAAACTTGCCAAAGAATTGAACGGCGAATTTACCATCGTTGGCGCGTTGGAAGAGGGGAGCGGAGTTGTGGTGGATGCCTCCAGCGGGAAGATCCATTACGACAATACGCTCGAGACCCGCTTGAACCGCTTGCAAGGCACATTGCGCTCCGCAGTGTATAAAGTGTTGATGGGAGAATCGGCATGAGTAATGAAGTAGGAAAAATCACTTGGATCAGCGGACCCGTCGTCCGCGCCCGCGGCTCGCGCAACGTCGGCATGTTGGAGTTGGTCGAAGTCGGCGCGGAACGACTCGTGGGCGAGGTCATCGGTCTTAAAGGCGATCAGATGACCGTGCAAGTCTACGAAGAGACCGCCGGTATGCAGCCGGGCGCGCCGATCTTCGGCACCGGCTTGCCGCTCTCGGTCGAACTCGGACCCGGCTTGATCCAATCCATCTACGACGGCGTGCAACGACCTCTGCCGCTCATCGAGCAGGCGGTTGGTTCGTTCATTACACGCGGCGCGCGTTTCGACTCGATCAGCCGCGAGAAAAAATGGAAATACACGCCGAAGGCAAAGGTCGGCGATGAAGTCAAAGGCGGCGTGATCCTCGGCGTTGCCATGGAAACCGACACGTTCGAACATCGCGTGATGGTTCACCCCGACGATAAAGGCACGCTCACGTGGGTCGCTTCCGCCGGTGAATATACCGTCAACGACACGATTGCCAAGATCAAGATGGGCAAGGAAGAAAAGCCCATCACCATGATGCAGCGCTGGCCTGTTCGTCGTCCGCGCCCGTTCATTCAACGACGCGGCGCGAATATTCCGCTCATCACCGGTCAACGCATTCTTGATACATTCTTCCCAGTGGCAAAAGGCGGCGCGGCTGGCATCCCCGGTCCGTTCGGCTCGGGCAAAACCGTCACTCAACACAGCATCGCTAAATGGGCAGACGCGGAAGTGATCGTCTACATCGGATGCGGCGAACGCGGCAACGAGATGACGGAAGTGTTGCAGGAATTCCCGCATCTTGTGGACCCTCGATCTGGTCGCCCATTGATGGAGCGCACCGTCCTCATCGCGAACACCTCGAACATGCCGGTGGCGGCGCGCGAGGCGAGCATTTACACGGGCATCACCATCGCAGAGTATTACCGCGACATGGGTTACCACGTCGCGCTTATGGCAGATTCAACCTCCCGTTGGGCAGAGGCGTTACGCGAAGTTTCCGGTCGTCTCGAAGAAATGCCCGCCGAGGAAGGTTATCCCGCTTATCTCGCTGGTCGCCTCGCAGAATTTTACGAACGCGCAGGTTACGTTGACAACTTGAACGGCTCGCAAGGCTCTGTGTCCATCGTCGGCGCGGTCTCGCCTCCGGGCGGCGACTTCTCCGAACCGGTCACACAGCACACCAAGCGTTTCATCCGCTGTTTCTGGGCGCTCGATAAATCGTTGGCGTCGGCTCGTCACTTCCCAGCCATCAACTGGTTGGACTCGTATAGCGAATACATCGAAGATGTGGCGAACTGGTGGCGTGAAAAGACCGGCAAAGACTGGCTTGCCATGCGCACCAAAGCGATGGAATTGTTGAGCGAAGAAGCGCGTCTTTCGCAGATCGTCAAACTCGTGGGTCCCGATGCGTTGCCGTATGCGGAGCGCATGGTGTTGGAAACGAGCCGCCTGATCCGCGAAGGCATCCTTCAGCAGAACGCCACAGACTCAGTGGATGCTTTCTCCTCCATAGAAAAGCAGATCCGCCTCCTGGAACTGGTGTTGTACTTCCACGAGCGCGGCATGGCGATCGTCAAGAAGGGCGCGCCGATCAACCTGATCCATGACCTTCCCATCGTGGATACCATCATTCGCGCGAAATCGTCTGTCACCAACGAAGAAGTTAACAAACTCGACGACATCCAGAAAGCAATTGACGAGCAGATGAGTCAATTAGATGCGGAGTATAGATAATGAGCGAAGTAACTGTTTTAGGCGGTCAGGAAGTCGTCGGCGTCGGTCGTATCGAGGGCCCGATCATGGTCGTCGAAGGCGCGGCGAACGTCAGTTATGACGAAGTCGTAGACATCGAGGACTCGCGCGGCGAGCATCGTCGCGGGCGCGTACTCGAGGTGGGCGAGGGCTTTGCCGTTGTGCAGGTGTTCGCCGGTTCCACCGGTCTTTCGATTGACGGAACCCGCGTGCGCTTCCTCGGCAACACGCTGCACATGCCCGTTGCGGAAGAAATGCTCGGCCGCATTTTCGACGGTTTGGGCAACCCGATTGATGGCGGTCCAGAACCGCTTACCGATACCTATCGCGACGTCAACGGCCAGCCGATCAACCCGACCGCGCGTATTTATCCGCGCGATTACATCCAGACCGGCATCTCGACCATTGACGGCGTGAACACCCTCCTACGCGGACAAAAACTTCCGTTATTCTCCGGCGCGGGTATGCCGCACGACCAACTCGCCGCGCAGATCGTGCGCCAAGCCACATTGGGCCGCATCGCCGGCGCTCCGCAGACCGAAGGCGAAGAATTCGCCATCGTGTTCGCGGCGATGGGCGTGAAGAACGACGTGGCGGATTACTTCCGCAAATCGTTCACCGAAAGCGGCGCGTTGACCCGCGTGGCGATGTTCCTCAACCTCGCGGACGATCCCCCAGTTGAACGTATCGTTACCCCGCGCGCGGCTCTCACGCTCGCGGAATATCTCGCGTATGAACTCGATAAGCACGTGCTGGTGGTGTTGACCGATATGACCAACTACGGCGAAGCCTTGCGCCAGATCTCGAACGTTCGCGGCGAGGTGCCAAGCCGAAAGGGTTACCCAGGCTACCTATATAGCGACCTGGCGTCCCTGTACGAAAGAACCGGCCGCATCCGCACGAGCAAAGGCTCGATCACGCAGATCCCGATCCTCACCATGCCGAACGACGACATGACTCATCCGATGCCAGACTTGACCGGTTACATCACCGAAGGTCAGATCGTGTTGGGGCGCGAGTTGTATTATGCCGGCGTGTATCCTCCCGTGACCGTTCTGCCGAGCCTTTCACGTTTGATGAAAGACGGCATCGGCAAGGGACGCACGCGCGACGATCATCCGCGTTGGGGCGCGCAGTTGTACGCAGGCTATGCCAAGACGCAAGACATCCGCGCGTTGGCTTCGGTGATCGGCGAGGAAGAACTCTCCGAGGTGGATCAAAAGTACCTGAAGTTCGGACGCGCGTTCGAGCGCGAATTCGTCAATCAGGCGTTCACTGAAAACCGCACCATCGAGCGCACGCTGGAGATCGGCTGGAAGTTGCTGTCCATGCTGCCGAAGGGCGAGCTCACCCGCGTTACGCTCGACGAGATCAAACAATATTACAAAGGCGACGATGCCACAAGTTAGCATTGCTCCGACCCGCACGAACCTGATCCGCCTCAAGAAGGAATTGCGCTTTGCAAAAGAGGGTCATGAGATCCTCGACCGCAAACGCGAGGCGTTGACCGGCGAACTCGTGCGCGTGGCGAAAGAGGCGGACGCGCTTCAAAAAGAAGTGTGGGCGCTTTTGCAAACCGCGTACGACGCGATGGAAAAAGCGCGTCTCGTGATGGGTTCGGATCATGTGGAGTGGGCGGCGCTGGCGGTCAACAAGACCGTGGAAGTGAACATGCGTCTGCGAGGCATCATGGGCGTGGCGATCCCGCAGATCGATTCACGCGGCGAACCGCCAAAACTTTTGTACAGCCCCGGCGATACCGCCGCCGTGCTGGACGAAGCCAGCAATGCCTTCCGCGAGGTGTTGGTAAAAGTGCCGCAACTTTCGATGCTCACTGCGGCGGTGTGGCGGCTTGCCAACGAGTTGAAGAAAACACAGCGGCGCGTGAACGCGCTCCAGCATATCTTCATCCCGAACTACCAGCATCAGATCGAGTTCATCGTCAGCTCGCTGGAAGAACGCGAGCGTGAAGAAACTTTCCGCCTCAAGTGGTTGAAGACGAAGATGACCAAGCAGGCGGCCGACACTACGCGAGTGAATTGCGAGACGCCGCGATGCAATCTCCAATGAACAGCAGATTGCTTCATCGCAAAGAACGCTCACTCCCAATGACGTAAGAGACTGCAAAAATTGGGTTTTGACGATATACTCGTCAGAACCCATTTTGTTTTTATGAACGCAACTTGCACAGAACGTCCCGCAGGCTTGTCCTGAGCTTGTCGAAGGGTTTTCCTGAACTATTTTGGTCTTGCGCGTGAACCTGCGGGACGGTCTCGCTTGTAAATTATGAACACGAATCCATCGCTCCGAAAAATTTTCACTGACATCCCGTTGCCGTTCTGCATGTCCGATGTGCCAGATGTGCAGATCACGGGCATTTCGATTGACAGCCGCGCAGTGAAGCCCGGTCATTTGTTCGTTGCCATGCGCGGCGGAACTTTGGATGGACACGATTACATTCAGGAGCAATTGACAACGGCGCGGTCGCAGTAGTGGGTGAAAGAGACATTGGGCAAATTGGAAATTTGCCGTACATTCGACTCACGAGCACGCGTCAAGCGCTGACGTGGATAGCGGGTTCGTTTTACTTGTAGGCGCTCGCCGCTTGACGATGATCGGCGTGGCCCGGCACCGACGGCAAGACCACGACGACAAACCTGATCTATCAAAACCCTACTCGCGGCGGGACTCAAAGCGGGGATGATCTCAACTGTGAATGCTGTGATCGGCGATGAAGTTCTCGACACGGGCTTTCATGACAACACCCGACGCGCACGATGTGCAATTCTATCTGGCAAAGATGGTGGAAGCAGGCTTAATGCGTCATTAGCGAAACAACGTCTCATGCGTGGGAACAGCATCGCGTGGATGCCTGTGAGTTTGATGTTGGCGTGGTCACAAACATCACGCATGAGCATCTAGATCAACGCCTGGCTCATACGAGAATTACCGCGCGGCAAAAGCGGGGACTCTTTGGATCTGGCGAAGACATCTGAAAAGCCGCAAGGCAATCCACGCCTCACGGTTTTAAACCGCGACGATTCATCTTTTGAATTTCTGTCAAAGATTTCGGGAGCGAATAAAATAGATTATGGGTTGAGCGCAGATGCAAAAGTCCGCGCGGTGGATGTGAAGCATTTGCCATCGGGAATCCATTTCACCGCAAAAAGCAAAGAGTTCGAGATTCCCATCTCGTGCAAATTGGTCGGAGGATACAACGTATCCAATTGCCTCGCCGCCTTGACCGCATCGGTCTATGGCTTGGGAGTCGACCTGAAATTGCCGCATTGAGATCGCGCCACTCACCGTTGATCCCGGTCGCATGGAACGGATTGACATGGGGCAAAACTTCGCTACCATTGTTGATTTTGCACATACGCCGATACGTTGAAGTCTGCGCTTATAGCGGCGCGTGAAATGGCGTCAAGTAGGGGCGGACGGCGTCCGCCCCTACGAAGATCGTGTCGTCGCTGTCTTTGGTTCGGCAGGCTTGAGGGGGACAAAGCCAAACGGAGAATGATGGCTGAGATCGGCGCGGAACTTGCGGATGTGTGCATCACTCCGGCGGAAGATCCGCGGGCCAGATCACTGGCAGGAATCCTTGACGAGATGGCGGCAGGCGCCACGTCCCGCGGAGGAATCGAGAACAGATCCTTTTGGCGAATCCCAGACCGCGGCGAAGGGCGATCCGCTTTGCTGTGAATCACGCGCGAGGGCGATATCGTTTTGGTCTGCGGTAAGGGACACGAGCAGTCGCTGTGTTTCGGCGCGAAAGAATTTTTATGGGATGACCGCATTGCTGTCCGCACGGCGTTGAGCGATCTGCTCGGCATCGAAGGTCCGCAGATGCCTTATCTACCAACACAAAACATGGAGGAACAAGAATGGCTGGCTTTGAAATAAAACCCGTGACACTGACTGGCAAGTATGTGAGGCTAGAGCCGATGACTCTCGATCATGTCGAAGCGTTGGCGGAGATCGGCGTGGGACATGATTTCTGGGATTTCATGGTCTACGGCAAAATGGAAAACGCGGAGGACATGCGCGGCTGGGTTTCGGACATCCTTGCGCGAGCCGAAAGAGGAACAGATCTTCCGTTTGTCGCGATCCATCTCGCCTCGGGACGTGTGGCAGGCGCGACGCGTTATCTCAACATCATGCCCAATGACCGCGGACTCGAAGTCGGCGGCACATGGTATGGACTCGACTTTCAGCGCACGGCGGTGAACACCGAGTGCAAATATTTATTGTTCAAACATGCCTTTGAGACGCTCGGCGCGATCCGCGTGCAATTGAAAACGGACTCGCGCAACGAACGGTCGCAACGCGCCATCGAGCGGATCGGCGCGGTGAAAGAGGGAACGCTCCGCAACCACATGATCTTGCCCGATGGGATAATCCGCCATTCGGTGTTTTATTCGATTCTGGATTCGGAGTGGGGAGGAGTGAAGAAGAGGCTGGAGGAGCGGCTGGCGCGGTGAATTCTCATCCGCGCCTTTGACATCCGTGAAAATGATCTTGTTTGGATGTTGTTGTACTCTACGCAAAAGAATTTCTCAAATGCCATTTCCCCGCTTATCCAAATCGTCAACGTAAGCAAACCCGTGATTTTCAAGCCATGCGATGGCAATTTCTTTGTAGGCTTCGTCTCTAAACCTGAACCAGTTTTCTTCGACCCCATAACGATACATCGTATCTTTAAATCTGCGGAACGCTCCAGAGCCGCGGATTTTCCCCAACAGCATATCGCCAATTTTTTTATCAGAAACGGAAAGGCAAAATCTTTCTATGATTTCGTATTCATCAATGTCAAACTTGCTCAGCAGTGTCAGATAATCATCATCCATCGCCAAGATATTCTTTACATCCTGAAAAAACTCTATCTCCACATCGAAAAATCTATCAGCGGCATTGATGGTTTCGACGTTGTCGTTTTCTTCTTCGATTTCGTCAAATTCTTCCATGTTCCTAACCATTTCAAAATCCTCGTCGCTGATTGAAACGACCTTGCCTGTGGATTTCTTCAAATAGACATGGCTCTCATGCGAGAGAGTTTGTAGTTCATCAACCAGATCGCGCAAGGAAACTACAATTGGCATAACGAGATTATTACTTTTGAAAGTTATGAAGTTTTTGACCTAACGGCTCGCGTTAGCGGCTTGGTGGGAGAACCAACCAACGAAACGGAAAATGCTTTCGCCGCGACAGCGGTTCTAGCGCGGCGCGTACCACCAAGTCCGCTGCACGCATTGTTAGGCGTGGTTACTTGAAGATTACTTGGTTGGCGCACTGATACCAAAGGGGAAACAGCTAATTGCTTCCAGCGCTGTTTCTTGAATATGTTGGTTTTGAACATCAATGCTCCATGCCAGTACTGCGTTGCTACTCAGTTCATTTACAATGGCAAAGACTTTTTCTTGCGTTCCATCCTGTTCAAAACGATAACACTCAAAATTCGGTGGGGCCATTTCTTCACTTTCATTTAGGATTCGCGTTCTTACAGCATCCACGATTTCATACACGCGCTCCTGGTTGGTATCACGACAAACTACTTTTTCCAAAAAAATCATATAGGAATTATCGCTTCTTCGATACCCTGCGACCGCAAAATCATTATTTCCATTGAGCAAAGACTCCCAATATATAAAATCGTCTTTACCATTTTCTTCTTCATATAAGTGTGCCAAATCAGTACTCGGTTTCCAGCCTATATAGTTTTCTGGAATATCAGGACTCGGTAACTTTTGGTCTACTGTACAGTCGTTTGATCCTTGCGTAAGAGTCGCTGTGAGAAGGACTTCAGGCGTTTCTGTTGGAGTTGAGAAATCTGAAATAACACTATTTGCCTCTGTGTTTGTAGATGCTGGGACATTTGTTTCAGCAAGAGGTTGACAAGCAGAGAATAAGAACGAGAACCAGAATGACCAAACCAAGGAATAGCCGACTAATAACCTTCACCAAATGCACCTCCTTGAGAAAATTCTGCAAACGCCTAACTAGGGGTTATACGGCAGCAGCATAACGGCTTATGGGCGGTATGACTCGCCGCATAACGTCTAAATCATTTCGGACGTTCCCCTGAAGAGGACTATGTATGCCGCCATAGGTTAAAATACAATGAAATTATATCCACAGGCTAAAGACAGGTCAACATGGATCGCGGCGGACGCGCCGTCAAATCCCCGCTCGATACATAATCCCTGTCTTAAGTCTCTAGTCTCCAATCTCTAATTCTCTAATCCCCAATTACCAATTACCAATTACCATTTACCCCCACACCCAATTCTCTAATTCTCATCCCTCACCACCGGCACCGTAAAATAAACCGTCGTCCCCTTGCGGTATTCGCTCTCAAGCCAAATTGTTCCTCCCTGCAATTCGATCAGATTCTTCGTGATGCTCATTCCCAAGCCGGTGCCGGGGGCTTCGCGCACTTTTTCATCGCCCGATCGGAAGAATTTGTTGAACAACGACTTTTGGTCTTCAGGCGTCATACCGTAGCCGTTGTCTTGCACCTTCACTTGGATCATATCCCCGGTGCGGATGGCTTGCACAAGAATGTGCGCGCCTTGCGGCGAATATTTATTCGCGTTGCTGATCAGGTTGGTGACGATCTGAGCAAACCGCCCGCGGTCACACCACGACTTCGGTAACTGCTCAGGGATGTCTACGGTCAGCGTTTGATTCTTCTCGCTCACTTGGGTTTTCGTCAGCGTAACCACTTCGTCAATCACATCCCAAACGGGAACGGCTCGCGGCTCGATGCGCAGATTTCCGCTTTCGATGCGCGAGATCTCGGTGAGATCGGAAACCAGCGTTGCCATGCGGTCAACGTTGTTGCGGATCGTCGTAAGGAAGCTAACTTGATTCTCGTTGAGTTGACCGGTCGCGCCGCCGAGCATTAAGTCGCTGTAGCCTTTGATCGAGGTCATCGGCAGTTTCAATTCGTGCGACACGACCGAGACGAATTCCGATTTCGATTTATTCGCCGCCACCGCTTCATCGCGGGCTACGGCGAGGTCTTGCGTGCGTTGTTCCACTTTATCTTCGAGGCTGGCATACGATTCGCTGAGGTTCTCCGCCATTGCGTTGAAGTTTTCCGTCAGCACGGTGATCTCGTCTTTGAAAAGCCAGAATGACGGCTTCACTTTTTGATTGAGGTCGCCATGACTCATTTTCGTCGTTGCGTCGGTGAGTTGCGAAAGCGGGCGCGTGAAAGTGATGAACGCCGAAACCCAGAACCACAAGGCAGTGAGCGCAAACACGCTCGTCACAGTGAATAGGATGAGTTGGATATTGCGGCTGAGGGCAAATAGATTGTCAATCGGCTGAGCCACCAGCGCCG
Organism: Anaerolineales bacterium; assembly: GCA_046328795.1. Lineage (GTDB taxonomy): Bacteria > Chloroflexota > Anaerolineae > Anaerolineales > Villigracilaceae > Defluviilinea. The sequence goes on along the minus strand of JAXLVX010000002.1, from coordinate 44,490 downwards.
TCCCCTGTTGAGCGCCGGAGATTTCCAGCGGATGCCCGAGCAGGCGATATTCCTCGCCGGTGGTATACGCTGCGTTCGCAGCGGGCGTTTCGGAAGAACTTAACCAACCCTCGTTGATCAGCGACTCGATCCCAGCCCCGGCGTCAATCGTCGAGACGATGACCGCGTTGTCTTTCACAATGGCAACGTCGGTATTGATGATCCCGCTGATGTTGTCAATGAATGCCTGATCCATATAGAACGCGGCAACCACGACTCCAAGCACGCGGGTTTCACCGGAGGCAAAGACCGGCGCGACTCCGATGATCTGCGAGTTCTGCGGCGCGATCGCCACGTTGCTTGCCGGTGTTTTATTTTCCAACACGGCGAGGATCAACTCCTCACGGATGCGATTTGCGTCCTCGCTTACCTGAAGACGGCGCGTCACTGTTGGTCCGCCGTAAAAATACGCCGCGTCGCCGGGCTTGAAATCGGAAGAGTAGAGCGATAGTTCTTGAAGGTTAAGCGAAGCCCGATTCTCAAGAAGAGATGTCGCTGCGATGTCTAAGTCTGAGAATGCGTTGATCGTGTCTTGCTGTTCTGCAAGCAGCGCCGCATTGTTGCGCGCCAACGCTCTCTGAGTTTTCGATCAGCGCGCCAACAGACTTGGCAACCTCGCTCAGCCTGCGGTCCGCATCCTGTTCGATGCGGCTGTTGATGATGCGGTTCGTCAATGGAGAAAGCACCGCCACCAACAGCAGGATCGTGATGGCAAGCGGAAAAACCAGCTTTGCCTGAATGTTCAGGTATTTTTCGCGGAACAGCCCGCGCAATGCATTCAGCATAATTTATGCGGATTTCTTCCTGGAATATTGCGCGATGAAAGAAACGATCAGGATAATGGCGATGCCCGCCACTGCGATCAAGATGGGGGAGAGCGGCGAGTCATTCGCAGGGGCGGTCTGACTCTGCGCTTCGGGCGCCATCACCATGAAGCCTTCGTTCAACGCCGCGGCAGGGATCGGGTTATTCACAGCGGGCAAGCCGTTCTTCAAGTAGGCGACCACCGCATCGGCGTCTTCCGCAGTTAATGAGGAGTAGGCGTACCACGGCATGAGGATCAGACGCCGTCCATCTTTTGCAACGCCGGTGAGGATCGCGCGTTTGATCTCGTCGTTTGACCATGACCCAATGCCGGTCTCTTTATCGGGAGTGATGTTTCCGCCATAGACGATTCCCCACGGACCTTCATACGGCTGCCTGCCTGCTAAATATTTATCCATGAGCGGAGCGCCGGTCGCAGGGTCAAGCGGCGTGTGACAATCGGTGCATCCCATCACGCTGTTGACGAGATAGGCTCCACGCGCGGTGGGGTCTGACGCGGGCGGGGCAGTTATCCCCGTCTGGAAAGGAGGCGAGGGCATCCCTTCCGTGGAAACTGTCCGATCAGGAGCCGAGTTGCTGACCGCCTTCACTGATCTCAAATAAGCGATCACGGCGTCGAGGTCTTCATCCGCCATTCCGTTGTAGACGTGATAAGGCATGACGGGAAGAGGAGGCTGCCTTTGTTATCAATGCCGGTCTTGATGGCAACCTTGAGTTGATCGTCGCTCCATGCGCCGACGCCGGTGGCTTCATCGGGTGTGATGTTGCGCGTGAACACAAGCCCTGCCGGTCCGAGGTCGAAGGCGCGTCCGCCCGCCAGGAGTTTTTCGGTATCGTGCGCCTCGCGTTCGTTGAATGCGATGGTCTGGATCTGTTCGATTGTGAGGGATTGCGGGTTTCCGTATTCGGGTTTGAGGGGAGTGTGGCAGGAGGTGCAGCCCGCGATGGTGGCGATGTATTGGCCGCGAGCGATGAGGTCGGTTTGAGCGCTGGGTTCAGCCTGCGCCTGCTGAACGAAGCCCGCCGCGAGCAGTCCTGCAAGAAGAAGGGAGAAGAGACCGGTGAGTTTCATTGCCCTGTTCCTTTCGACAAAGGATTTGAAGAATAGGGATATTATACGTCTCCTCTCTAGGGATAAAACGTTCAAATTTGATAGCAATTCTCCAAAAACGGAATTGTAAGGCTTGGCGCGGAAGGGTGCGGCAGGGCGAAGAATGGAGTGTCTGCCGCGTGATTTTGCTTGATGGATATACCCGTCACTCGGCGTTTTATCCGACCTTGAGTAACCAGTGTGGGAAGAAGTGAATGCTCTATTGTGTGTGACGCAGGAGGAAATAAAATATCCATAACGTGCTTGTGATCGCAAAGTTGAGCAAGTTGTTATTCGTTATGCCTAGCTGAGCGATAGACCACGAGCCAAAACTCATATATGGGCTGAAAAATGGAGAAGCGGAAATGGCGAGCGAATAATTTTTTTGCGCCATGTAAAGCAAGATCAGTCCAATCGGTATGGAATATGGAAACAAATTTAAATTCCAAGAGGCGGTCATTAAATTGTCGCTCCTGTCAACCAACCAATTTCCAAACAAGAAAAACGATGCGGCTGTCAATATTGCTACAGGAGAGAACGTCTTGATAATATCTTTTATCCCGCCTTTTTTGTATGATGTATATAACCAATATGCTATCACGGCAATCCCAATTTGCGGTTTCAATATCACAAAAAACAAGCCTATTGTTGGCGGCATGACAAACCCGAGTATAACCAGCCAGTCTATGTTGCCAAGCATTAGATTGTAAATAATCAATGGCGAGCACATATACAAAAATATGGCGCTATATGATGCGCGTAACGCCCGCGCAACGTAAACATATGCGCTAAATGCCACAAAAAACATAACAACTGCGCCCCCTTTTTCTCCAATAAGACACAATGGTATTAATGGGAATAGCCCCCAAATTGGGTTGTGCAGGGTTTTGACTAGATAGGGATTTTGCCCCTGTAGTAAAAGCGAAGTTGCTGGGTAGTATGTTTCCCGCCAGTCTAAGCCAAAATTTGCAAGAGAATGCTTCTCGGATACAAATAGAACAATGGCATACAACGCCAATAATCCTGCTAGGGCATAATTTTTTAGCGGCTTTGTTTGCATGGGGAAACGCCTATCCGAGAATGCGGGTTGCATAACACTTTTCATGCAGTCTGCAAACTTCTTGAAGTGTTTGGGATGTTAAACGGTCGTACTCAGAAACTTGTTGAATAGATTGTAGCGGCTGGCACTATCTCGGTCAATTCTATTCGCCGTTATGTTAAGTAACGAAAGGCAAGCAAGTGGCTGTGCGATTCACCTTACAAGCCCAACAGATCTTATGGATTTAATACACACCGAAACCCGACGCTGTTGATGTTCTCGTCCGCTCCAGCCCATTTGCGGTTGAAAGTTTGCAGGGCGATGTATGCGCTCTGCCATGACCCTCCGCGGATCACGCGATAGTACCCATTGATCGGACCGGGGGGATTCGCTTGGGGAGATTGCGAGTAATAATCTGCCGCGTAGCGATCATTCGTCCACTCGGCGACGTTGCCGGCTAGATTCAATATGCCCCAGGGATTTGCGCCGTCCAGTAGGCTTCCGACTTCGACGGGCGAGTTGCCGCAGCCCGAATAACGCGCGAGACTGCAAACCGGGTCGTCATTTCCCCATGGGAAGCGGCGATTCTCTAATCCTTTGGCGACGTACTCCCACTGCGCCTCGGTTGGCAAGTCTCTGCCTGCCCATGCGCAATAGGCTTTCGCGCCATACCAAGAGACTTTGAGCGCAGGATAGTTATTGTCTCTCTCGGAGCGGGTTTGCCACACGCCGTCTTTTTCAAGAATCCAAACAAAGGGATCAATGGGGTCGAGCCACGTAGTTCCGCCCTCTTGTTGGTTTCCTTGCGCGTTCAAAAAGCGGACGAACATCTCGTTCGTGACCTCGGTTCGATCCAGCCAGAATCCGTCTAACTGAACTGTATGGATCGGCGATTGATCAGAGTTCCCCGATTCCGATCCCATTTCAAATGTGCCCGCCGGGATGTATACCATCTCCATCCCATCCACCGCGGATTTCATCGCCTCGCCCGGTTGGTGAACGGTTGGAGGGGCGGTTGGCGTGGCAATTTGCGTTGCGGCAATGCTTACCGGTGACTGGGTGATTTCCCGGCGCATCAGGTCTAGCACTTGCAAGGCTGTCAGATTGCGCATCTGCATCCCGTAATTCAAGTATTCGGGTTTGGAAAAATCGGTATAGGATTTTGTCGGCGCAAAGGTGAGGTGTTCGGGGTTGCGCAAGCCTTGTTCGGGTAACGGTTGAACCGCTCTCCAAAAATTCCAAAGCGGCAACTGATATTCCATTGCGAGTTTGGCTGTGACGTAGTTAATATAATGGTTGCCCTCGGCGTTATCCGCTTTTGTGCTGAGGATGGGAACGACGCCTTGGTCAATGCTATGCTCGATAACGCGGCGCAAGCGCCCTTCAAACGTAGAGGGGTCTTTTTTTACATCGAAGGCTTCGTTGGTGCCGAGCGAAATGATCGCGAAACTTGGGCGGTGCAAGCGGAACTCGCAATCGAGCGGGGTCTCGTTGCTGGAGCAATATTTCCAGTCCGACCAGAGCGAGGCTAACACGCCCGCAGTGCTGAGTCCTTTTTTTGCCGCCATGCTTGGGCGCGAAAACGAACCGTGAAAATAATCAATGGTGGGTTGAAGATACGCATACTCGCCTAGATCGTAAACGTCTTGACCGAGGTCGAAATCTGTGAGGAAGTATGGGTTGACGCTGTGACAGTCTCCCACTTTGGAAAATGCGTTGGGATCGTTGCCCATCTCCAGCCCGCGCTGGTAGATCTCGCGCACGCGATCGCTGATGCCCGTCGGTATGATCGGTAAGTCCTTCCAAAAATCGGGAGCGAGAGTTGCGGCGACTGCGGCGTTAACTTGTGTAGGAGCGTCCGCTCCGTTCGTATCGTTTACAGATTCTAGAACAGGCGATGCAGTTGTTGAAACCTGCTCTGTAGCAATTGCCGTTGCGGTTGACGATGAACTTGGCGCGACAGTTGTGCTTTGCCCCTGACCTTGCGGCGCGCATGCCGATAAAATGATGGATGCAAGAATTGCAAATCGCAGTAAAAAGCCCTTCATTGATCAATGACCTTCCAAAAAAAGCGGACGAAACTTTTTACATTCCGTCCGCTTTCCACCTTCAAATGTTTGACTTGCGCTTATCTTCGATCTCGTCCGCCGCCGCGACGATCCCCTCCGCGATTACCGCCTCTGTCGCCGCCGCGTCCGCCTCCGCCACCGCTTCGGCGCGGACCGTCTTTCTCGCGCGCTTCCTCGGCGGTCCAGCCTTCCAGCACGGCTTGACGTGAGAGTCGGATCTTGCCCTGACCGTCAATGTCAGTCACCATCACGGTGATCTCCTCGCCCATGCCAACCACATCTTCCACTTTGTTCACGCGTTCGGAAGCGAGTTGCGAGATGTGAACGAGTCCATCCATGCCGGGCAGAATTTCAACGAATGCGCCGAAGTCTGCGATGCGAACGACTTTGCCGGTGTAGATGTTCCCAACGACCGCTTCTTCGCCCAAACCGGCGATGCGTTCCTGCGCGATCTTCGCGCCCACGCTGTCTGTTGATGCGATGTACACCGTGCCGTCTTCTTCGATATCAATCTTTGCGCCGGTCTCTTCTTGCAGCGCGCGGATGTTCTTGCCGCCGGGTCCGATCAACGCGCCGATCTTATCAACGGGAATCTTCACGGTGATGATGCGCGGCGCGTGCTCTTTGATGTCGGGTCGCGATTCGGGCAGGACAGCGAGCATCTTTTCCAAAATGGAGGCGCGCGCCACTTTCGCCTGCTCGAGCGCTTCTTTCATCATCTGCGCGCTCAAACCGCTGATCTTGATGTCCATTTGCAAGGCGGTGATGCCAGCCGACGTGCCAGCCACTTTGAAATCCATATCGCCGAGGTGGTCTTCGGTGCCTTGAATGTCGGTGAGGATTTTGTAACGACCGGAATCATCCGTGATGAGTCCCATTGCCACGCCGGAGACCGGGGCTTTGATCGGCACGCCAGCATCCATCAACGCGAGGGTCGAGCCGCAGACTGAACCCATCGAGGTCGAGCCGTTGGAGGACAATGCTTCAGACACGACTCGCAACATATATGGGAACGATTCTTCCGCAGGGATGACCGGTTCAAGCGCGCGTTCAGCCAACGCCCCGTGTCCCACCTCGCGGCGGCTTTGCCCGCCCATGCGCTTCACTTCGCCGGTGGAATACGGCGGGAAATTGTAGTGATGCAAGTAGCGTTTGTTTTTGATCGGGCTGAGATTATCGAGTTCTTGCGCCTCGCCCAATGTAGCCAGTGTTGCTACGGAAAGGATTTGAGTCTCGCCGCGAGTGAACAAGCCTGAGCCATGCGCGCGCGGCGAAATTCCAACCTCGCACCAAATGGGGCGGATGTCTGTCGGCGTTCGCCCATCGGGACGTTTGCCCATGCTGAGAATGCGTTCGCGCACCACGTCCATCTCCGCCTGTTCAAACGACTCGCGGAACATGTTTACCGGCATGTAATCGGCGGGGTTGCCGCCATCCGGCACAACACACAATTCAGTTTCGGCTTCGATCTTGATCGCCTTCATGCCGGAATAGAATTCGTTCTTGCTCAATGGCTTGTCGAGCAGGGCGTTCATCGCTCCGCTCACGCGATCGAAAACTTTTTTCTTGATCTCGTCGCTTGGCACGAAGAGAGTCACTTCGCGTTTGGGCTTGCCGACTTCCTCGCGCATTTTCAGTTGCAGTTCGATCAGCGGTTGAATGGATTTGTGCCCAAGTTCGAGCGCGGCGACCATCACATCTTCGGGGATCTCGTTCGCGCCGCATTCGACCATCAGGATGGCGTCTTTTGTCCCGGCGATTCGCAGGTCGAGATCGGACTCTTCCATTTCGGCGTACGTCGGGTTGATGACGAATTCGCCGTTGACGCGTCCCACGCGCACCGCGCCGACGGGTCCACCCCACGGGATGTCTGAGATCGTGATGGCGGCTGACGCGGCGTTGATGGCAAGAACGTCGAGCGGATTCGAGCCGTCGGACGAAAGCGAGAACATGGCGACTTGCACTTCGTTCCTCATCCCATCTTGAAACAGCGGGCGGAGAGGACGATCAGTTAGACGGGCGACGAGAATCGCCTCCGTGCTGGGTCTGCCCTCCCGTCGGAAGAACGAACCGGGGATCCGTCCGCCGGCGTAGAGCCGCTCTTCATATTCCACAGAAAGCGGGAAAAAATCTATGCCTTCGCGCACGTCGCCCATGGTCGCCGCCGCGAACACGATGGACTCGGGTGTGCCAAACGTGACCGCGCCGCCAGCCTGCCCGGCGAGTTTGCCGGTCTCGAACGTGACGGTGTTCTTCCCAAGTTGGGTTGAATACTTTTTTGATTCGGGTTTCATTGAAATGTCTCCTGTGGCGCAAATTGGCAATTTGCGCCTACGATTTTCCGCCTCGGGTCAGGGACTGAAGAGTGTGAACGACGTTCTCGTCATTCGCGCTATTCAATTCCTGACGGCGGATGATTAAATAAGACCTCACAGGTCTCGCAGACCTGTGAGGTCTAGTCCAACTATTTGTGACGCAGGTTCAAACTCTCGGTGACGCCGAGGTAGCGCTGGTAATCCGCTTTGCGCAAGTAGGTGAGCAGGCGGCGGCGCTGCCCAACCATTTTGAGCAAACCACGGCGACACGACTCATCTTTTTTGTTGATGCGCAGATGATCGGTCAGCTGTAGGATGCGGGTCGTCAGAATGGCGATCTGCACTTCGGGCGAGCCGGTATCTGTGCCGTGGCGATGGTAATCGCCGATGAGTTTTGTCTTGACTTCTTTTGCGAGTGGCATGACGTGTGCTATTTCCTTTCTCTAGTTTATGCAGGTCTCCATGCTTACAGCCTCCCGCAAGGGAAACCGTTGGGCAGGACCAGTCACGAGCCGAGATTATACCAGAGAATAAGAGTCAGACTTCCACTTGAATTGCGCTTCCTGATTCATAGCGTTTCAGCCCTAAGCGGAAGATGGTCACGGCGAGGAATAGGAAAACGATCGCTCCCAGCAGGAGTTCAGCCAGCGACTGCCACGTAAACGCGCGGATGAACTCTGCGGGGACCGCTCCCATGAACGCGGCGGGGATGAGGGTGAACAGGATGAGTTTTGCGTAACCATCAAACAGTGTGGTGGGATAAATACCAAAGGTGAGCATGGCGTTGAGCGCGAGGTTTGTCAGATTGCTCATCATGCCGAACCAAAACGAGAGGCTCTGCACGAGGATGAGAAACGCCGCGAAAACTGTAGCCGCTAACACCGTCGCAAGAATGAAGCGGAGAAAGCCGTCCCATGCGTAATAACCTGAAAGCGCGTAACTGATGAATCCGTAGGTAAAATCGCCCATCCCGCTGGAGATCATGCGGCTGGACACGGTGTGTAATAAAACGGGGCGGGGAAAGGAGAGGTAGTAATCGAGGCGGCCCTTGTTGATGATTTCGCTCAGGTTGAACGCGTTGCCGAAGAGCAAAGCGACCAAGCCAAACGCGCTTGCTAGCACGCCGTAGGTGATATACATGTCGCCGATGCCCCAGCCGCGCACTTCTTTGAACCGATCGAAAAAGATGATCCAGATCGCAAAGTACATGAAGTCGTTGAGCATCATGCCAAGGGCTTGCATGATGAACGAGACGCGATATTCCATCACGGACAGCAGATTGGCTTTCCAGACGGCGAGGAGGAATTTGAGTTCTTTCATTCGTTATCCGCCATTTACGGTTAGATACGTCACGCCGCGCCGATACGCAAGGATGAGTGTCGTGCCAAGCGCGACGATCCAAATCAGTTGGAGGAGCATGACGCTTCCAAATAATTCTGTTGTCGGAGAGACGAATAATCTCGATGGCCCGTACACCATCGCCGAAAACGGAAGCGCTTTCGCGATGGCTTGCAGCCACTCCGGGTAAAAGTCGAGCGGGACCAAAAATCCGCCGAGGATAAAAACGAACTTCTGGTAGATCCACATGAACGGAGAAATATCCTCTACGAGAAACGCGGATAACCCGATCAGACAGGTGATGCAGAAATTCAAGATCAACGCGCCAAACATTGCGATGAGCGGATACAACCATCCGCTCGGCGCGGGCGGCGGACCCACCAGCCACCAAACGATGACCCCGCCGAACAACGCGTTCGTCACCGCGCGGAAGAGAGTCTCTCCCATCGAATTGCTGAATTGATAGAGAAGAAAACTATACGGCTTGTTGAGCAAATAGGCGATGGAACCGTCTTTTACATTTTCAGAGATCGTCCGCGCTAAAGCGGGGCGGCTGAGTTCGATCGTTTCCGCCATCATCAAATACCACATGGTGCTGTATAGCGTCATGCCATTGATCGTGTCTGCGCCTGCGGCTTGAAACGTGATCTTCCAGAGTTGATGGAAGATCCACATGAACGGGAGGATCATCAGACTTCGCCCGATCAATTCGCCGGGGTACGCGAGCGAATTGACCAGCGTCGTTTGAAAGATGTGCCAGTATTTAGCGATGTGTTTCATCTTATTTTTTAACACGAAGGGCACAAAGTTTGGACGGATGATACACGGATAGCCTTTCCATTGATTTTCTTTAGCGATCTTTGTGTCACTTCGACAAGTTCAGTGCAAGCCTTTGTGTTTAATTATCTCGAATCGCGGCTTGCTCGTAAATCTTCGCGATCACTTCCTCCAGCGGCGGGTCGGACACGGTGATGTCAACCAGTTCGCCCGCTTGCGAGAGATGTGACATGACCGAGTCTACGGAAGTTTGAGTCGTGTCGAATCGCAATTTCACACCATAACTGCCGACCTTCAATATCTCAACCCCGTCAACCGAAAAATTCGGGGAGACTTCTTCCGCGTAACGGACTTCGACCATCTTGCGCGTGAGAAATTTACGTTTGAGATTCGAGACCTTGTCTTCGTAGACGATCTGTCCGTGATTGACGATGATCACGCGGCGGCATAACGCTTCGAGATCGCCCGCGTCGTGGGAGGTGAGCAACACGCCGACATTTTCCTCTTGTGCCATACGCTTGATCGCGTCGCGGATGTGTTGTTTGGCGACCACGTCCAAGCCGATGGACGGCTCATCGAGCAGGAGCAGTTTGGGGCGATGAAGAAGCGACGCGGCGACTTCGCAGCGCATCCGTTGTCCCAGCGAAAGTTTGCGGACGGGAGTCTCCAGCAGATCTTGAATCTCGAAGGCTTCTGAGAGAAACGCGATCCGTTTTTTCGTTTCGCGGTCATCCAGCTCGTAAATTTTTCCGAAGAGCATGAACGTATCAATGGCGGGGAGGTGATACCACAATTGCGGGCGTTGACCGAAGACCGTGCCGATGTGATAGGCGAGTTTCTGCCTCTCTTTCCATGGGACGAAGCCAAGCACTTTCGCCTCGCCGCCCGATGGATGCAAAATACCCGTGAGAATTTTTATCGTGGTGGATTTTCCCGCGCCGTTCGGACCGATGAAGCCGAGCAGTTCGCCCGCTTCCATTTGAAAGGAAAGTCCGCGCACGGCTTCGATGGATGTGTATTCAGGTTTGAACAACGCGCGCAGAGACCCACGCATCCCTGCGGCTTTGCGTTTGGTTTGGAATGTTTTTTGGAGGTTGGAGACTTCGATGGATGGCATAGAGTGTATGTGAAAACAGATTAGGTTGATTGTAGAAAATATATAGCCCTGTTGATTTTTTCACTTCCTGAGAGCTACAGTTATCCACAATGGAGCATGATCTCCTCCGAGTTGTGGACCAACTGCTCTATCCTGAACAACGATTTCTGGACTAATGACAGCATGATCAATGGGTAGCCCAAACAGGATCGGGAAACCCATTGACCACGTTGGTTGATACCCAAAGCCAATACTCGAATCTTGCAAACCGCTTGTATTCAGGAAGGTTTGGAAGCGTGCCGACCATGGAGTTGAATTGTAATCACCAATTACTATGGTAGCGGCGTCTCGTTTTGTCGTTGCGCAATGATCCAGTCTGCGGCAGCGGCAAACTCAGCGGCTTGAATATTTTCCGTATATGCGTTTTTTGGTCGTACAACATGAAAACTGAGCAGTGTCAGCGGTTGACCGTCCCAGATGACCGTAGCCATAATGAGCGGGCGGGGGATAGATTCAGGAGAAGAATGATTGTGTTGGTAGATTGTACCGTCAACGTAGAGGCGACAGGAAGCAGGAGAGCAGACCCGTGCGTGTTGTCAAGCGGTTCAGCGTATATCAAGCGGTAATCAGGAAGTTCGCTCGCAAATTTGTCCGCCAATTCAGGCGTTACTTCTTGTAGAGGATATCTGCGGGATGTTCACGCAAATACGCAAAAGCTTCTTCGTGTGATGGCGTGGTTTTATCGAGGTTGTAATGGAGGATCTTCAGAGTATCGGGAGATAAGTTTGCAGATGAGCGCGAAGTATACAACGGAGCAAGAACGCTCAGATTTACGAATAATGGGATGAGTATCAGCAGGCTAATCCGCTTTCGGAGCGGGATAAACCATATCATGCAGAACAATAAGCCAACGGCGAAGTGAATTCGCAAATGACTGAGCAGGTCTCCCAGCCACCAGTGCGGAACCGCAATCGCGATTATCGTCGCGATAGTTAAACCAACGATTGCGATAAAGCACAGAAGAGTTATGAGACTTACAAGGCGCGAGATCAAACTATTGGTTTTGGGTGGAGTTTGGGCGTGGTTGGTTTCGATGGATGGCATGATTTATTTTGCCACAGGATTGCAGAGACACAGAGAAAAAATTTTGTTCTCCGCGACGCTGTGAACTCTGCGGCAGAACTCAGATATTTATCAATGGTGAAGTACACTCTCAGCACTTCGACCATATCTTCCCGCTTGTTTATCCCGCCATCCACTTGAATCATTATGAAATCCGCGCCGTTTCAGCACGGAGATCGCTACCATCGAGCGATTGCCGCTTGCGCATTGGATCGCCAGCGGTTTTTTATCTTTCGCGAACGGCAACTCCTCCCACGCAGTCGCCCGCCCTCAAAATGGATCGCGCCCGCGATGTCCCTTTCCCATTCCGAGAGCCGCCGCGTGTCAATTAACGTCACGTCATTCAATTGTTCTTTCAATTCTTTGGAACTCAAACTGCGGACAGTTTCAACGGGATATTCGCGCGCGCCCGCTCGATTCCGCCATTGAGATACCCGATGAGATCATCATACCCAATGCGGATGAGTTGCCGCGTCGCTTCGGACACTTCATTGGTTCGCCCCTAGGAGGATGATTCGACTCCCGAATGGGATCACCCATCCCGCCCAGACGTTGAGCGGCGCGTCCACGCGGATGCCGAACGAGTTGGGGACGTGACCACGCGAATGCTTTCTGGTGGCGGACATCCAACACAACCACGCCTTCATCCATAAACGACTTGACTTCGCTTGCGGATAACGGTTTTCAGAATCGGAACACCGCCAAGGATTTTCGCGCCGCGCTGATTGAGTCCGCGCATGTAGTTGTAATACGTGGGATACAAAGGCAGGTTCAACAACGTCGTTTGACAAATTCCTCTTCGCTCATGGATTGGGCAAGGTGATTTGTTTTCCGCTCGCGTCCAATTGTGGATACTCGTTCTCCAGATGCAGGCGCGACGCAAAATGATCCCGCGCCATGAGTTGGGAATACATCCACTTCATCGGGCAGTTTCAATATCTTGTCGTGGATCGTGTGATACAGGTCGTGCGCGAGCGCGTGAGTATGTTCGTGACCCAGCAAATCCGTCCGCGCCGCGCCGCCGACGATGAGCGCGCCGCCGCTGAACAGCGCGGATGGGGTTTTGCCATCCGCATCGGTGAGGAGATATGAAACATGTTCTGGCGAATGTCCTGGCGTGGTCATCACGCGGATTTGGAACGCGCCGAGGTCAATGACCGAATTTTCATCGAAGTGGTTGATGATCAAAACCAAGCCCTGCCTCCGCGCTCGCGCCGATGATCGCATTCGTTTGGTGCGCGATCTCGCGGTTGCCTGAGATGAAGTCCGCGTGGAGGTGGGTGTCGAGGACATGCGTCAAGGTTAGATCATGCTGACGAGCGGCAGACAGGTAGAGGTCCGCGTCGCGAAGCGGGTCTACCAGAATCCCCTTTTTGGATTCGTGGGACCCGATCAAATACGCCGAGTTGCCAAGTCCCACATCCACAAATGGTTCGATGAAATAATTTGCCATGCGGAAATTATACTGCTCGCTCACAACAACGTGCCGCGCAAAATGACTGCGGCAACCGAGAAATAAATGATCAGCCCAGACACGTCAACGAGCGTGGCAACGAAAGGCGCGGATGATGCGGCGGGGTCGAGACCGATGCGGCGCAAAAGGAATGGAAGCATGGAGCCAGCGAGACTGCCCCACAGGACGATCCCGATGAGCGCAATGCCGACGGTTAATGCGACCAGGAACCAATGCTCGCCATACGAGCCGAATAACTTTGCCCAAAGCGTGATGCGGATGAAACCGATCGTGCCCAAGATCGCTCCGAGTGACAGCCCGGAGAGAATCTCGCGGCGCATCACGCGCCACCAATCTTTTAATTTGACTTCGCCGAGCGCCATCGCGCGGATGATGAGCGTGGAGGCTTGCGAGCCTGAATTCCCGCCGCTTGAGATCACAAGAGGAACGAAGATCGAAAGAACGACCGCCTTGGCAATTTCATTTTCGTACTTACCCATGGCTGTGGCGGTGAGCATTTCGCTGAGGAACAGAATAACGAGCCAGGTAGCGCGTTTCTTTACCATCTTTGGGATGCTGATTTCCATATACGGTTCATCGAGCGCTTCGGAACCACCGATCTTGTGGATGTCTTCCGTCGCCTCTTCTTCCGCCACGTCGAGGATGTCGTCCACTGTGACGACGCCGATCAAGACGCCATCTTGATCTGTGACAGGCAGACCGTTTAAGTCGGCGTCTTTGAACACGTTCACGGCGACTTCGCGGTCGTCCGTCGCTTTCAATGAGACGAAGCGCGAATCCATGAGATCGGAGATGCGCGTCTTTGGCTTGGCAAGCAGGATTTGCCTGATGCGCAGATCGTCTACCAGTTTGCCTTTCCGATCGATCACGTAGACCACGCTCATCGTTTCGCTGTCTATTCCATAGCGGCGGATATGGTCGAGCGCGTACGAGACCGTCCATTGGGGGCGGACTCGGACAAAAGTGCAACGACATAGGGCGTCCTACCGTGTTTTCTTTGTAGCCAGGAAATGCGACGCTCGCGCTCGTTCTTCGGCGCAAGCGGGCAGGCGGTTGTTGGGTTGCGCGGGGGCGGGAAGTTCTTCCGAGCAGGGCGTGCGGTCGTCGTCCGACATGTCGTTCAAAATGCTGGCGGCATCGTCATGCGCCATCGCCTTCAGCGCAATTCCGTCTGGCGTTCGCCGGGCAGATAGGCGAAGACCTTCGCCGCTTGTTCGCGCGGCAGAACGCGGAAGAGAACCGCACTTTCTCGGCAGATAACGGCTCCATCAGGCTGGCGATGTCGCGCGGCTCCCAGTTCGCCGTCTGCTTGCGTAGCGACGCGAAGTCACGCGCCTCGATCAAGGCTTCGAGATTTAGGTGTTTCATTTTTGTATTCATCCATACACCTCCATGGTTAAAATAAAAACCACCTTGGATAGTCTCCGAAGGTGGCGAGGATTTACACGACGACGGGAAGATGGATCACGCGCCGAATCGCAAAAGAAGACAAGGCGCGTCGGCACATCCCGGCGGAATCGGTGAGCATCGCGGTTCGGAGACTGTTAGACGCATCTGAGTTGGGCGCGATAAGGGGACGTCGGCGTCCAAGGCGGTCTTTTCCTTTCTTTGTGTGTTGTGAAATAGGTTCATGAGAACTTGGTGGGTTATACTCCCGCGTTCGGCTGTTCGTCAAGGGCGAAAGATTTCCATTTGGTCATGATCTCGATGGCGGTAAATATTTCTCGCGCAAACTTTCCATGTGATGATCCACGTGACCGACGAGCATGTAGATCAACGCCCGCGCGCTGACGGGGTATCCGCTGGCGGCTCCGATACGAAGCGCGGATTCATCGCTCATGTTTTGAATCGCCAAGATGTTCGCGCGGCGCAGATGTTCGAATTCTTGAATCAAATCTTTGATCGGGTGCGAATCAAAACCCGCCTCGCGCACATAATCGTTTTGTTCGAAACCTGGGAGCGGGGTCGTATCGTTGCGTGAGATGCGCAGGAGTCGGTACGAGAAGACGCGCTCTACGTCGTTGAGATGTCCCATCACTTCCTTGATAGACCATTCCTGTGGCGCGTCGCGGAAGAGGGCTTGTTCATCCGAAAGATTTCCAAGCGCGACTTGAATCTCGTCAATTTGATTCGACAGCGCGGCAAGCACATCGCCCTTTGATACCGCACGTTGTACGTAACCTGCATAGAATTCAGCATATTCATTTGATTGTGGGGGAGTGAGTTTGTTCATGTGAAATCCTTGGCTGGATTATAGTCCATTGGTTTTATAATCGTGGTATGAAAGACATTATTGCACAAGTGATCGCTGATCCCCGCTATCAGAAGAACATCGAATTTGGCGAACCGCGTTCGGGTCATCCCGAAGGCAAGGTCAAATTTCACATTGCCGAGTTGGAAGCGAGCCTTGAAAAACTCGCGCCACGAATTTCGGACGAACAATACTGGAAATTGAAATTCCTTATCCATGTTCACGACACCTTCAAAGCGGATGCTGTGCCTGATTCGCCGATCTCCAGCCCGAACAGCCACGCTTCACTCGCGCGGCAATTCGCCTCCGAATTCACTGAGGATTCTGATTTGCTGAATATGATTCAATTCCACGATGTGAACTTTGCCTTATGGAAGCAATTTTCCGCGACAGGTTCTTATGATGTAGAGCGGTTTCAAGCTTTGTTGGAGACGATCAAGGATTGGGATTTATTTCTGCTGTTTCTTTCCATTGACGGCAGCACAAAAGGAAAAGACCCTGAAAAAGTGAAATGGTTCATTGACGAAGTAAGGAAGCATAGAGAAATAAAGGAGATTGAATGAAATCCGACCTTCCGATTCTACCTTTCGCAAACAAAAGGAAATGGACAGACTGGCTCGCGAAGCAACACGATAAGTCGTCAGGCGCTTGGCTGAAGCTGGCGAAAAAGGATTCTGGTATTGCATCTGTGACGTACGATGAAGCAGTGGAATCCGCTTTGTGTTATGGCTGGATTGACGGGCAAAAGAAAGGGTTTGACGATAAATTCTGGCTTCAGAAATTCACGCTGCGCGGACCGAAAAGTATCTGGTCGAAGATCAACACCGAGAAAGTGGAGCGGCTGATCAAGACTGGAGAGATGAAGCCTGCTGGGCTTAGAGCAGTTGAATCTGCCAAGAAGGATGGACGCTGGGCGCAAGCGTACGAATCGCAGAAGAATATTTCAGTTCCTCAAGATTTTCAATCCGCGTTGAACAAGAATAAAAAAGCGAAGGCTTTCTTTGACACGCTGAAAAGCAGTGAAAGATATTCATTCTTGTTCAGAATTCACACAGCAAAGAAGGCAGAGACGCGCGCGAAACTCATACAAAAATTTGTTGAAATGCTTGAAAAGCACGAGAAGATCCATTTCTTCAAGCCTTCCACTTGACGCATCCCCTCATCAAGACGATAATCAACCCGATGAATGATTCAGAAATCCGACAGATCGTGCAGAATGTGGTGCGGAACATGACAGGCGCGCCTCAAACCGACCCTCAGCCTGCCTCGCCCGTAGGGAAGCGACTCGTCGCCCTCGGCGCCGACCACGGCGGATTTGAGTTGAAAGGCGTCCTCAAGACCGAGATCGAGTCGCTCGGCTTCACCGTCATGGACGTTGGCACGAACAGCAAAGAACCCGTTGACTATCCCGACTTTGCCCATTCCGTCGCGCAGATGGTGGGGACAGGTCGCGCATGGCGCGGAATTATGATTGACGGCGCGGGCATCGGTAGTTGTATCGTGGCGAACAAAGTTCCAAATGTGCGGGCGGGGATGGCGTACGATGTTTCGTCCGCGAGCAACAGCCGCGAACACAACGACACGAACGTGTTGACCCTCGGCGCAGGCTTGATCGGAGTCAATTTGGCGAAGCAGATCGTCAAAGTCTGGCTCACCACCGATTTTGGCGGCGACCGTCACACAAAGCGCGTGGATAAGATAAAATCGGTGGAGAAGATGTATTTGAAATAGTAAATCCGCTGGTCGAAGTAGTCCGCGTGCGAATTCGCGGGACGTATCGAAAACCAGCAGGTAACGTAAACAATTCGCTACATGAAAAATGGTGGTCTCGATACGCCCTTCGACTTCGCTCCGCTTCGCTCAGGGCTACTCGACCACCGATGTATAAATGAAAATGAAACCCGACCCAAAACTCGTTGAACAACTCGTAGAAATTATCACGCACGAAGTGCTCGCCGCGATGATGGAAGATGAAGCGCGCGGGGCTTAACCCTGAAGCCTATCACTGCAAACTCGATTGTGCGGATGGGTTGTGCGTCCACCCGTGTTTCGATGATGTTGGTAACGTGGTTAGCGCGGGGGCGCGGGAAGATCTCGTCCACGCTGGGAGCGATTCGCAAGAGTTGGCGGTCGCCAAGATGATTGACCACACCTGCTCAAGCCCGACGCCGCGCAACAAGAAGATCGCTCAACTCGCACGAAGCGCGGAAGTACGGTTTCGCATCTGTGTGCGTGAACCCCACATGGGTGCATCTGTGCGCGGAATTGCTGAAAGGCTCGGATGTCAAAATCTGCACCGTGATCGGTTTTCCGCTCGGCGCGACCTCCTCCGAATCGAAAGCGTTTGAAACAGAGACGGCTATCAAGCAAGGCGCGACGGAAATTGACATGGTGATCAACGTCGGCGCATTGAAGGCGCGTGATATCGAAACGGTGGCAAGAGATATTCGCGGCGTGGTCAAAGCGGCGCACTCACACGGCGTGATCGTCAAAGTGATCATCGAAACCGTGTTGTTGACCGATGAAGAAAAAACCATCGCAAGTCTCACGTCGAAAGAAGCGGGCGCGGACTTTGTCAAAACGTCTACGGGATTCGCGGGCGGCGGTGCGACGGTCCACGATGTGGAGTTGATGCGCAAGGCGGTCGGCCCGCAGATGGGCGTGAAGGCGTCGGGCGGAGTCCGCACGTTTGAGGATGCGCAGAGCATGATCAAAGCGGGCGCGACTCGCATCGGCGCGTCGGCAGGGGTGAAGATCATTCAAGGTCCGAGCGACCAAGCCTCCCCGAAGAGTGAAGCGGGTTCTTCATCCAAATATTAAACAGCCTTGCGAAGGTTTAAAACCTTCGCAAGGATATGGAGTCAAAATGTTCATCGCAAAAGTGATCGGCACAACGGTAGCCACGATCAAAGACGAAAAATTACACGGGCGCAAATTGCTCATCCTGCGGCAGTCCGATGAAACGGGCGCGGTGTCGGGCAAGCCGTATGTGGCTGTGGACACGGTGGACGCGGGCGTCGGCGATCTGGTGCTGACCGCGTCTGGCTCGTCGGCGCGGCAAACGAACATCACAAAAGACACGCCAGTGGACGCGGTCATCATGGCGATCATCGATTCACTCGAAGCCGATGGCAAGATCACGTTTCGGAAATCATGAGCAAAAAATTTTATACCGATAAAGATATCGAAGAACTTTTTCACAACGGCGTCAAATCTTTGCAGGTGAATGACGACGTTGTGCTGACCGATCTCGCGTTCGAGAAAGCGCAGGCGTTGGGATTGCTTGCGGATGACTCTCCGCCCGCCGCGCCTGTGCGCCCTTATTTGTCGGATGTGAAGCCGATTCATTCGACGGGGAAACCCTTCGATCAAACTCAGGGCAAGGTTGATTCAGTTTCTTCGGCGTTGTCTCAGCCTCAGCCTACTCTCACCCCCAGCCCCTCCCGCCAGGAGAAGAGTCGAACTCGAAAAACGTATCCGCGAAAGGTTGCGGCGAAACTTGAATCAAGTGGACGCGCATTTGCTCGACGCGATCATCAAGCGCACGCTCAAAGCAACGGGGATGAAATGACCCGTCCTGCAGGTTTGCTCACGCCTCAGCAGGTCGCAGTACGAATCGGGGGGAAGTAATCATGCTCTTCGGGCGCGTTAAAGGAAACGCGGTTTGCACGATTAAATATCCAGGCACTGATGGCGTGAAGTTGCTCGTCGTCCAACCGTTGAACAAGCGACTCGAACCCATCGGCGTCCTGCAAGTCGCCGCGGATGTTGTCCACGCGGGGGCGGGCGATCTGTGTGTGATGGTCCGATCGCGCGAAGCCGCCCTCGCGATGCGAGATGAAAAGTTCGTGCCGATTGATTTAGCGTTGGTCGGGATTGTGGACGAATTGGAAGTGAAGCCTGATGGTGAGTTTGAGTACACGTTGAAGGCTGGAAATAATAGATTTACTTAATTGTTACCTCGGTGGTCGAGTAGTCCCGCATGCAATTCGCGGGACGTATCGAGACCACCAAGTTTCGAGAAAATTATTGCAACAAAAATTACTTTACGGCATGGTGGTCTCGATACGGGCTTCGCCCTACTCGACCACCGAGATATGATGAAAATATGATTATCGGCAAAGTCGTCGGCACAATCGTCACCACCATCAGCCACGCGCACTACAAGAATCGTAGACTGCTCGTCGTCCAGCCTTTACTTGTGGATAGCGAAAAGCCTGACGATGATTTCATCGCGCTCGATAACTCGCAAGCGGGAATCGGTGACACTGTGCTGGTCAACCGCGAAGGGAACGGCGCGCGGCAGATATTGGGAATCCCTGACGGGTGCGTGATCTCGGTCATTGTGGGGATCGTGGATAGCGTGAGCGTGGAGGGGTAGAACTGGATTCAACCAACGCGTGGAAGTTGTCCGCGTGGAGGTGAGGGGACGTGGATGAATATGCAGACGTGGCTTATTCTTCTGTGGATAAGTGTGGTGCATACAGTTTTAGGTTCGCAACCAGGCTACCGTCAGTCCATCCCTGAAATTCTGAAATTGGAACAATAAGATATTCTGCCGACCCAAGAGTTCCACCTATCGTTTTGTATTCCCAACCCCGTCTTTTTCTGCGAATTAACAGACTTCCATATTTTAATGCACCCCGATAAAAAGGAGTTTGGGCGTTAATAACTCCTTTGCGGATGCTTTCCACACTTTCTCATTTGAAATGGTTTTTTGAAAAGGGCCAACGTTGATATTCCAACCCTTCAGGAGAAACCTTTATGTACCCAAATAATCCCTGAACAAAAGGTAAAGAAATAATAAAAAGTGAGCAAAGGCTGATGAATATTGACGCGGCGCCCACAAACCAAAAGATGAGCGGTATTTCTGCAAGTGGGATATTTCTGAAAATTGAAAAAACCATTAAATCCATGATCGTCGCAAATAGCCCAAAATAGAGTCCCATGGGCAGATATGCCAAAAGCGATCTAAATGTCCAACGGTAAATTGTTTGCATTTTGTTTTCCTAATAATGTTTCTCAATCCCGCCGAACCCAAACATCTTATTCTTCTCCGTCATCTCGATGAAGTGTCGCAATCGTTTCTTGAACTCCTCAGGGCGGTGACGCGCTCCGTGGATGAACGCAATGCGAATCCGCTTGTACGAGTCTGAACACTTCTGAAAATTCTTCCACGCTTCCTTGTTGGCTTTGATCGCTTTCAAAATATCAAGCGGGATAACAAATTCTTCGTTGAGAATATCTCCCAAAGTTTCCGCTACTTCTTTTACAATCTTTTTCTTTGCTACCAAACTTCGCAAACGCTCAATATTGGCTTGCGAGTATTTTGCCTTTGGCTTCCTCGGTGAAAACCGCTGGACAGTGCTTTCCTCATCCAGTTTCTTGATGGTGGAGTCAATCCAGCCGAAGCACAGGGCTTCCTCCACTGCGTCGTTGTACTCGATGCGCAGCTTGCCTGTCGCTTTTTTGTAATAGACAAGCCAAATATCTTTTTCGGTCTTGTAATTTTTCTTGAGCCAGTTCCGCCAGTCTTTGCGGTTTGTCACATGAAGAGTTTGGGTAATGTCCATGGTCGTTTTCTGTTCCTGAAATCATTATATAATATTTGCAACCTACACCAGAGACAAAAAAGGAGTTGCCCAATGAAAGAATTTCGAAACCCGCAGAATGTCCATCAACCGCTTGCCGCGTATTCGCATCACGTCGAAATTTCAGGGAATGAACGCATCCTGATCCTTTCTGGTCAGGTGGGTATGAGGGAGGATGGCACTGTGCCAGATGATCCGCTCGAGCAAATTGACGTGGCTCTCGAGAATATCTTCCGCAACCTTCAAGCCGCGAATATGGGCGTGAAGGACATTATCAAACTCACCTATTACCTCGTCGGTGAAATTGACACTGTGAAGAGGCGTGCGCTGATTGCGTCTAAACTAGGTGAACACAAACCGTGCAGTACGCTGTTGTATGTTGCCGCTTTGGCGAGTCCAGTTTATAAAGTCGAGATAGAAGCGTGGGCAAGCGCGGGCTAGAATAACGCGAATCTGCGCAACGATTAGAAACAGCCAGGGAGCCTCTGGATTTGCTCAGAGGCTCCCTATAAATTTCCCCCCAGCGCCTTGGTGTTATTTACCCAAATCCTCAGGTAACATCGTCCCGATTGGTTGAAGTTCTAGGTCAACCCATCCGACAAGCATCGTTCGAACGATGGCATAGTAATCATTCCATTCATCAGGTTTGATATAAGCGATCAAACGGTAGAAGACACCGTCCGGAGAACGCGATGTGAACTCTAAAATGGTACGGTTTCCCACGTCCACTGTTCCATTGACCAGAAAATAAGCCTGGTTAGTCGAAATTATTCCCTGATCAAGAATCTTTAATACATTGGATTCCTGTAAGGATTGTTCTTCTTCCGAAACCCATTCGTCGAAGGTTTTATCGCTCGAAATGATCCCAAGCCTGATTATTATTGGGGAGTTTTCGATTTCTGGGCTGAAATAGATCAAGGTTTCTGATCCTGTCTCTTCTGTAGTCCAACCTGCTGGTAAAGGGAAATAGAATTCGAAACTGCGTATCAACAACCAGTCCTTTTGAACGTCAATCGCTTTTTCAAATTCAGACACGTTAGACGCTCCTGCTTCTCGGTCAAATAAGCCGTCCGTGATCGCCGTATCTGGGATCAAAGCAATCAGCGCAGGGTCGGGAGGCGCAGGGGTTTCGTATCTCGCTGTCCATGTGCCTTCGGAACTCCCCTCGCAGAATGGGATATTGACCTCGAATTGACCGGACGCGTTCCCATCCTTACCAAAGGTGCCGTTAATTGTGATGCCATTATCCGACATCTTCAAAGCGCCGTTCTTTAAATAATGTTCTGTGTTTCCATAATATGAAGACGTAGGGCTGTACGACTCGCACCCCGGGATTTTGAAACCTATCAAGATTGAACTTACCCCATTGTTCAGAATGGCGATTTCAAATTCCTTCCCTTCGGATGTCAGTCCGTACCAAATCCCGTCTAATTTGTTTAGCGATAAACTCAGCGGAACCAACGTGCCAATCGGTTCAGGCGTTTTTGTTGGCGTGATCGTAGGCGACGGGGCGACCGTGGGGGTGAAGGTGGTGGTGGGAGTCAAAGTCGGCGCGGCAGTTTGGGTCAGTGCGCGAACCGTGTCGGAGGTGGCGGTTATCTGTTCGGCGGAAGGTCCGCATCCCGCGATCAATAACGCGATCAGAAACAAATAGAAAACTTTCATGGCAATTCTCCTTGTGTACAAGCCGCCCTCCGCGAGGGCGATCTGCTGTGAGTATTGCCGTTTTGAACTGCCAAAGCCAGATTAAAAACTGCCAAAAAACGCCATCTTTAAAAACGGATAGGTGCTTCGGATATATAATTACGGCATGAGCATATATTCCGCCGCGAGGTTTGTTGTGGTATTTCTACGCCAAAAATCTGCCGCGATACTTATTCTTTCGGTTTTGCTGTTTGCGCTTCTTCCTTTTCGTTTTGTTCACGCGCAAGAGTCCACGCCGACTCCCGCTGAACTCATCAACGAAGTGAACGCCCTGCGCCTCGCCAACGGATTGAACGCGCTGGCGGTGCATCCCGCGTTGATGCAGATCGCGCAAGATGAGGCGAACGGAATCGCGTCGGGCATGCCGGGTCACTGGCGACCGAACAACCTAACGCTTGGTCAATGGATGATGTCGCTGGGCTATCCGCTTTCGGGCGATCTCTATCAAGACGGCTATCGCTCCGAAAACTGGATCCTCGCGCAAAGCTCGCAAGACGCGGTGCAAGGATGGCTGGGCGACGAACCGCATACGAACACGATGCTCTCGCCGTATCGCAGCGACATCGGCGCGGGCATCGTCGCATCTGAAGGCGGCTACATATTTGTCATCGAGACCGCGCTCCAAACCACCAGCGGGCAAATGCAATCGAACGCGGCGGCCATCCTCACGGGCATTCCGCTCACGCAACAGGCATACAACGCGGGCGCAACCCTCGCCGCGCAAAACGGCTCGCTCCCGCAATATTCGCTTCCCGTTACGATCGCAACCGCAAACCTGGGCGGCGACGTGATCCACGAAGTGCAGTACGGACAAACCTTGTGGAGTATCGCCATCACCTACGGCACAACCATCAAAGAGATTCAGCGACTCAACAATTGGAATACGGAGGATGTGTACGTCGGTCAGCAACTTCTTGTGATGAAAGGAGCCACGCCTCCTCCGCAGGGGATGCCTGCCTCGCCCACCTCAACCTTTTCCGCCCTTCAACCGACCTCCATTGCGTTTATCGCGTCCCCATCACCAACAACTCAACCCGATATCGCGATCACCACGAAGAGTCCCCAAGAGATGACTCTCAGCGTAGCGGCAATCACCCTCGCCGCCCTCGTGCTGGGAATCATCATTGCCTTTCCGCGCAAAAAGGAAAGCGATTAAACATTTCGTAACGCGACATTCATGTCGCCTTTGCGATTTTACTTTTTCAACATCGAAGACATTTCTCTAGCAACAAACTTCAAATACGTGCGCGTGATCCGCAAACAAGACCAGAGCGCGAGCAGAGAAATGATGGTTCCCCCAACGGCAAGTAAAACGATAAATTGATTGTTGAGATTGAACACCGCGATAACCCCTGTCGTGATCACCGAATTGGCAAGCAACAAATAATACGGAATGGAAGCGATGTGCGTCTGCCTTCTCATTTGTCGAACTTGCAACTCCCTAATTTCGCGGTCTGGTGAAAGTTGATTGGTTTTTAATTTCGCCTGCTTCGCCTTCTCCGACGAATCTTCATCCGATGTGCTTGCTTCAAGCGCGATCGTCACAATGAAGAGAAGCAGGTTCAACGCGACTGGCAGAAATATCCACCATGACGCGCGCGAGGTTTGATAGATCGTCAATCCCATCACGGCGGGCAAACCCAGCACTGCCAATTCGCGGCTGGTGCGGATGCGGCTTTTGAGCGAGTTCATCCATTCCAGCCGCCCGTCCTTTGCTTTTTTCAAACTGAATTCGAGATCGTTCTGCGGGAAGGGGTCTTTCCCCTTGAAAGTTTTATGATCGTCGAGAAATTTTGCCCCTTGCTTGATTCGCAAGAAATGTTCGGCGGGGGTCAGCATCGTATCTGCCAGTTTATCGAAGACCACTCCAAGCAGGTAAGCGAGACCGAGAAATCCGATCAGCGCCTCGTTTTGCAAGAACTGCGGATCAATGCTCGTTCCCCTCCAAAACGGCAGGACGAACGCGCACAGCGTCAGGATTCCCGCCAATATAAGTTCGATGCTGACTTGGGCTGTGTTCATGCAACCTGCCTAATAATCTTCAGGGATTCTCGCAACGCTTTCTTCGCTTCATCGAATGACAGTATCTCTAACGCCTTTTTCTGGGTTTCCCAACGAAGCGCGCGATCCTCGTCAGCCTTTGTGGACTTTGTGAATCGCACGATGTAGTATTGAACGACGACTTCTTCGTCTTTCATCGAGTACGATTGCGTCAACCCCGCTTGGACGATCTTCCCAACAACCCCCGTCTCCTCGCGCAGTTCTCTCAAGGCGGCTTTTCGCGGAGTTTCCCCTTTTTCTATATGTCCCTTTGGCAGTATCCAATGTTTGCCTGTCGAGGATGAAACCACCAAATAAGACTTGCGCTTGCCTTTAACTTGGAAGACGATACAACCAGCGTGGGTGAGTTTTTTCTTTTTCATGTCGATTTAAGTATAGCACGAGCGGCTCTGGGATTATTCAAAAACATTCATTTCTCAACCCATTTTGCGCGCCAAGCGGGCGCTTCAAAAGATTCGGGCCAGAATTCCACTTGTCGCCATATCTTTCCATCGCGTATGGTTGAAAAAGTAATGGCGCGATCTTGCCGCTTGCCGTCACTTACCGAGACGTCCGATACCACCACATCGTTTTCAGCCACCATTGTGTTGACCTTGAATCGCCACTTTCCTTCGGCAGGGAAATTCGTATTGAGCGCGGCGAAATTGTCCCTGCCGCGGATGCGTTCGCCTGACTGGGGCCATTCAAGGACGAACTCATCGTGCAGGAGTTGGGCAACGGCATAAAAATCGTTGGCGCCCATCGTTGTCCAAAAGTTTTCGATGATCTGTGTGTTGTTCATGTTTTCCTTTTGACTTGTAGAAGTGCAATTTTTGTCGAATGATTGAACGGCGCGGGGTCAGTGATGGGCTTGCCGACTTTGTGGTGCCCAATGAAGTGTTCAGGCACGGGGATCAACTCTTCGACCTTCAGATAACCATCCTTGCATAGTTCTTCGAGAGTTTGCATGTATTCTTTTCCGCTGACGTACAACGCGTTGTTGATGGTCACTAAATATCTGCCGTCGTTCACCAGCGGGCGGACTTTGTTGATCAGCCGCGCGCTTTCTGTTTCTTGATCCACTTTGCCTTTGGATGTGGACGAAAAGAACGGAGGATCTAGGATCACGCAATCGAAAAACTGTTTAGAATGTTTGAAGCGGCTGACGGCGGGGAAGAAATCCTGGGCGATAAAATCTTTGGCGTTGACTTGAAATCCGTTCAGCGCGTACGATCGTTTTGCCAGATCGAGAAACTTGCGATTGCGATCCACTTGGACGACGCGGCTCGCGCCTCCAGCCAGCGCGGCGACGCCGAAACTTCCCGTGTAAGCAAATGTGTTCAACACGGTTTTGCCCCTCATGTTTTCGATCAACCATTTTCGCAGAAGACTTGTGTCGAGATAAAAACTCGCATCGCGGTTCATCGTCAGGTCGAGTGCGTACCAAACTCCATGCTCGCTGATTTTTGTGTCGGGCGAATCGCCGAAGAGAAGTTTGCCGCGTTTATCTTCTTGCGTGAGTCCATTTCGCTGTTTGATAATCCCAGCGCGTAGCCAATTTAGTGAAGTGCGTAATTGGTTAGTTGTTGTTTCAATATGAGATTTATTTTGCGATGGATCGTCCGCGTAATTGTGAATCACTAGCGTCCGCGCATAAATGTCGAGCGAGAGAGTCGAGTCGCCCTCGGCGAATCCGCTGAAGAGGCGGAAGGCTGAGTTGTGCGCGTCGTCGAAGAGCGGTTGCCGCGCGGCGATGGCGAGGCTGAAGGGGGAGTCCATGCCGCCATGTTGCGACCCAGTCGTCCCGTCGGCGTGAAGCGGATTTTTATCCAATTAAATTTTCCTGATGTTTTTCGGGTTTAGCACAGAGATCATCCGATCGTTTTCGTCCAACCGCACCCAAATGAAACTGCGATGCGCCGAGTACGGATCAATGCGGATGACAACGCCAGCGCGCCAGTCATCGAGATTTTTGAAGAAGACTTCCACGCGGTCGTTGACTTTGATCTCGTCAGCCATTTCGTTTTGCAAAAAGATACATGCCCACGCCGACCGCCATCATGATTCCGCCGTTGATCGCCCACTGCGGATCGCCCGTCATAAAACTGCCGGGCAGGATGTTGATTCCCTGCAAGAAAAAAACCAAGCCTGGAATAAAAAGCAGGATGCCGACAATGCTCAACGTAGTTTTCATGGATACCTCATCGCGATTATACTCTCGCCTCTTTTCGACGGGATGCCTGCCTCGGTTTCCCAAAGCGGACTCGACGCCTCGACATTTCGCGGTACAATATAGAACGTACGTTCGCAGAACGTCCCGCAGGGTTTCTGCCCAATTCGCAGACAATCTAATCAACCTGCGGGACGATACACACTCACATGGATTTCAAACTTCAAGCGCCGTTTCAACCTATGGGCGACCAGCCCGAAGCCATCCGTGGACTCGTGGACGGCGTCCGCGCGGGTAAAAAGAATCAAGTGTTGCTCGGAGCCACTGGCACGGGTAAGACCTTTACCATCGCCTCCGTGATTCAGGAAGTGCAGAAGCCCGCGCTGATCATGGCGCACAACAAGACGCTCGCCGCGCAGTTGTATGCCGAATTCAAAGAATTCTTCCCTGAGAACGCGGTGTCGTATTTTGTTTCTTATTACGATTATTACCAGCCAGAGGCGTACGTTCCGCGGCACGACTTGTACATCGAGAAAGAGACGCAGATCAACGAGGAGATCGAGCGCTTGCGGTTAGCCGCTACAACTGCGCTGATCTCGCGGCGCGACGTGATCATCGTCGCTTCGGTATCGTGCATTTATGGTTTGGGCAACCCCGAAGAGTTCGGCAAGGGCACTGTGACTCTCAAAGTGGGTGAGATGTATCGTCGCAACGCGTTGCTCCGCCAGTTGATCGAATCGCAGTATCAGCGCAACGACATGGACTTGAAGACAGGCACGTTCCGCGTGCGCGGCGATACGCTGGAGATCGTCCCCGCGTACGAAGACAAAAAAGGATTCCGCATCGCTTTCTTCGGCGACGAAGTGGAGCGCATCATGCAATTCAATTCGGTGACGGGCGAAGTGTACGACGAGCTGAATGAAGTTTCGATCTATCCCGCCAAGCAATACCTCACCGCCGCAGATAAATTGAAAGATGCGATTGCCGACATCGAAGCGGAGTTGGACGACAGGCTAAAATTCTTCAAAGAGACGGGCAAGCACCTCGAAGCGCAGAGACTCGAACAACGCGCGCGCTACGATCTCGAAATGTTGAAGGAGGTCGGCTATTGCTCAGGGGTCGAGAATTACTCGCGCCATTTAGATCGCCGCGCCGCTGGCACACATCCGTGGACGATGATTGATTTTCTGCCGACGGATTATCTGCTGGTGATTGACGAGAGCCACATGACTGTGCCGCAGATCCGCGGGATGTACAACGGCGACAAAGCAAGAAAAGAAACGCTTGTCGAATATGGATTCCGTTTACCGAGCGCGGTGGATAATCGCCCGTTGAAGTTCGAGGAGTTCGAAGAGGTGATGGGGAGTACGATCTACACCTCCGCCACGCCTGGACCGTACGAGATGCAGCACGCGGAACAAGTCGTCGAGCAGATCATCCGCCCGACGGGACTCGTTGACCCCGAAGTGGAGGTGCGTCCAACGAAGGGGCAGGTGGACGACCTCATCGGCGAGATCAGGCAGAGGGTCGAACGAGGCGAGCGGGTTCTCGTCACCACGCTGACGAAGCGGATGTCCGAAGATTTATCCGAGTATCTGCAAGAGTTGGGAATGAAAGTTCATTACCTGCATTCGGAAGTGGAGACGCTTGAGCGCGTGGGCATTTTGCGCGACTTGCGTTTGGGTGTGTTCGATGTGCTGGTGGGAATCAACTTGCTGCGCGAAGGCTTGGATTTGCCCGAAGTGTCGCTGGTCGGAATCTTGGACGCGGACAAAGAAGGTTTCCTGCGTTCGGAGACCGCGCTCATTCAAACGATCGGTCGCGCGGCGCGTCATGTCAACGGGCGCGTGATCATGTATGCCGACAAGATGACCGACTCGATGAAACGCGCAATTGACGAAACGAATCGCCGCCGCGCCAAGCAGGTGAAATACAACACTGAGCATGGCATCGTGCCGATCAGCATTCACAAAGCCATCCACGACCTTACTGAGGAATTTTCGCAGAAGGCTGTGAGTGAAATGCGCGGCGAGTACAAAACAAGATCAGCGGGCGATCTGCCGCGCAACGAATTAAAGCAGATCATCCACGAGATGGAAAAGCAGATGAAAGAAGCCGCGAAGAATCTCGAGTTCGAACGAGCCGCCGCCCTGCGCGACGAGTTGTTCGATTTGAAGAGTCTGCTGGCGGAGGATGAAGGTTTGAAGCCGTGGGAACGGATTAAGTTGATGGCGGGGGATGAGTAGATTAGAGACTGGAGACTAGAGACTGGCTAGGATTTTTCTCAAAGTCACCATGTCACTCTGAGGGAGCGGGGTTTGCGACCGAAGAGTCTCGAATTTTGGTGGTAGAGATGCTTCGCTTCGCTCAGCATGACATTGTTGAGATGACTTCTAAATAAAAGTCGCAATTTCTTCCAGCGGTTTTTTCGTGATGAAGGGGACCTCCGCATCATCCGCCGGGAAGCCTGTTACCAGCAAAAGGAACGGTTTTTCATCTGACGGTCTGTTCAGAATGCCGTTGAGGAATCCCATTGGGCTGGGGGTGTGCGTGAGCGAGACCAAGCCCGCGTTATAGATCGCCGCGATCAAAAAGCCTGTGGCAATCCCAACCGATTCATGGACGTAATAATTTTTCACTTTTCGCCCATCGGGTAATTGACTATGATTCTTTCCAAAGATGGCGATCAAATAAGGGGCGTCTTCGAGAAACGGCTTGTGTTCGTCCGTGCCGAGCGGGGCGAGCGCTTCAAGCCATTCCTTCGGCGCTTTGCGCTGATAAAAATCCTTTTCTTCTTCCTCCGCCGCCACGCGGATTTCATGTTTTACTTTCGGGTCGCTGACCACAACGAAATGCCAGGGCTGTAAGTTCGCCCCGTTCGGCGCAGTGCCCGCCGTGACGAGACACTCCTCGATCACTTTGCGCGGAACGGGTTTGTTTGAGAAATGTCGAACCGTGCGGCGTTGTTGCATGTGCGCGCGGAAGTCTGTTGCGCGTTGGATCATTTCTTCGGGTGGATATTCGGCGAACTTCAACGGATGAAATTTTGCGACGGGCATGGATTCTCCTAGTTAGGGTGTGAACCTTGCGAAGGCTCGGAGCCTTCGCAAGGTTTTCTCATTTATATCTCAACAACCTCAACGCATTCGCCACAACGATCAGCGTGCTGCCTTCGTGGAAAATAACGGCGATGCCGATGCTTATGATGCCTGTTACCGAAGTGATGATGAGCAACGCGATCACGCCGAGCGCGATAGATAAATTTTGAATGATGATCGCGCGTGTGGCGCGTCCCAAGCCGACGGCGAAGGGCAATTTAGAAAGATCATCGCCCATCAACGCAACATCGGCAGTCTCCAAAGCAACATCTGTTCCTGCGCCGCCCATTGCGATGCCAACGGTGGCGTTGGCGAGCGCGGGCGCGTCGTTGACGCCGTCGCCGATCATGGCGACTTGCCCATACTCTTTCACGAGTTCGCGGATGATGGTCAATTTATTTTCGGGCATGAGATCGGCGCGAAATTCGGTGAGACCAACTTCATTTGCAATCGCGGATGCCGAACGCGCGTTATCGCCCGTCAGCATGATGGTGTGCGTCACGCCCGATCTCTTGAGCGCGGTCATCGTCGGCGCGGCTTCTTTTCGCAACGTGTCTGCCAATGCGATCAAGCCAATCGCGGTTTTATTTTCAGCGACCCACATCAAACTCTTGCCTTGTCCTTGCAACGCCTCGGCGCGTGAAATTGATTCGGATGAAAGCGCGACGCCCGCTTCGTTCATCAACTTTTGATTGCCGATCCAAATCGTTTTGCCGTTCATCATCGCCTTCAAGCCGCGTCCCGTCAGCGACTCCATGTCGTCCACTGGCGAGACAGGCAGACCCTGCGTCTGAGCCGCGCGCACAACCGCTTGCGCCAGCGGATGCGCCGAGCGCGATTCCGCTCCCGCCGCGGTGGATAATAAATCCGCTTCTTTCCACGCTGAGGCTGGGAACACAACCGCATCCGTCACCTCGGGCTGACCGTGAGTCACGGTTCCAGTTTTGTCGAAGGCGATGGCTTTGAGCAAACCGAGATTTTCAAGATGCGCGCCGCCTTTGACTAGCACGCCGTTTCGCGCGGCTTGCGCGACGCCCGCGAGAATTGCGGCGGGTGTGCCGAGCGCGAGGGCGCATGGCGACGCGGCGACGAGCAAAGTCATCGCGCGTAAAAATGATTCGCGGAACGGGAAGCCGAACAGCGGCGGGATGACGATGACGAGCGCGGTGAGGATCAGCACGGCGGGGACGAAGACCCGTTCAAATTTCTCGACGGTCTGCTGGGTTGGCGATTTTTGCGCTTGCGCCTCTTCGACCATTTTCATCACGCGCGCAAGCGTTGAATCTTTTGCGAGGCGCGTCACTTTGATCTCCAATGCGCCTTCGCCGTTGACCGTGCTGGCGAACACTTGATCGCCAACCGTTTTGTCAACGGGCAGAGATTCGCCTGTCACCGAAGATTGATCAATGCCAGAATTCCCGTCGAGGATGATTCCGTCAACGGGGATTCGCACGCCAGGGCGGACGATGACGACATCATCGAGTTGCAGAGACTCGACGGGCAGTTCCTGCTCTTTGCCGTCGCGTTTCACCAATGCGGTTTTTGGCGCAAGGTCAGCCAATGCGCGGACAGCGGAACGAGCGCGATCTAATGCGCGTTCTTCCAGCGCGTGACCGAGGCTGAATAAAAAGAGAAGCAGAGCGCCTTCGGCAAACTCGCCGAGAAATGCCGCGCCAATCGCGGCGACAACCATGAGACCGTCTGTGTCCAAGCGTCGTTCGCGGAGCGCGTGCCATGCGTGACGCGAGACATCCCATCCGCCTAAAATATATGCTACGGCGAAGAGTCCGATGCTGAGGAATGAAGGGAAGCTAAAGAATGTGCCGCCGAGCCAGCCGATCAGCAGAAACAAGCCTGATAAAAGGCTGAACAGCATAATTCTCTGTTCTCTTGTAAATTTGCCTGAAATTCATTGAGCGGAATTTGATACCCCAGCGAGCGGACTCGCTTTTCGATGGCGGCGCGATTGACCTTGTGATTGTCGTATTCGATCCACATTTTTCAGTGGGGTAGTTGACGTTGACCGACAGCACGCCTTCCATGCGCCCAACGCTATGCTCGATGACGAGACTGCAATCGGAACAATCCATGTTTTCGATGGGAATCGATTCGTGATGATAGCGATTGACGATCTGCGCGCCTGCAAGTTCGGCGAGTCGCTTCACGTCGGAAAGAGTCAACAGGTTGGGGTCGTAATGCAGGCACAGGTCAATGGGCGATTTATCGCGTTCAACGTGGGCGCGGATGATTCCCTTTTTGCCTTGAAACGCCGCTTCGAGCCGCATGAGGCATTCGTCTTTCTCGTTCTCAACGCCTGGGAGTAATAGGGGGATGTCAATGTCTATGGTTGTTCCATGAATGGATTCCTGTTTCTCTATGATGTAGTAGCGACTTCAGTCGCTTTTGCCCGTGATGCTGACGACCGTCGTCACTACGTGGTAACTACACATTAACCATGATCCACGTGTTCAAGACCCATGCGATAGAGTTTCTCGACGTGATCGTCGTCGAGGCGATAGAACACCTGCCTGCCATCTTTGCGCGCGCGGACGAGGTGCATCTGACGCAGTCCGCGCAGTTGATGTGACACGGCGGATTCGGTCATGTTCAGTTTTTCGGCGAGCGCGCCGACGCCCATCTCGCCGTCAAGGAGCAGGGCAATGATCCGCACGCGGCTGGCGTCGCTGAGGGCGCTGAAGAGTTCGGCAAGTTGAATGGCTTTGAGTTCGGTGAGTTTCATATTATTGAATATCTGAGCAAGTGTTCATATATTACTTCGGTAAATAAACCTTGTCAAGGGACAAGGTTTATTCTCTATCTAGCTGCCTGACACTTTTGTTTTCAAAGCACACGTTGGTCGAGTAGGCGGCGGAAAACTATTTTTCTTTGAAATGTTACTTGCCCCCGCCGCCGTATCGAGACCAAAGGAACGGTAAAAAAACATAAGAGAAGTAATTTTGATGATGTGGTCTCGATACGCCGCTCAAAGAGCATTCGCGGCTACTCGACCACCCGATTTTGCCAACCTGTCAGGTGGTTAGTTCTCTGTCAGTCGCCGATCGGCACGATGACTACGCTGGCTTTGATGTGATGGCGCAGATCGCTGATGACCGTTCCGTGGATTAGGTCAGAGACGCTGATATTGGCCGTGTCCGCCGACCACGATCATTTCTATATTTGAAGCGTTGATCATCTTTGCTAGTTCTCTGCCAGGTTCGCCGCTTCCGATCTGCCACTCCGTTTTGATTCTGTTCCCTTTCATCATTTAAACCAACTTTTCCAGGCGTTCGCGGTCGGCGAGGGTTTCAGGATCTTCGCCTTCGGCGCCTAGCCTTCTTGCTACTGGACTTTCGACAACGTGCAGGAGCGTCCAGTTTCCGTTTGTGCTTTGTTGATGAAGCGCAGACTTTCCGTGAGCAATTTTTCGTCCTTGCCTGAAAAATCCAACGCGACGCCGACATGCTGATAGGGCGGAGGTGGTTGAATAGGGTTTATGGCTTGCGCGGCTTGGCGATGAACGCTTCCGATGCGGAATCCGTTTTTATCTAGCCATGGATGAGCGATAACGTAAAGCAATAGCAACCCAGTAAAAGGTCGCTCGATTATGGTTGCTTTGACGATCCACGCGTCGCTTCCCGCGTCTGCGATCCACGTCCCGATTTGGTCAACGATCAGTTTGATGTTCAGCGACAAAATGATCCCCGCCACGACCCACGCCAAAACTTTTATCTTGGGGCTGATGCTGAACTCTCCCATGCGGCGTTTGTCGGCGACCGCGTTGATCAGCGGGATGATCGCAAACGGTAATTGCAGTGAGAGGATAACTTGACTCAGCACGAGCATCGCGCCTGTGGCGTTTTCGCCGAAGTGGGCGATGACCAGTATCGCTGGAATGACAGCCAGAAGTCGGGTGATGAGGCGGCGCAGCCAGGGGCGAATCCGCAGGTTGAGGTAGCCCTCCATCACGATTTGACCGGCGAGCGTGCCGGTGATGGTGGAACTTTGTCCCGAGGCGAGAAGCGCGATGGCGAACGCGATCGGCGCGATGGACGCTCCGAGCAGAGGTTCGAGCAGGCGGTGCGCGTCTTGAATCTCTGCCACCGCAAAATAGCCGTTTCTGTGGAAGACCGAAGCCGCCATGACCAGAATTGCCGCGTTGATAAAGAAGGCGATATTGAGCGACGACAACGATGTGTCAATCGTGTTCCAGCGCAGGGTCTTTTTGATCTCGTCGCTGTCGCGCCCGATCTTGCGCTTGCGGGTTTGAACGAGAGATGAATGAAGATATAGATTGTGTGGCATCACGGTCGCGCCTAAAATGCCGATGGAAATATATAACGCGGTCGCGTCGGGCAGGGATGGGACGAATCCGTGAACGATGCCGACCCAATCAGGTCTGCCTAATAAGATCTCAATGAAGAAGGCGACGCCGATGGTCCCGACCAATGCAATGACCACGCTTTCCAATTTTGCGGATGCCTGCGTGCAGGAAGCAACAAAAGCAGAAGCGTGTCCAGCGCGGTGAGGATCACGCCATAGATGAGCAGGATGCCGAAAAAGCAGTTGCAGGGCGATAGCCGAGCCGATAGAAAGCTTCTGCCAGATCGCATGTAACGATGACGATCTCTGCAAGAATATAAAGCGGGATGTTTACAATAGGCAGGTAATCTTCATGACACACCTGCGCCAAGTCGCGGCGACTCACGATGCCAAGCCGAGCGGCTAAACTTTGCAAAGGATCGCCATAAGGTTTGACATCAATAAGACAGATCCAGAGCGTAGCTATAGCGGCTTCCCCGGCGATGTCAGTTGCCCAGTTGCCCGGATCCATGTAGCCGACGGATACCATCAAGGCGGGGCCGGTGATCGCCAGCCAGCGTCTCCACGAGGAGGCTTTGGCTGGCACGATTACGGATTCATGTACTTCTGAGAGGGAATTTTGGGTATGTTTTTTCATATTTGTGCTTCGATGCTTGAGGGATAAAGGATTTGAGACAATACCATGTCACTCTCCCGAAGAACATCGGGACGATGTGAGAGAGCGGGGTTTGCGACCGAAGAGTCTCTTGTGTTGGCAGTAGAGACCCTTCGTGGCGCCTCGCGCCACTCAGGGTGACATTTTTGAGATGAGTATTAGAACAGTTTCGGCAAAAAGCGACCTGTGCGCTTCATATATTCTCGATACTCGTCGCCGAATTTTTCAATGAGATTGGCTTCCTCTTTTGGCGTACGGATCGCCATGAGGATGAATGCCAGAATTCCAAACAGCGCGATAAACCAGTTGTCTGCCATCATGCCAAAAGACAGGATGAATGATGAACCGATCGTGTACAACGGATGACGGATATATTTGTAAATTCCGTTTGTCGCCAGTTTGTGTTCTTTGCGCGTCGCGCTGGTGGGAGTGATCCCGCTCCCGATACTGCTGAAGAGCCAGTAAATGCCGAACATACACAGGATTCCGAGTCCAACGCCAAGCCAGCGGATTGATTCAGGCAAGCCGATCTTTGACCACGCCATCCACGCGGGATTGATAAGATATACAATTGGGCTCAACCAGAGGATCAAACCTCCGATGCGGATGAAGTTCATCATCATCGAGCCATCCGCTTTGCGGGAGACGGTTTCACCTGATTCTCGATCCGCTTTGCGGCGGAAGTAGCCTGAGATGCCGATGCCTGTGAATAGGACAAGCGCGGCAATAACGCGGAAAATGTTTTCGTTCATAGTTTTATACCTTTTAGAATTCGGTGGTTGAACGCAAGCAGTCGAAACCACCTTTTCATTTGTTACCTTTCATTCTTTCTGTTAATTCTATATATTTGTCGTACGGTTCGGCTGTCCAGCCGTTAACTCCATATTTGGGGAAATAGACGCCATGCACATAAATTTGACCTATCGTCATTAGTCCGATCATTCCCCAGAACGCGTATCTGCTAAATACAATGCCAATGATCGAAAGTACGCCGACAACAATGAGCAGTTTGACTATTCGTCTTCGCATCGGCACGTGCTTTTCAAATTTCTTGAAGACTACAAAGTAGGCAAGGCTTGCAATCGTGATGACGGTGAGAATCTCGATTGGGCTGACCGATGGTAGTGAGGAAAATAAAATTGCGTGTTCAAACATAATTATCAACTTTCACCAATACAAACTGTCAGGCTACAAGCCTGACCTACAAGGCTTTTAACTCTCTTCTACAAATATCTTGCTCGTGATGTTCAATCCCAGCACGGAAGTTTTCTTCCCAACTTTGATGGTTAGATTATGGTCATAAGCCGAATACTCTTTCACTTCGATCTGAGCGCCAGGCGTGATGCCGAGTGTTTCGAGATGACGGAGTAACTCATCGTCCGCGGCTTTGACGCATTGGACTGTGCCAGTTTGAGTCGGTCGAAGCGCGGAGAGCGGAGTCGAATCGTCCAGCGGCATCTTAAGATCGGCGGTGGGGATCAACTCTCCATGAGGGTCGCGAAGCGGATGTCCCATCGCCGCGGCGATGCGTCGCTCGAAATCTTCCGAGATCACGTGTTCGAGCCGCTCTGCCTCGTCATGCACTTCGTCCCACGAATAACCAAGCGTTTGCACGAGCCACGCCTCCAGCAAGCGATGATGACGAATCACTTCGAGCGCGGCTTTCTTTCCATCTTTCGTGAGCGTCACGCCTTGATGTTTTTGATATTCAACAAGCGGCGGCTTCGATGACGCAAGTTTTTGAATCATGCCCGTCACCGACGCGGGCTTGATCTTGAGTCGCTCCGCGAGCGCGTTCGTGCTGGCGGGCGCGCCGTGATCGGTCAACTCGTAAATGTGTTTCAGGTAATCCTGAATTGAGATGGTGAGTGTTTGTTCCATTAGCCGCTCCAAAGTGTGAGTGTTGTGCAGGCGAAGAAAACCATGAACGCGATATTGAAGCCTGCGCCCTCTGTCGCGTCGCGCAAAAATTGCGGCAGGATGCGTTTGACGATCAGCCACGCGATGGTCAGCGTGAACGGATTGATCCAGGTCATCCATGCTGGGAATGAGGTTTGACCCGATGCAACCAAGATCGAAAACCAAATGGATGCGATCACGATGAAGATCATCACAGGCGCGTACGAGATGATCAAAACTTTTTTGTGCCGTTCGATCATCTTGACGATCACCGCCTGCGACTCTTCGCTGACGTTGTTCAACGCGTGGACGTATTCGCCCATGTAGTAAAACGTGCCGTGGACGAACGCGCCGATGATGGATGCGGTTCCGAACAAGCCGACAACTGCCAGCGCGGCGGAGGCATTCGCGCCGCCCAAGCCTTTGTAAATGTGCCAATATCCAGCAACATATAACGGAGTTGCAAAAACGCCGAGCAACGCGCCCCAGATCATTCGATTGGGCGAAAGCACGATCATCTTTTCTGCATCGGAAAGCAGTTTGACAAACGGTTTGAGTTTGGGATACTCGTCGAGATTCACTTTGCTTGCGAGCAAAAGCACATCGCCGATGGCGTAGAGGAACGCGCCGAGGAAGGCAAGTAATCCAGAAATGCGGAGGGGGAGGAGAATAGTTTCCATAATATTTTTTGTAACCTTGCGAAGGTTCAAAACCTTCGCAAGGTTCTTATTTAATCAACAATCCCGTCACCCAAAGCAGCATCATGCCTGTCAACACGCCGCTGAAGACGGTCATGGGCATGGCTTCGCGTTGGGTGTCTTTTTGAATCAGTTTTGCGATCTCGTAGGTCACTTGGAAGATCGCGCCCGCGCCGATGGCGAGGAACAACACAGCGAGGAATGGCGAGGGAGCATAACCGCCGATCCATGCGCCGAGGATGGCAGGCGCGCCGCCGATCAATCCCATCACTGCGAGTCGTCCGATTGTTGGTCTATCTCGCAACACTGGGGCGATGATGCCAAGTCCTTCGGTGATGTTTTGGATGATGAAGCCGACGACGAGAAATGTTCCTAATGCGATTTCGCCAACGTTGTAAGCCGCGCCGATGGCGAGTCCCTCGCCGAGGTTGTGGAATCCGATTCCTACCGCGATGATGAACGCGACCGATAAACGCCGCTGTGATTCGTCGCCAGATGTGTTTAGCGATCTTTGAAATGGCGTCAAGCAAAAGGAAAGTTGCAACCGCGCCGATGCCAATGAGTCCAATACCTTGAAATGTGGCTGGCACGTCAGCCGCAAATTCCAACGCTTCGGCGAGCGTGTCCAAGCCGAGGAAGATGAGCAAGCCAGCCGTTGCCGCCATGAGGAAGGTCATCGTGCGGCGACCGAGAGTCCGCAAGGCGGGGAACCAGAAGATGCCGAGAAACACGGGGATCACGCCGACGTATAAACCGATCAATGTGAAGCCCCAGAATGTCGCCGCGTCAGGTTGCGGAGTTTCGAACGCAACGGGAATATCAACGACAAATCCAATTGCATTAGTGGTGAAGACATTGATCCCGTATGCTTCGCCGTAATTCCATGGATAAGGGATGTGGATCACTGCGCGTCCGAGGCGCGGAATGGTGATGTTCGGCGTAACTGTGAACGGCATCACCGCTTCGTTGACGACGATCTGCGCGATTGTGATTTCTTCGGGTCCCGTATTGCGGACGTGGAGTTCGATCATGTCTTGCTGGAGGTTGTAACGCTCGATGTCGAGGCTTTCGACAGGCGCGGCTGAATCGAGGTCGAGTCCGCCGCCGGTGGAGAGGAAGAGCGCGATCACCCCGGCGAGGAGAAGGATGGGGAGCAGAAGCAGGACGAAGGTCCGAAAGGTGAAGCGTGTGGGTTCGGTCGAGTGAGTCATGATGCGCCTCTATTCCGTCACTTCGAACATGCCATTCCAGCCGAGTTCCGCAAACTCCGTCACGTGCGCATGGAACATGTACATGCCTGGATATTTGTAACTGAATTCAAGGATGCCGCGCTGTGCCTGCCCTTGAATGATCGTGTCGGTGAACTCGGAGGGGGTGAGGCTTGTGCCAGTGGGATAGTATTGAAAAAAGTTTGCGTGCAAGTGAAACGAGTTGATGAGATCGAACTCGAGGATGTTCACGAGATAGATGCGAATTGTTTCGCCGACTTTAATTTGAATCGGATGATTTTGATAATGAAAGGGAATCGCGTTGACCGCGTAAAAGTCGTTCGCATCATCGAAGTCCACATCGAAGCCGCTCATCACCATCACCATCTCGCGATCCACGCGCGGACGCCCGCCTTTGGGATCAACGATGAATGTGCCGTAGAGTCCTTTGGCGATGTGACGCGCAAGAGGAAACGCGTGACAATGATAGAGGTGAAGCCCGAACGGTTCCGCATCAAATTCATAGATGTATGATTCGTTGGGCAAAACGTTTCCGCCCGGACCTGAACCGGGCACGCCGTCCATGTTGCCGGGGTGAAACCCGTGAAAGTGCATCGTGTGCGGATGATTGCTTCCATTGACGAACTCGATCCGAATTCGGTCGCCTTCTGTGGCGCGGAGCGTGGGACCGGGGATGCGTCCGTTGTAGACCCATGCGGGGTACACGATGCCCGGGACAACCTCGATATCTTTGTTGTGCGCGATAATTCTATATTCGCGCAGGGTTTGTCCGTTGGGCAGGGTGGAAACTTCGCCGTAATCGAAATCTGTCAAAATTTCGTCCGGGTTGAATCCGTTCGCTTCGTGATCCACTTCGCCAACTGTGCCGGGCATGATGCCGCCGTGTCCATCGTGTTGTGAAGCGGGCGCGGCAAAAACTTTCGTCTTGTTTGCGTGTTCGTGCCTGCTGTTTGCGAGCGCGTTGATGCCTGCCGCTCCAAGGATCGTCAACCCGCCTGCTTTGAGAAAATCTCTTCGTGTGAATTTTGCGCTCATGTATTCTCCGTTTTGGGCTAAATCAAAAATTAGGTATGCCTAAATTTTAGAGCCGGGCGAGAATTCTGTCAAGGGGCAATACAGCTGGAGAAACGACTTGCCTGCATCCGTTATAATTCTGCGCAATGAAACGACTTCTCTTTGTTATTCCCCTGCTGATCTTAAGCCTGAGTCTTGATATCCGATCGCCTGCGTTCGCGCAAGCGGATGCGGAGGGGGAGAGCGGCGCCATCGTCTGCCCGCCGGATGTCTACCTCGCGCCGCCCGGTGACTGTCTTCCGCTCGGACCTTCCGCGTACAT
Organism: Anaerolineales bacterium; assembly: GCA_046328795.1. GTDB lineage: Bacteria > Chloroflexota > Anaerolineae > Anaerolineales > Villigracilaceae > Defluviilinea. The sequence goes on along the minus strand of JAXLVX010000002.1, from coordinate 4,315 downwards.
CACGGAGATGGCGACTCTTGGACTCACATTTCCTCCTCGTCCCCTCTCGGTTCGCAAACCGGACTTCAACCTGACGCAGTTACCTTATCGTTACTTCCACCTCGCTGAGGATTACGTTCCCGTCTTAGACTCGCCCGCAGGCAATGAGACTGGCACATCCTATGCTCCGGGCTTTGTATACGTCAGTTACATTGACCGCGTGGACACCGGTCGCGGCATCTACTACATGCTCCCCGGCGGAGGCTGGATTATCGGCAAAGGAGCGCGTGTCTCGGAGATCTCAGCATACCAAGGACTCGAGTTCAAGTCCACGCCGTTCAATGCGTTCGGTTGGTCGTTTGAATACATTCCCATTAAACTCGCGCCCGGCTACTATACCGCAGAAAGCGGCTCGTTCCTCAATCCGTTTACGGATATGTTTCAGGTCTATGACACGGTCAATGTGGATGGCGCGGATTAAGATCTGATCCGGTCAGATCAATGGGTAGAGGCGCGCAAAGTTGCTGTGGTCACGCCAGCCGCCGCGCCTCCGAAGGCGTGACCAACGGTCGCTGGATTGACGTGAACCTAGCCGAGCAAACGCTCGCCGTGTACGATAACAATCAACTGGTCTTCGCCACCGTCATCGCCAGCGGACTCGAACCGTTCTGGACGCGCCCGGGTCTCTTCCAGATCTATCAAAAGAAAGAGACCGAGACGATGCGCAACAGCGACCCCACCGATTTTTATTACCTCGATAACGTCCCATGGACGATGTACTTTGATAAAGCCCGCGCGTTGCACGGCGCATACTGGCGCACGCGCTTCGGCTACCCTCAATCGCATGGATGCGTGAATCTATCCGTCGGCGATTCGCATTGGTTGTACAACTGGGCGCACGAGGGCGATTGGGTATGTGCACGATCCATCGGGTTTAACGCCTACCGATCCCGCGCTGTATCATGACTGGGCGTATTGACACGTTAATTTTCGCATGGTAAACTCTCGCCCGCTGTTCGTACTCTAAAGAGTATGATAAATGGTCTCGTGGTGTAGCGGCCTAACATGCGGCCCTGTCAAGGCCGAGATCGCGGGTTCGAATCCCGTCGGGACCGCCAGTGACGATACGAAAGAACCGATGCCCGTCTTCGGTTTTTGTTTCTTTGACTCGTTACGATTTGCTTTTCGACAAGTTCAACGCAAGTCTCCACATTGCGTGCGTGGGAAGTATTACTTACTTCAATTCTTCAATGGTCACGCATTCGGGAGTTCCCAAAATAGCTTTTGAGACTATCGTATAATTCTTCTATTGTCTTTTTGGATATTGACGTTGGTTCTCCATTGTCTGCATAATGAATATGAAACTGGATATTCATTTCCCTTGGAACGTTCCGCACAGCATCTATGGTCAATTGAAAACCATCATCCATCTCAACCAGAAAAGTGTGTATGTTCGGATCGTAAGAAGATACTGTAAATCCGAGAGGTGTTGATCTGCAAAATCTTTTGGCGGAGTAAATAACTCATTGAAAAGTTTTCTCTCGGCTTTCATCCATCGTTACTCTCAAGCTTGGTAGCTTTTCGTTAATTTGAATATTCGGGACTTCCTTCAGAAAGTTCTTGAAGTCATTGTATAACACGTCGAAAGCACTCTTGAGATGTTGGAGGGAAGGCTTTATTATAAAAAAAGATGTTAATTTCTCTTGGGGTGTATAAGTGGGAAAAGAGCCGATATTTGGAAGTTGTCACCATCCAAAACTATGATAAAACTTTTCTTGTCTGCATCGTGAAAAGTTGATCTTGGCTCGAGAGAATGCTGATCGGCAAAGCCTTGTATTTGCGCAAAAAATTCCTCGCGCTGATCTAAGTCCATGGTGATATCAGCGCTTCTGATAGGCAAGCTATTAGGATTCGGGGTTACGGCGCTTTTTATGCTGGAAATCGCATTGCATCCCAATATCCACAATACAATACCTGAAACCAGGCATTGAACTAAGACCTGTCTTATGTATTTGGTAGACATCAATAATTCGCCACAGTTCCATTCAGTAGAAGCAAGCATTGTAATGCTGAACTATCCCACAGAACAACCATTATCCTTAACGCATTGTACAATAGTGATATGACAGAATACTTCGCCGCCAATTATACCGGTCCGGCCTTCGAGTTCCTCGGCGCCGCGCACATCAGCGCGTTGACTTTCATTCTCCTGCTGAATCTTTTCCTGCTTCGATTCAAGAACGCGAGCGACGCAACGAAAAGCAGAATCCGCTGGACGCTGGCATTGATCTTATTATGCAACGAGATTCTCTGGCACGCATGGAATTACTCTGTCGGCACGTGGACGATCCAAACTATGCTTCCGCTACACCTGTGCAGTCTGCTGGTGTGGACGGGCGCGCTGATGCTGGTCACAAAGAATTACGCGATATACGAGTTCATGTACTTTCTCGGCATCGGCGGCGCGATTCAAGCGTTGATCACGCCCGACCTCGGCATCTACGGCTTTCCTCATTTTCGATTCTTCCAAACCTTCATCTCGCACGGATTGATCGTCACCTCGGGAATTTATATGACCGTCGTAGAAGGCTTTCGCCCCACGTGGAGATCAATCGTCAGAGTAGCGGTTTGGATGAACATCTATGTTGTCATTGTCTATTTCATTAACACTGCCATCGGAAGTAATTATCTGATGATCAACTACAAACCGAACACTCCCAGTCTGCTCACCCTGCTCCCCGATCGGCCCCTCTACATTCTTTACATGGAAATCATCGGCATAATCACTTGCTTACTTCTCTATCTTCCATTCGCGGTCAAAGACTGGCGCAACAGGAATCGCATGGACAAAGATAATACGTCGCGGCTGGAAAGCATTTCAAAATAAAGGTAGAATATCACTCCGTCGGGGCGATGGCGGAATCGGCAGACGCAACGGACTTAAAATCCGTCGGTAGTGATACCGTGAGGGTTCGACCCCCTCTCGCCCCATTGTTTCCTCATTTCATCCCATCTCCCACCGGGAAAGGGTTGGGGTAAGGGCAACTTATCATGTTTAATCGCCAGCAACTCGAAGAGATCGAAGATAAAAGCCTTGCGCCGTACGGAATGCGAAGCAAGGATACTAAAGGACGCGCCTACCTCGATAGCGAGCCGGAGTATCGCACGTCGTTTCAACGCGACCGCGATCGGATTCTCCACACGACAGCCTTTCGACGCCTCGAATACAAGACGCAGGTCTTCATCAACTTTGAAGGCGACTACTTCCGCACCCGGCTGACTCACACCCTCGAAGTCGCTCAGATCGGGCGGACGCTTGCCCGCGCCCTAGGCGGCAACGAAGACCTCGTCGAGGCGATCTGCCTCGCGCACGATCTCGGGCATTCTCCGTTCGGGCATTCCGGCGAGGTGGTTCTGGCGCGGTTGATGAAAGATCACGGCGGTTTCGATCACAACAAACAGTCCCTGCGCATCGTAACCGAACTCGAACAGCGTTATCCCGAATTCCCCGGCTTGAACCTCACGTGGGAAGTGCGCGAGGGAATGGTCAAGCACGAATCCGAATATGATATTTCTGACGCGCGCGATTTCAATCCCGACCTGCGCGGCAACCTTGAAACGCAGATCGCCAATGTCGCCGATGAACTTGCCTACACCACGCACGATCTCGATGACGGCTTGCGCTCCGGCATGATCTCGCCTCAACAATTGGACGGGATCGCGTTGTGGGAGATTCTGCGCGAGACCTACAACTGGCGCGGACCCGAATTAGATGAAATGGAACGCCATCGCATGATCCGCCAACTCGTGGGCATCATGGTCACGGACATGGTCGAGGCGACCGACAAACGCCTGAAAGAGAGCAAGGCAAAATCCGCGCTCGATCTTCAGAAACTGAAGCACAACGTGATCGGCTACAGCGAAGACATGCAGCGACGCAACCGCGAATTGAAAGACTTCCTCTACAAAAAACTTTACCGCCATTATCGCGTCGCGCGGATGCAGGTCAAAGCGGAGCGGTTGATCTCCGAGATATTCCATGCGTATCAGGCGGAACCAACGATGCTCCCCGACGCGGCGCAGTTCTTCATCGAAAAGCGCGGACTCGAACGCACGATCTGCGATTACATCGCCGGCATGACCGATCGCTTCGCCATAGAAGAACATCAGAAATTGTTCAACCCACTCGAAAAGCCATAGGATTTCAAATGACCCAGCAAATGTATCTCACGCCCGAAGGGGAGGCAAAACTCAAAGCGGAGTTGGCAGAACTGACCGGGGCGCGACGCGAAGAACTCGCCCAGCGGCTTCGCTCCGCTATTCAAATGGGCGACCT
>JAXLVX010000019.1:0-49865 GCA_046328795.1 Anaerolineales bacterium | reverse complement strand
TTCACTTTCTCCACCGCGATTCGTTCCTGCAAAGGCGCGCGTTCTTTTTGATGTTCATGGAACTGCGATGCGGTCTTCTCCCAATTCTCTAATTCTCTCCGCGCCTTCTGCCACGACTTGTACTCCGCTTCGATCTCCTTTGCGCGATTCAAGAGATCGGCATACGAGGCGCGATCGGACTCTTTTTCGGCGAGTCGACTCTCTAATGTGACGAGAGCCGCGCGTGAGCGTTCGAGTCCCGCCGCGAGCGTGGATGTCATCTTACGTTGCTCCTCCACCAATGCCGCGTTCCGTTTTAAATTTTGCATCACGGATTCTTGCGCCTCTCGCGCCGCCGACAACTGTTTCAGCGACGATTGAAGTTCCCCCAGCCGAATCTTTCGCGTTTCTTCCTCGGCGAGTTCCGCGTCTATCTCCGCCACGCGCCCGTCAATCGTCCCGACCTCCGACTCGATCTCCTTTCGTCGCTCGGCGGTTCGATTTTTGTATTCATCCCAAATTTCAAGCCCAAGGATATTGCTCAACACATCCTTGCGCTTGCTTGCGTTCTGTTGCGTGAACTGATCGGCTTTGCCTTGCAAAAAGAACGACGCGTTGACGAACGTTTCATAATCCAGCCGCAACGTCTGTTCGATCCGCGCCTGCGTGTCGCGCGTTGTTTTTTCGGTAAGAGGCTTCCAAGTCCCCTCTCCCTGAGGGAGAGGGCTAGGGTGAGGGTGATGGCTAAGAATCTGAAACTCCAACACCGTACTTTTCCCTCTCGGCAACGACCGTTGCACGCGATACGTATTTTCCTCATGCTTGAACGTGAGGATCACCTCGGCGGCTTTCACGTCGGCATGCAGGTTGATCACGTCACTGCTTTTGCCGCGCGCCTCGCCGAACAGACTCCACGTAATCGCGTCTAACAGCGATGACTTCCCCGCGCCGTTGTGACCCGAGATGCACGCAAGATCGAACGAGTTGAAATCCAATTCAACAGGATCGCGATACGAAAGAAAACCTGAAATGTGTAAGTGGAGTGGGATCATTGTATAAGATGATGTCGTTGCGAGGAGGGCATTTGTTCTTTCCGACGAAGCAATCTCCTACTTACTGGGAGACTGCTTCGGCTAAAACCAAGAGCGCCTCGCGGCGACATGATTGTATTGAGAATTGTCTCTATGGCGAAGTTTTTGTATTGTTGTGATGGATTATAATCGAACCATCATGCTCGAAGCCTCCGATGCAATCGCGCGCCGCCGCCTCACATTGATCGTCATCACACTTGCAACACTTCCATGCTATTGCGTTGGGTGGCTGGCGTTATTGCTTGCGCCTTCTTCAAATTCTATTACGCCGACGCCGACTGCGCCAACCGTATCCACTGCCACGACCGCGCCGTTAGTCACTAGCACTCTTGGAATCCCAACAGTCAGTTTCACACCGCCCATTGTCACAGGTACTGTCACTAACACGCCGACCTTCACTTTAACCCCGACGAACACAGCGACCATTACGCCTTCACCGACACCTTTCCAGCCTGCATCTTTCACTCCCTCGTCCACATTCACTCCGTCTATCACGCCGAGTCTCACGCCAACATTCACGTTTACATCCACATTCGTTCCAACAGCGTCATACACTCCCACACCCTCTTTTACTTCGGCGCCAACGAGCACGTTTACTCCGTCGCCTGGCGCGTCCACGCCTTCGCTGACGCCGTTCCCCCCAACCCCAACTCCATAACATGGCAGATATTCTTCCCTTCTTAAAATCATTGATATCTACATCGGGAGTCTCAGGCAATGAGACTCCTGTTGCGAAACTAATTGAAGAGCGATGGAGTCCGCTCGTGGACGAAACTCGATTCAGCCGCGTCGGGTCACTGCATGGACTCAAACGCGGTTCGGGCAAAAAACGCCCTTCGATTCTGATCGCTACGCACATGGACGCGATCGGTATGCGCGTGAGTCACATCGTGGATGGATTCCTCCGCATCACCAAAGTTGGCGGGATTGATGTGCATGTGTTGCCCGGAGCGGAAGTGACGGTTCATTCGACGGGCGGGGCTGATCTGCCAGCGGTGATCGCCATGCCATCTTCAAAGTTGCTTCCCGAATCCGCTGGCGATGGCGCGTTGGAGATCGGCTACCTTCTCGTGGATACCGGTTTGACTCCGCTTGAGGTGGAGAAAAAAGTAAGAGTGGGCGACCTGGTCTCCTTCGCGAATGAACCGATGGAGTTGGCGGGCGATATCCTCTCAGGTCACACGGTTGACAATCGGGCATCCGTCGCCGCGCTCACAGTCTGCCTGGAAGAGTTGCAATCGAAGCCGCACGTGTGGGATGTGTGGGCGGTCGCCACCGTGCAAGAAGAGACGAGTTATCTCGGCGCGTACACGTCTGCGTTTGAGATCCGCCCGCAAATTGCGATTGCGGTGGATGGAACTTTTGCCAAAGGACCTGGCGCGAACGGCTGGCAGACTCACCCGATGGGCAAAGGTGTCGGCTTGTGCATGGGACCGAACATGCACCCGTTCTTGCATAAAAAATTAACAGAACTCGCAGACCGACTCGAAATCCCATGGTTCCTCGATGTGACATCCGCGCATTCAGGCACCGACGCATACCCGATGCAAGTCACCGCCGAAGGGATTCCCACCGCGCTGGTCGAGTTTCCGATCCGTTATATGCACACGCCTGTTGAATCTGTTTCGGTCAAAGACATTCAACGCGCGGGGCGTCTGCTCGCCGAATTCATCGCCTCGCTCGATGAAAAATTTGTAGAAACAATAACTTGGGACGATTAATCTCCAGTCTCCAGTCTCTAATCTCTAATTCTCTAGTCTCTAATCCTCTAATCCTCTAATCCTCTGATCTTCAATGCCAACCACAACCCCTCCCCTCAAACTTCTCGAAAAACTTTGCAACGCCATCGCGGTCTCTGGCGATGAAAGCGAAGTGCGCAAGATCGTCATGGAAGAGATCAAAGACCACGCCGACGATGTTCGAGTGGACGTGTTAGGCAGCGTCCTTGCGACCAAATTGGGAAAGGGGAAGAGACGTGTAAAAGTCATGCTCGATGCACACATGGACGAAGTCAGTTTTATGATCGTCGCCGACGATGGCGAGGGCATCTATCGTTTTGAAACCGTCGGCGGCATGGACGCGCGTCATCTTGTGGGCAAGCAGGTGTATGTCGGCAAAGAGCGTTCGCCCGGTGTGATCGGCGGCAAGCCCATCCACTTGATGGAGTCGAGCGAAGTGACGCGCAAAGTTCCGATTGACGCGTTGCGCATTGATCTCGGTCTCGCGGGCAAAGCGAAGGTTGGAGATCGCGCGGGCTTTGCCACAAAGTTTCGACGCGTGGGGCCCTCGATCATGGCGAAGTCGCTTGATAATCGTTTCGGCGTTGCGACGGTGATCGAGTTGTTCAAGCACGCGCCGTCGAATATTGATCTGTGTGCGGCGTTCACCGTGCAAGAGGAGATCGGTCTGCGCGGCGCGAAAGTGGCGGCGCAATATTTCAACCCCGATCTTGCGATCACGATTGACTCGACGCCCGCGAACGACCTGCCCGATTTTGACGGAAACGAAAACACAACATACAACACCAAACTCGGATTAGATTACGCCATCTACATTGCGGACAGTTCGACTCTTCGACCACTCGACTGGTCCGCTTTCTTCAAGCGATCGCGGCGTCTGAAAAGATCCCGTATCAACTCCGTCAGCCCGGTAGAGCGGAACAGACTCCGCCGCGATCCAACGCGCGCGCTTGCGGAGATCAACGGTGTCGGTCTCTGTGCCGCACCGCTACACTCATTCGCCCGTCAGCTATACTCCGCGTGGACGATTGGAAGCACGCGTTGAGTTTATTGCACGCGGCGTTGAAGAAGATTACGCCAGCGTTGGTTAATAAAAAATAACCGCTTCATCTGGTGGTCGAGTAGGTCGAGGCGACAGCCGAGACAATATCGGAGACCACGCTTTGTTGCCATAATTTTATTTGGTGGTTGATGGTCTCGATACGTGACGCCAACGCTTGCCCTGAGTTTATCGAAGGGAACGGCGTCACTACTCGACCATCAGGAGTTATGATAAGAAACTATGAACGGACTCATCGCCGCGTCGGCGCGGGCGAATATCTCCCCGTGATGGAAGAGGTGAGTCGCTATCTGCTGTCTAGCGTCAACTCGAAGAACACCGCGCGTCGTTTGTCTTCCCACCGCGGCAGGGCAGGAAGGCGACGAGAAAGCGTTAACCGCTGGTCGCGCATGGGGTCGGAGAACACTTCCAAAAGCTCGCGCGGATGTGCAAGCGCTACGCATCATTGACAAAGATCAGCAAACGATCCGCAATTCGATTCGGCGTTGGAAAACGCAGATCTTATTTATTTCTCTGGCGGCAGCCCGATGTATTTGTTTCAAACCATGCAAGGCTCCCGCGCGTGGAAATCCATGCAGAAGGCATGGAGCAGGGGAGCGGTGTATGCGGGTTGTTCCGCCGGCGCGATGATCCTCTCGAAGCGTGTGCCAAGTTTTCGGTTAGCACAAACTGTGGATGGATTTGGCGTTGTGCCAGTGCAATTCATCCTTCCACATTTCGACGCGATGCCTCTGGTGTTCAAGCCGATGATCTTCGCCTTGCGAAAGCAACTCAAGAAAGGCGAACACATGCTTGGCGTGGATGAAAACACTGCCCTCGTTGGTCGCATCGGCAGCGAATGGAAAGTGATGGGAGAAGGCACGGTTCATCTCATCACCCGCGATAAAGACAAAATTTTCAAAGTCGGCGAAACTGTGCCAATTAACTAATTCTCTATTTCTCTAATTCTCGAATCCTTCGACTTCGCTCAGGACAAGTCTCCAATCTCCAATCTCTAATCTCTGGTCTCGATACGCTCCTCGCAAACCCCGCTCGTCGCTACTCGACCAGCATAAGGAAATGATATGAAACTTCTTCTCAAACAACTCACCGAAACCTTCGGACCATCGGGTTACGAAGAAAACGTCCGCAAGTTGGTGCGCGCGGAAGTGAAGCCGCTCGCCGACGAGATCAAAGTGGACGCGCTCGGCAGCCTCATCGCGCGAAAACACCCGTCGAAGGTTACGAAGGACACGAAGAAAATCATGATCGCCGCGCACATGGACGAGATCGGGCTGATGGTGAGCCACGTTGACGAGAATGGATTCGCCCGATTCTCAAACATCGGCGGGGTGTTTGCGAAATACGTGCTGGGAGGACGAGTCCGCTTTTTGAACGGCGTGACAGGCGTCATTGGGTTTGATCGTTTTGACAAGATGAACGAAATCCCTCCGCTGGATAAAATCTATATTGATGTCGGCGCGACGAGCAAGAAGGATTGTCCTGTAAAGGTTGGCGATGTTGCCGCGTTTGACCGTTCGTTTGTCGAGATGGGGAATCGGTTGGTCGCCAAATCCATGGATGACCGCGTCGGCGTGCTGGTCGCCATCGAAACGTTACGCGCTCTCAAATCATCGCCTCATGATGTGTATTTCGTTTTCACCACGCAAGAAGAAGTAGGCGTGCGAGGCGCGACGACCTCCGCGTTTGGGATTGACCCCGATCTCGGAATCGCGATTGACGTCACTCCCGCGGCGGATACACCCAACGCGCTCAAGATGGAAATGAAGTTGGGCAAAGGTCCGTGCGTGAAGATTCAAGATGCGGGAATGCTCGCTGACTCACGCATCGTGCAATGGATGATTCGCACGGCAGAGAAAAATAAAATTCTATATCAGCGCGAAGTCCTGTTGTTTGGCGGCACCGATGCGCGCGCCATACAACTCTCGCGCGCGGGCGTGCCTGCGGGCTGTTTGTCCATCCCTGTTCGTTATGTTCATTCGCCGTCTGAAATGGTGGACTTTGCCGACGTGCAGAACTCCGTCAAGTTGTTGACGGCGATGCTGCGTTCGAAGATTGATCTGGTTTGATCGCCCGCGAATCTCGAAGGGAAGAATTGGCTGCCGCTGGGCGCCCCAATTCAACGTCCGAAGAAGAAGCGTGATGGGGATTTTGAAATTACCCGCAACGAGTCCGCTGTGTCCATAAAATAATTCAGGCTCCCGATTGGGAGCCTGATCTTTACTTTTTCTTGTTTGATTCTTCGTCTTCTTTTTTCTTCGGCATGTTTGCCATCAAGAAAGCGACGGCGCCTCCGAGCGCAAACGCGCCTGACGCGCCGGGCGTGGCGTAGTTCGTGAACGCCGCCGCCAAGCCGAAAAAGCCGAGCGCCAACGCGACCTGCACTTGCCATCCGACATTCTTGAATTGGTCTAACACGAATTTTCCGATGGCGTAGCCAAAGAGAAGAAACCCAAGAACGCGGAGGAGGATGCCGACGAGACCGAGCAATTCATTGACAATTGGGGGCATAGTAAATCTCCTTTTCTGTGATGGATTATACCCAAGCCCACAACATCCACGAGACCAAAATCAAAACGCCGATCCCGAATCGCGCGGCGAACGACCAGCCCCAGCCGACCATGTAGGCTTTCGTTGATTCGATGGCGGCGGTTTTATCGCGCAGTCGGTAATATTCCAAGCCGAATAACGCGAGCGGAGCGCTTGCCAGCCCGACGATGGGGGTGAGGAACAAACTGGCGACCAGACTCGCCGCGAACGCCAGCAGGATCGAACTCCACGGCACGAACTTGTCGCGCATCTTGCGGGCGATGATGATGTTGTCCACGATGTTGCCAGCGATCATCAGGAGGGTGATGATGGCGAACAAGACCCAATCCCAAAACGTCATGCGTTGCGCCGCGCTTTGCAAGAGCGCGTACACGAGCGTGGCAAGCCACATCACGGTGATGCCCGGGAAGATCGGAATGATCAGACCGATCAAACCGACCAGCAGCACAAAAAGCGTGAGCGTGTCAACGATCACGATCCACGCGAGTTGAAGGTTGGAGAAAAATTCGGGAGGGAGCATATTGATTCATGTTTAATCCTTGCGAAGGTTTAGAACCTTCGCAAGGATATGTCATTTGATCACATCCACGCCGCCCATCCACGGGCGCAGGACTTCGGGGACGCGGATCGAGCCGTCGGCTTGCTGGTTGTTTTCCATCACCGCGATCATCGTGCGCGGCAGACCGAGTCCCGATCCGTTCAACGTGTGGAGCAGGCGCGCCTTGCCGCCATCGGCAGGACGATACTTTATATTCGCGCGTCGCGCCTGAAAGTCGCGCACATTCGAGACCGATGACACTTCCAGCCACTCGTTGCATCCCGCCGCCCAAACTTCGATGTCGTACGTGATCGCCGAGCCGAAACCGAGATCGCCCGTGCAAAGTTGTTTGACTCGATACGTGAGTCCCAACGCGGCGCAGGTCGCTTCGGCGTCTTCGCGCATTTTTTCCAACAAGGTATCCGACTCTTCGGGCTTGGCGTACATGTACATCTCGACCTTGTCGAATTGATGCCCGCGTTTGATCCCGCGCACGTCGCGCCCCGCGCTCATCTTTTCGCGGCGGAAGCATGGCGTGTATCCCGTGTACAACAACGGCAGTTGCGCCTCATCGAGAATTTCATCCATGTGTAAACCGGTCAGCGGCACTTCGGCGGTCGGCACGAAATACAGATCTTCTTCGTGGTCTTTGTACAAATTATCGGCAAACTTCGGCAGTTGACCCGCGCCGAACACCGTCTCGGTCTTCACCATGAACGGCAAATATTTTTCGGTGTAGCCCTGCCGAGTATGAAGGTCGAGCATGAACGCGATCAACGCGCGTTGTAACCGCGCGCCCGCGCCGCTCAACACGTAAAAGCGCGAACCCGTGATCTTCGTACCGCGTTCAAAATCAATGACGCCCAACGCGGGACCCAAGTCCCAATGCGCTTTCGGCTCGAAATCAAATTCGGGAAGTTGTCCCACCGTGCGCAGGACTACGTTCTCCTCTTCGGATGCGCCTATCGGCGTCCGTTCATCCGGGACGTTGGGCAGGGCGCTCGTTAGCGACGTTAACTCCGCCTCGACCTCTGCCACCTCCTTATCCATCGCGGCGATCTTATCTCCCACTTCGCGCATCGCGGCGATCTTCTTCTCGCGTTCCGCCGCGTCTTTCATTTTACTAATCTCTTTCGAGACGGTGTTGCGCTCAGCCTTCAACTGCTCCACTTCGGTGAGCAATGCGCGGCGTTTTTCATCGAGGCTGAGGATCGCCTCGACCGAAGACGCATCCATTTGGCGGTTCTTCAACGCCGTGCGGACAACGTCTGGCTTTTCGCGGATCAAATTCAAGTCTAACATGTTGCACCTCCGAGTGCAACCTTGCCCAACCTTGCGAAGGTTTACAACCTTCGCAAGGTTCGCAAGGTTCGAGAATAAAATACGCCCCCGTCCATGTGCAGGACGAAGGGGCGTTTCGTGGTGCCACCTGCTTTTGCGGTTTTGCAACCGCCTTGGAGTGCGCTGTAACGGGCGCTCGCGTCCCTCTTACAATTCGTTGTAGCTGGGACGACTGAAGTCGTCACTACATGAATTCCTGCGAGGGCAAAGGCGAAGTGGATTTCTCCGTTTGACTGGTCGCCTCTCACAAACCGGCGACTCTCTGAACAGTTACGCGGGTACTTGTCTTCGCGCTGAATTTACTGTTACGATTATACGCGGCGAGTTCTCGTTGTCAATGGCTTGGCGGAGAAACTCTGAAGTGGTAAAGAAATTCGCCGCAGGCGAATCAAATTTCCCCGTCGAGTGCGAATCGCGCGTTGAATCCTTAACTCAAATTATGGTATATTCTGTTCAGGAGTATCGTCCATGAATGAGCGGATTTTGATCATCGAAGATGACCAGCAGATTCTCAAACTTCTTCAGCGCGGACTCGCGTATGAAGGCTACACCGTCGACTCGGCGACCGATGGGCGCATGGGGTTGATCCTTGCGCGCGATCACACACCCGACCTTGTGATTTTGGATTGGATGCTGCCCGGCATGGATGGGTTGGAAGTGTGCCATCGTTTGCGCACCGGCGGCTCGATCCCCATTTTGATGTTGACCGCGAAAGATACCGTGCAAGATCGCATTCAAGGGTTGGATGCGGGCGCGGACGATTACATGGTCAAGCCGTTCAACTTGGATGAATTGCTGGCGCGTGTGCGCGCGTTGTTGCGCAGGACACAGCCCGAACGAATCCCCGTGTTGAAGTTTGCCGATCTTTCGCTCGACACCGGCACGCGCCAAGCCTCGCGCGTGAATCGCACGATCTCGTTGACCGCGAAAGAATATGAACTGCTTGAGTTGTTCCTGCGGCATCCGAAACAAGTGTTGACGCGCGAGGTGATCTTCGATCGCGTTTGGGGCTATGACTTCGGCGGCGAGAGCAACGTGCTGGAAGTGTACATCCGCTACCTGCGGCAGAAACTGGAAAGCGATGGGGAAGCGCGCCTCATCCACACCGTGCGCGGAGTGGGATACGTGTTGCGCGAAAATCCGTGAGGCAAATGAGCAAATAGGCAAATACTTCCTCGTCAATCGTCAATCCAAAACTTGTGCTGAGTTTATCGAAGCATCGTAAATCGTCAATCGTAAATCCAAAATCGTAAATCTAAAAATCGAAATGTCCCTCCGCCTCCGCCTGACCCTGCTGTACGCAACCCTCACAGGCGGAATTTTGTTGGTCTTTGCGGCGGTGGTCATTTTTGTGTTCAACGCCATCCTCGTCAACCAGATTGATAACACGCTCGCTAACGCGGTGGATGTTATCGTCAGCGGCATTACGGTTGATTCGATTGATGAGGTGAAAGCCGATCTCACCGCCATCGAGTTGAGTTCGGATGTGTATGTGCAGATCTGGGGCGTGGATAACAAATTGCAGACCGGTCTGCGCACCCTCGAAGGATTCGCCAACCGACCCTTCGACCCAGGCGGGTTCATGCTGGACGAGCCGGTCTATCGTGATATTCAAGCGGGGGTTCAGAGTTTGCGAGTTGTGAGCGTTCCCCTTAAGCGCAGTGATCATCGAGTAGCCACGCTTCAAGTCGCCGTTAGCCTCAGCGTGGTAGACGCCGCCCGCATCAGTTTGGAAAAAACGCTCGCAGTTATTTTAGTTGTCGCTGTCCTCATCTCTGGCAACGCCGCATGGCTCACGCTCGGACAAACCCTCAAACCGTTGAAGATCATCACCGAGACTGCGGAGCAGATCAACCGCGCCGACGACCTCTCGCGCCGCATCCCGTACGACGGTCCCGCCGACGAGATCGGAAGCCTTGTGGATTCGTTCAATCAAACGCTTGAACGGCTCGAAATATTGTTCACGTCGCAACAACGCCTGCTTGCCGATGTGAGTCATGAACTGCGCACGCCGCTCACGGTCATCAAAGGCAACGCGGACTTGATGCGTCGAATGAAAAGCCTCGACGAAGAATCGCTGACCAGCATAGATCAAGAAGCAGGGCGTCTCTCGCGGCTCGTGGGCGGGCTGTTATTGCTGGCTCAGGCCGAGTCGGGGAAACTTGCGCTCGTCGAAAAACCTGTGGAACTCGACCTACTCGTCACCGAGGTCTTTCAAGAAATGAGCGTGCTGGCTGGCAACAAAGTCCGTTTGCACCTCAATGAAATTGATCAAGTGATCGTCAAAGGCGACCGCGACCGGCTCAAACAGGTTTTCATCAATCTTGTGGCGAACGCGATTCAATACACGCCCACCGGGGGCGATGTCTTCCTCAGCCTTGAAAAAATAAAGGATCAGGCTCGCATCATTTGCCGAGACACGGGACCGGGCATCCCAGCGGAGGATTTGCCTCACATCTTCGAGCGTTTTTACCGCGCCGAAAAATCCCGCACGCGCAGCAGATCAACAGGATTCGGTTTGGGACTTTCCATCGCCAATTGGATCGTCGAACGACACGGGGGCAGGATCGAAGTCAATTCAAAAGACGGACAAGGCACAGCGTTTGCCATTTGGTTGCCGGTGATGTAGTCGCTTGGTCGGTAGTGGCATTTGCTAAATGACGTGGTGCGGGATGGCATCCCGCACCCTTAGTGGCGGGATAACATCCGCCCCACGAAATCCATCATTTTGTTTGAGCCATCACCGCTTGGTCTTCTCGCGCCATCGTCTCATAGTCTCATCGTCTGCTAGTTGTCAATTCCCAATCGTTGCGCGGCTTGGTGGCATAATCCCGCGCCAAAATTTTGATACCACTCGTCGAGAGATATGCTGGAGGTAAACCCGCTTCGCGCGTCGTTGTAGATGGGCGCGCCATAGCGGACGTATCGCTGCGTTTCAGCGTGCCACGTCCATTCGCCGCGATTGATCACGCCGATGCCGCCGTTGTAGCCCGCCAGCGCGAGGCGCGGATCGCCATTGGCTGTTTGAAGTGACCGCGCGAGGTATTCGAGTCCGCGCAGGGCGTTGGTTTCAGTGTCGAATCCGTTTTCGCCGTAGTGGAAGTGGAACGGCATCACTTGGAAGAGTCCCATCGCGCCGGAGCGTGAGAGCGCGTTTGGGTCGCCGCACGATTCGATTTGCATCACGGTGGCGACCAGATTAGGGTCCAGAAATGAAGCGTTTGCCCAGCGGATGATGTTGTTGCCCCAGTATTGAACCTCCCGCGTGAAGATGGGGGAGAGTCCGCTTGAGGATGTTGAAGAGGTCGGCGCGATTGAAACAGGCTGAACGATGGGCGAAGCGGAGGTTTGAATCGGCATGTTCGACGCGAGCGCGGCAAGCAAACACGCGATCAGAATCACCGCGAGAGGCGGCAAGGCATAAAAAGACAAACAGCCGCCTGCATCGTTATCTGCCGCGGCTGTTTGCCAGTCGTCAAATTTTTGTGAGCGAGCGCGGGGCATAATGGGTTCCTTTAGTTGAGATACAGGGACCCGAGCTCGAAATGAGTTCGGATATTCAGTTGTGGTTACTTCGCCTTGAACGAAGTCGAAGAGTTACGCGTTGTAGGAAGGGCGGTCGTTGGAAGGCTCGTTGACCGAATGATATGTCGGCTCAGCCCGCATAAACGAAGTTTGTTGCGCGGGTTTCGGCGCGGGGCGATACGCTTGATTCTGCGTGGTCTGCACCGGGCGATTCAAACTGGATGCGGGGCGAAGGATCGGCTGTTGCCCTTGATTCGACGGGCGATAGGTTTGTTGCGGAGCCGGGCGCGAATAACTGCGATCCGATTCGGCTGTGGTGAACATGCGGTCTCCCGCCAGCGAGAACGAGCCGATGATCAACACGCGGATGAGCAAGATCATCGCCGCGACGAAGATCGGCACGACTTTCGTCATGGTTTCGTTGCTGATCACCGCGCCGCCCGACGCGCTCGTGTGATTGACGATGGCAACCGACACGCCCCACCATGTGAGGATGGCGTTGAAGCCTGCCGCCAACAGCCACGCGCCGAAGAGGTAATACACTTCTTTCGGTTCGTCGGCGCCTTGTTCGGGTGTGAACACGCGGGCGATGCCGGCAAAGTCAATGCCGCAGAAGGCGATGGCGAGAATGGTCGCCCATTGCAAGCCGCCGAAGGAAAGATCGCCCAAAATATCCCGTAGTGCGAAGCGCGTGGCGTTGAAGTTCGAAACTTCGAAAGCGAGCAGCGCCACGAGGATGATCATCCCCCAAGCCGCGCCGCGGTTGAAGCGCCGTCCGCGTGTCAGATCACGGAACAGGGCGCGCAATCCATCCCCTGAATTTCTACGATAGGTAGTCATCTCGACCTCCTTTGTCGAATGGGTGACAATGGGTCGAGTTTAGAACACTTGTTCTAATTTGTCAAGGGTGAAATAAAAAAACCTGTGAGGTCTAGCAGACCTCACAGGTTTCATGCCACTTTTCGTTTTTCGCTTACCCGCCAAGCCTTTGCGATCTTCGCCGCCAGCCGCGCGTTATTCAACAGCAGCGCCAAATTCGCGCGCATGGATTTCCCCTTCGTCAGCTTATTGATTCGGTCGAGTAAAAACGGCGTGATTTTTTTGCCGTGGATTCCTTCCTCTATCGCCTCCTTGGATGCCTTCTCGATCAACGGCTCCATATCGGACTTTGGAATCGCATCGCCAGCGGGGAGCGGATTTGCCACCAAGACCGCGCTCTGCAACCCGGTCTTCCAGTGTTCGCGCGCAAATTCGACGATGTCTTCTGGCGTGTCAATTTGCACGCTGACGTCAAGTCCGCTTTCGCGCGAGAAGAATGCGGGGAAGTCGTCGGTGCCGTAGCCGACGACCGGCACATTCATCGTTTCGAGGTATTCAAGTGTGGCGGGTAAATCGAGGATCGCTTTTGCGCCGGCGCAGACGACGATCATGGGGATGGTCGCCAACGCTTGCAAGTCCGCTGAAATGTCGAAGGATGATTCGCGGTGCACGCCGCCGATTCCCCCGGTGGCGAAGACCTTGATCCCCGCATGTTTGCATGCCAGCATCGTCCCCGCAACAGTTGTGCCTCCGCATGCCTCTTCGGTGATCACCGTCGCAAAATCGCGCGGACCCACTTTGTATGTGTCTTTCTCGTTTGACAGCCGCTCAAGTTGGTTGGCATCCAGACCGATGTGGAGGTAGCCATCCAGAAACGCGATGGTCGCCGGCGTTGCGCCCTCATCGCGGACTGCGCGTTCCATGTTTTGCGCCAGTTCCAAATTTTGCGGCTTCGGCAATCCATGCGTGATGACCGTGGATTCAAGCGCGACGATGGGCAGGTTTGCCCGCATCGCCCGGCTGACATCGGAGGATTTATATAGTTCATCCATCGTGAGACTCTATCTCCTATCTTTAAGCAGGCGGTCTATCGCGCGCGTGACCAACGCTTCTTGTGAATCGTTCGGGAATTGCCCTCTCTCGTGTTCGATCAGGCGGTTCGCTAACGTACCGTCGCCGCCGACCAAGCCGATCAAATCGGCATAAGCAAAGCCGGGTGTGGGTGATGTGTCATTGTCTGGTGTTGAGGATGGCTCGTCCGAATCATGTCCGTTGCCCGGAGGCTGAGTATTCTGCGCGGATGCTGAATCGCCGCCAACGCTGTGACCGAAAATATCGAATAGGATCTTGATGGCGTCTTCCACGTCAACAGGCACCAGTTCGCCTTTGTTCGTCCACAGGTCTTTTGCTTGAATGAGTTGTTTTCGAAAATCAATGAGCATCGCGCGTTTGACCGCGTCGTAACTCGCGCCTTCCGTTTTTGCCTGCTGGTACGACCCAAGCGGAATATCTTGAATGAGTTCCGCCATTTTGTGTAGAACTGTTTCAACGCCGAAATTCTTGATGGCGTCGTTGCCGTCCATTTTTGCGCTTTCGCGGCTGATCTTCCACGCTTCGATGTGTTTATCGAAAACCTTTTCGATCGGGCTTCTCCACGTGCCAATGCCGATCCATTGTAATTTCACGCCGCGCTCGCGGGAAACCTTGTTGAAGTTTTCGGCAAATTCGCTGAACAGATCGTCTTTGATCTGGGGGCGCGGAATGAACTCCGGCTTCTTCGGCATATCCTTTTTATCGGGCGGCTTCATATCTGAGGGAAGCAGATTACGCGCTTCGTCTGTCAACATATTTTCCCGTTGCGCGGTTCTGTCCGCTTCGGGCAGACCGATGCTGGCAAGATATTTGTTCAAGTCGTTCTTGCTCATGAACTTTGCCAATTCGCCGCGGATCAAACTGATCATATTGTTGATCCAAAGGAAAGTATATTTCGAGGGCGTATCCTGATCTGGCGTGACTACCGATATGGCTTTGTACACGATGTTTTCGACAGCCTGCTTACTGAATGAATACGGGATGTCCTTCGCTTCCTTGTCTCGATCAACGCTGAACATGAAGCGCACATCGGTCGCAATAATTGGGATGCCGTCTTTGCTTCGGCTGGAGACAGAACTCGCTTTTGGGTCCAGGTCGCGCAGTTCGACGAAATGGTCGCGCAGGTCAATGGATTCTCTGAACCGCTCGAAACCCTCGATCGTCGCCTTGCCGCCGGGCTCCTTGCCTGTCGGTCCGATCACATGCGGGGTTCCGTCCGGCTTCTCGAACAGAGCCGCCGAATCCAAATCAACGAGAACTTTGCCGGGTCCGCCGATCAAAAAGTTAGCGGACTTCTTATCCTCGTCAACGATCTCGCCCTTTGAAATGTGAATCGTTTCATCGCTTCCGCCGAGCGCGACTTCGATAATATGCCTCCGCGCGATGGAAACGTCGTCGAGGTTGAAAATATCCGCAAGGTAGATCGCCGCCGATTGCAGGGAAATAAAATACGGAGCGAGAAGCAGTGGAAAGAAGCGCAGGGTTCGCGGATCTATAAACACCTGCAGGACAAATAGAAGGAAATTGGAGATCGGGTCGCCGGCGGTGTATGCCGCTCTATACGGCTCATTGAAGAAATACAAGAAAATATCTTGAGCGTGTTCTAGCCAGCGGGTCAATGGATAATTAATGAGGCTGAGGAGGATAATTGTCAAAAAGAAAAGAATCACGAACGCCCAAAACCGCCCGCGCGAAGCTTTGGGCGAAAGGTCGAACATCGTGTTTAGGTAGGCGTTTACGAGGCGGCTGAACCCCTCTTTGAACAGGCGCCATTCCTTTCGCAATGCGGACTCTGTGGTAACAGGGATGCTCATTGCCCGTTGACCTCGATCCAGCGGAGGATCTCTTCCATGTCTTGCAATTCTGTGCTCATCTGGCGGCGCAGTTGGTCGTTGCGGACAATGATCGCGCGCGTGCGATTCAGAAGCGACTTCAACGCCTCTTTCACCTCGCCGCGTTTGGGGTTGGCTCGCACGACCGCTTCGCTCAGCCATTCGGCATATTGTTTGACCGCCCGTTCCTGGCTTGCCGTTTCGAAGACGCTCTTACGGCGTTCCACTTGGTCTTTCTCTGCCTTGGCGTGTGACAACCAATTTGCCTGCCATTTATCAAGCAGTTCTTTGTTGATCTCCGGGTTCAAGCGCAGGTTGCTAACACTCACGCTAATGACCTTCAATCCGCGCTTCTTGAGCAGATCGTATTCGCGGCTAAAGTCGGACGTATCGTTTTCAAATCGCTGACCCAATTGATCGAGATGATCTACGAATGGATTCGTGAGCCTTGCTTTGACCATCTCGTTGATCACTTCCAACGCGGTCTTTGGCTCCGGCTTTTCTTTTTTCGGAAGGGGAGGAGGTGTGTAGGGTTGCGATTCCTCGCCGGTAGACGGAGGCGGTGTCTTTTTCTCTACATCCGCCGTGAGACGCGCCATCCGCAAGTTGATCTGTCGAAGGATTTGGGCGATGGCAGTTTGAATGACGTTGCGGTTGGGTCCAACTTGAATCGCTTGCGTGAGCGGGTCAATTTCCTCTTCGGTAGGTTCGATCACCGGCGGTTTTTCAGGCGGGACTCTTTGACCTGCGGCGAAGAATTCATCCAATTTGAATTTGGAAGCGTAATCGCGCCACACATCCACAGCGAGCGCGGCGGGTAGTTGATTCCATGCCATGCGATGACGGGGATTCTCAGGCTTGTAATACGGATTGATCCCCTCGCCCAGAATCGCGTTGTAGATGGCTTCCTGATCTTCTTTTTCTTCCCGCTTATCCTTTGAGGTAACGCCGGTTCGATACCCGAAGCGCGAACCTGTTTGTCCTTTTTTCGGGAATCCTGTATCCACGCGGAAGACCACGTTGATGGTCGGCACAACTTCGATGCCGTCGCGCGTCACCGCGCCGACTTGTTTGCGCCGATCTTGAATCTGGTCGTACTCTTCCTGCGCTTGCTCATCCTTTTTTTCCGCGAACGGATCTTCGCCCTCGCGTGTTGGTCCGACGGTGTGAGTTTGTACGTGCAGGTCAACCGTGCCGGCAACCTTTTCGCTCGCTTCAATGAAGTGGACGCCGGGTCCAAGTTTCTGTTTGATCTTCGTGGCGGTTCGCGTGACTGCGCCGCTGGCTGAATCGAGCCACAAGACGCCGGGTCCTTTCCGCTTTTCTTCCCCTTCTTCTTTTTCCTCGACTCCATTTCGGATGAAGATCGCGGGTCCACGGCTGCCGAAAAGACGCGCGATCAAACGGTCGAAAATTTTCTGGCGGTCGGAGAATTTGTGAACAGGCAGGATGAATTGCGAGAAGAACGCCATCCACAACATGAGCAGGAGAGGGAAGGCGCAGAAGAGGTCGAGGAAGATGCGCACCTCGTTGACACGAATCCCCCCGATCTTGACAATGTCCCATAAATAAACGACCAAAAGGATAAACAGCCAAACGGCGATGTAAAACCACGGTCTTTTATAAAACGGAGTGTCGCCCATTGCGTTGAATTTTATAACAAAACCGCTTAATTTACCACGACCAACGCGGTAAAATTCCATCATGCTCCGCGTCGAATTTCACTGCCACACCATCGCCTCGAAGGATTCGTTGACGCGCCCGCGCGAGTTGGTGGAGGCTTGCCGCCGCAAAGGGATTGACCGGGTCGTCGTCACCGATCACAACACGATTGCGGGCGCGCGGGCGGCTCAAGCGTTAGACCCGGAACTGATCATCGTGGGGGAGGAGATTCTCACCACACGCGGGGAGATCCTTGCCGCGTTCGTGACGGAGGAGATTCCGGCAGGGTTGACTCCGCAAGAGACGATTCGACGGTTGAAGGATCAGGGCGCATTCATCAGCGTGTCGCATCCGTTCGATGAGTTTCGGGAGGGTGGTTGGGCGGAGGATGATTTACTCGAGATTTTGACGCATGTGGATGCGATCGAAGTTTATAATTCGCGGTGTTTGTATCCGCGCTTTAACCGCGCGGCGAAACAATTTGCAGAGGAACACAACATCGCTGGCACAGTCGGCTCGGATGCGCACGCGGCGTTCGAAGTGGGGAGAAGCCTGATGCGGCTGGAGCAGTTTGAAGGTCCGGAGGGGATGCGGAAAGTCATCCGCAATGCCCGCTTTGAGACGCGCTGGTCGCCCCCGTGGTTTCATCTTGTGTCGAGGTTTGCGGTCATCCGAAAGAGGCTGAATCGGAGTCTTGACATGAAAAATCAGGCGTGATAATCTTGCGCTCGCGTGTCCGGTTCGCCCTGAAAGCGAAAGGCGGCTGGGCATAAATTTTCTAAGCAGGAGATGTTGTACGATGTCAGAAAGATTTGTTGGTACGGTCAAGTGGTTCAATGCCACCAAGGGCTACGGCTTTATCGGCCGTGACAATGGCGAGGATGTGTTCGTTCACTTCAGCGCTATTCAGTCCGATGGCTACCGCAAGTTGGAAGCCGAGCAGAAAGTGGAATTTTCCGTCGAGGATGGTCCCAAAGGTCTGCAAGCCGCCAACGTGGTACCCGTCTCGTAAGACTCAGACTGTCGGCTTGCCGACTATAGTTTTGCGAACCGAACAGGGTTGTCGAGAGACAGCCCTGTTTTTATTTGTGTGAGGTCGAATCTTCGGCAGTATAATGTTGGGAATTCACCCTGTTGTAAATACCGATCATGTCGCTGCGAAACAGCTTTTCGCGCGAGCAGGTTGCTTCGGGCTTCGCCCTCGCAACGACATGCTTCAACAGTATTGAAAATCGAACATCAAGGAGATGCTATGAGATCAAGGTTGTTCCAAGTTCTTGTTGTGATACTGACGCTGAGCATGATCCTTTCGGCGTGCGCGCCGAAAGCAACTGCCACGCCGACGCCTGTCGAGACCCAAGAGCCTGTTAAAGAAGAAGGCGGGACCAAGATCGTCACGGGTACGGTCACATACACCAATCCGTTTTTCACGGAGGGCGTTGCCCAGCCAATCGTCATTTTGGAAGATCAGGGCGGATTCGTCACGCGCGACCGCAACTTTATTATCCCGGTTGAATCGCAAGTGATCGCCACGATCACATCCGATTTTTACACCTCGCCGTTTACCTACAGCCTTTCGCTCCCCGAAGAGCCGGATGGAACCTTGCATGACGTGGATCACGATGGCAAGACAGAAACCGGCGTGATGGTTTTCGCCGTCGCTTACTGGACGAATACCTGGGGCGACCCATTCCTCGAGAAACGCGATCAGGGCGGCGGCGGATGGTCGTCCGCGTATGCCTCGACCAAAGTGAGCGACGACCGCGATTCGTATCTCGAAGTGTACGGCGGCAAATATCTCGTCTACGCGCCGGATGGCGAACAGCAATTCCCTTCGGGCTTCGGCGACGATGCGAAACTTTTCACGGATGACGATCCGGTCATGGACTTGCCCGCGGGCTGGTCATTGGTTGATATGGATCAAACTCCTTTTGCGATTGACCGTTCAGAGAATCCAACCGTTGAACTATTTGAACCGGAAGGCTCGGCGCTGGATGATTTCTCCGACCTTTCGTACACCGAAGGGTTCGACAAGATGGTGGAGAAATTCAGTAACGAGTATGCGTTCACCGAATTGAAGAATATTGATTGGGACGCGAAAGCCAAACAATTTCGCCCCGCATTCGAAGCCGCCGAGAAAGCCAAAGACGCTCACGCGTACGCGCTTGCCTTGCGCGATTTTCTCTGGTCAATCCCCGATACGCACGTTGGTTTCGACCAGACGTTGATCACCGATGATTTTCAAGTGGATACCGCCGGCGGAATCGGCTTTGGCATCCGCGAAACGGACGACGGCAAGGTCGTCGCCAACTTTATTTTGGATGGCGGACCTGCCGACAAAGCCGGCATGGAATGGGGAGCCGAGATCGTTTCACTCGACGGGCAGCCTGTCGCCGACGTAGTCGAGGCAACTGTCCCGTGGTCGTCTCCGTTCAGTAATCCGATCATTAAGAGATTACAGCAACTCCGTTATGCCACGCGCTTCAAACTGGATAAGGGAGAAGTGGAAGTGACCTTCAAGAATCCCGGCGGCGCAGAGAAGACCGCGACCCTCGCGGTGGTGCAAGAGCGCGACAGTTTCACCTATTCATCATTTTACGCGGGCGTTTCGCCGACCGAACTGCCGGTGGAATTCGATGTTTTGCCCAGCGGATACGGTTACATCAAGGTCAACAGTTTTCTGGATAACGACGTTCTTTCGATCCAAGTGTGGGAACGCGCGATCAAATATTTCAACGATAACAGCGTGCCCGGCGTGATCCTCGATCTGCGCGTCAACGGCGGCGGGAGCGGATGGCTGGCTGACCAAATGGCGGCATACTTCTTCAACAAAGAAACGCTGGTGGGCAACACGGCGTATTACGACGATTCCAGCGGCGAGTTTTACATGGATCCCGGCGATGACACCTACATGATTCCCCCGCGCGAGGATTTGCAATACAACGGGCCCGTCGTCGTGATGGTGGGACCCGCCTGCGCGAGCGCGTGCGAATTTTTCTCGTACGATATGACGATCAACGATCGCGCGACGGTCGTCGGATTTTATCCCTCCGATGGCGCGGGTGGCAGCGTGGAGCAATTCATCATGCCGGAAAACATCACCGTGCAAATGACCATCGGCAGGGCGGTGGATGCGGAAGGTAACATCCATCTCGAGGGCAAGGGCGTTGCGCCGGATGTCAAAGTTCCGGTAACACTCGAAACATTGAAGCAGCTTGCCGATGGCGAAGATGTGGCGCTCGAAACTGCGGTGAAGGTGGTGAGCCAGCCTGCCGGCGCGGGTGTGACTCCGTCAGGTCCGCCGAAGGTTGCAAGCGCGGAAGAGGCGGCTGCGGCGTTCAGAGGCGGGGATAAATTCCTCGAAGACCTTGCGCGCGAGAATTATCAATCGGCTGATTATGCCAAGCCCGGCACGCTTGTCTTCACAGTGCCTTTGCTCAAAGACCAGTCGCTGGTGTGGCTGTATGCGTGGTGCACGACCACTACCGAAGTCCTCAGCCAGAACTTCCAGAACATCAAATTGAAGTTCATGCTGGACGGCGAAGAAATTCCGCTCGATCAACTTGCTACGGAGGATCTGGAAAACGGCGGACAGCAATGCCGCTTGTATTACACCGCCCTGAGCGGGTGGCCCCCCGGTGAACATCATCTCAGCATCACTGCCACGTTCGCCCGTTCGATCAACGACGGCACGTCCGATTACGAGGCTGGCGATTACGTGTTGGAGTACGATGTGTTCGTGAAGCCCTAGCCCGGCGAATAAAGTTGACAGATTGAATCAAGCCCGCGTCCGAAAGAGACGCGGGCTTTTTCGTCTACAAAAAATGATGCTACTCTGTGACAGGAGTTAACGCCGCATCACGATCATTTTCGATATTCATGATCGCGGGGACGAACGACCCGATGATCGTCATCAGAATGCAAACCGCGCCGCCGAAGATGAACCAGAAGCGAATCCCGAATTGATCGGCGATGGGACCCGAGACCAGCAGGCTGAGAGGCATCATAGCGGTTGCGCCCGCGCCGAGGAGCGAAAAGACGCGCCCTTGTTTATCCGGCGCAACAGTGGATTGCAGGATCGCCATGAGCGGGCCGTTGGCAAATACTTGGGTGAAGCCGATGATGAAGTTGGCGGTGAGCAGGAGGTAGAACTTGTCCGCTGGCACGAAACCGATCATGACGCAACCCGCGCCGATGCCGATGATGCCGCTGAGCGACGTGACGATGCGGCGTTTGAATCCGCCCCACACGCCAAGCAGAATTCCGCCCGCGATCATGCCGACGCCGAATAACGCCTCCGACACGCCGAGTTCTTTCGCGCTCCCGTTGAAAATTTTTGTGATCACGAGAGGTAGGAGCGCGGAACTTGGGGTGATCATAAAATTCAGGATCATGGCAAGGATGGTCAAGCCGAGCAATCCGCGCCATTGCACAACGTATTGAAAACCTTCTCGCAGGTCTTCCCAATAGGAGGATGTCTTTTTGTGTTCGTCTCGCGCCGGTTGAGGCACCGGGATAAACAGCAACGGCAGAATCGCAAGGGCGGCGGTTGTAATGTCTATCAGTAATACGTTTTGAGTTGAGAATGCCTCGATCAACAACGCGCCAAGCGGAGGCGCAGCGATGCCGACCAAACCTTGAAGGAGTTGATTCGCGCCGGACAATTGCGCAAGATATTTATCGGGAACCATCAACGAAGTGGACGCGGTCATCGCCGGTTGGTGAAATGCCGTGCCAAACGAGCGGATGAACATGACCACGTAAATATGCCAGACTTGAATCTGATCGGTTGCGAACAGATAGAACAGAAACGCGGTCGCCAGCGCGATGCTTCCATCCGCTACGATCATGATCAGGCGGCGATTCCAGCGGTCAACCAACGCGCCGATGAACGGAGCAAAAATGATCTGGGGCAACAGCGCCACCAGAGTGGCGGTCGCCAGCACAGTGGCGGAGCCGGTCTTTTGAGTCAGCCACCACACGAGCGCGAATTGAACTAAAGAGGAACCGAACAGCGAGAATGCCTGTCCCGTCCAAATGGTGAAGAATGGGACAGCCCAGCGTTGTGGAATTGATGTGGTTTTGTTTTCCATGCGGGTTCCTTTGTAACCGGTATCGCCTGATAATATGCGGGACGTTGAGAATCGTCAACTGATATGGAAGAACGGAAATTAAGAGAACTGTTTATCCTCTACTCTGCGCCAATCTCCGCGGACTTGATTTTGACTTTACATGAATGATAGATGACCTCAATCGAACACTGCTATAATCTTTCGAGTGAAAGACAACCTCAAATATTTCTTATTGCTCATTCATTACTGGTTCCCCGTTGCGCTGGGATGGTCTATCGCGCTTGTCGTCCATCGGGCAACCGGGCTTCCCATCTTCGATTTGGGATTTCATCTTTATCTGCTCGCGATCTTTGCCGCCTATAACCTTGACCGCATCATAGATAACGACGACTCCGCCCGACCGCGATGGCTGCAAGCCGCTCTGATCGCGGGCTTTCTATGTTCAACCTTGATGGGCTTGGGAATCGCATTTCACCTGTCCATTCAAACATTTTCCGCCTTACTTGTTTTTTCGATCATTACGTTGTTGTACAAGTGGGCGAAGAAACTTCCTTTGCTCAAAGGCGTGTTGGTCGCCGTTGTTTGGGTCTGGGCTGGCGTGGCGTTGCCGTTCGTGAATGATCAATGGTTCGCGTGGCAGTTTTGGACAACGCGCGTCTCGCTTCCGATCGTCGCGCTGATGACTTGCGGCGTGATACTCTGCGACTTCAAGGATATAAAATCGGATCGCGTGAATGACGTTCGAAGCCTGCCCGCGATGTGGGGAACAAGAACAACCACGCTGGTCATTTCCGCGTTGTTATTTATTTTCACTGTCGTTGCTTATCGCGAAAACAGAGTCGGGCTTGCGATCAGCGGCATCGTCCTGTTCGCGCTTGCGCAGTTCCCTCAACTCTTATCGCTAGATGCGATCGGACCTCTGATCGTTGACATCTCGCTGACCATACCGGGCGTGTTGATCGCATTGCGCCTACTCTAATCATGGATAAAACGATGACGAACATAAACTTCAACTCTCGACGCTCGCCTGTGTACAGCAAACATGGAATTGTTGCGACCTCTCAACCTTTGGCGACTGCCGCCGGGCTTGAAGTTCTTGCAAAGGGAGGCAACGCGGCGGATGCGGCTGTGGCGGCGGGCGCGGCGCTCAACGTCACCGAGCCAACTTCCACTGGGATCGGCGGCGACATGTTCGCGCTATATTTTTCTGCGGATACGAAACGAGTCACCGCCCTCAACGGATCGGGACGCGCTCCTTCCGCCCTTACGCTTGATCGGCTAAAGACCGACGGATTCGCATCTTCGATTCCCCCGTTCCACCCATACACCGTGACCGTCCCCGGCGCGTGCGCGGGCTGGTGTGACTTGATTCAAAAACACGGCTCGCTCTCGATGTCTGAGATTCTCGCGCCCGCGATTCGACTCGCGCGTGATGGCTTCCCGTCGCGCCGATCACATCCTATTTTTGGGGACGCGGCGTGGAACGACAATTGAAATCCGCATTGAACGGACATGAACTCACTATTGACGGGCGCGGCTCGCGCGGGGAAATCTTCCGCAACCCCGGGCTTGGCGCGAACATTTGAAACGGTTGCAGACGGAGGATGCGTTCTATCAGGGCGAGATAGCCGAATCAATTGTCAACGTGTTGAAAGAGGCGGGCGGCTGCATGTCCGCTGACGACCTCGCCTCGCACACATCCACGTGGGAGGAACCGATCTCGGTGGATTATCGCGGCTATCGCGTCTATGAATGTCCGCCCAATGGACAGGGCATCGCGGCGTTGATCGCGTTGAACATCCTCGAAGGGTTTGATCTGGCATCGCTTGAGTCGCTTTCCGTTGAAAAGATGCACCTCATGATCGAAGCGATGCGCCTCGCCTTTGCCGATGCGAGTTGGTACGTGTCTGATCCGAAGTTTTCAAATATCCCTGTGAATGAATTGTTGTCGAAAGACTATGCAAGCGAACGCCGAAAATTAATCAACACGCAGTCCGCGATACGCAGTATCAAACGCGGCTTCCCCGTCTCATCCTCCGACACCGTCTACCTCAGCGTCGCGGATAAATTTGGCAACGCCTGCTCATTCATCAACAGCAACTACATGGGATTTGGCACAGGCATCGTCCCAAAAGGCTGGGGCTTCACCCTCCAAAATCGCGGACACAACTTCAGCCTCGACCCAAACCATCCCAACGCGCTCGCCCCGCGCAAACGACCGTATCACACAATTATTCCTGCCATGGTGACAAAGCTTATCTCGCGCTGAGCGGAGCCGAAGCGATAGCGGAGGCGCAGTCGAAGCGCAGGGTGAGGGTGAATCTTTATACGCCTCCTACGGCGTCATGGGTGGATTCATGCAACCGCAGGGACACGTGCAAGTGTTATCCGCATTGGTGGATGGCGGACTCGACCCCCAGTCCGCGCTCGACCTTCCGCGCTTTTGCATAGACGTGGAAGATTCAGGCGGGCGCGTTGCCATCGAAGAAGGCATGCCGCAAGAAACATATTCAAGTTTGGAAAAGATGGGACATTCCGTGTACTCAGTCTCTGGTTATGACCGCGCCTTGTTCGGCAGGGGACAGGTGATTCTACGAGACGAGGAATCAGGCGTGTTGTGCGCGGGAAGTGATCCGCGCGCGGATGGGTATGCGGGGGTGTTGGTCTAATACGTATAAAACCCTCGCCCCGTCTTCCTCCCCAAATACCCCGCATCTACCATTTTTCGCAACAATGGCGCGGGGCGGTATTTGTCTTCGCCGAGGTCGCGGTGGAGGACTTCCATGATGAAGAGAACCACGTCGAGACCGATCAAATCCGCGAGCGTGAGCGGACCCATCGGGTGGTTCATGCCGAGTTTCATCACCGCGTCAATGGCTTCTTTCGTGCCGACTCCCTCTTGCAGGGCAAAGATCGCTTCGTTGATCATCGGGCATAGGATTCGATTCGAGATAAAACCAGGAGAATCATTCGCCTCCCACGCTTCTTTGCCCATGACTTTGCACAATTCGAGCGTCGTGGATAACGTCTCTTCGCTGGTGGCGAGTCCCTTGATGACTTCGACAAGTTTCATCAACGGAACGGGATTCATGAAGTGCATCCCAATCACTTTGTCGGGACGGTTGGTCCGCGCGGCGATCTTCGTGATCGAAATGGACGATGTGTTGCTCGCCAGAATCACGCCTTCGCGCGCGTTGGTGTCCATGTCTTTGAATATTTTGAATTTGAGATCGGGATTCTCCGTCGCGGCTTCGATGACGAAGTCTGCGTTTTTCATCGTGTCCATGTTCGAGACGTATTGAATCGCATCCGCGGAGGCTTTGCCTTCAGCAGTCAGCGTCCCTTTTTCAAGCAACTTACTCGTGGACTTGGCGATCGCGGCTTTGGCTTTCTCCAGCGCGGCGGACTGCACGTCCATGCAGGTGACTTGATACCCCGATGTCGCCGCGACTTGCGCGATGCCGTTGCCCATTGTCCCTGCGCCTATTACAAAGATACTTTTGATTGGCATTATGCCTCCGTTTGAAACGTAAACAAGTAAACACGGAAACAAGTACACACGTGTCTACTTATCCACATGTTTACTTGTCTACTATCCTTGCCTATCCCGCCAGATCAAATAATTATTCCGAATCTGCTCAATATGACCTGGAATGTGTGATGAATAAATATTCAGCCACTTCTCAAACGTGTATGGCTCATCATATTGCGGATGTTTCCCCGTATGTTCAAAAACTCCGTCAGGTTGTTTCCTGAGCAATTCATATGTTGTCTTACGGACAAGCCTCAATGTTTCCAGCGCGTCCTCCCAACTTTGTTCGTGATAATCAAGTTCGATTGCCCACTTGTCCTGATCGTATCCCATGAACGCGCCGCCTGGCTCAACGATCAATTTGCGAGCGCGTAACGCCGCGTTTGATTCTGAATCCGCAAGATGGACGAGCACTTCATGCACACTCCATTCCTTTGGCTCAGGCTTGAACTTCCACATCTCGCGTGGGATGTCTTTGAGAGTTTCCATGAGCATGGAATACCCATTACCATAAAGTTCGATCTTCGAGTTGCGTTCTTGTTTATCCATTTCATTTATCCCTCGGTGGTTGAGCCCAAGCAATCAAAACCACCAGTAACAAAAGTGCTCTTGTAACAAGATTTTGTATGCGTTCCTGTGGTTTCGATACGTCCCGCGACGATCATCGCGGGACTACTCAACCACCGTGATACACCTTCAATTCTCTAATTCTCCAATTCTCAGTCTCTAATCTCCAGTCTCTAATCTCTAGTCTCTCTAGTCTCTGCTCTCTCACTCCACCTCAACACCGCCGCCGCGCCCATGCCGCCGCCGATGCACATGGTGACCATTCCATACTTGGATTTGCGGCGACCCATTTCGTAGATGAGTTGCGTCGTCAGTTTCGAGCCTGTGCATCCCAGCGGATGTCCCAACGCGATCGCGCCGCCGTTGACGTTGACTTTGTCCCAATCCCAGCCCTGGTCTGTGAGCGCGTACCCGTCCGCCAACACTTGCGCGGCGAAGGCTTCGTTGAGTTCGATCAAGTCCACGTCGGATAATTTCCAGTCAATTTTTTTCAACAACTTGGGAATCGCATGAGCGGGCGCGGCGAACAAATATTTCGGTTCGAGCGCGGCTTGCGCATACCCCACCACGCGCGCCATCGGCTTCAATTTATTTTTTTAGGCATATGCGCGCGATGAGATCACCACCGCCGCGCCGCCGTCGTTCATCGGAGATGAATTTCCAGGAGTCACTTTTCCGCCAGCCTTGAAAGCGGGCTTGAGTTTGGATAACGCTTCGAGCGTCGTGTCTTTTCGCGGACCTTCGTCCGTGTCCACGATCGTTTCGCCTTTTCGCCCCTCGATCCGCACGGGGACGATCTCAGATGCGAATCTGCCCGCCGCTTGCGCCTCAACAGCTTTCCCGTGAGAGCGAAGCGCAAAGTTGTCCATCGCCTCGCGCGTCACCTCATATTCATCCGCAATAAATTCAGCCGCGTTGCCCATGCTCCAATTTTCGAACGGATCCCACAAGCCGTCTTTGAGAAGCGCGTCGGTGAGCGGCTGATCTCCGAACTTTAATTCGCCCGAGCGACCCGCGACGAGGAACGGAGCGCGACTCATCGATTCGAATCCGCCTGCGACGAAGAGCGACGCATCGCCCGCCCGAACAGCCTGACTCGCCATCATCGCGGCTTTCAACCCCGACCCACAGACTTTGTTGATCGTGCTCGCGCTGACGGTCGCTGGGATGCCGCTCAAAATTCCCGATTGCCGTGCGGGAGCCTGACCCTCGCCCGCTTGCACCACGTTGCCCATGATGACCTCTTCGATCTCTTCGGCATGGATGCCTGCTCGCTCCACCGCGGCTTTGACGGCGATTGCGCCAAGTTGAATCGCAGGGACAGAACTCAACGCGCCCTGAAATTTTCCAACTGGCGTGCGCGCGGCAGATAAAATGACGGCTTCGGTATCTTTGGTCATGGGTTGCTCCTGATTGAGGCAATTATAAAGCCAATGGTTTCCCATTGGCTTCATTGTTGTGCGTTGGTTTTGATTACATCGAAACTGGATCGTTCGAAGGCGGTTGTCCTTGAGCGGGTCCTTCTTGCGTTGCGAAATATCCCGCGCCTGCTCCTGTGCCTGCCGCGAGCGCCGCGCCGATGAGACCGAAACAAAGCCCTGTGGCTAACCCGCCGAGGTAATACCCAACAGAACTGCTTCCACCGGTTGGAACCGCTCCAAAGAGAGTATCGGCTCCCTGCATTTGAAAATAGACGAGGGTTCCGATCCCGCCGAGCAGTTGACCGAGGATCATCAACCCACCGGCAATGCCCCCGGCGGTTGCCCCAGCGCGGGCTCCCTCACTCTTGATTCCAAGTTTCTCTTGTTGCGCCGCGAGAAACCCTGCAACGCCTCCTGCGACGAGTGAGAAAACTGGTCCGCAAAAACCTACGAATGCTGAAACACAGATGTTCAACACCAACCCAATTGCACCGACGATCAATCCGAGTTTTACTCTTGGTTTCATTGCATATCTCCTTTCTCCAGACTATACCCTAAAATTGAAAGAATACCAATATTGTTTCGTTGCTATATGCTCTATTACAAAACCTCAGTTACAATTCCCGCATGGACGAAACTCAACATTCCCTCTACGAACTCCTCGGCGGCGAGACGGGCGTACGCAAACTCGTTGACCGCTTCTACGACTTGATGGATTCCGCTCCCGAAGCCGCGGAGATCCGCGCGATTCACCCGAAGAGTTTGAAGCAATCGCGTGAAAAACTTTTTTTGTTCCTCTCAGGTTGGTCAGGCGGACCTCAAACCTACATCGAAACACGCGGGCATCCCGCGTTGCGGATGCGGCACGCGCCATTCTCCATCGGCGAGACGGAAAGCAGTCAGTGGGAGTGGTGTATGCACAAAGCGTTGGATGAAATGGAGATACACGAACAAGTGCGCGAGTATCTCAAAGGTCACTTTTCAGACGCGACGAAGTTTTTGAGGAACAGAGCGGAGTAGGGGCGGCTTCTGATGTTCGTTCGAGATGGCTCGGTGTATAATACACACACAATGTGAAATTTATACACACAGAGAAGAGGAAGTTATGCGAACCAACATTGTGTTAGACGATAAACTTATCGGACGCGCCCAAAAGTTGACGGGAATAAAAACTAAGCGGGAAGTGGTCCATGAGGCGTTGCGGTTGCTCATTCTATTGAGCGAACAAGCAGACGCGCGCGCTTTACGCGGCAAAATAACTTGGGTCGGCAATTTGGACGAACAGCGTCAATCGCGCGCTTCAGCAAACTGATTATGCTCCTCGTTGATACCAGCGTTTGGGTGGATTATTTCAACGGAGTCAAGAACCCGCAGACTGATCATCTCGATGAAAACATGGATCGAACTCCGATCTTGGTCGGCGATTTAATCCTTGCCGAGGTCTTGCAGGGGTTACGGAGCGATTCTGATTTTGAGAAAGTTCACCGCATACTTGGAAAATTTGCGCAAGTCAACATGGTGGACACGGCATTGGCAGTGCAAAGCGCGAGGAATTTTCGACTCTTGCGTCAAAAGGGGATTACGGTTCGCAAGACGATAGACAGTCTGATCGCTGCGTATTGTATCGAAAACGATCATCAACTTTTGCACAATGATAGCGATTTTGATGGCTACGAAAAGCATTTGGGTTTGCAAGTCGTACATCCGTAGTCTAAACAATCCGTGCCCATCCGTGAAATCTGTGGCGAGGTTTTATAAATGCTTCATCGCTTCGCGCCGACTTAGCGGATGCAGATCGGTTTCCTTCACAAACTTTTTCACCGCCTTCGCATCCGTGTACGCGTATTGGCGTAACGCCCAGCCGATGGCTTTGTTGATGAAGAACTCATCCGAGCCGAGGTTCTCGCGGATGATCTTGCGCAACAGATCAAAATCCGTTTCTTTCTTGTAGTCGAGTTGAAACAAAATTGCCGTGCGGCGAAGCCAGATATTTTTCGACTTACGCCACTTGGCGAGATATTTTTCCTTCACATCGGGGAAGCGGCGGAAGTGCGCGCCGACGATGTGCGCGATGTTATCCACTGTGTCCCACCACGATTTGTGTGTGATCATATATTCAAGCGCTTTGATCGAGGGCTTCGGCAGCTTCTTTTCCAATCGTTCCATCAGACTCATCGCAACGTATTGAAATTCGCGTCGGGGCAGATTCCACAAGTCACGCGCGATCTCGTCAATCTCCTCAAGCATTGGCAAGCCATGGAGTTTCACATGCTCCCGAAGCAACTCCTTCACCTGCGGAGATTTGATTCCCAAATACTCGAACTGGTCGCGCATGTACTTCTTCATCGGCGCGGCTTGGGCGGGATTCGTGTGTTTCTCAAAATGGGATTTTAGGTTGGCAACATACTTGTTCATGAATCTCCAGTCTCCAGTCTCTAATCTCAATTCTCTGATTCTCTAATTCTCTTGGGCGATCTCGATACTCCCTCATCTATTCACCATGTTTTACGGCGTCGGCGATGGCGTCGGCGTATCCAACGGATCGAGCGGCTGGACAAACTTCACAGACCAATTTCCATTTCCATCATCGTTCAAGCCGGAGAACGGAGTGACGAGATGAATCCACGTTCTGCCCGGGCGGAGGGGGATGGGGTTATTGTGCGAATCCACGAAATAGATCGGGCGCAACAAGCCGGTCTCTTTTTCCCATTCGCGGTTCAACGTTGACCATTGGATTCGGAAAGCCTGCCCATCGCGGAAAAGATACGCCAGTCCCTTTTGACCCGCGCCTAGCATGATCTCGAATTGATTGTGCCGATAGCGCGAATAATCGGCAAACAACACAACCACATTTTCAAACGCCAATTGCCTGCCCGTCAACCGATCCGTTGCGGGAAATAAATTTCCCGTTTGGTCGGCGTGGTCTGCCCAGCGCAAATACGTCTGCGAGATCGGGTCATATTGCCAGCCCGACTGCGTGAACGAATTGTAGAAAACTTTGATGAAGTTCGCCGCGCGTCCGTTTTCAGGAAGCGACTCTGAAAAAATATTTCCCGAATAATTCACAGGTTGCTTTGGGTTCAACGCTTCTTTTGCAAGCTCGCGCAATCGCGTTCGCGTCAACAACGCGCTGTTGGGCGTCGTCTTATCCACGCCATAAACGATCTGACACGTGTCGAGTTGTTCGCCGATGTCCCACGCCGCGCTCGCATACACAAGACAACTGTTCGGGAACATCCCGCCGATCCTGTTATACGTCAATCGCCCGGAGCGGATGGGTCCCACATAAGGCTCGAACGGGAAGAACCAATTCGGCGGAGTCCCCGTCGCAACAGGACTCGGCGTCATCGTTGGGATTTCTTGGAGGACAAGCCCCGCGTCAAAATACGGGCGGGTTGATTCGCCCACGCGGACGTTTATCTCCCCTTCGGCATCCGCATCCGAATCGGAGTCCTCATCGCCGACATTTTGCAGCGTGAACTGATACGCCTCGGGTTTGATAATTTGAATGATCGAATCAACATGCGGATTCTCGAACGCGAAATATCCATTTGAGTCCGTTGTCGTTTCACTTAGAACATTTCGGCTGTTCGCGTCCAGCAAGCGGACGCAGACGCCGCCGACTCCCGCTTCCCAATTTTCTTGCGCGCCATCTGCGTTTTCATCAAGCCACACGCGATTGCCGATCCAATCGCTTGTTGGATAAATAATTTCATCTCGCACTTTGCATCCGCCAGTGACGTTTGGAATCTCGCGCAAGTTATCGCCATAGAACACGCCCATGAAGCGCGTGGCGCCAAAGCCAATGTAGAATTCGAAGATCCATGGCGCGAACGCCGGTCCCGCCTGTGGACGCGCAGTGACCGGCATGTTGCTGATCGAAACCAACACAGCGGGGAGACTCAACAGCGACGGATCAGCGACCTCAAGCCCGGTGAGCGGGTTGACGCCCGTTGGAAAATCTGTCTGGTTAGGACCAAGCTGAACCGTCGAACGATGCGGTTGCGGGGTTGCGGTCAAAGTTGGCGAGGAGGTAGAAGTCGCCGTCGCAGTGAATTCCATCCGAGTCGCAGTCGGTAATGGAAGTTGTGTTGCGTTGGTGTTGCAAGCGGCTAAGAGAACAAGTAGAGTGGCGACGATCGCGGTTCGACGCATACGAGATTCACGCCAGATATGTTGCGGCGAATTGAAACGCGCTGAATGCAAATAGAAGAATCGAGATGAGCGCAAAGACCGACCGCAGCCGCTTGGTCTCATCCATTAGTGATGCGTACGCGGCAAAGGCGAGACCCACCGCCGCGATCAGCATCGAAAGTTGATAACCGCTCTCGCGCTCGCTTTGGCGTTTGGCTTCATCGAAGAAGGCGAACGCCTCGTCCCTTTTTGCAAGCGCATCGGTATACATTTCATCGTAATATTGGTCGTCCCAAATGCCGTCGCGCTCGATGCTGGATAGAAGCGGAGCCGAGAATTGGCTGTGATAATACTCTGCGGCTACGTCGTCCAGCCCGCTTTGGATCTGATACCCATCGTACATGTTGTAATCTACGATGATGTACTGAGTCGCTTCCAGATAGAGCGTATTCGATTCTGCCAGCGCGCGGTCGCCATCAAGATTGTTGTCTAGCGATGAGTTGCCTTCCTGATACGCCATGTAGTTGGCGGCGGCGGTCAACACGCTCAACACAGAGACGAGCAGACCCAGTATCAAGGACGAGCCGAGCAGAGCGGTTCGTTTCTTGCTCGCTGTCTTGCCATCTTCTGAATTCATCGTTCACCTCCTCGGGTGGTTTTGTGCAGGGTCATTTGGGTGACAAAAACGTTGACATAAAATCTCAGCCGCGTTGAAATATCTCATGGCGGGGGCCATTTGATGATCGCTGGTTGGGAGAACCCGTGCTTTTCAACAGTATACAACTTGCCCGACGAGGGGAAGTTACACCCCGCTTCGTCTTTGACCGTGTAACTGGTCTTGAACTGGTCGGGATATGAATCGGTCCACCAAATGTACGCGCCGTTCTGACAGACGAACAACTCAAGCAAGTAGCCGCGATCATCGTCCTCTGTCATCACAACTTTGTCCCAATAGATCGTGACGTTCTTCCCATCGCGGACCGCGTACACGTTCTGCGGCGGACCGTACATGTTGCTGCCGATAGATTGCAAGTTGAGTTCCGTGTATTCGAGCGTCGTCACATCGCCGACCACGTCTACAACGGAAGGAGCGACCCAGCAGAAGTAATTCAATTTATCGAATTTCACGTAAAGCCATTTGCTGTAGAGGAATCGCTGCCGCACTGTGCCAATATCGCCGGGATACAGATCCGCGGCGTGGAGGTATGCCTGCGACGGCCCATAACGGCAGTGCGCCTGCTTGTTAACTGTCACAACAGGGAATGAAAATGTCGGCGTGGCTGTGATGGTGAATGTTGGCGTGATGGTTGGAGTGAATGTGGCAGTTGGAATAGATGTTTCTGTTGGCGTGAAAGTAAATGTAGGTTGGGGAGTATCAGTTGGCGGAATGGCAGTCGCTGCCACTGTCGCTTGGGCTACAGGCGATACTCCGCAGGCTATTAATATAAATGAGATAATCAACAGAATCAGAGTTCTCTTCATTTGAATGCTCCAAGAAACGCGGTGATATTTCTTCCAAGCGCATCGTTGTTGTAACCGCCCTCCATCACGATCACTGTGGGGAGGTTGAACGCCGCGATTCGCCTGCCGATCTCGCCAATGCCCTCCGTTGACACTTTGATCGTGCCAAGCGGATCGTCGGCATAAATGTCCATGCCTGCCGAAACAACGAGATATTTTGGTTTGTAATTCCGCATCAATTCCAACGCGCGATCCAACGTGGCGAGGTAGGAATCGTCATCCGTGCCTTTTGGTAACGGGAAATTGTGATGAAAGCCAAAGCCTCTGCCCCTGCCGCGCTCGCTGGCATAACCGTAATAACTTGGGTACTCGAAATCAGGGTCGGCATGGATGGAGATCATCATCACGTTATCGCGCGCGTAAAAAATATCCTGCGTTCCGTTGCCGCAATGATAGTCTATGTCAATCACCGCCACATGTCCCTTTTTTGATAACGCGTGGGCGGCAACCGCCGCGTTATTGATGAAACAATATCCGCCCGCGTAATCTTTACCGGCGTGATGACCGGGCGGGCGGCACAAGGCAAATGCAGAGCGTTCTCCATGCGCGACAGTCTCAGCCGCGCTCAATGCGCAATTGGCAGAAGCCAGCGCGGCTTCGTACGTCCCTTCCACGATGCACGCGCTCAAGTCCATGATGTAATATCCTCCGCGCCCAAGCAGCGACTTTGGCTTTTGGGGCTGATGTCGAAGAGCGAACGTGGCAGGCAAAAAGAGGGATGGATCTTTAGGCTTTGAATCCAGCCACTCGGTCCAACAAGAGGCGAGAAAATCAAGATACTCTTTATCATGCACGGCGCGGATCGGATCGAGTCCAAAATCTGACGGCTCGTGAATCTCCGCCCAGTCCGTTTCGCGCAACGCGTTCAATATCCGATCCATGCGGTCGGGGTTTTCGAGATACGGCACGCGCAAGCCGCCGTCGAAAACTTCAAAGGGCGGGTTATGCTTGCGATGCGTTTCAGAATAAAAAATTTTCATGGGTAAGAACCTTCAAAGCAATTGTATCAATAGGCTGGAGGATTTCATGGACGTATTTACAGCAATGCACCACAGACACACGAACACAAATGTAAAACAAGACGCAGTCCCTCGCGCGGTGATCGAAAAATTATTGAGCGCGGCTGTGCAAGCTCCAAATCATTATAAAGTAAGACCCTGGCGATTCGTTGTCTTGACGGGAAACGGACTCAATAAACTTGGAGATGTCTTCGCCGCCTCATTCGCGGACCGTCAACCTGGTCTGCCAGCGGAGGCGTTAGACAAAACCCGATCGTTGACTCACCGCTCGCCGCTCATCATCGCCGTCGGTGTGGATAAACCTTCCGAATCCAAAGTGTTGGAGATTGAAAATGTGGCGGCTGTGAGCGCGGCGTGCCAAAATATTCTGCTCGCCGCCGAAGCGGAAGGGCTCGCAGTCAAGTGGCGCACAGGCGAATGGGCGCGAGATGCGAAAGTGAAAGAGTTCCTCGGCTTTGCCCCCGATCAACACATCATCGCGTTCTTGTATATCGGCTACCCTGAATTGATTCCAGAGTCCCAGCCGCGTCCCTCGTTCGAAGATCGCACGGTGTGGGTGGAGTAGGGGATTGAATAGTGAAAAAATCAAAGAGAGCGGTGAGTTTATCTCACCGCTCTCTTCTTGTTTACTTTTATGCCTCAAATTATTTCTAACTCAAAGATGATCACTTCATTAATATCATGAGAGGATGATAAATTTTCCCGCCTTTCACGGCTGTTAGCGGATTTAGGAATGAGTGGATAGTACTTTGGTATAACCAGTACTTTTGTTTTGAGCCACCTTGCAAATATGTCTGTAACTTTTTCCTTGATTTCCTATCGTTAAGTAATTGGAACGTGTAACCTTCGTCCAGCCGCAGTTCTGGGCTGACCCGCTTTGGCTTATGAGCGGAAAAAACTTGTAGAGTAAAAAAATCGGAGGAGCAATGTTGTCAAAAATAATGAAAACTGTCGTTGTGTTGCTGTGTATGTTTGCCCTTGTGGCGCCAACCAGCGCGCAATCCGCTCCCAGCGAGGCTGGGATTCCGCCATTTCCGGGCGCGCCGCTTTGTCCTACGCACGATAATACAAAGTGGCACGGCTTGTGGGACTCGGAGCGCGGTTGTCATTACGACCATACGCATAATGACGATCCGTCAGTAGCCAATTCGATATTTGGTCCTGCTGGCGCGGCGTGGGGACAGAACATTTCTTACCCATGGATGACCGCTAACGAGAATAGCGGCATGGGGCATGGCGGATACAAATATTATGTGAACGTCAACCCGAAGCCTGCCTGTTCGTTTGAAGGATATGAATATCTTGGCGTAAATTCGTTGAACTGCGTTTCGGCGTTCCGTATTATGTACCATGATGCGGGCGGTAACGCCCATATGGTCAAACGTTTCCATAGTTACTACATGGAAGTGCAGATCAAACGCGGAAATACTGTCGGCTATATCAAGACGGGCGGCTGGGCTGACTTCGGTTGTTTGCACAGCTCGTATAAGAAAGGATTTTTGCCTTTGCCCGGAATTGACCCCGTGCAGGCTAACGGTCAAACTCAATGCGGACCGGGCGGACAAGGACTCGACCCTGATCCATACCGGGCGTTTGGCGACACGTGGGCAGAAGTGCAAGGACAGAAAAGCGGTGATAACTGGTCAATCTGGACCGCGCACAATCGCTACGGTTACAACCGAATGGGCTTCTTCTTCTTCCGTACCATGGATAACTGGGGAAGTATTGACCCGGCAAGTCCCTATACGGAACATCTTCTTTGTCCTGATGGCTCGTGTATCTATAACAACTCCGAGCATCATGTATTCAACGTGTTCATGATGATTCCATCTTCGTTGGATACTGATCGCGACGGCATCGTGAACTATAAAGGCTATACAGACCGGCAAGGTAATATTGTTCAGGGATGTACGGCGCCCGGTTTTGATTGTGTGCCGTTGGAAATCGTCAATGCGCCAGTCGGAAACGCGATCTGGAGTCGAAATTTGAGCGGTATCCGCACGGACGGTGACCCTCCGCATGAGAGCGATATCTATTTCAATGGTAAGCCGAGCGGATGGATTCAGTTTGGCTCCATGGGTAACATGCCTACAAATACGCCTGATCCTATGGGCACATCCATGCCCATGCCTACGAACACGCCCGATCCTATGGGTACGATGATGCCTTCAAGCACGCCGGTTCCATCTGCTACGCATGATCCATCAATGCCGTTCGTTTCTACAGATGTCAATCCGACAAACCTGGGTATTGGCGGCGCTGGATTGGTGAGCGTCAAGTTAAATAACATCCCTGCCGAAGGATTTAAGAGCGCGGAGTTCATCTGTAGCCACACCGCTGGACTGTTAGAACATAATAATATTGTTCCCGCTGCTCTCTTTGGCGCGGATGCGGCGGTCGCGATCCATGATCCGCACAATGGGACTTTCATTGTCGCCATGGCTGGCACGAACGGAAACAAGGCTGCTACGAGCGGTCCGGCGTTTACCTTTGATATCACAGGTTTGCAAGTGGGACAATCTCCCATTCAATGTACGGCGCGCGTTTCGAAAGGCGATCATTTGGCGATAGACCTTCCATCAACTGGAAGCAGTGTCATGGTTATGGGTATGGATTCGTCGCCGACTCCCATGAGTTCGCCGACCTTAGACGATCATAATAACCCACAGCCTACTTCCACAGCCATGCCTCCCGCCTCGCCGACCGCGATGCCCCCGACAGACGGCTCTCTGAGCGGGCAGGTCATCGCTGGCAAGCCTGCGACAGTAAGTTTGTATGACGCGAACAATGTTGTCGTTCAATCGGTTGCCGCCAACCCGGATGGAACGTTCATCCTGACGGCTCCTGCTGGAAACTATAC
The DNA here is from genome assembly GCA_046328795.1 of Anaerolineales bacterium. GTDB lineage: Bacteria > Chloroflexota > Anaerolineae > Anaerolineales > Villigracilaceae > Defluviilinea. The sequence goes on along the minus strand of JAXLVX010000019.1, from coordinate 12,511 downwards.
TGTCGTTGCCTCAGCCAACGGTTTCCTCGGTCATCAGGGACTCGTCAGCCTCACGGCAGGAAATACGACTGTAAAGCCCGCGGTCACTCTGTTGGCAGGCGATATTGACGGCAATAACGTGATTGATCAATTTGACGCCTTGACGATCGGGATGAGCTACGCCACTTCCGCCCCGGGCGCGGCAGATTTGAACAACGATGGCGTCATTGACTTTATTGACCTCGAGCTTCTGGCTGAGAACTATCGCAAAACGGGTCCGTCCGTTTGGCAGTAATTGGCGCAGTCAATAAATAAGTGAACAGGGCGCGCAAGAAATTGCGCGCCCTGTTAATGGAGTAATTGTGAAACGAATATCTGTTGCATTTTCCCTTGCGATCGTGATCGCTCTTGCGGTTGTGTTCAGCGCAGGAGCGCAGGCATCCGAATCGATCTGGCTCACAGCCAGCAACTCAGCCTATAAAACCGGAGAGACGGTTTTCGTTACACTCAACGCCTCTTCCGCGACCCCCATTCAGGGATTTACATTTCAGATCCGCTACGATCCCTCCTGCCTTAAACCGGTCAGCGCGTCGAGTCCGATCTCAGGGATGAACGGGCTGCCATTGCCTCAACTCACTGGCTTGGTGGATGGTTCGTATGCAAGCACAGCGCCGCAAACCGTGACCGGGGTTTTGGCTGAGGTTAAGTTCACCGCCTTGAGGGGATGCCAGACCGATCTTACGTTGGAAAGCGCCGCGCTCGCCATCCGTAACGCGGAAGGGTTTGCCGCGCCGCTCTCAAGCGTCTTGGTGGGCGAGCGAAACGTCGCGCTATCCATTGATTCGGAAACGGTCGCGGCGCAACCTGCTCAACCGGAAACGGGATCGGTGCTTTCTCTGACACCGCCGAACAACGTAGACCAAGGTATTCCTCGATCATGGATCATAGCCGCAGTAGCCGTGGCTCTATTCGGGTTATTGCTGATCGGTTCATTTAAACTGATTCGAATTGGAATGTCTGGTAAGCCAAAAGCCAAGCGAGCATCAGGAGCGCGTAAAGCCGCGCTTCATATCAAACACGGTCCGCAAGCCGGGATGAGCTTTGTGCTGAATAGATTTCCTGTGAGGATCGGGCGCGACCCGCAGAACGATATTTGCATCAACGGTCCCAGCGTGATCGGCGCTCATGCGCAGATCTATGCCGAACGGAGCGGATATTACCTAATGGATTTAGGCGGCGAGACATACATCAATGGTCGCCAAATCAGGCGGACCGCGGTTGCCTTGCACCCGGGCGATTTGGTCCGCTTAGGAAAAAGCGCGGCGTTTGTGTTTGGATAAGCCGAGTCCCCAGAATGATCGAACAAAAAAGGACAGTCACACGACTGTCCTTTTTATCTTTCTACACTCCTGCCGCTTGCTTCAACGCCGCGGCTTTGTCTGTCCGCTCCCACGGGAACTCGATGTCGTCCCGTCCGAAGTGACCGTACGCCGCCGTCTTGCGATAGATCGGTTGGCGCAAGCCGAGGTCGCGGATGATCGCGCCGGGGCGGAGGTCAAAATGCTCGTCCACGAGAGAGGCGATCTTTTCATCCGCAATTTTGGCGGTGCCGAAGGTCTCCACGTTCACCGAAAGCGGACGCGCGACTCCGATGGCGTACGCAACCTGCACTTCGACTCGATCCGCAAGACCCGCGGCAACGATGTTCTTCGCCACATAGCGAGCCGCGTATGCCGCGGAGCGATCCACTTTTGTGGGGTCTTTGCCGCTGAACGCGCCGCCGCCATGACGCCCCATGCCGCCGTAGGTATCCACGATGATCTTGCGACCGGTCACGCCCGCGTCGCCCATCGGACCGCCGACAACAAATCGACCGGTGGGATTCACGTACACTTTGATCTTGTTATCCACCATATCTTTTGGAAGAGTGGGCATGATGAGTTGTTCGGTGACGATCTCCGAAATTTCATTTTGCGAAACATCCGGCGCGTGTTGCGTGGAGATGAGGACAGTGTCCACGCGAACGGGTTTGCCTTTTGAATATTCGATGGTGACCTGACTCTTCGCATCAGGACGAAGCCATGCGATGCTCCCGTCTTTGCGGAGTTCGCTCTGCTTGCGGGTCAACTTGTGCGCGAGATAAATGGGGAGGGGCATGAGGGTGGGCGTTTCGTTGCATGCAAAACCGAACATCATACCTTGATCGCCCGCGCCGACCGCTTCCACCTCGGCTTCGGTCATTTCACCGGCTTTGGCTTCGAGGGCTTTATCCACGCCCATGGCGATATCGCCGGATTGTTTGGCGATTGCCACTTGCACACCGCAAGTGTTGCCGTCGAATCCTTTTTCGCTCGAATCGTAGCCGATCTCGTTCACCACATTGCGGACAAGCGCGTCGTAGTTGAAGCTTGCGTTCGTGGTGATCTCGCCCAACAACATGACGAAGCCGGTCTTGGTGGCGGTCTCGCATGCCACGCGCGAGCGCGGATCCTGCTCAAGGCAGGCGTCCAGCACCGCGTCTGAGACCTGATCGCACATCTTGTCGGGGTGTCCCTCCGTCACTGATTCAGATGTGAACATCAGTTTGGAGGAGGTCATAAAAGTGTTGCTCATTGTGTTCTAACTCCTTTAAAAAAATTTGCCCTTTCAGACGAGCAGAAAGGGCAAATCTATTGTTGATTTGTAGCCCTCTCATCTCCCAGAACATCCGTCTGTAGGAATTGGCACCTTTTCAACGGTAGTCTAATGAGAACATTGTTGATAGGTTGTCGAGGCATCAGCGGGCCGTTCCCTCCGCCTCTCTGGATAAGAGCGCCTTGTGGGGCTATTGAATTGTGTCGGCAGTGTACCACATGGAAATAGATGCGTCAATTAAGAAATGATGTTGATGTTGGTAGTGGCGACTTCAGTCGCCTTACGACAAAACGACTGACCCACAGGACGCAAGTGAAATAGTTATTACAACCTTATTCATCCTCCACGCACCGAAACCCAATGCGCGGAGACGATTCGCCGAGATACGATTCCGATCCCGGCGCGACGTTTATGTTTGATCCCAACACCGGCAAACGCCTCGAAACGCGGAGATTGATTTCCGCATCGCCGAAACTTCCGCCGCGCGCAACGCGATTCAAATTCGAACTCGAATCGGGTCCCGATGGATTTTCCAATGGCGACGTGAGGTAAAAATCGAAATCGTAAAAATCGTTCGTCCACTCCGCCACGTTGCCCGCCATGTCCAACACGCCGAATGGGCTCGCTCCCATCGCATAACTTCCCACGCGCGAAGTGTCTCTCACGAGCATGTTGAAGTTAGCGAATCGCCAATCGGGTTTATCCTCGCCCCATGGAAAAGTCCGCATATCGTCGCCGCGCGCGGCGCGTTCCCATTCGGCTTCGGTGGGCAATCGTCTCTGCGCCCATTCGCAATATGTTTTCGCCTGCACCCATGCCACAAAGATCACGGGATAATCGTTGAACTCTGGCTCGTTGAAATACTTTGCGATTCGCGCCGTGCCAACGTCTTGCGGAAGTGTGCAAACACCGGCGTTCACGCACAACGCATACATCGCATTCGTCACTTCGAGTTGATCCATCCAGTACGCGTGGAGCGTCACATCATGCCCGGGGAATTCATCCGGCGACGCGCGGACGTCATATCCGCCCATGTGGAGGATACCGGCAGGGATATAGACCTGCGGCATTCCATCTATGGATGAGGTGCGGAAGGTCTCCGCCTCAACCGCGGACGTGGGGCTGGGTGCGGGGACCTCGGCAGTCGCTACCGGGGCGGCGGTGGATGTCGGCGCGGCTGTTGGCGAGGGCGGGGAGGTCGGCTCAACAGTGATGCGGGAATTTGAGTCGCGCTTGAACATGCCGTAATAAATGCAAAGAAAGAGAAAATTTTTTCATTGATAATTTCGTAACGCGAAAATTCATTTCGCGCCTAACCCTTCATGAGAGGTTGATTTTTTCAGATCACTCACACCATACGCAATACGAAGTACGCAACACGCAATACGAATGAAGGTTGCCCCGACAAAATTCAACGCATACAGCGCGTCTTCACCAGCAGGATGAACGGATAACGCCTTGCGCCATGATTCGATGGCGTCATTTAACTTTCCAGCGCGATACTGCGCCCATCCATGCCACAGCCAGGTCTCTTCGGACATTTCCGTGCGCTGCAACGCGTAATCGGTTAACGCAAGCAGATCGTCGTTGCGATTCGCGTGGAAGTTGGCAAGGAACGGACCGAATTGATAGCGGAACATCCGCTGGGGCAGACCGATCTCGCGCGCTTTGTCGTAGGCGGCGTTGGCTTCGTCGTAGCGTTCGAAATAAACAAGATTGCTTCCCACGTTGAACCACGCGAACGCGTCGTTCGGGTCGGCGGTTGCCGAGGCTTGAGCGAGGTCGAGCGCATGCTGGCGATTCAGGTCGGCGTCCCAGTTTGAACCGAGGATCGTCTTGATTTCATCTTCTTGTTCGGGAAGATACACGACCATGTACAAATAGTTGAACGGCTTCCATTCCGATTCGAGTTGATCGTAATCAATCTTCTTGTCGGGTCCGCGATAGGTATCTTGCGCGGTGAAAGTTTTTGCGGCGTCGTCGTAACGGTGAGCAGAAGATAATGCGCCGCCCACAGATCGTCGTCGGGCCAGCCGGTGTCTTCGGGGTTCAGCGACGTGGTCGCCTCGACGATCGCGGATAATTTGCGGCGAGCAGACGTTTGAGCGTGTCGAGGTCGCCGCCCACGCGATATTCGATGTGGAGCCAGCCGCATAGTGCGCACCCAGAACGCCATCTCTTCGGGGTTGACGTTGCGATCTCCGTTGACCCGGCTTGATCACGCTCCAGAAATATCTTTTTTACGATTTCCGCTCCAGCCAAAGACGTGAAGCATCATCGAAAGCGCGGCAGGCCCGCAATTGTTCGCGGTCTGTTTTTCATACGGAGGCGAGGCGATGGACGCCTGCGCGGGCGGCGGCGCCAGTGTCGGCGTTGGCGGTATGACCGTAGTAACGACTTTAGTCGTTGCCGTTGAATAAATTACCTTTGTCGGCGTGAAAATTTTCGTCGGTTGTGGGATCGCCGTCGGCACATTGCCCACGGACCAGAACATTTCTCACATACGTCCGCGCGACTTCAAACCGCCACGACAAGCGGTCGTTGATCGCAGGGATTTGATACAGCAGAATGGCGAGCAGAATTAACCCGCGGCGCTCAATGTGATATTTCTTTTTGTCATGCGAAAAAGTGTACCAGAGGCGGATGAGTTGAAATTGAAAAATCAGCCCGACCCCCTCCGCCCTTCAGGCACCTCCCCCAAAATCCGACGAACCCCAGTCGGATTTTGGGGGAGGGCAGGGTGGGGGTTTATTTATGTCCCAACAACTCAACCGCCGCTTTCACCGATGGATCGGTGTCGAACGTGATCGTATCCCACGGGGCGTATGCCTGCACATCCGGCACAATGCCGGTCTCTTCAAAGTTGGTATTGGATGTGGCGGAGTAGAACGTTTCAGAGGCGATCCACAACTGTGAAGCGTCGTCGAAGTCGTAGCCGTGCAAAACTTCCACGTTGCCCAAGCTGGTTTCGCCGACCACCTTCGCCCTGCCCTGGTCTTTGAGCGCGGCGGTGAATATCTCGCCATAACTGACCGTGTCTTTGCTGACGATGATCACCAGCGGAACGGTCTGCGAATTATTGATGGAAGTCCCATCCACATCGAGCGGACGCGATGAGTCGCGGCTGACGAACTTTCCGAGATGCCCATCGGTGAACCATTCGAAGATCGGGTCCACCACCGAACTGCTCCCGCCGCCGTTCAAACGGAGATCAATGATCAAGCCGTCGAGGTCGCCGAAATCTTTCAACGCTTGCTCGATCTGCGGAGGCAGGGTCTCGTCGTAAAACGAAGGGATGAAAATGTATCCGATCTTGGACCCGTCCGAAGTCGGCACGAGGCGTTGGACGATGTTCAGGTTGCCCTTGATCGGAGCGCGGTAGATCATCAGATCGCGCGGCGCTTCGTTCAACGTCTGCACGGTGAGTTTGACAACCGAACATTGCGGACCGCGCACGCGGCTCGCCGTGAATTCGTTCACTTCGAGCGGGACTCCGTCTACGGCGATGATCTTGTCGTGCGGCTGGATGCCCGCGTGCTGCGCCGGTGAATCGGGGAAGGTGGAGATCACGGTGAAGGTTTGCCGGTCTACGTCGGGCAGGGAATAGATGCCCACGCCCACGTAATTGTTATCGCCGCGCAATTCGGCTTCGGAGGCTTCGGCTTCGTTCGGCGAAAGATAGAACGAATGCTCGTCGCCCAACTCCACGATCATCTTGTTCACTTCCACATAAAATTGTTCGGTGGGCAAACCCGCTTCGATCTCGCCTCGATAACGCGCTTTGATCTCTTTCCAATCTTTGCCGTTGAAATCGGGATACACATATACATCGTCTATGATGCTAGTCATGCGGTCGAAGATCTTCAACTGCTCATCTTTTGAGATCTCGGTGACCGATTGAAGAGTTGGCGTAGGCTCCGCTTGTTGCGGCGAGACAGTTGCCGGTGCGATCGAGACGCATTCTGGCGGTACATACGCCGGAACGAGCGAATCGCCGGCAGTCGGTTCGATAGAAGTAGAGGCAGGCGTTGTCGCGACGGCAGGCGGGGTCGCCGTTGCCGGGTTCAGCATTTGAGTCACAAAATTGCACGAGAGCAGGGATAAAACCAAAATGCTATATGTGATTCGTTTTGCCCATAGGGCGGTTGTGCTTGTTTTCATTGTTGTATTTCCTTTACACGTTCGAATAATTCAGAGAGTGGTTTGAGTTCATGGATCGGCACAGCAAGATTTTTCACGCGCGTCTTTTCATATTGAAACACGCGCGCGCCTTCCGGCACGGGCTTGGCTTTGCGGTTGAACTCCTCGCGCGTCAGAAAGCCCGCGAGCAAAACATCCATGCCGTAGACCCAAATGTTACCCCAATCCGCCGCGCCGATGAGATGCAATTCGTTCTGCTGGGAACAACGGATGCCCACTCTCCTATTCGGCTGTGTTTTTATGCGGATGTATGCCAGCGCGAAAAAATCGTTTTGGATTTCGACTCGCCTGCGCGGCGGGATCTCCACTTCAAGCGGACGAATCTCTCGCCCTTCAACCTGCCCGCCCAACTCAAGCATGATCTCCTCCTCCGCCTCCGACTTGACGACCAACATCCCAAGCGGATTCCATTGCGCGGGTTTCATCCATGAGTCTGGCATAACATGGACCAAATAATGCGGCTGTCCCGCGCCGACAGCTTTCTTCAGATCCTCTTGTGACGCGGCGATGAGGCCGGATAAAAACGCGAAGAGATAAATATCGCTGTCCAAATGTCCCTCCGCCGCGTTCTGGTCGGAAGGGACAAGCGCAGGGCGCGTTCAATACCGCGCGGATTGCGCCTCATCTCTGAAATTTGATCGCGGTGCCGAAATGAGAAATGATTTGACCCTGCACCTTCGCCCGCCCAGCGACACGTCGTACCGATTCGGGTCGGTGAACGGAGCCGCGCCTTTCATCAGGGAACATTCTTCTCCGAAAGATAACGTCGAAACGCCAACTCCACCGCCACGCCCGCGATGCTTCTCGCCAGCCCAGTCATACGTCGAACTCCCGCGCGATTGTACGTGTGCGGCAATGCCCTCAGCGCGTACGCGATCCCGCACTCGGTCAGGTCGCGGGTGTAAGGGAGGTGGAGGAGGTTGGAGGAGATCATTACTTCTCAATGATTGTCTTCTTCGTTTGAAATATCCACATCGTATCCTTTTCGAAATTTTGTAAAGGAGTGAATTGCCGCGAGGATTACAAGTACAACGAAGGAAACAAGTATTAATCCTGCAACTGAGTCTCCATCTATCGGGTGGTCCGCGGGAGAAATCACGAAAATATAGGTTAGAGCGCCCAAGCCTATGACGGCTAAGAGTATCAATACTTGAAACTCCCGTCGTTCTTTTCTGGCATTTATGAATTTTCGACGAGGTTTTATCCTCGGATTACCATCACCTCGGTATGGAAGATGACCTTTACGCATGGTTATTCCTCATTCCTAAACTGCAAACAATAATGATGGAACGTGTTGCTCACCCACGCACTCGCGGTCCCTGCCTCGGTCAAGTTGAGGGTGTGGTAGGAGGATGCGGGTGAGGTTGGACAAGAAAATCATTCTAGCCTTTTCTTTTGGGGCACAGAGCCCGGCAAGTTTTGCTGCCGCTTTCCAGCTCTTCTTCTGGTATGCCCGATTCGCGCCCATTTTTGCCATTTGTAGGTTGCAACAATCCCCCAATGAAATACCAACGAAAACTCCGGAAAACGAGAAGATAATGAAAAGATCTATGCCTCATTTCGAAAATATGTGGTGTTAATAAAAAATCCCAATGGCCAATCAGAAAAAACCCAGCAAGCGGAATTACCTGCGCGTACCCAATCCACTTTTTACCTTTTCAATTACGCTCTTTGGAAACTCTGGTAAATCCTCCACGATAGGATTTGTAGCGGCAGATACGGTACTCCTGCAATATTGCTGGAAACAAATAGGCTACCACGATTATATATACTGCTGTCATACTTAACGATCAAAAAATAGATTGATACTCTGTGTCCAAATTTCATAATCTGACCCTGGCTTGATTACAGTGAAGAATAATACGGCAAGAAAAGATTTACCGCGCCTACCCATCGCCACCTGACGTGGTATTCGCTTGAGTTCTTCTGGAACATTGTGAATTTCGGATAACAGGATTGATGACCAAGCCAAATTATAGATGATGATAACGCTAATACCCACTGAAGTTCTGGCGATATATCTCTAAACAAACTAAAACTCACAAACCAAACAACGAACAGTCCGAGTTGATAAAGAATCTTCCAAAAGGATGACCAAAATCTTTCCTTCATGATAGATTTTCATTTCTAAACTGCAAACAATAATGATGGAACGTATTGCTCACCCATGCGGATCCCATCCCGAACGGCGCGAGGGGTTGGTTATCCTGCAGCCAAAGTTTTTCATCCTTCAATGTGTACGCCTTCCCCAACTCTCTCGCAATATCCCACGCCAGCGGATAGATCCTTCCGCCCTTCTTCACGTTCTTGACGATGATCGTGAGATACGCCTTCTCGCGTAGTGACGACTTCAGTCGTCCATAAATGCCAACCAGTTTTTCGAGAAAGACTTCGTAATCGTCCACGTTTCCCAAGTCGTTCGGGTCATCCGAATAGTGGACGTCCAACTCAGCCGAATCGCGGCGTTTCTTTTGCGTCTCTGCGCCTTTCGCGCGGAGCATGTCCCAGTAGGGAGGGGAGGTGAGGACGTAATCAATAAGTGGTAAGTGGTAAGTAGTAATTAATGAGGCGTCGCCGTTGATAATTTGAGATTGGAGACTGGAGATTGATTCGCCGAGCGAGTTTCTTTCCTCTTCAATAATTTTCGCCGCGATCTTTGCGTATTTGGGATTCAACTCGATGCCGTAACTATTCCTCCCGGCTCGTAACGCGGCGACGAGAGTCGAACCTGTCCCTGCCATAGGGTCTAAAACGGTCTCGCCCTCCTTCGTGAAGAACTCGATGAACTCCTGCGCCATCGTCTCTGGGAATTTGGCGGGATGCGTCAACACGCCCTTCTTGCGCGGCGGAGGATTATGGATGAACCATGATTTCTGGAATTTCAACCAATCCTTGTTCGTCAAGTTATTCAATTTATTGCGCGACATTGTTCAATGGTAATTGGTAAGTGGTAATTCGTAAATCGGCAAATTGCTTTCAAGTTGAATCAATCCCGAAGGGATGGAAGGATTCTAGCCAGATATTAATTGTTTAAAATCCCGAAGGGATGACATGATTCTTACGCCCTATGACACCCCTTCGGGGTTGAATAACACATTGCTCCTTATCTATAAAAATATCACTCCTTCGGAGTTTTCCACTTTTACGGCGAAGGAGTTCTGGTTGGCGCGATGTAATTCACATTGTAGATAATCAAATCAGAAAACGTAACCGTGACTGGCGTATTCCCCGCCGCGCGCGCGAAGACGCCGAAGCCTCCGCTGGGGAAACTTTTATCGGTGACGCTGAATTGGAAACGGTCGTTGAGGAAGAGCCGCATCTCCGCGCCGACCGCCCACAGCCCGATTCGCACTTCGCCCGGCGCGCCGAGCGGAGCGTCGCCGCTGGGTACGGCTTCGAAGATGACGAGTTTCACTCCGCTCTTGACCCGCTCCACGCTGACGAGTCCATTGCATGACAACACAAAACGAAAGAACGAACTTCCCATCGCGCGGACGATCAGCCCGTAGTTGTCGGCGTCGCGGCAGAGGCTGGTACGCGCGGTGATCTCGGCGTAGAAATTTTCCGTCACGAGACTGCGCCTCATGCTGGCGAGATAAAACCCCGGCTGGGCAACAATGGTGAGACGGTTGCGGCTGACGGCAACGCTTCCCTGATCCGATGCGGCGACGTCCCATTGCGCGGCGTCGGAGAAATCGTCGGAGAGGATCACATCGCCGATGCCGGGATTCATCTGCGGCGTGGCGGTTTGAGTCGCCGATCCTTGCTGAGGGGTTGGGGTGGCTGAGGGTGGGAACCAGATGACCGTCGCGGTGGGAGGCGGTGTTGCGGAGGGCGAGGGAGTCGAGGCGGGCGGAGTCGCATCCGCGGGCTGGCAGGCGACGAGGAGCGAAAATCCAAAAAATAAAAATAGGCGTGAAAATTTCATGTGATGAAAAACGGCAAATAATTTTTCAAGTGTTGTACAATATCGTTGTTCGACATTCTAGCATACAAGGAGATTGTATGACTGATACGAGGGTGTTGGTGACAGGCGCGTGCGGAGAAATTGGTCAGGCTCTTGTGCAAGCGTTGGCGGCGCGAGGCTATCACATCACCACTGCCGATCTTGCGCCTTTGCCTGAATCGATCCGCGCGATGTCGGCGGAACATGCGCGGGGCGATCTCATTTATAAGATCAAAACTTTTTACGATCACGATTTCGACGCGATCTTTCATCTGGCGGCGTCGCTTTCCTCGAAAGCGGAGGTGGCGAGCGAGGAGGCGCATCGCATCAACGTGGAAGGCACGATGCAGTTGCTCATGCTCGCCGCGTATCGTTCGGAAAAATATGGCAAGCCGGTGAAATTTATTTTTCCGAGTTCCATCGCCGCGTATGGCATGGAAAATTTGGATGTGAAAAATTCGGCGGGGCGCGTGAAAGAGGACGAATACAACGATCCGCACACGATGTACGGATGCAATAAATTGTATTGCGAAAAGTTGGGAATATATTACGGAAAATTTTTCGGTCAAAAACATTTGGATGAAAACCCGCCTCGCTTTCTGGACTTTCGAGCGATTCGGTTCCCCGGCTTGATCTCAGCCTTCACCCTGCCCAGCAGCGGCACCAGCGACTATGGGCCCGAGATGCTCCACGCGGCGGCGCAAGGAAAACCCTACGCGTGCTTCGTGCGCGAAGATTCGAAGATCTCGTTCATGGCGATGCCCGATGCGATCAAGTCGCTGTTGATGTTGATGGACGCGCCGCGCGAGAAATTGAGCCGCCAAGTGTATAACATCGCCGCGTTCGCGTTGACCGCCGGCGAGTTCCGCGACCGCGCGTTGAAAGCCTTCCCCAAAGCAAAAATAACTTTCGAGCCAGACCGGCACAGGCAGGGAATCGTCGACTCGTGGCCCCAAGACGTGGACGATTCGCTGGCGCGGAAGGAATGGGGCTGGAAAGCCGATTACGATGCGGACGCGTTCTTCGATAAATATTTCTTGCCGGAGATCAAGAAAAGATATGGCATGTAGGGGCGGGGTTACCCCGCCCCTACTGTTTCTTAACTTCTTTTTTTGAACACGGACGCCGCGGATTTCACTGATTTTCACGGAGAAGAACTTTTAAAAAGGACTTTTTCCGTGTGTTCCGTGAACTCCGTGTACAAAAGAACGACTTTTTAAATTTAAGAAACACTCTCTTAGGATATAATCCCGCCGATGAAACGCAAAGCAATATTTTTTTTCGGCTTCCTGATTCTCCCAATCCTCATTCTTGGAATTACCCTCCCTGTAACACGCGCAGTCGCCGCGCCTCACGCGCAGGGATTCGTCACGTCTACGCCGGGTCCAGATGGGCGGATCATTTACATCGTCGCCGAGGGCGATAACTGCGGACAGGTCGCGCTCTTGCACGGAATCACCGTTCAGCAGTTGCGCGATTTCAACACGCGGCTCGATCAAGATTGTACATTGACTGTCGGTCAACAATTGATAGTTGGGCTTGTCGAGATCAAACCAACGCCGGGACCCGCGCCCACGCTTCCATCGCCGACCCCGACTCCCACGCCGGTCAGCGGCACGACCGAAGTCTGCGTGGTGTTGTTCGACGATGCGAATGGCGATGCGCTGCGCGAAGAAACCGAATTTGGGATCGAGGGCGGCGCAGTCAGCCTCACGAATCTCAACGGCTCGTATTCGCAGCAACAAAACACGG
>JAXLVX010000018.1:0-51618 GCA_046328795.1 Anaerolineales bacterium | reverse complement strand
GTCTACAAAGTTTTGCAGGCTGTCGCGCAGCGGCACGAACAGGATCGCCAAAGGAAAAATAGCCAGCAACCCAATGAATGGCGTTGTAGCGCTGAGATACTCTTTTGCATACAACTCGAACAGAACCGCGCCTGTGATGCCCAACGAACCCATGATGGCGGTATGAGCGCTGTAGACTAACGTGCGATTGATGACAATGTCTATATCCCAGATGTGGTAGCGAAGCGCGGAGATCGCAAAGGTGACGATGAAACCATAGGTGAAAAAAAGCGTGAGGGAGAACAGCGTCAGGTCTACGATGGAATCGGGGTTGTATCCAGTGATGAGAAAATTTATCCAATACAGGATGTAGAAGAACGTCATACCGGCTAGCGAGAGGGCGATCCACTTCAACTGCTGGCGTTGAAGCGGATCTTTCGTCACGAGTAAGCGGTAGACCTGCGCGAGGACGCCCAGACCCAGGACGCCAAAGCGAAAAAGTTCGGGGAGGGTATCAAGGAAGAAGGAGCGGAGTGAATCGGATAATCCCGAAGCGATGAAGATCATCACACACAGGTAAATAGGCAGGATCAGCATCCCAATGAGGCTTAACGTGAAAAGCCAGCGCGTCCAGCCGGGCGTCCATTTTCCATTGGGGAAGGTCAATAACACGTACAGCAACAGGGTGGATAGCAACAACGTATAACCCGTGCCAAGAAAATAGGAGATGAACCAATTGATCAATTCATCGCCGCTCAGATTCATGGAAGCCCAAAATTCAGAACCGTTGCTGGTACTCGTCCAAGTGACCAGCATGAGCGATACGACCATGGCGAGCCGATCCGCTGGTTTGCGCCAGAAGATGATCGCCGCCGCGATCACGCCGACCACGAACGAGCCGAAATTGAGATAGACATAAACCCACTTTTCGATCTCAAATTGATACGCGGATAGTTGTTGAAACGACCCATTGACGCTAAAGAAAATGGACGGTATCACAACCGCCAGCCAGCCCAGCCTCGCCAGAAAATTCAGCAAGAATGGGAATTTACGCGCATTGGTTTTTATCTCTGTGGAAGTCATGACGCTCCTCCTTTGCCTGATTCGATTAACTTAACCCCCAGTCATTGAGTCAAGGTACGTGCTTTTCGTTTCGAGCGGTGAATTTCCCTGTCAGCCCTCGCCGAGTTCGGGAATCGGCTCAACAGGCATACGGCGCGCTACATAATTTTCCACCCAGAAAATGACGAGGGCGAGCCAGACAATACCAAACCCGATCAAGCGCGTATGGTCGAATGATTCCTTGTATACAAAGACGCCGATGAGGAGTTGGATTGTCGGGGCGAGGTATTGCAGGATGCCGATCATCGAAAGGGGAATCTGCTTCGCGGCGGAGGCAAACAACAACAGTGGAATGGTCGTCACGACGCCCGCACCGATCATCAGCAGGTCTGCTGTGACGCCAATGTGCAAGAAGGCGGCTGTCTTATTGACTTCCGTAATGCCGAGGTAGATCACGGCAGGCAAAAACAGGATGCCCGTTTCCAAAGTCAACCCGTACAGCGAGCCGAGTGGAGCAAGTTTTTTGGTAAGCCCGTAAAAACCAAAACTGAAGGCGAGCGAAAGCGCGATCCACGGCAAACGCCCGTAGGCAATCGTTAGGTACGCGACTCCGATCGCGGCAAGGATAACGGGAATCCATTGCGCCGCGCGCAACCGCTCTCGAAGAAAGAGAACGCCCAACAGCACGCTCAACAGAGGGTTGATGAAATATCCAAGACTGGTCTCGACGATAAAGCCCGCATTGACCGCCCACACATACAACAGCCAGTTTATCCCGATCAATATGGCGGCAATGAAGTAGATGCGAAGGACCCGCGCGTTGACGGCGGATCGAAAATCGCTCCACTGCCTTGTGATCAGAATCACAGCCATCAGCAATAAGAACGACCAGCCGATTCGATGTCCCAGCAATTGCGGCGCGGGCACATCGTTCAATAATTTCCAGTAGATCGGAAAAAATCCCCACAGCACGTATGCAATAACGCCATTCAATATTCCCTTATTCATTTTTCTCCTGAGTAATTATCAGTACTTCACGAAAAGGCTTCGTAGTGGCGACTTTAGTCGCTTTTTAGCCGAACGACTGACACGAAGCGGTTACTACGTTTTCGTGATCTGTTGATTATGGATTTGTTTGAAATGGATGCGGCTGTGCCGCGTGAACTTACTAAAACAAATAGATCGGTTGCCGCCCTGCATAGCCGTCTTCGATCTCGTGCCAGTAAGCAATGTCCCCTTCTCCATGTTGCCAGCACAGATACACTTCGCGCCCATCTTTGAGCGCGGAGAAATCTATCAAACCGATGTTGATGTCCTTGATCTGCGCGCCTGCATCTTGAATTTTGTGGATCAACACATCAAATTTTTCAAACTCAACCACGATCTTACTCAACGTGGGGCTGCCCCCATTCCCCGCAGACTTTTCAACCATAGCCCAAATTTCAGGCTGGTTGGCAAGTATCCGTTGGCGAATCAACATCACCTCGTCCATGAGCGGACGGATGATCTTCAAGGCTTCATTGGCTTCGGCGAGGGTAAAGTATTTGGGCATGGTCGTAAGTATACACGGAGATAGGTATACAAGTAGAAAAGGGAATAGATATGATATTTGAATTTCGTCTTTGAAACGACATTGTTTGCTCCTGGGAAATCGAGGTCGAAGTCTTTATTGATTATCCTCAGAGAGGATTTCACGAATATGTTTTAGCAGTAACTCACTTAATGGCAGTGTCGAATCGTTTTCACCAGAAAATGGCGTGGAAATATACCAACGCTTCTTTCCCGATGCGTCAATTAAGAACGTGCCTGGCGTGTGCATGATCGAATGACCATCGGGGCTGGGCGCGGCAGAGACCCCGTATTCGCTCCAGATAGGAGCAAGTTCCTCGCGGCTTCCCGTCAGAAAATGCCAACTTGGAATCTCATCGAGATGCCACGCGCGAGTCGTCTCCAAGATATCGGAAACTGTATTCGCTTCAAGATTGACGTTTATGCCTACAAAGACGACTTGTCCTGTTTCGTTTTGGTAAAGTTGACGATACACCTCTCGGAAATGGGCGGCAGTTAATGGACAAGTATCCTGACATTTGGAATCCATGAAAGTAAGCACGACCAGCCTGCCCCGAAAGTCAGAGAGGCGTATCGAAGTGTTGCTTTGGTCCACCAGCTCGAAATCGAACGCTTCACCATCAAGTTCCGTGCCTTCATACGTCGGAGCGCGGTTTAGCGCTGACGGGAGAAAATACATCAACACCCCTGCGATAACCGCTAACGCGGCAAAAAGCCAGAGACGCGGATATTTCATGGCGCGACAACTTTGACTAGCGTTTCATCCGCGCGACGTGTTGTGTCGGCGAACGATTCGTTCAAGTAAGGAAAAGCAAAGCCAACCAAAGCCAGACCAAACAATATGCCTGTGATCAGACGCATCCATGAATTGAAGGAGCCAAGCGCGTCGCCCTGATAAAAAGCGACTGAAAAAGAATTGTTCGTGAGCGATTGCAACCAGAGATTCGTATCGCGAAAACCCTGCCCGATCCCCGCGAGATCGCTGATCATGTGCGTGCCGCCGTCAATCAGCATCGGCGCGAGCAGAGCGGCGAACATCCAAAACGAAAGAGGCTTCATCCGTTTGCGAACGAGTCCATACAGCAAGCCGCCCAACAAAATGCTGGTGTACATCGAAACCATCCGATCAGACCATGCCACTTTCCATCCCATTTCAGGGTTCCCGATGAACTGACGGAGGATCATCGGATTATCCGTGATTTGCCATGCGGCTTGTATGTCTACCATTGAATACATTGTCTGCCTGCCAAAAAGAAAATACGATCTTTCGGGTAATTGATGGCACTGGAAGGAATACAAAAGATAAACCGCCTTTCCCGCGCCGATCCAACCGAGATTCATAAAGACAGGCGCGAGCCACGGCAGACCAACCCAAAGGGCAACCAGCAAGTTCAATATCAACAGCCAATGCCGCGCAATACCCGCCACAACGCGTTTCATCCGAATAACACGCTGGGTTTGCGGAGCGACGTGTGGAATAGCGGGAGATATTTTCATTTTCATCCTCACTCATCCAGCCATGAAGTGCCACCATCGCGGCTGGCAAAGACCTCGCCCTGATCGTTGATCGCAACAATATGATCCGGATCGAGCGGGCTGATTGCAATTGCGAGAACTGTGCCATTCAAACCCGTGAATGTCCAAGTTTGACCCCCATCGCCTGAAACATACAACCCCGCTGTGTTGCCAAGCGTGGAAACGTAGAGACGTCCATCCGCGCGGACAAATGTGACTGCAAGCGCGCCCGCGTCTGGGCTATCGGGAAGCTTGCTCCACGTTTCCCCGGCGTTTTCGCTCACCCAAAGCCCTTCCTCCCCCGCCGCGGCATACAACGTTTGGGCAGTTTCGCCCACTGCAAGATTGAACGTGGAAGTCGGTACGGCATCCGAAAGCAGAGACCAAGCGTTGCCTCCATCCTCTGAACTAAAGATGCCAAACCCAACAACGTGGGCAAATACATGATCTGCGTTTTCTGGGTCAACTACAAAGCCATGTATATCGGTTCCCGGCAGGTTGGTTTGTACGGAATTCCACGTCATTCCGCCATCGGTTGATGTATAGAATACGTCATGTCCTGCGGCGTACATCCTCTGCGGGTCTGATAGCGGTATTGCCAACGCCATGGCATCCGCGTTTTTCAACGCAGTGGACTCCCAATCCTTACCGCCGTTGTAGCTCACCATCAAGCCGCCGTGATGCCCAAAATAGATGGTCTCCGCTTCCGTCGGCGAAAACGCCAGCGAATGGAAGTCCCCTGTTGATAAGCGGCTGATGGCGCGGACGCCCGAGCTTTCAGAATTTTTATTCAAAAAGAGAAACAGCGCCCCGGCTATTAAAATCAACACAATCCCGCCTACCATTAATTGGCGAGAGCCTTGTTGTTGTTTTTTGAGGCGAATTCTTTCCCGTTCGCGTTGCTTGCTCATAATATATGTTCTCCGGAGTAGGTTTCAGGGGTTTTGAAAATTCTGCATCATCTGCGCGCAGGCAGACATCATGTCGTTCATGGTTTGTCCATTCATACCCATCATGCCGCCACCCATCATCATTCCGCCTCTCAGTAGAAAACCGCCAATTGCTCCAATAATGAGCAGGGCGACGAAAATGATGAGCAGAACGAGCAGGATGGTCAAGAGCCGCTGATTTGTACTTACCATGGTATTCATAGCACAATCCTCCGCGCTGTGATTAGACAGCGATCAATATAATACAGGTAGAACATCAATCAAATCAAAAATCACCGATCAAATAAGTGATCGGCACAAATGACAACCAACTGTATTACGATTTAGGAGGCGGGGCTAGGATTTCGATGTAAATGGTTTGAATCAAAAGAGTTGAATATGCAACTCGTTCGCTCCCCTTAGACGCACCCACAGAAGAATATTGCGGGACCAGAAAAGCACAACCTGTGAAGGTCTGTGCGATATCATCGCAGCAGGGCATGGCAGAACGATCTCCCGCGCTGTTTTCATCAGCCATGTTGCCGTGCTGAGATATTGCCACTTCACCCATCTGCATTATCTGCATAGTCATGTGGTTGGATATGGGCAACACACCAACCAAGAAACCAAACGCAAGTGTGGATAGCAACATCCTAGCCATTGCAATTTTCCATTTCAAGCGGGATTGTAACTCAATCCTATATTTTGAAAGAACTTCTCGCGAACTTCTCACGCGCATCATATTCTCATTCTTCGGAGCCTCAAACTATTCGTCACCACGAAAACACTACTAAACGCCATCGCGCCGGCGGCAAGCATTGGGTTCAACCAACCTAGCGCGGCGGCGGGGATGAGAATCACGTTGTAGAAAAACGCCCAGAACAAATTTTGTTTGATCGTCGAAAGCGTTTTGCGTGAAAGCGAAATGGCACGCGCAACGCCGCGCAGGTCGCCGCTCATCAACGTCACAGGCGCAGCGGCGATAGCGACATCGGTCCCTGTGCCGATGGCAATGCCAACATCCGCTTGCGCGAGCGCGGGGGCGTCGTTGATTCCATCGCCAACCATGGCAACTACGATTGACGATTTACGATTTTCGATTTCAGATTGGAGTTTCTTGACTTCGGATGATTTACCTTCAGGCAAAACTTCCGCGAGAGCTTCGTCAATGCCAACTTGTTTCGCGATCGCTTCGGCGGTTTTTTGATTGTCGCCCGTGATCATTGCAACCTTCAAGCCCATGCGATGCAGGTCGGCAATCGCTTCTGTTGAATTTTCTTTCAGCGTATCCGCCACCGCGATCACGCCTGCGGCTTCGTTGTCTACAGCAACGATCATTGGGGTTTTCGCCTCCGTTTGCAGACGCTCCACATCCGCACGGATGAGATCAACCGAAATGTTTTCGGATTCCATCAATCGCAAGTTGCCGATCAGTATATGCTGGCTGTCTACATTTGCCGATATGCCCATGCCAGATAGGGCTTTGAAATCTGACACTTCAGACAAAGAGATGTCGCGCTCAGTCGCCGCCGCAACGATGGCTTCACCCAACCCATGTTCGCTTCCTTTTTCTGCGGAAGCCGCCAAATAAAGGATGGCGTTCTCGTCCCAGCCTGCGCAGGCAACACCGTTATTACCAATCACACGGGACCGATCGGCAGAAACAATGTCTGTAACCGTCGGCTGTCCCTTCGTGATCGTTCCCGTTTTATCAAGGACAACAACATTCACTTTGCCCGCGCGTTCGAGGGCTTCGCTGTTTTTGAACAGCACGCCTAACTCCGCGCCTTTGCCAGTTCCTACCATCACCGCCGTTGGAGTAGCAAGTCCCATCGCGCACGGACAGGCAATGACGAGAACGGCGACCATGTTAATTAATGCAGTGGTGAATGGAGAATCAGAGAATTGATAATTGGTCAGCGGAACGATGAAGTACCAAACGGCGAACGTGAATAAAGCAATGCCGATCACAACAGGGACAAACACCGCCGAGACTTGATCTGCCAATTTTTGAATCGGAGCCTTACTCCCCTGCGCATCTTCGACCAACTTGATAATCTGCGCGAGGGCGGTCTCTTTGCCGACTTTCGTCGCTTCGAATTTCAACATGCCGAGTTTGTTCAACGTCGCGCCGATGACCGTGTCGCCTTGTTTCTTTTCCACAGGGAGCGATTCGCCCGTCAGCATGGATTCGTCCACGCTGGATTTGCCTTCGGTCACCACACCGTCAACGGGAATCGTTTCGCCGGGTTTGACGAGGACGATGTCCCCGACGCCCACATCGTCAATGGAAACTGAAGCCTCCTCCCCGTCGCGGATGACGCGGGCTGTTTTGGCGCGGAGTCCCATCAACTTTTTGATCGCTTCCGAGGTGCGTCCTTTTGCGCGCGCTTCCAAAAATTTGCCAAGCCGAATCAACGTGATGATGACCGCGGCGGTTTCAAAGTAGACGTGCCCGGGGAGCGTCCCGATCGTGATGAATATGGAATAGATGTACGCGACCGACGAGCCCATGGCGATGAGCACATCCATGTTGGCGGAACCGTTGCGAAGCGACTTGTACGCGCCGACATAATATTGCCAGCCGACATAAAATTGCACGGGCGCGGCAACCAGCATCATCGTGTAATTCACCCATGCGTCGTGCGCCCAATGCCCGAGGAAGTTGAAATCGCGCAGCATGGAAAAAATAAACAACGGGACGGTGAAGATCAAACCGATGATGAACAAACGGCGTTGTTCTTGAATCTCATGCTCGCGCGCGATGGCTTCGGCATCTTCCGCTTCTCCGCCGAGTTCGACCGCTTCAAAGCCAGCCGTTGAAACGGCTCGCCTTAATTCCGCTTGCGAGACGATCGTCGGCACATATTTGACCCGCGCTTTTTCGGTCGTAAAACTAACTTGCGCTTCCAACACGCCTTCGAGATTCTGTAATGCTTTTTCCAAACGCCGCGCATCGTTGTCATCAGACAATCGCTTGATGATGAGTTCGGCTTCGCCAGTAGCAACACCATAGCCTGCGCGATTGACCCGCGCGATCATGTCGGTGATGCCAAGTTTTGCGGAATCAAAATCCACTGTGGCGCGTTCAGAAGACAAGTTGACAACGGCTGAATTGACGCCGTCCAATTTCTTGAGATTGCGTTCGACCGTAGCGACACAGTTCGCGCAGGTCATGCCTGTGATGGGCAGAGTGAGTTGTTTGGTTGCAGTCATGGTTGTATTTGCTCCGAAGGTTGGATAAAAGCAAAGATGGCACAGCCTTTTTCGATGCCCGGTCCAACCTGATTTGAATTTTTGTCGAGATAATCTTTCAATTGTAGGCTTGAGTTCAACAAATGTTCGCTATAGATAACAAAATATGACGCGCCTTCATTGCGAAACTCGATCAGCTTTTCCGCGGTGTGCTGGTCTGCCGGAAGGCTCCAGCCTTGCCGTTGGCTGTAAAAGAAAATCTGGGGCTCTTGATAATTATTAGGCACATCACCGTCAAGGGAATAGCTAAGAGCGCTCACAATGATCCAAGCGTCGGCAGGCACAACCGCGTTTACATCATACCCGCACTGAGCCAGCGGACTTTCTCCCGACGACAGCAATTGCCCAAACAAGCGGGCTGTTACGCCCATTGAAATGATCGCTGAAATCAATAGTATCGCGGTAAGCGTGATTCCTTTGAAGCGATCGCTCATCCATGTAACACCCAAGCCGACCGCCAGTGCGGCAAATGGGAGCATGTATACATGGTATTGTATGCCCCATTCCTGTTGCGAATAACGCGGGACGAGCAGGTAATATATCCCAACGACAATGACGCCCAAGACCACAAGTCTAAAATGCTTGTTCTTCCACGCCATGGCTAAGCCCGCTAGAAATAACAAGATATACCCATACCCCAAGACCCATTTCCAGTCGAGCAAAACTAGCCGCGTATAAAGTTGGGGATGAAAATATTGATCCATGCCGCCAAACTTACTGTCGCCGCCGGAAAGTATCCCAAAGGTATTCCCATACGTTAGGTATAGGTTTCGCGCGTGGATATACCACAGCGCCCCCGGTATCAACGCAATCGCCGCCGCCAACCAAACTTCCCATCGTCTTAGAATTTTCACGCCAAACTCACCGAACGCCAGCAGAGCAAATAAAAGACCGATATGGATCGAGGTGGGTTTCACCAAGATCGCCAGCGCTGTGGATATGGCGGCAAGAATGAGATAACGACGGCTGGGTGATTTCAGCCACAGCACAAAGAAATAAAGAGCGGCGATGTAGAAAAACATGACAGTTGCTTCGGGCATGTAAGCAATGCTGTATCGCAAGTATAGAGGAGAAAAAACCAAAAAGAACAACGCCCAAATAGCCTTACGCGCCTCGCCTAAAACCTGCACAGCGAGTTTATAAAAGAAAAGCCACGCCAGCACGCTGAATGCAAGCGAAACAAGTTTGCCCAACCAATATTGTTCGCCGAAAAAGCGATACAAAAGCGCGGTGATGAACGTATATAACTGAAATTCGGCTTCAACGTAACCGGGACCGTTCCCGCCCCAGTAGATCTGGGGATATAAAATCTTGTAGCCATTCACAAAAAAATGATGCGCAATAGAAGCGGTATCCGTTTGCCGCCACTCGTCACTGCCGTATGTGAGCGGAGAAAACAATAAAGGAATACGAAGCAAAGCGCCCAGAATAATGATCCAATAGGGAGAGTTCTTCAAGGCAGCGAGGCGATCAACATAAGGCTTCATGGTGTCAAGTCAAAGATAACGCTTTAAACTATTTGACTAATCTTCGGCAAGCGGATGCTCTACAGCCCCGGACATAAATGCAATGGGGTCTTGCTCAAAAGCACGCAGACAAGCGGCCGTGCAAAAATATATTTGCTCACCAGAATATTTCGCGCTCGGGTAACCGCTGGTGTCTTTCAGTTTTCCACCGCAAGCGGTTTTCGCAATTGTCGGTTTTGGCGTATCGGTTGAGGATTCGGACATCATGGTTGTAATCCTACAAAGATAGATTTACTCGTCGCAGTAACTGCGCATTGATCGCCACGACAATGGTACTCACCGACATCAAAAGCGCGCCTACGGCTGGTGAAAGTAAAATCCCAGCCCCTGCAAGGATGCCTGCGGCTAACGGCAATGCGATAACGTTGTATCCCGATGCCCAAATAAGGTTTTGGATCATCTTGTTGTAACTGGCGCGGCTTAATTTGAAGATCTTGACCACATCCAGCGGATTGCTCTTCACCAGGATAATCCCTGCCGATTCAACAGCAACGTCAGTGCCACTGCCAATCGCAATGCCTACGTCTGCGCGGGTGAGGGCGGGCGCGTCGTTGACGCCATCGCCGACCATCGCAACTTTCTTTCCTTGTTTCTGAAGTTCAATAACTTTTTCGTCTTTGTGTTCAGGCAACACTTCCGCAAAATACAAACTGATCCCCAGTTCATCGGCGACGGCTTTAGCGACATCTTTGCTGTCACCCGTCAACATGGCGACTTGAACATTCATCTCATTAAGTTTTTTGATGGCTTCGTAACTTTCAGGTCGAATCACATCTGCCAATGCAAGCGCGGCGAAAATCTTCCCGTCTACGATCAGGTAGACGACGGTCTGTCCCTTCTGCCCTGAGGAAGAAGCGAATTCCGAAATTGCCGAATCGAGTTGAATGTCGAGCATCTCCAACAGGCGCGGACCGCCCACCCATAAATCCTTCCCGTTATGTTTGGCGCGAATGCCGCGTCCTTTGATGGCTTCAAAATCAGTGACGACTGGCAGATGCAAATTTTTTTCCTTCGCCGCATCGCGGATCGCGCGGGCGATGATGTGCTCCGAATCCGCCTCGACAGCCGCCGTCAGGGCGAGAGCGTGGTTTTCATCCACGCCGTTAGTTTTGACAGCCACCACACCCTGCTCGCCTTTCGTGAGCGTGCCAGTTTTGTCGAAGATCACCACGTCAATTTCACGCGCGGCTTCGAGCGCCAAACGGTTGCGGACTAAAATCCCGTTCTGCGCCGCGGACGTGGTGCTGATCGCCACGACCAGCGGGACAGCCAGCCCCAGCGCGTGCGGACACGCAATGACCAACACAGTGACGACTCGCTCCAACGTGAAGAGGTCGAAACCGATGGCAATCGTCCACAGAATAGCGGTGAGCGCCGCAACGCCGATGGCGAGATAGAAAAGCCAGCCCGCGGCTTTATCGGCTAAGATTTGAGTGTTCGATTTGCTTTGCTGCGCGTCACGAACCAAACGCATGATGCCAGCCAGCGCGGTTTGTTCTCCGATGGCTGACACGCGGACGCGCAGACTTCCATCTTGGTTGATACTGCCCGCGATCACCTTCGCGCCGACAGTTTTTTTCACGGGAAGCGATTCGCCCGTGATCATCGCTTCGTTCACATCGGACTCGCCGTCTGCCACCACGCCATCGGCAGGGATACTCGCCCCAGGACGGACAAGCACGAGATCATTCAACTTCAACGAAGAGGCTGGCATCGTGTGAACACTGCCGTCAGGCATGATGTGTTCGGCTGTATCGGGCATCAACTTTGCCAACGCGTTCAACGCGCCCGAAGCCTGACGAACACTGCGCATTTCGATCCAATGCCCCAAGAGCATGATGTCAATCAGCGTGACCAATTCCCAGAAGAACCCTTCGCCTAAGTTGAAGAACAACGCGGCGAGGCTGTACACAAACGAGACCGAGATCGCCAGCGAGATCAACAGCATCATGCCCGGCTGGCGATTGCGAATCTCTGGGACAGCCATCTGAATGAACGGCACGCCGCCATAGACGAAAACAATCACGGCAAACAGAGCCGCCATCCACTCACTGCCCAGGAATTCAGGCATTCGGAACCCGAACCACATTTGGAGCATGGGCGTATACAGCAAAACGGGAATGCTGAGCAACAACGAAACCCAGAACCGCTTGCGGAACATATCTTCATGTCCGCTGTGGTCTACGTGACCCGCGTGTTCATCCGCCTTACTCGTTCCATGCGCGGCATGTGAGCCATGCTGGGATTCTGACGCGGCAGTATGCGCCATATGATTGGCGTGTGCGTCCGCTGTTGGTTTGGGACGGGAATCATGTTCCATTTTGGAATGGTCATGATGTTCATGTTTGGCGTGAGTGTCTGTCATTTTGCTTCCAAAAGCATTCGTAGGGCGGGTTTTCAACCCGCCAAACTCGTTGCTTGGTGAATGCGTCAGGCTAAAAGCCTGACCTACACATATCGCGCTTCGTCTTACAGCGTGATCAATCCCTCGGCGGGATAATCAATTTCCGAAAGCAACGCTTTGATGCTTTGTTCACTGGCTGGAGCATCAAACGAAATTTGAACTTTCTTTGTGCTCAAATCTGCTTTCACGGCTTGCACGCCCTGCAACTCCCTCACTTCCATTTCAATGGTGTGAGTGCAGTGGTCGCAGTGCATTGCGGGGACGGAATAGGTAACGGTGGTCATGGTTTATTTCTCCTGAGTAATGTAATTTATTATTGCGCTACAACGATCAATTCGCCGGTCATGCCGGCTTCTTTGTGACCTGGCACCGAGCAGAAGAACTGATACGTGCCGGGTTCAGCAACGGTTATTTCGAGCGTGGAGGTCGCGCCCGCCTGCACAGCGGCATGCACAACGGCTTCTGAAGTGCCGCCTTGCATGTGGTGCATTTCAGAGCCGTTATCCTGCATGGATTCCATCGAGGCATCTATTTTCTCGATAACAAAATCATGCTCAACCAATCCTTTGTTGTCGAGGGTGATCTTTACAGGCTGACCCGCCGGAATAGTGACTGATGACGGCCCAAAGGCGAAATCGGTCAGTTCCAGAGTGATATTTTTCTCTGGGCTGGCAGTTCCTCCACAACCCGCCAGCAGAAAAACCAAAACGAACACGGGCAAAATCTTTTTCAACATCGTTCAACTCCTTGTAATGTAAGAATATTTATACCTTCGAAGACATCTCGAACACTTCGGTAATTTCTTTCAAGACCTTCTTGCGTTCCTTCGGGTCTTTCCCGTTGATCGCATCTATCACGCACGAATTCAGGTGATTCTCCAGAATCTGCGTGCTGACCTTGTTCAGCGCGGCATCCACCGCCTGGATCTGGCGGATCACGTCAATGCAATACGCGTCCTCTTCCACCATGCGGATAACGCCGCGCAGGTGTCCCTCGATGGTTTTCAAACGACGGAGTGTGATTTCAGTTTCCATGGGTTCCTCTTTTTTGCAGACGGCGGCTTCCGTCTCGGTCTTACCCCCCCCAGGGGGGTAGGGATAATATAGCCTATGGCGAGACAGGCGTCAAGTCCGGCAAGGACGCGGTTCATCATCCGCTTTGATGACATCTGTCACTTACTAGGCGCTCCGTTCCCACATAGACTAATCGAGGATTTTGAATATCCAAATTATCATTGATCAATCCATAGGTCAAACCCAAGGAGCATAACTATGTCTAGGTCATGGAAATGGATAGTTACGGTAGCGTCGGCAATAGCGCTCATCGTCGCCGTAGCGGTCGCCCGTCATGCGATTCTCTTTCAAGGCGGCTACACGATGATGAATAACGCTCGCGGCTACGGAATGCATATGCCAATGATGTACGGGGGGAATATGATGGGCTTGAGCATGATGGTCGTTATATGGCTGGTCTTGCTCGGCCTGCTGGTCTTGATCCCGCTCGCGATCATCTGGCTGATCCGATCTATCACAACCCCCAAGCTGCCTCTACCGTAGAACGCTTCGAGGCGCAAAACGAAAGGGGGAAGCGCCAAAAAAGGAAGGTACCTCTATGCAAATCACCCGTCAAGCCGACTACGCGACGCGCGCAATTCTTTACCTTGCGCGTTTCAATCGAGGCGAGCGAGTCTCCACCAGCCAGGTTGCAAAAGAACAGAAGATCCCTCAATCTTTTCTGGCGAAGATCATTTCACAACTCTCTGTGGCAGGATTGCTCCACACATCGCGTGGCGCGCGCGGGGGTATTTCGCTTGCGCGTGAACCGGAACAGATCACCCTGCTCGAGGTGATCGAAGCCATTGACGGACCGATCCAGCTGAACATGTGCGTTGAGCAGCATGGCGCATGCGTGCTTGAGGAAAACTGCCCGTTACAACCCATGTGGCAGACCGCGCAAAACGATCTTGTGAATCGGTTAAAAAATACAAACTTCGGGCAACTCGCCGGGTAGGCTGACGAACGAATAGAGAGACAATGAACCTGGCAATGTGGCGAAAAGCTCTCACGGTAATACCCAATGTATCGAAAGATGACTGGGACAGGCTAGACGTCATCTCTCGTTGGCTGATCTCGACGCGCGCGGCGGTGCTTGTGATGACCGTGCTTTCAGCGGCTCTTGCCGGACTTTTCGCTTGGCGCGACAACTCATTCGTTCCCTCCTCATGGATCGCGCTGGCGCTTGGCTTGGCGCTGGCTCACGCGAGCAACAACCTGCTCAACGATTATGTGGATTACGCGCGCGGCGTAGACCGGCAAAACTATTTCCGCACCATGTACGGTCCCCATCCCCTCGAAGATCAACTTCTTAACAAACGACAGCATCTCGCCTATTTCGGCGTAACGGTCCTGCTGGCTTTTCTCTGCGGTTTATACCTGATGCGCCAAAACGATTTTGATCTTCAAGCCTGGCTGTTGCTCGGCGCAGGCGCGTTCTTGCTCTTGTTCTATACGTGGCCCCTCAAATACATCGCGTTAGGCGAAATTGCGGTCTTTCTGACTTGGGGTCCCTTGATGGTCGGCGGCGGATATTACGTCATCACGGGTCAGTGGAGTTGGGATGTGATGCTTGTCGGCGCGATCTACGCGTTCGGCGTAACGACCGTCATCTTCGGCAAACACATTGACAAGATCACAGTAGACCGAGAAAAGCGCATACATACGCTGCCCGTCCTTCTCGGCGAAGAAACATCGCGCTACATTGTCATCGGCATGATGGTTCTCCCCTTCCTTCTCGTTTTATACCTGATCGCGGCGCGAGGCTTCTCGTTCGTTCTCCTCATCACACTGCTGGCAATTCCCCGCCTGCGGCAGATTGTCCCGGCGTTTCTACAACCTAAACCCATCGAACGCCCGGCAGATTTTCCCGAAGGGCAGGGCGGCTGGCCCCTCTATTTTGCTCCGCTGGCGTTTGTATATAACCGCGCATTTGGCTCGTACTTTCTCCTCGGCTTTCTCACAGATGTGATATTGAAAAAGTTCATTTTCTGAGTCTCGCCTGTTTATAAAGGCACGTTCGGCATGATCAAAAACATTATTCATGGCGTGTCGGGATACATACTCTACAAAGGGGGTCTGCCACACTATACGTTCCTCATACATCGAATTTCCGGACTGGGAACGCTAGCCTTTCTCAGTTTGCACATCCTGCTTGAATCAACAGCCCATTTCATGCCGCAGGTCTACAACCAACTCAACGCCAGTTTGCGAACCCCGGCGGGACTGACCGCCGAAATCGTCATGGCGCTCCTCGTCATCTTTCACGGCATTAATGGATTTCGCATCGCCTGCTTCGACCTCTACCCCAACCTATGGGCGCCTCATTCCACGCTTCATTCTGCTCGCGCCGTATGGATCGTTTCCATCCTCCTCTGGCTTCCATCCGCCGCCATTATGGTTTTGCATAGCCTGCGCAGGGTCTGAGAAAACAATGACAGCCAGCCGCCGCGTTCGAATCAAACCTACCTTCGACACCACCGCGTGGAAGTATATGCGCTTGAGCGCCATTCTATTGATTCCAATGGTCTGGTTTCATACCATATTCACCACCCTCATCGTCGGCGCGGAAAACACTAACTTGGGGCTGGTGGCAGCGCGCTGGGCAACGGTCGGATGGCGCGTATACGATGCCCTGCTACTGGCATTCGCCTTCTCGCACGGCGTCACCGGTCTCAGGCAAGTACTATTCGACTTCACCACCAGCGCAATAGCAAGAAAAGCGCTCAACATCCTTCTACTCCTGTTTTGGATCGCGCTATCCGCCGTTGGCATGATCGGAATCGTTGGCGGCGTCGCAAAATAATAAACCTCTATCAAGGAGACGCAACATCATGAACACCACTGTCAGCCAAAATATCAAGATCGGAAGAATTTTGACCCGCGTTATAGACTCGTGGGCAAAGGACAAGGCTCAACCCTTCCCCGCAAGTATTCCGATTCCAGCCTATCTCGAGAACACCTACTGGTGGGCTTACGTTCGACCGTATGCAATCTCTTTCTTCGACCATCCGTGGATCGTCAACCTCATTTTACTGGGAAACATGGAAAAGTTACGCGACAGAGCGTTAGACGCATTTGGAAAACAACTTCATGGGCGCACTCTGCAAATCGCCGCGGTCTATGGCGAATTTTCCACCCGCCTCGCGAGCCGCATCGCCGAGGATGGCTCGCTCGATATTGTGGATGTTGTTCCCGCTCAATTGGAAAACTTGAAACGAAAATTACCTCACAATGCGCCTATCCGTTTCATACAAAACAACGCCGCCAGCCTGAAACTGGAAGACGCGGTATACGATCAGGCGGTGATGTTCTTCCTGCTTCACGAAATGCCCGATGAAGTTCGAAAACAAACGCTGAGCGAAGCCCTGCGCGTCCTCAAGCCCGGCGGGAAACTAGTTATTGTTGATTTTCACAAACCTTTCGCATGGAATCCTCTCCGCTACCTGTACCCGATCATGTTCAAAGCGCTCGAACCCTTCGCCCTGGATATCTGGAGGGACAAAATTGGGTCGTGGTTTCCAAAAGATTTTGTCCCTGTGGACGTTTTCAAAGAAACCTTATTTGGCGGCATGTATCAGGTCCTCGTCATTCACACCTAACCTATGAAATCAACTTTCCGGCAGGGATTCTGGCGACTCGCCGACCCCAAGATTTCACTCGCCTCGTTCGCCTCGATGTTTTTAGGTGCGTGCGCGGCGGCGGCAACGGACCCGCTTCATTTCGGATGGCTGGCTGTTACCGTGTTGGGAGTTTTCGCCATCGAGATAGCGAAGAACGCCTCCGGCGAGATCTTCGACTGGAACAGCGGCAACGACCAGGCGGTGCAAGAGGAAGACCGGTCTCCCTTCTCCGGCGGCAAGCGCGTGCTGATAGACAACCTGCTGACAAAAAATCAAACCGTTGGGATCGCCCTCACATGTTACCTGCTTGGAAGCCTTGCAGGCTTATCCATTGCACTATCGCGCGAGCCGAGAGTCCTTTGGCTTGGAGTTGCCGGGGTCGCGCTGGCATTCTTCTACCACGCGCCCCCATTTAAACTTTCGTATCGCGGACTGGGCGAACTGGCGGTCGCTATTGCGTATGGTCCGGTCATTTGCGTCGGGACATACCTCGTTCAACGCGGCGCGATCTCAGCCGAGGTCACTCTCGTCTCGACCCTGCTGGGAATTCTGATCGGCGCATTCCTGCTCATTAACGAGTTTCCCGATTACCGCGCCGACCAAACCGCCGATAAAGGGACCATCGTTGTGCGGCTTGGGAGAAAAACCGCCAGCCGGGTATTTGCGGGAATCGTGGCGATTCCGTTCGTTGTTTTGCTCGCCCTGCCGTTTCTGAATTTCCCGTTCACCCTCTGGCTGGGATTCATCGCAGCAGCGCCGGCGTTTTCGGCGGTCAAACGCCTGCTGAAGAACCCGGAGACAACGGCTCAGATCATCCCCGCGCAGGCTAGCGCATTGTTCGCGTTCGTGCTTTTTGCGCTTGGATGCGGCGTTGGGTTTTTATTAAGCTGAAAGATCGAAGAAAGGAAACAATAATGAAAAAGTTGTTCGTAATGTTGGCTGTAATTTCTATCTTGATAAGCGCCTGCGCCAGCAAAAGTTCAGGCGGGATTCCAATCACCGTCTATCGCTCGCCTACCTGAGGTTGTTGTGGCGACTGGGTTCAGTACATCGAAGATAACGGCTTTGACGCGACCGTAAACAATGTGCAAGATATGTCTCCCGTCAAAGTTCAATATCAGGTGCCTGCCGAACTCCAGTCGTGCCACACTGCCATCGTGGATGGCTACGTGATCGAAGGGCATGTTCCAGTGTCCGAAATCAATCGCCTGCTTGCCGAAAAACCCGATGCCATTGGCTTGGCTGTCGCAGGGATGCCCATCGGTTCGCCCGGAATGGAAACTCAAGGCGTTGCGCCAGAACCGTACGATGTGATTCTGTTTTCTGCCGATGGCGCGCAAGAAATTTACGCCAGTTACCCGTAATTGGCGCCCGCCCGCTTGTATGATATTTGTCACTGCAAATATGACAAAATTTAACTATCTCTTAATCTTCTGTTCGCGTACTATTCAGGGCATGACCTCTAATCTCTTGTATTTTGCGTTCACTATGTAGAGCGTCGTCACTGAAAGGAGAATGCAAATGAAGCGAAGCAGCCTATTGATCGGCATCGGAGTAACGCTCGTTCTTGCGGCAATTCTTGCCGCATGTGGGGCAACCCCGACAAATGCGCCAACTAAAGAGACCGCGCCAACAGAAGCGCCCACAATCACTCCCGAAACGCCTTATCTAGCGGACTGGCGGGAAGGTGGTCACGCAGACACGACAGACGAACCCTTCCGCCATTGGGATGCGGAAGACCCAGCCGAAGTGCCTGCGGAGTGCGCCAGATGTCACACCAGCGCGGGCTATCGGTCGTATCTCGGCGCGGATGGTAGCGAGGCTGGCGCGGTTGAGTCAGCCGTCCCTGCGAAAGAATCGCAAGGTATCCAGTGTGTGGCATGTCACAACCCGGTGACATTCTCCAAGACCACCGTCACCTTCCCCTCTGGAGTTACGATCACCGCCGGGGATGACGCTCGTTGCATGGTATGTCATCAAGGTCAGGAATCGAAAGTAAGCGTGGATGCGCAGATCGAGCGGTTCGCGGCGACCGACCCCGATAAGGTGGTTGCGCCGATCAAGGACGATCAAGGCAACGACGTATTCTTTGGCTTTCGCAACGTGCATTATTACGCCGCGGCGGCAACACTGTACGGCGGCAAAACGATGGGCGGATATCAATACGATGGTCTAACCTACGACTCGAAAAACGCGCACGTGACTGGATACGATTCTTGCATCGGTTGTCACGATCCGCATACTCTGGAAGTCAAAGTGAAAGACTGCGCCACATGCCATGAAGACGTCGCCACGGTGGACGATCTCAAATCGGTTCGCATGGTCAGCTCGGCGTCCGATTACGACGGCGACGGCAACACGCAAGAAGGCATGTATTATGAGATCGAGGGTTTGCAAAAGATCTTGTACGCTGCGATCCAAAAGTATGCCGCAGAGACGGCTGGCGCGGCGTTGATCTACGACTCTCACTCCTATCCATATTTCTTCCAAGACCCCAACGCCAACGGCGAAGTGGATGAAGGCGAAGCTATTTTCCCGAACGCCTACAAAGCGTGGACGCCGCGCCTGCTCAAAGCCACGTACAACTATCAAGTTTCGCTCAAAGACCCCGGTGCGTTCGCGCATGGGAATAAATACATCGTGCAACTGCTGTACGATTCGATCGCCGACATCGGCGGCGACACGAGCAAACTTGCCCGCACCGATGCCGGTCATTTCGCGGGCAACACCGAGCCGTTCCGCCATTGGGATTCGGAAGAGGAAGGCAACGGCGTGGTCCCGTTCGGTTGTGTGAAGTGCCACACCGCAACAGGGTTGCCAGAGTACCTGACCAACGGCGGGACAACGGTCGTCACCTCCAACGGCACAACGCAGATCGTCGGCTTGAGCGCCGCGCCCGCCAGCAACGGCTTCGCTTGCACAACCTGCCATGATGGAGCAAACTTCCCGAATCGCTACACGGTAGACTCGGTACTCTTCCCCAGCGGCAAGACGGTCAGTTTCGGCGGCAAAGACGCCGACGGCAACTTCATCCCAGCCGATTCAAACTTGTGCATCTCCTGCCATCAAGGACGCGAATCCACGACCAGCATGAATAACGCTTTGCGCGGCAAGGAGCTGGATACGGTGGATACAAAGATCCGCTTCAAGAACATTCACTACTTTGCGGCGGGCGCAACTCTCTTCGGCGCAGACGTGCAAGGCGCCTACATGTACGAAGGCAAGGAATATGCCGGTCAGAACATGCACGCTTCGGAAGAGGGCAAAATGAACACGTGCCAGGATTGTCACGATGTGCACGCGCTCGAACCCAAAGTGGAAGCCTGCGAGACCTGCCACGACACCACCGACCCGAAGACGATCCGCATGACCGACGTGGATTATGACGGCGACGGCGATACCAAAGAAGGGATGGCTGGTGAAGTTTCAACACTGGCAGACGCGCTATACGCCCAAATGCAGGCGTACTCCACAGCGCATGGCGGAGTCATCTCTTACGACCCGCTCGCCTATCCATACTACTTCGACGCCGACGGCAAAGGCTACGCCAACTGGACGCCGCGTCTCGTAAAAGCCGCATTCAACTATCAATACGTGCAGAAAGACCCGGGCGCGTACGTTCACAACCCGAAGTTCGTCATTCAATTCCTGATCGACTCGATTGAAGACCTCGGCGGCGACACGAGCGCCTACACGCGACCATAGCCCAACCGCTGTATCGGAAGAGATGGCGGATGAACGTTCGCCATCTCTTCTTGAATTTGCGCGACACTCGGATTCAGGAGAACACAATGAGCCGACTCAAACACTTCCGCCCGCCTCCTCTCTGGACGTTGAGCCTGATTCTCGGGTTTGGGCTTTTACTCTACGCCCTTACCGCTTCGTCCACGCCAGCCCAAGCCGCGCCCAGATACTTTCAAGAAGATAAAACCTCGAACGATTTCTGTCTTGCGTGTCATCAACAACAAGGCATTGCGCTCGCGCTGGGAAGCGAATCCCTGCCGGTAACGATCAACCCGATCGCATTCGGGCTTTCCGTCCATTCAGAGGAGGATGTCGCCTGCGTGGATTGTCACGAGAACATCGGCGCGTACCCACACGCCAAAATAACCGAAACCAGCATCCGCAGTTATTCATTGAGTTATGCCGAATCTTGCAAGGAATGCCACGAAGACCAATACGAAACCACGCCCGATAGCGTCCACACAAAAGAGCTGAACGAAGGCAACGAGAAAGCTCCGCTATGCGCGGACTGCCATAACCCGCACACACAAGGGCGGTTGATCGGGCAGGAAAGCGGCAAGTTAACGATCTCGGCGCGCGTTCACATTCCAGAAACGTGCGCGCAATGCCATCTCGAAAAATACGATCAATATAAAGACAGCGTGCATGGAAAAGCCCTCACGCAGGAGGGCAATCTCGATGTTCCCACCTGCACGGAATGTCACGGCGTGCACGGCGGGATCGTAGACCCGACCACGCCGCTCTTTCGCAATACATCTCCCCTCCTGTGCGCCAACTGCCACGACGATCCCAAGATCATGGATAAATACGACATTTCAACGGATGTGCTGGAAACCTACGTTGCCGATTTCCACGGGACAAGCGTCCATCTCTTCAGCGAACAATTTCCAAATGAAGTGACGAACAAAGCGGTATGCTTCGACTGTCACGGCGTCCACGATATTGCCAAAGTGGACGATCCTGTGAAAGGCATCGCCCTGCGCAAAAACATCCTCGAAAAATGCCAGCGCTGTCATCCCGACGCCACCGAAAACTTCACCGACGCGTGGCTGGGACACGAGTACGCCTCAACAACGCACCAACCCATCGCCTACTACGTCAGCCTGTTCTACCAGATCTTCATCCCGTTGGTAATCGGCGGCATGATCTTCTTCATCCTGACCGACATCTATCGGCGGGCGGTCAACCGCGCGAAAGGAGCCAAGCGCCCATGAGCGACAAAATCAAAACCTACCTGCGCTTTCCGCTTTCGCGGCGCATCGAGCATATTGTTCTCCTAACCACCTTCATCATCCTCGCCGCGACGGGTTTGCCGCAAAAGTATCCGCTCTCCTCGGTCAGCGTGTTCATCGCGCGCGCGCTCGGCGGGATCGAGAACCTGTATAAGATCCATCACATGGCAACGGTGATCGTGATGATCGCGGTCACATATCACTTGTTGACCATCGCCTATCACGTCTTTGTCTTGCGTTCCAAATGGTCCATGATGCTGTTCCCGCAAGATATGAAAGACGGCTTGCAAGCCTTGCTCTACAACCTCGGCTTCGCCAAGTCTCCCCCCAAAATGGGACGCTACACTTTCGAGGAAAAATTCGAATATTGGGCGTTCGTCTGGGGTTATACGGTGATGGCGATCTCAGGTTTCCTCATGTGGAATCCGGTGATCTCGTTCAAAATTCTGCCGGGCGAGTTGTTCCCCGCCGCCCGCGCCGCGCACGGAGGCGAAGCCGTGTTGGCTGTGCTTGCCATCCTCGTTTGGCACATGTATCACGTGCGCATCAAACGGGTGAACAACGCCATGTTCACCGGGCAACTCTCGGAAGAAGCGATGGAGGAAGACCATCCGCTCGAGTTGGAAGACATCAAAGCGGGCCGCGCCGACCACAAGCCCGATGCGGCAACATTGAGAAAACGTCAGAGGGTGTTTTACCCGCTCGCGGCATTCTTCACCCTCATCATGCTCTTCGGCGCGTACAAATATGTGACGATCGAGCATACCGCAGTGGATGTCGTTCCCCCCATCTCGGCGCCGGCGAACATTGCGCCATAACATAGAACAACAAGACCGCTTTCGGATGACGAAAGCGGTCTTGTTGTCTTCCACAATTGAATCACTGGGAAATTTTCTGATACAAACCTTGCGCAAACTCCATGAGTGTTTGTTGTTCGGTCTCCGAAGGCTTGCCTTTTCCATTCCCGTAAAATTCCAGCGTGACAGCCATTCCGTCAGCCGCCATCGGTGGGTCGGATACATCTATACTCACTTGACCGAACTCCTGAACCCATGCAAAAAATTGCTTTTGCTCAACGGCAGACAGCAAGCCCACAGAAGGCTGTATCGTTCCATCAGGCTGAGTGGAACGGCAACTGCTCCCGTACACTTCACCAGAGAGAAAGACGATCAGCTGATCGCAGAACCCGGCAAAGCCGCCCTCTCGCGTCCATGTGAGCGCAATCGTAGCAGGCTGAACGCGGCTTCCGTCCGCGCTGATGTGATATTCGAAATCAAGGCCATTCGCCTTCAACACAATGATCTTGCCGGGGGACACCACTTGAGCGCACATTTCATCTTGCATGGCAACCCCGAGGCATGAATCGGGAAATTCGACTTCCTCACTGCTCACAACGCCAACCTCATCCACATCCAACCCAAGGTTAGACGCAAGCTGCGCGGCGATGGCTTCTTCCATCAAACCGAGAGGCGCGCCGCCGACTTGCGCAACCTGACTGCCGCTCTCGTTCGTGCGGAACTCGTATTCCTCGCCGTTCACTTGCAAAATGATCCTGTAGCCCGGCACGATGGCTTCCGTGCACATCATCCCAGGTCGCTGAATGCCGAGACAGCCGTCGGGCCACGAAACAGCCTCGGTTGAGACAACGCTGATCTGATCGGCGGGCAGGTTCAACGTCGAGGAAAGACGCGAGACTGCCGCTTGCTCGGCAGGCGTCAACTCTGGCTGAGACGTTGGCGCGGGCGTTCGAGTGGGTCGCTCGATGTCAATCGGAACGAAGGATTGCTCTGTCGGCTGCGCCTGCCCAGCGCAAGCGGAGAGAATCAAGACCAATATCATGGGTAACAAAATACGCTTCATTTAAACTCCTCGACCAAATGACGCGACCACGATACAGAATGTTCCGTATGATTGTATAATCGTGACCATGCGATACAAATTCATTTTGGCGTTTGCATTCATTGTAACCGCGTGCGCGCCAAAACCCGACCCAAACATTCAAATCCAAGTTGCGGTTGCGTCCACACTGTCCGCGATTCCCACCAGCACATCACAACCCATCCCGACGCTTTATCCGTCGCCAACGCCGTTCGATCTTGCAGGCTTGTTCTGCGAGTATCAATTTTGCGTCGGGCATCCCATAGACATGGCATTCTACGACGTGAGCGCGCAACAGAACCCAGCCGCGCCGAGCAGTTACTCGCAGGGAGTGCTTGCCGCGTTCAACGGCAACCTGTTCATTCACATGATCTGGCAACTCGCGCCGGGGACCGCCGACCCGCAATTTTTGCTCGACCTGATTCTGGATGACGGGATTGACACCCGCGTCGGCTCTCTGGACGTCAAGCTGATTCGGGATATGCACGTGGTCTACACCCCGGTCACTTCGACGGCTACGCCTCTGCTCCCCTACGGCGGCGCGGCGGCATGGACGTGCGGCGACCGCGTCTTCGCGTGGAAAGTGTACACACCCGACGAATCGTCCGCGTCCGCGTTGTTCGACGCGGGATTGAGTCGATTCACCTGTAACCGATAATAAAATCATACAAGGAGTAAACCATGGTACACGAAAATGATCTGAAGATGTTGAGAGATCGGATCAAAGAGCTGGAGGAAAACCTGAAAGTTGTCTACCGCAAGCTCGAGCTGGCGTATCCCGAATCTTCCGATCCGATCAATTCGGCTCGAGTTCAAGAGGCTCTTCGTCGGGGCGACAAGATCGAAGCGATCAAGTTGTATCGCGAGTTGACCGGCGCAGGGCTGGCAGAAGCCAAAGACGCGATAGACAATGCGTAGCATTGATCACTATGCTATACTACGTAGAGATTATTTTGAGGAGAAACGAACATGCCCCCTACCGTCCGCGAGTTGATGACCGAGACCATCAAGACCGCCTTCCAGCCCGATAAAGCCAAAGGCGTGGACACCGTTGTGCAATTCAAATTCACAGGGGCGCAAGCATCCGACTGGTACGTGGTCGTCAAAGATCAGAAGTGCGAATCGGCTGAGGGTTTGCACCCAGACCCAAAGATGACGATGACCGTGGACTCGGAGGATTACATCAAGATCTCCACAGGGGAACTGGACGCCACCATGGCTTTTATGAAAGGCAAGGTCAAGGTGAGCGGCGACATGGGGGTCGCGCTTGGCATGGGCAAGTATTTCGTCTTTGGAAAATAGAACACATCAAACAGGGCAGTGTATATCACTGCCCTGTTGATTTTCAACGCAACATCATCTCACCCACAAGGTAAAAACGAATGGCTTCGGCTGTCCCTTCTCACGGCGAACGTCGGCAAGTGACGGTTGTATTTTCGGATGTGGTCGGTTCCACCGAGTTGTCGGCATCGCTCGACCCGGAAGACTGGCACAGCATCCTCACGCGCTATCACCAGACCGCCGCAAGCGTGGTCAAGCGATACGAGGGACACGTCCAGCAATATCTTGGCGACGGCATCTTGATCCTCTTCGGCTACCCACAAGCGCATGAGAATGACGCCGAACGCGCTGTGCGAACGGGTCTATCGCTTCTCGAAGAGATCCAAAAACTAAACGCAACCTTGGAAAAGGAATTCTCGAAGCGCATCGCCGTGCGCATCGGCATTCACACCGGCGAGGTGATGATCCGGCAGGAGGGCGGCGACTCAGGCAACATCTTTGGCGAAACGCCGAACTTGGCGGCGAGAGTCCAAACGGCGGCTGAACCGGATTCCGTCTGCATCTCCGCCGCCACTCAGAGGCTCGTCGCGGGGTTTTTCGTTGTAGACGATCTCGGTCAGCACATTTTGAAGGGCTTCCCTGATCCGGTTCAACTCTTCAAAGTGGAGAGAACCTCCGGCGTGCGGAGTCGTCTCCATGCCGCGGCGGTCAACTCGCTCACGCCCTTCATGGGACGCGAAGACGAGCGGAATTTGTTGATGAGCCGTTGGGCGCAAGTGCAAAAGGGACACGGGCAACTCGTGATGATCACCGGCGAGGCGGGCATCGGCAAGTCGCGGTTGTTGCGGCAATTCAAACAAGATGTCGGCGGAGTGCCTCACACATGGATCGAAGGCGAATCGTCACCGTACGAACAGGATACGCCTTTCGCGCCAACGATTGACCTGATCGAGAACGCCTTCGCGTGGACGAATGAAACACCGGTGGAGAAAAAGGTCGCCGACCTTGAGAGTTCCTTTTCACTCGTGGGAATGGACACGACGAAATCTGTGCCATTGGTCGCGTCTCTGCTCGGTGTCGCGGTTCCGCCGGGAAAATATCCACCCGTTCTACTCTCTCCAGAACAACAGCGCATACATTTGTTGCAATCCCTTGTGGATTGGGTGATTGGCTCCTCGCGCTCACAGCCTACGGTACTTGTCGTTGAAGACCTGCATTTTTCCGACCCGTCCACACTCGAGGAGTTCGTCATGTTGGGCGAGCAAGTGGAACATGCGTCGGTGATGTTATTGTTCACGGCGCGTCCACGTTTCATCCCGCCGTGGCCCACTCGTCCGTTCCATTCGATGATCGCGCTTTCACGCCTCGACCGCGAGAACATCCGCGAGATGATCGGCAACTTGTTGGGAACACTCGTTCCGCCCGAGACCTTGCAATCGCTCGCCGACCGCACGGATGGAAACCCGCTGTTCGCGGAGGAACTTTCGCAAAGCATGGCGGGAGCGCGTTCCATCGCGGACAAAGCCTCGCAGATCCCATCCACTTTGCAAGACCTGTTGATGGCGCGTCTCGATTTTCTTGGCGCGCATAAAGAGATCGCGCAGATCGGCTCTGTGTTGGGGCGGGCGTTCCCTCATTCCCTGCTGGCGGCGATTGCCGGACAGTCCGAGGAAACACTCCAAAACGAACTGGAACAATTGACCGCTTCCGGACTCGTTTTCAGCGACGCAAGCGGCGGCGACGTGATCTACACCTTCAAACACGCCCTCGTGCAAGAAGCGGCTTATGCGTCGTTGTTGAAAAGCCGCAGGAGGGAACTCCATCGAGCGGTTGCAACGGCATTGAATGAGAAATTTCCCGAGCTCGCAAAACAACGCCCCGAATTGGTGGCGCATCACCTCACCGAAGCGGGCGACGCGGAAAAAGCCGTGGAAGCGTGGCAAACCGCCGGAGATTTCGCCTCAGCCCGCGCCGCGCTTGTGGAGGCTAGCCAACACTACAACAAAGCGCTTGCCGTCCTTCAAACCATGCCCGACTCGCCCGACCGCGCCCAACTGGAGTTGCCGTTACAAATCTCCAAAGGTCACATCCTTTCCGCGATCAAAGGATTCGGCTCCGAAGAGGAAAAACTCGTCTACCTGCGCGCGCGCGAGATCGCCGGGCAACTCGGCGAATCGCCCCAATTCTTCTTCATTCTGTTAGGTCTGTGGTCAACGGCGAACAGCCGCTCAGACATGAAATCATCCGAAGAGATTCAAACCGAGATGCTCCGCATTGCCGAACGCGACGGCATGTCCATGTTTCTCGTGTGGGCATATTTCACACAAGGACTGTACGCGTACGAGGTTGGCAAATTCTCGGAGGTCGGCGAATGGGTGGCAAAATTGCTTCAACACTATAAAGCAGAGGAGCAAACCTGGGCGCCCTTCGATCCACAGGTGACGGTCCGCAACCACGCCGCGCTCGCGCTCTGGCACCTTGGGAAAATAGATCAAGCCCGCAAATTCCTCGCTGAAACGCTCGAGATCGCAAGTTCTCTCACCCCCGCAAACATAGCAATGGCTCATCTTGCCGCGTGCAGTCTGCTCATTTACTTGCGCGATCCGAAAACATTATTGAAACATGCCGAGGGAATGCTTGCTCTGGCAAGAGAAAACCAATTGGCATCTTTCCTTGCATGGGGCGCGATGTATCACGGTATTGCCAGCGCGCAACTCGGTGATCACGAGAACGGAATCGCCGAGATCAAAAAGGGACTCACCGAGTATCTTGCCTCCGGCACGCACAGTTCGCTGGGGCAATATCTTTCGCAGTTGGCGGAGGCGCATGCGCGCGCCGGTCAATATGAGCAAGCGTTGCAAACTATCGAAGATGCGTTCGGCGCCGCGCCCGAAGAGGAGATGCACTTTCCCGAACTCCACCGCGTCCGCGCGGATATTCGACTGCTTCAGCCCAACCCGAATTTGCAGGATGTCGAACAGGGATACCGTGACGCCATCGCGGCTTCGCAGAAATATCAAGCGCTCACACAGGAATTACGCGCGGTCACCCGCCTGGGACGCCTGCTTCAGTCATGCGGACGCTCTCTCGAAGCCCGCGAGTCACTCGCTCCACTCTACGCAAAGTTCACCGAAGGCTTGGATACGCCGGACCTCACCGAAGCAAAAAAACTGTTGGATGAATTGAATAGCTAACTTCGTAGTGACGACTTCAGTCGTCAAATTGCAATAAAAACGACTGAAGTCGTTACTACGTTTTCATGCGACTTTGGTTAACATAAATAGTGAGGAGATACATCATGGCAAAGAAAAATGTCTGCATCGTTGGCGGAGGCGCGACGGGGGTCGCGTTGTTGTGGGCGCTAGCGCAGGACCCGGTCGCCCGTCAGGAATGGAACGTGACCCTCATCCACGACCAGACCTCGGTCGGCGGGCACTCGCTCACGTATTACGTCCCCGCGCCGGGGAATCCCAGCAAAAAATTGCCCGTTGACATTGGCGTGCAATTCATCTCGCCGATGATGTACCCGAGCGTGCACGTCATGTTGCAGAGACCGGAGTTCCAATCGCGCGTGCCGATGAACGATTACAACTCGTTGAAGATCGCCGCCGCCTTCCCGCGCCTGAACGGTCAGCCGATGAACTGGGGAAACTTCCCCGCGTATCAGCAGGGATCGAACTTCGCCCTCTACAACAACGACATGAAATTCGATATCGCGGCGTTCCAGGATTTCATCGAAGCCGAACTGTTCGTGGATTGGGAAATGAAAACCCTGCAACAATTTTTCTTCCCCGAGCCGCCGATCCCGTTCCTCAACAAGACCGATTTCATCAACTACATCCTTTCGCCCTACATGAGCATCATCAACGGCTACGGGAGCGCCCTGCTCAACGATACGATCTTCATGGATCTGTTCCCGCTCTTCGCCACATTGCCCCTGCCGAAGTCTTGGGGATTCCCCACGCCGCTGGGAAGTTTCTCGAAGCCCGGCACCGGCTGGCAGAGGTTCGCCCAAGGCGCCCAGTCGTGGGTTGAGGCGATGTTGAACGTCGCCCAAACGCTGACGCCCTCCACCGTCATCCTTGATTCGAAAGTCAGCGCGGTGTGGACGGATCAAGCCACCGGTCAAGTGACCGTGCAGTGGAGTCAAAATAACGGCAAGCCGATCCTCTCGCGGACGTTCGACAAGGTGGTGCTGACCACCGACATGTGGACGAATTCGAAAGTCCTCAACAACGCGCAGAACCAATATTTTTGGAACAACGTTTATTACAACCCGAAATTCAGTTACCCCATCGGCGATTACCGGAACACGGACATGCAGCCATCGGGTCCGCACGTGACGTGGGACTTGCTGTGGGGCAAATGCTACATCCACACCGATTCGACGATGCTCTCGCCCGACTTGATGCAGCAACAAGAGACGCTTCAATTCAACGGCTACTACGCGCCCGGCAACCAGAACGGAAACTACAACCTGATTGACACCTTCACCACGTACATCCAGAAAAATGTGCTGAACGACCCCGATGCCGAAGGTTTGTACCTCACCATGTACGGCTACATTCCTGACCCGTCAAAGGGACAAAAGACTCCAGACCCAACGAAAGTGCTGTTCAGCGAACCGTGGACTCACGGACGCTGGACTCCCTCCGCCATGGACGGGCCCAAGACCAATCTTTACATGGCGCAAGGCTTGGGGAACACATCGTATCCGGGTCAACTGAATACCAACGTGTATTTTGCAGGCAACAACACCACCGTTGACTCGGAGGACGGCGCGTTGATGTCCGCGCTTG
Source organism: Anaerolineales bacterium (assembly GCA_046328795.1). Classification (GTDB taxonomy): domain Bacteria; phylum Chloroflexota; class Anaerolineae; order Anaerolineales; family Villigracilaceae; genus Defluviilinea. The sequence goes on along the minus strand of JAXLVX010000018.1, from coordinate 21,770 downwards.
CCATCGCAAATTATGCGTTCGGCGTGAACTATCCGCTGACCGACAAATCGCTCCCTGAAACCCTGTTCGCTTATGAAATGTACTCCATCTACCAAAAAGTGATGTTCCCGAAACAAAGCGGAGGGACGACCAACGCGGCTCAGGAGGTACGATCCCTGCTCGCTAAACTCCCCTCCCTCATCAAACAATGGGATTCCTCGTCGTCCACGACAAGCGCGACGGCTCTGGTCGCTGTGCCTGCTAAGAAGAAAACTTCGGTAAAGAAGAAGGCTGTTGCAAAGAAAATCACAGTGAAAAAGAGGAAACCCGTCAAGCGGAAAGTGAAGAAGGCAGTTCGCAAAACGACGGCAAAGAAAAAGACTGTTGCAAAGAAAGTCATGTTGAAAAAGAGGAAACCTGTCAAGCGGAAGGCGAAGAAGTCCGCGCGAAAGACTTCGGCGAAGAGAAAGGTGAGCGTGAAGATGAAAAGGAAGTAGGTAAAGAAACTGCCTTCCAGGTTATCGAAAGGGCAGTTTTTCGTTCGTCTATCTTTTAATATCTGGATGTATAATCTGGGTATAAGTAGTTGTACAGAACCATTCTGTATAACACCCAAAATTGGGGAGTTACAGCCACAGACCGTATAAGCATTAGCTAGCCTGCTGTTGAAAGGTAGGTCAGGATGGATAAAAAGACAAATTTGAAAAAGTCTTCAACTACTCCATTGGTTGCTTCGGATTACTCGGGGTTTTAGCAACTATTATTACGCTATTCGTAACCCTCAAATCTCCCTCAGTAGTAATCCAATTCATCGAGTGGCATAGCCGACCTACCGACTTCTAACCCGTTCATAATTCAGGTAACATCTGACATTCCATCCCCAACATTACAAGTGATAGAATTGCCAACACCTTATCCAACATATACGCCTTACCCAACATTTACACCTGTTGTTGTACCAAGTACTACAAAAACCTCCGCCAACAGTCTCCCTGCCCTTTGAAGACTCATTTGATACCAGATCAAGGCCTGAATGGGAAGTAATAACAGGAACCTGGCGAGTACTAGACGGTCATTTCACAGGTGGTGACGATGGGTGGCAAATCGTTTTTGTCGGGGATGCAAGTTGGCATAACTATGGGTTGAAGTAACTACCTTTTCTCGGTCATTCATTACTGGTGTCAGAATAATTATAAGAGCGTCCGATGAAGGATACATTGCCTTCCAATATGGAGTTGCGGGAGGGAAATGGCTACTCATAAAGAACGGTCAAACGAAAGAACTGGCAACGGTCGATAGACGATTCAGTTGGGATACAACTTACAGGATTAAGATTAGGGTAGAAGATGATATTTACACTTTATTTATTGATGGTACACAGTACTCTCAAATTCAAGATACCACTTTTACTAATGGTAAAGTAGGCTTAGGGTATTCTCCTCGCTATTTAAATTGGTTTGACGATTTTCGAGTATCGGAGTTGCCTTAGCAAAAGAAGTCTAATACAGCGTTCTCAGAAACAGTTAGATGGGGACGTATTGCAACTTACACGTAGTGGCTTCAAGGATTTTCACCAATGAACAACAAATCCAACAATCGAGTCTTTGCAATGAGGTTCGCGGATGTCTACCCGATGTATGTGCAAAAAGCAGAACGCAAAAATCGCACGCAAGCGGAAGTTGACCAAACTATCCGCTGGCTGACGGGCTACAGTCAAGCGGGGTTACGTCGCCAGATCGAGCGGGAGAACAGTTTTGAAACTTTCTTCGCGCAAGCGCCAGCCATGAATCCCAAACGCTCGCTGATCAAAGGGACGATCTGCGGCGTCCGCGTGGAGGAGATCGAAAATCCGCTGATGCAAAACATCAGATATCTGGATAAACTGATTGATGAACTCGCCAAGGGGAAAGCGATGGAGAAGATTCTGCGTTGATGAAGGAGAGTCCGCAATGTTGAAACTTGGAGCGATTGTTTGGGGCGTGCGAGACCTTGATCGAGCGATAAAATTTTGGAGCGAGGCTCTGCACTACAAACTAAGACGAGAGCCTGATGTTGATTTCGCTATTCTTGTTCCCGAAGAAGGCGAGGGCATACAACTCTCCCTAAATGCGGCAGTTACTTCTCCCAAACCCAAAAGACATCACATAGATTTGTTCGCACATGACCAAGCGAACGAAGTGGAACGCTTATTAAAACTCGGCGCGAAAAGGGTAGATTGGAAATATGAACAGGAAGCGGATTATGTCGTTCTCGCCGACCCCGATGGAAACACTTTTTGCGTGGTGCAAGCGTAGTTTTAACACAAGCCATCGGGAACTCGTTGCTTAATTTTGCTTCTTGTGGTTTGATTCCCAACCACATAGCTTTCGGAGGAAACATGGCAAAACGGAAATCGCCTAAAGAGGACAAACAGCCAGAAACGAAAGACAACTCGCAGGTTAAGATAGCAATGATCACGGGGATAGTCGCTATCGTTACAGTGATAATCACTGCGATTGCGGGGCCAGTGCTACTGAAAATTCTAGACCGAACACCTACGCCTCCTGCCGTGGAGCTGGAACCTGCTTCTACGCAAATTTCTGCTGCTTCTACCTCTGTGCCCGCCGATACAACACAACTCCCATCCAATGCTTCTACGGCGCAGTATCCAATTTCCCTGTCTGTAGACGCCGAGGTAAAGCTTAATGCGGCGCGCGCGGAAGTCGTCTACAAAATCTTAGAGACACAGATTGATTCTTATAACACGGAAAACCTTTCCTTGAAATTCTTGATACGCATGACGAATAATGGAACTATTGATTCACCATTCGGGTGGGGTTCGAGTAGTTTGCGCTTGTTGGTAGACGAAATACCGTACGAACCCATAAATACTGTTGGCAAAATAACGATTGTGTCCAGCCAAAGCGCAAAAGAAGAAGAGTTCGTTTTCGTCTTTCCGGTTGCATCCAAAAACCTTGTGCTCCGCATCAGCCATTATGAGGACTCAACCGAAATACCCATTAACTTACCATAATCGAGCGCTCATTCCCTCCTCTTTGCCTCCTGCCACAGCGACTCCATTTCATCCAACGTCAGATCGGATAAAACCCGTCCCTGTGCCTTCGCGCCCTGCTCCACGTACGCGAATCGCTTCTTGAATTTCGCATTCGTCCCCCGCAAAGCGGATTCGGCGTCCACCTGCTTCCAACGCGCTAAATTAACCAGCACAAAGAACAGGTCGCCGATCTCCGAGGCGAGTTCAAAGTCGGTCTCGGCGCGTTTGATCTCTTCTATCTCCTCTTTCACCTTGTCCAACACATCGTCAATCTGGTTCCAGTCGAAGCCTACGCGCGCGGCGCGGTCTTGATATTCCTGCGCCTGAGTCAACGCGGGCAGTATCAGCGGCACGCCATCCAGCAATCCCTTCCCCTCTTTCTTCTTTCCTCTTTCTTCTTCCTTCAACTTCTCCCAATTTGCCAGCACCCCATCCACGCCATCCACTTTCACATCCCCAAACACATGCGGATGCCTGCGCACGATCTTCGAATGGATTCCCTGAATCACTTGCGAGACGTTGAACTGCTGTTCTTCATTGGCGATCTGCGAGTGCAAGACGATCTGCAACAACAGATCGCCAAACTCCTCGCGCATGTGACTGAAGTCGCCCGAGTCAATCGCGGAGATGGCTTCGTACGCCTCTTCGAGCAAATGCTTCCTCAGCGACTCGTGCGTCTGCTCGCGGTCCCATGGGCATCCGTTCGGCGCGCGCAGGTGAGCAACGATCTCGGCGAACGACTCGAACGATGTCCCTTCGCCTGACTCTGGAACAAACCAACATGTTGACCCAGAGAAATCCCAATTCTCCAATCCTCCTAATTCTCTTTCATCTTTCTTCTTTCCTTCACGCACCACGATCACAACATGTTCTTTCGGATATACCGCCAACAACACCTCCCTCACATGCAACGCCATTTCATCGATCGATCCTCCAGGATCAACGCGGGAGTGTCCGGCGGGAACGGCGGCACGTGGGCTGAGGCGAGAGTGGATGCGTCCAGCAGAGTCAACCGCGATGGCGGAGAGAGGCGGAGCGCGTCAAAGGTGGAAGAGACGAGGGTGAAGTCCATAAGAATCTCCTTTAAAGTGTACTGCGTAATCCGTATTGCGTAAGAAACGCAGTACGGATTACGCAGTATGGGATCAACACAAAATTGAAACTAGCGCTTGGTGTACGTCGGCGCCTTGCGGGCTTTCTTGAGACCCGGCTTCTTGCGTTCCTTGATGCGGGCATCGCGGGTGAGCAAACCATGCTTGCGCAGGGCGGAGACCCAATCGCCGTTGAGCGACACGAGCGCGCGGGCGAGTCCCAGCCGCACCGCTTCGGTCTGACCGGTTGCGCCGCCGCCGTTCACTTTCACGGTGATGTCGTATTTCTTCGCGTCCTGCCCCACCGCCGCGAACGCGCGCAGAATATCCTGCAGATCGCCGAGGCGCGGGAAATACACAGTCGCTTGCTTTTCGTTCACCACAAAATTTCCCGAACCGTCCATCAAACGGACGCGGGCGGTGCTTTCCTTGCGGCGGCCCACTGCTTCATAATATTGAACAGACATGACTTCTTCCTCTTTCGTTATGCCAGCGGCACAGGGTTATTCGTGCCGTGCGGATGATTCGGGCCGGCGTAAATTTTCAAACGCTTGAGCAATGAGCGCCCCATGCGGTTCTTCGGCAACATGCCCCACACCGCTTCGCGCAACACGCGGTCGGGATGCTGTTGCAACTGGTCGCGCAGGCTGATGGCTTTATAGCCGCCGGGATAATTCGAGTGACGATGATAGACCTTCGTGGTCATCTTCGATTTGGTCTTCGTGCCGGTGACGGCGACGCGCTCGGCGTTGATCACCACGACGAAATCACCCATCTCCACGCCGGGCGTGAAGGTCGGTTTGTTTTTACCAAGCAAAGCGTGAGCGATGCGCGCGGCAACACGCCCCAGGATTTGCCCATCGGCGTCCACGATCACCCAGTTGCGCTCGATCTCGCTTGCTTTCGGATAGTACGATTTGTACACGTTCGGTATCTCCGTTTCTTTCTTTCGATAATCTTCGATAATTTCTTTTTAGATTGACTCTTAATATTTCACTTCGATGAGCGTCAGCCCATGCGCGGGAGCGAGACCAGACGGAAGCGCGCTTCGCTTCCGGATCCCAGCCTGCCTCGCCAAACCTTCGGCGATCGCGTCCGGGCGGAGCTTCCCCTGTCCCACAGCGACCTGCACAAAGACCAGCCGGGCGCACCATGCGATACAAAGGCGTCCGCTTCCACATCGAAGCGCCATTGATCCTTTGCGATCCGATGCCATTGCGCTTTCTTCACTGTCCGCACCGTCGTTCCCTTTGGGGTCGTCGCCGAGCCGAAGGATGAAAAATCATGAGCGCCGATCAGCGCGCGCGAGACTTGCTTCAACAGTTCGTCATCGAGAGCATGATTCACCCTCCACGCAAACCGCTCGCGGATGGGATTTCTCAGCGCATCACAAAACAACTGGTAACTATACGTTCGCGAAGTCGCATCGAAGCGCGGATGAAAATCATCGCGGACGATTCTCGCGTCCCACACCGAAATATCGCCGGGCAGTTTCGCGTTCAACGCGCGGACGAGTTCGCCGCCCGTGTGAGTCCAGTCGAGGTCGCACGCGGCAACCTGCCCCGTCGCATGAACGCCGGTGTCCGTCCTCCCCGAAAGGAGAACCGAACGATCCGCCCATCCGAGTCCGTGCAACGCTTTTTCAAGTTCGCCTTGCACCGTTCGTTTTTTTGCCTGCCGCTGGCTTCCGAAGAAGTCCGTGCCGTCGTAGGCAAGAGTCAATTGGTAACGTGCCATTCCGTAGTGACGACTTTAGTCGTCCGCCAAGTAACGATTTCAATCGTTACTACGAATTTATTCTTCCACTAATTCCAGAATCACCATCTCAGCCGAATCGCCCATGCGCGGACCGAGTTTCAACACGCGGGTGTACCCGCCGTTGCGGCTGGAGAAGCGCGGGGCGATGTCGTCGAACAACTGCTTGATGACTTGGTTGTCGCCGAGTTTCGAGATGGCAAGGCGGCGCGCGTGAACTTTTTGTTCGGGCGTCGCGTCGGCGCTCTTACGCGCAAGCGTGATCAAGCGTTCGGCGTCGCCGCGGATCGCGGCGGCTTTCGCTTTCGTGGTCTGAATGCGCCCATGCGTGAAAAATTGTTTGATGAGGTTGCGTCTCAGCGCCACGCGCGCCCCAGACGACCTCCCTAACCGATAACCAGAAATTTGATGTCGCATTACAAATTACTCCGCAGAATTCTTATCGTCTTTGAGGTAGCCTTTTTCCTGCATCTTTACGCGCAGTTCGTCGAGGCTCTTCTCGCCGAAGTTTCGGATGGACATGACCGCGTTCTCGCCTTTTTCGAGCAGGTCGAGCACGTCGCCCACTGTGGCGATGCCCGTGCGTTTGAGCGAGTTGAACACGCGCACCGAAAGGTCGAGCGATTCGACCGGCGTGTCCATCAGCTCGCTGTTGACGCGGCTTCCGCTCACTTCTTTTTCGATCGCGATCGTCAACGATTCTTCGCTGACGCCCGCGATGTAGCGCAAGTGATCAACGATCAATCGCGCAGCGGTGCTGAGGGCGCGTTCCGGCGAGATCGTGCCGTCCGTCCAGATCTCAAGGTTCAATTTATCGTAGTTCGTGCTTTGTCCCACGCGAGCGGAGGTCACTTCCCAATTCACGCGCTTGACCGGGCTGTAGATCGCGTCAATCGGCAGTTCGCCGATGGGCATGTGTCCGCTTCGTTCGTTCGCGGGCGAATACCCGCGTCCGCGCTCGACAGTGAATTCAAGGTCGAGTTTGGTCTTGGGGTTATCCACCGTGAAGAGGAAGAGTTCGGGGTTGACGATCTCCACCTCGGCGGGAGTGATAATGTCCGCCGCGGTCACCGTCCCTTCGCCGCGCACTTCCAAGTGCATTCGCGCGCTTTCCACGCCGTCCAGTTTGAGGCGCAGTTGTTTCACCTGCAGCATCACTTGGATCACGTCTTCGCGCACGCCGGGGATTTCGCTAAACTCGTGCAACACGTCCGCGATTCGGATCGCGGTGACGGCGGCTCCCTCCAGGGAGGAAAGCAGCACGCGTCGGAGCGCGTTCCCCAACGTAACGCCATATCCGCGCTCTAATGGGCTGATAACAAACTTGCCATAGTTTCGAGCCTCAGCCTCGCGCTCGATCTTCGGCATGACCATATTCATGATACCCGTCACGGTTCACCTCTGTACTTTACTCTAGTCTCTGAGGCGGAAGTCTCCGCCGCCGTCCGTAATAAACTACTACCGTGAGTAGTATTCAACGATCAACTGCTCGTTCAAAATCCCGTCAATTTCAGGGCGCTCAGGCAGGCGCTGAACCGAACCGGTCAACGACTTCGTGTCGCGGTTCAACCAGCTGGGCGAAGTGCGGGCATCCGCCAGATCGCCGAGCGTTTTGAAATAGGGTAACTCGCGCGAACCGCCGCGGACCGCCACAATATCGCCTTGTTTGAGCAACATCGAGGGGACGTCTGTTCGGCGCTCATTCACGGTGAAATGACCGTGAGACACGAGCAAACGCGCCTGCGAGCGGCTTGACGCATACCCGAGGCGGAAGACTACATTATCTAACCGCGATTCGAGAATTTGCAGCAGGTTCAAACCCGGCAGGCCGCGGCGGCTGGAGGCAGTTTCAAAATACCGACGGAACTGTCGCTCTAAAATTCCATACACGCGGCGGGCGCGTTGTTTGGCGCGCAATTGGAGGAGGTAAACAGACTCGCGTCCGTTGCGATTGCCTCCGCCTCGACTGCCCGTCCGTCCGTGCTGACCGGGAGCAAAACTGCGCTTCTCGAACGAGCACTTCGGAGTGAAACAGCGCTCCCCTTTCAAATATAACTTTTCGCCTTCGCGCCGGCAAAGTTTACAAACCGGACTAAGATTCTTTGACATAGATTACTTTCCTCTACACTTATTACACGCGCCGCTTCTTGGGCGGTCGGCAACCATTATGCGGGATCGGGGTGATATCCGAGATCAAACGCACTTTCAAACCCATCGCCTGCACCGCGCGGATGGCGTTCTCGCGGCCGGGTCCGGGTCCTTTGACGTACAGTTCAACTTCCTGAACTCCCAGTTGTTGGGCGGCTTTGATCGCCTGCTCAGCCGCAAGACGCGCCGCGAACGGCGTGCTCTTGCGCGAGCCTTTGAAACCGGCAGAACCGGCGCTTCCCCATGCCAGCGTGTTGCCTTCCATATCGGTCACGGTGACGATGGTGTTGTTGAACGATGCAAAAATATGCACTTGCCCAGCCGACAATGCGCGCTTGGCTTTTTTGGCGCCGGCAGTGCGGCGCGTGGAACGAACGCTTTGAGCCATAATTCTCCTGCCTCTTTATTTCTTCGCGCCGCGGCGTCGTCCGCGACCGGCAACGGTTTTCTTGGTGCCCTTGCGGGTGCGCGCGTTGGTCTTCGAGCGCTGTCCGCGGACCGGCAGATTGCGGCGGTGACGCAAGCCGCGATACGACCCGATCTCGATCAGCCGCTTGATGCTCATTTGCACGTCGCGGCGCAGGTCGCCTTCCACCTTATAGTTTTTACTGATGAACTCGCGGATCGCCGAAACGTCCGCTTCGGATAGGTCTTTCACTCGTATATCCGGGTTCACACGCGTTTGCGCCAAAATTTTGCGCGCGCGCGTCGGACCGATCCCATATAAATAGGTCAGACCAATTTCAACCCGCTTATTACGCGGGAGATCAACGCCTTCAATTCTCGCCATGGTTCTATCCCTGTCGCTGTTTGTGTTTTGGATTTTCGCAGATCACGTAGATTCTGCCTTTGCGCCGAATGATTCTGCATTTGGCGCAGCGTTTCCGTATGGACGGTGATACTTTCATTGCAAATTACTCCTAACATTTCCTTCAAAAGCCGAAGTTTTGATTATACACGCTCAATTTTTATTCGTCTAGCCGATTCACTCTGCCGGATCATGGGACAGTCAGGATGAGAGGTTCACCTTCGGTGACGGCAATGGAATGCTCGTAGTGCGCCGTCAATGATCCGTCCGCAGAGACCACCGTCCACTGGTCCGAAAGCACGCGGGTTTCCGCAGTGCCTACCAAGACCATCGGTTCGATGGCGATCGTCATACCGGGTTTCAGGGGCATCCCGGTTCCAGCCCTGCCATAGTTCGGCAGTTGCGGACCTTCGTGCATCTGCCTCCCCACCCCATGCCCGGTATACTCACGAGTAACGTGGTAGCCGTGGCTTTCTACATACTTTTGTATCGCCGCGGATACGTCACCGGTGCGTTTGCCGACGCGCATGTTCTCGATGGCGACGCCCAACGCTTCTTCCGTGACGTTCAGCAGGTTCCGCGCTTCGGGCGAGATCTCTCCCACCCCGGCGGAAAAAGCCGAGTCCGCCACCAGCCCGTCTAAGATCGTCCCGCAATCAATCGAAACGATGTCGCCCTCTTTGAGTATCCGCTTCTTGCTCGGAATCCCATGGACGAGTTCCTGATTGATGCTGGTCGTGATCGAGGTCGGGAACGGCGGATGCCCGTAGCCCTTGAACGGCGATACACATTTGTGTTTCTTCAGCACAGCCTCAGCAGCCGCGTTGAGGTCGGCAGTGGAAACACCCGGTTTTAAAAGTGCTTTTACGGTCGCTAATACTTCCGCATTGATGCGCCCCGCCTCGCGCATGGTCTGCAACTCGGCGGCGCTTTTGATATGGATCTGGCGAGCCCAACTCATGATCTGTTTTTCAATGCATCCACCAAAGTCTGTGTGACTTCCTCGATGGATTGCAATCCATTAACTTCTACCAATTTACCGAGTTCTCGATAGTGCGTGATGAGCGGAGCAGTTTGCTCCATATACACTACGATACGGCGTTTTACGGTCTCGGCTTTATCGTCATCGCGTTGATACAACTCGGAGCCGTCGTAATCACACACACCGGATTCCTTCGGCGGATTGAACTTCTCGTTGAAGATATGCCCGCTCTCGCGGCACGTCCAGCGCCCGCCCAAACGTTCAACCAGGGCATCCTCTGGAACGCGGATGAGCGGCACAACAGCAACCTGCCCATTGATACTGCGAAGCATTACTTCAAGCGCATCCGCTTGAGTTGGAGTGCGAGGGAAGCCATCCAAGATCGCGCCGGTCTCACAGTCCGGGTTGCGGAGCCGGTCTTTGATCATAGAAATGGTCACATCGTCTGGCACAAGGTTGCCCTTGCTCATATACGAATGCGCCAACTTTCCAAGCTCGGTTTGATTTTTAATGTTCTCGCGGAACAGGTCGCCCGAAGAAATATGGGCAAGCCCAGTCCGTTCAGCGAGTATCTGCGCCTGCGTGCCTTTGCCGACGCCCGGTGGACCAAGGAGGACGATGTACGTCGCCATGAACGCTCCTAGCTGATGAGGAGTTTTTCTTGATAACCGTGCAATTTCAATTCCGCTTCAATATTCATGAACGTGTCGCGGACTACGCCGACCACGATCAACAAGCCCGAGGATGAAACGAGGAACAAACCAGCGCTGCCGGATGCGGCAGGGATGATCAATTGCAAAAGGAACGGCATGATCGCCACAACTCCCAACAAAAGCGCTCCTGGCAGCGTAATGCGGCTCTGAATGCGGCTCAAATATCGTTGCGTTGCCGCGCCTTCGGGCACGCCGGGGATCTGGGCGCGTTGTCGTTTCAGGTTCTCGCCGTAATTCTGCTGATCGAAAAGAACCGTCGTATAGAAATACGTGAAGGTAACGACCATGAAGAAATACAACGTCCAGTAACCCCACGAGCCGGCACCGGTACTGTTGAAGAAATTGGTAACGGATAGAGCAAAATCAGCCACTCCTTTGGTTTCGGAGGAAAGGAAATAACTGGCGACGATCGCGGGAAATTGCAAGAGCGCGCTGGCGAAGATCAGGGGGATCATGCCCGCGAGGTTGACCATGAGCGGCAGGAAGGGCTGAGGAGTCCTCGCCGTTCTTCCGCGTTGAATCGCATAAAAGATCTGACTCTTCTGCGCGAACATGATCGGCACATTGCGTCGTCCCTGTTGCACATAGACGATGGCGACCACAACCAACAAAATGATCACTAACATCGCGGTCAACAGCACCCAGCGATTCTGCTCATCGAGCAGTAACGCCTGAATATTCTGAGGGATCTGCGACACAATGCCCGCAAAGATGATCAGCGATAGACCTTGCCCGCGAATACCGTATTCGGAGATCAATTCGCCAAGCCAGATGGCAAACATCGTTCCGGCGGTCATCACCATCAACGTGGTGACCGAGGGCAGCCACAAATCGCCGGTAAAACCGAACGGGAGAATGGGCTGTGATGCGAGTGAATTAAAAATATTGATCTGCCCAATTGCCGAAAGCATTGCCATTGGGACGGCAAGATAATACGTCCACTTTTCCATCCACTGGCGGCCCTCACGCGGGTTTTCTTCCATCCGCTTTTGCAGTGAAGGGATGATCGGGATCAGCAATTGCAAAATGATCTGGGCGGTGATGTACGGGTACACGCCCATCGAAAGGAGCGAGAAGTTGGAGATGGTGCCGCCGGAGAGCAAGTTCAAGAATCCGATGAACCCGCCTTGCGCGCTTTGCGATTGGAAGAACGCCGCAAGCGCCTCGCGGTTCACGCCGGGCGCCGGCACGTTCGCGGCGATGCGGAACAGCAACAGAATGCCCAACGTGATGAGCAGTTTCCGGCGGATATCTTCCGACTTCCACAAGTAGCGCCAAGCGGACTGTTTCTTCTCAGCCATGATTCTTCATCCTCTTCATTATGAGCCGATCAGCTCGACGCTTCCACCGGCTTTTTCGATCTTCGTTTTCGCGCCGGCGGTCACGCGGTGCGCGCGGACTTTGAGACCAACACTCACATCGCCGCGACCGAGAATCACGATCGGATTCTTCGGGTCACGCAACAGGTGAGCCTGCCCCAATGTTTCGGGCGTCACTTCCGCTTCGGCTTTGAATGCCGCGGCAAGTTGATCGAGATTCACCTCGTTATACGTCGCGCGGTTGAGCGGCGTGAAGCCTTGTCCGCGCATGAACGGCAGACGGCGATAGAAAGGCAGGTTGCCGCCCTGACGATATGCCTTGCCGCCTTGACCGGAGCGCGAGCCTTCGCCTTTGGTACCGCGTCCGGCAGTCTTGCCTTGTCCGGCGGAGATGCCGCGACCGACGCGTTTTCGATTCTTTTTGGAGCCCGCATTGGGCATCAAATCATGAAGTTTCATCGTTTATCCTGCTTCTTGCACTTCGACCAGATGCGCAATTTTATTGATCATGCCGCGGATCGCCGGGGTGTCGCGATGCTCGATGGTCTGATGCAGTTTGCGAAGTCCGAGCGCGAGCGTTGTGGCTTTTTGATCCTTAGTGTAGCCGATGGGACTGCGCACCAGAGTCACAAAAATGGTTTTATCCTGAGAGTCTTGCTTAGGCATTTTGCTTCCTCCGTTCCCAGAACGGTTTGAGTTCGTTCACGTGCTTGCCGCGTCGCGCGGCTTCCTCTTGCGGCGATTTCAACTGACCCAGCGCGTCGAATGTGGCTTGCACAACGTTCAACACGTTGGCGCTGCCCTGCGACTTGGTGAGGATATCGCGCACGCCCGCAACTTCAAGCACGGCGCGCACGCCGCCTGCCGCGATCACGCCGGTTCCGGGAGAAGCGGGCTTGAGCATGATCTTCGCTCCGCCGACTTTACCGAGAACTTCATGCGCGATGGTGGTGCCGGCGAGGTTTACCACTTTCATTTTCTTGCGCGCGCGGGTAGACGCTTTGCGCATCGCATCCGGCACGGCGTTCGCTTTGCCGACGCCCATCGAGATCGTTCCTTTTTTATCGCCGACCACAACGGTCACGCGGAATTGGAAACGGCGTCCGCCTTTGACCACTTTCGACACGCGCGCGATCTCGATCACACGCTCTTCGAATTGGTCTTGCTCTTCAAAATTCTGTTGGTTTTTATTGTATTCTGCCATTCACTGCTCCGCTGACAAGCCAAGCCTGCCAAGACTATGGAACTAAAACTGCAAGCCGCCTTCGCGCGCGCCGTCTGCCAGCGCCTTCACGCGACCCACATAACGAAAACCGCCGCGGTCGAACACGACCGATGAAATGCCTTTGTTCTTTGCGCGTTCGGCAATCGCCTGACCGATCATTTTTGCCTGCTCAGACTTCTTCATGCCTTTCGCTTTTTCGCGCAGATCGTGATCTACGGTAGACGCGGAAACTAGCGTGCGCCCGGCGCTATCGTCAATTACCTGCGCGTAAATCGCCGAGAGACTCTTGAACACGTTCAAGCGCGGACGGGCGGCTGTGCCAGCCAAATTCTTGCGCACGCGCGCGTGACGGCGCGAACGAGCCACTGCACGGGAATAATTTGCCATGACTTACTTCGCTCCTTTCGCGGCTTTACCAGCCTTGCGGCGGATCCGTTCACCGGCATAGCGAATGCCCTTGCCGTGATACGGCTCCGGCGGACGCACGCCGCGAATCTCCGAGGCGGTCTGACCGACCAGTTCGCGGTCAAACCCCAACACTTTGATCTGACGCGTCTTCTGATCCGTTTCAAATGAAATACCGGCAGGCGGCTCCACTTTCACAGGATGAGAAAAACCAACATACAACGCCAGCGTTTTGCCTTCCATCTCGGCGCGGTAGCCCACGCCTTCCACTTCAAGCGCCACTTCAAACCCAGAACTCACGCCGCGCACCATGTTAGCGATCAACGCGCGGGTTGTGCCGTGCAAAGCGCGCTCGGCGGGGTGATCCGATTGGCGCGTCACAACCACCTGCCCATTCTCCATCGCTATCGCGATATGCGGAGAAAACGCGCGTTTGAGTTCGCCTTTCGGTCCTTTCACGTGGACGTTCGAGCCTTGCACATTCACTTGCACGCCGCTCGGGATCGCCACAGGTAATCGTCCAATACGAGACACTGAAACCTCCTGCCTTTACCAAACCTTGCAAAGGATTTCGCCGCCCACGCCCAACTGTCTGGCGCGCGCGCCGGTCATTACGCCCTTGGGCGTCGAAAGGATGGCAACGCCGATCCCGGAAAGCACCCAGGGAATATCCTGCTTCTTCGTATACACGCGGCGTCCGGGTTTGCTCACGCGCTCCAGTCCGGAAATGACCGGGCGTTTCTCGCGCCGTTCGCCAACGTATTTGATCTTCAGGCGCAGAGTTTTATGCGTTACCTGCTCGCCGTCTACTTCCTCGAAATTTTCGAGAAAGCCTTCATCCTTGAGAATCTTCGCGATCTCCAGTTTGAGTTTGCTGCTGGGCATAGCCGCGAGCGCATGACCGGATAAGACGGCATTGCGGACGCGGGTCAACATATCGGCAATTGGATCATTGATAGTCATGCTGTCACCTCACCAAGACGCCTTCGTTACGCCGGGAATTTTTCCTTGCAATGCCAGTTCGCGGAAACAAATTCTGCACAAGCCGAAACGGCGGATGTAACCGCGCGGGCGTCCACAACGGACACAGCGGTTCCGCACCTGGCTGGGATGAGCCCGCCGGGCTTCCCGATATTGCATGTTTTTCTTTGCCATAATTATGCATCCTTCTTGCTGAACGGCATGCCGAGCAATTGCAACATTGCGCGCGCCTGATTATCGTTTGTCGCGGTGGTCACGATCGTGACTTCCATCCCGCGCAATTTATCAATTTTGTCGTATTCGATCTCCGGGAAGATCAACTGGTCTTTCAAGCCGAGCGTGTAATTACCTCTGCCGTCGAAGGCGTTGGCAGACACGCCGCGGAAGTCGCGCACGCGCGGAAGAGCGGTTGTCATCAGACGGTCGAGGAACGCCCACATGCGGTCGCCGCGCAGGGTCACTTTGGTTCCGATCAAGCGTCCTTCGCGCAGTTTGAAGTTGGCGATGCTCTTGCGCGCCTTGGTCATGATCGGTTTCTGACCGGTAATGATGGTCAGGTCGTTCACGGCGGCTTCGAGCGCCTTGGGGTTATCCATCGCCTCGCCCAAACCGATATTGACCACGACCTTATCCACGCGCGGCACTTGCATAATGTTCTTGTATTCGAACGTTTTACGCAACGCCGGGATCACTTGGCTGTTGTATTTTTCCTGCAATCTATTCATCGTTCCATCACTCCGCGGCTAGTCAATTAAAGCCTGGCAATTTTTGCACACGCGGCGCGCGCCGTCATCGTCGCGTTTCACACCCACGCGGGTGGCTTCTTTGCAAGTCGGGCAGACCAGCATCACGTTCGAGATGTCCATCGGGCCCTCGAACTGAATGCGCCCCGGGTTAATGTTGCGCCCGGCTTGAGTCTGTACCTGCCTCTGATGCTTGGTGCGGATGTTGACACCCTGCACCACCACGCGACGCGTCTTCAACAAAACGTTGATCACTTCGCCGCGTTTTCCTTTATCTTCGAGGCGCCCGCTGATCACTTCAACGGTGTCGCCTTTGCGAATCTTCACATGCATGACTAAATTTCTCCTGCGCTCACAGCGTTTCCGGCGCAAGCGATACGATCTTCATGAAGCCTTTTTCACGAAGTTCCCTCGCCACCGGTCCGAAAATGCGCGTGCCTCTGGGGTTCACGCCGTCCGCGTCTAAAATAACTGCCGCATTATCGTCGAAGCGGATGTACGAGCCGTCTTCGCGCCGATACTCTTTCGAGCAGCGAACAATGACCGCGCGCACTTTCTCGCTTTTCTTGATGCCGCCCTGCGGAGAGGCTGACTTGACCGAGGCAACCACCACGTCGCCGATGGAACCGTAGCGGCGGGTCGAGCCGCCGAGCACGTGGATCACCAACAGTTCGCGGGCGCCGGAGTTATCCGCAACCTTCAATCGAGACTCATGTTGGATCATGGCTTACTCCTCCACCTTCAAGTCCGCGACGCCGGTATCGGCAGTGCGCGTCTCGCGCTTGACGATGGATTCGACCACCCAGCGTTTATCGCGCGACAACGGTTTCGATTCGACGAGTTGCACCTCGTCCCCCACCTGACAGCCGATGGTATCGTGCGCCTTGAAGCGCTTGCTCGAATGGACGACCTTGCGATATAGCGGATGACGGAAGACGCGCTTCACCTCAACCACGACTGTTTTGGTCATCTTGTTGCTGGTGACAACGCCAGTAATGCGACGACGATTGTTCATGCTTCACCTTCCGGTCTTTCGGTCATCTTCTGTTCGCGCAGAATGGTCAACATGCGCGCAATATCTCGCTTAAGGATTCTCAATCGGCTGGTGTCGGTCAATTGACCGGTCACTTGCTGGAATCGCAGTTTCATCATTTCGTCGCGAGCGTCGGCAATCTTCGTTTCGATCTCGCCGGGCTGTAAATTTCTTATATCCTTTGGCTTAGCCGCTTTCATGCCTGCTCTCCTGCTTCATGCCGCGCAACGACCTTGGTCTTG
Source organism: Anaerolineales bacterium (assembly GCA_046328795.1). GTDB lineage: Bacteria > Chloroflexota > Anaerolineae > Anaerolineales > Villigracilaceae > Defluviilinea. Next base: position 5,312 of record JAXLVX010000018.1, on the reverse strand, counting down.
ATCGAGAACTTGTATTGCGCGTTCTTCAACGCTTGCAGAGCCGTCGCGGAATCCAAACCGCCCACTTCGAACATGATACGACCGGGTTTTACCACTGCCACGTAATACTCCACATTTCCTTTACCGGAACCCATGCGGGTTTCGGGCGGTTTGTGAGTAAACGGCTTGGCAGGGAAGATTCGGATCCAGACTTTACCGCGCCGCTTCATTTCGCGGACGATGGTCCTTCGCGCCGCTTCGATCTGCCGCGCCGTCACCCAGCCGGGTTCCAACGCCTGCAAGCCGAACTCGCCGAAACTAACCTCGGCGCCTCGCAGGGCTTTGCCTCTCATTCGTCCGCGCATTTGCTTGCGCCACTTTACACGTTTTGGCATCAACATAATTCACTACCTCATTCTTCGATACGCCGCTTACTGGCTGACGTACACGCCTTCGGTCGACTCAACTTTTTCTTCCACTTCAGGAACGGCTTCACCTTTATAGATCCATACCTTCACGCCGATCTGACCATAGGTGGTCGAGGCTTCCGCGCGGGCAAAATCCACATTGGAACGAAGCGTTTGCAAAGGCACACGTCCTTCGCGCAGCCACACGTCGCGCGACATTTCCGCGCCGCCCAAACGTCCGCTGGTCATGATCTTGATACCGCCCGCGCCCTGTTTCATCGCTTGCTGAATGGCGCGCTTCATTGCGCGGCGATAGGCAATGCGGCGTTCGAGTTGGTCGGCGACATTCAACGCAACCAACATCGCGTCGGTATCGGGAGAGCCGATCTCCTTAATATCCAGATCAACTTTTCTTCCAACCAGTGTTTCGAGAGCCGCGCGGATCTTCTTCACGCCCTCGCCTTTGCGCCCAATGAGAATGCCGGGCTTGGCGGTATGGATGGAAATCTTGATCTTGCCGGGATAGCGCTCGATATCAATGCGGGAAATTCCAGCCTTGCGATTCAAGATGGTATCGGGCAGATCTTTGCGCAGTTTGCGCACCTCGGCGCTCTTTGCCGCGCCGCCTTTTGAATCGATACCCAGCAAAAGACTGCGAATAGCGAGGTCTTGATGCAGGTGCTGGCGATATTCGGAACCCTCGGCAAACCAACGACCTTGCCAGCCTTGATTGATCCCAAGCCGCATTCCAATTGGATGAACTTTACGACCCATAATTTCTCCTTAACTCCTACGATCCGCGCTCGCGCAAAACGACGGTCACATGCGAATTGCGTCGCAAAATCGGCTTGAAACGGCCTCGCGCGCCAAAGCGTCTCCACTTGCGGGTGGGCGCTTCATCGGCAAAAATTTTCGCAACGACGAGATCGTCGCGGCTCACGCCAAAATTTTCCTCGGCGTTGGCAACTGCGGAGGCAAGCAACTTCCGCACCGGCAGAGCCGCGGCTTTATTTACGAAGCGCAGCATTTCAAGCGCGTCGTTGGCTCCCTTGCCGCGCACCAGATCCACAACCAAGCGGACCTTCTGCGCAGACATCGGGAGGTTCTTCAAATGTGCCTGAATATCATGCATGACTCAATATCCTTACGACGACGCCGCGGCGGGAGCGCTCGTCGGCGCGGCTTTCTCGCCGATGGTGTGACCGCGGAACGTGCGTGTCGGCGCAAATTCGCCGAGGCGGTGACCGACCATGTTCTCGGTGATGTAGATCGGCACATGGCGGCGTCCATCATGGACGGCGATCGTATGCCCGACCATCTGGGGGAAGATCACGCTGGCGCGACTCCACGTGCGCAGCACTTTCTTCTCGCCTTTTTGGTTCATGGCTTCAATTCGTTTCAACAGTTTGGGTTCTACGAAAGGACCCTTTTTCAATGATCGTGACATGCTTACCTCATTTTATGTAGTGGCGACTTCAGTCGCCCTTGAACGACTAAAGTCGTTACTACGTTTCTCAAATCACCGGCTCGTCTTGCTTCGACGGCGGACAATGTACTGATTGGTCTTCTTGTTACGGCGCGTCTTGTATCCAAGAGTCGGCTTGCCCCACGGGCTTTTCGGACCCGGCAAACCAATGGACTGGCGTCCCTCACCGCCGCCATGCGGATGATCGCGCGGCGTCATCGCGGAGCCGCGAACGCCCGGGCGGATACCTCTGTGGCGGTTGCGCCCGGCTTTGCCGAGCTTGACGTTTCCATGGTCGAGGTTACCCACCTGACCAATAGTCGCGTAACAAGTTTGGCGGATGAGGCGCACTTCGCCGGAGGGCATGCGGATTTGAGCAAAATCGCCTTCCTTTGCGAGCAATTGCGCCGCGCCGCCTGCGGAACGGACCAACTGACCGCCGCGTCCATCCTTGACTTCGATGTTGTGGATGAGCGTGCCGACCGGGATGTTCGAAATCGGAAGCGCGTTACCGGAACGGATCTCGGCTCCCGCGCCAGACATCACCGTATCGCCAACTTTGAGATCGGTCGGAGCAATGATGTAGCGTTTTTCACCGTCCGTGTAGAACAGAAGCGCGAGACGCGCCGTGCGGTTCGGATCGTATTCGATCGCGGCAACTTTGGCGGGGATGTCGCGCTTGTCGCGCTTGAAATCCACAAGGCGGATGAAGCGTTTGTGCCCGCCGCCGCGATGGCGAACGGTCACCCGTCCGTAACCGTTGCGTCCGCCGCTCTTGCGCAACGGCACGAGGAGCGAGCGCTCCGGCGTGGACTTGGTGATCTCGTCGAATGTGTAGCCGGTCATACCGCGCGTGCCCGGCGTAACGGGTTTGTATTTCTTGACAGCCATTACTGCACCCCTTCAAAGATCTGAAGTGTTTGACCTTCAACCAGCGTGACGATCGCCTTCTTGATGCCGGTCTTGCGAACGAGCAAGCGGCGGCTTCGCATACGGCGTCCACGTTTGGCTGAGGTGTTGATGATATTCACACGCGCAACTTTGACATCGTACAGGGTTTCAACGGCGTCTTTCACCGATGTGCGCGTGGCGAAGTCCGCGACCTCAAACGAATATTGATTGAGTTTGCTGGACTGGAAATTGGTCTTTTCGGTTACGAGCGGGCGACGGAGTACGTCATAGATCGTGGTCATCGGTATCTCCTATCCCAAACTCGCGGCTAGAGCATCCAGCGTTTTCATGGGAAGCACCAGCTTGTCATAAGTGAACAGATCGCGGATGTTGATATACCCGGCGAGTAAAACTTTTGCATCTTCAAGATTGCCAAGCGCTCGCACAGCAACATCGTAGGATTTATCTTTTACAGGAAGCACGAACAATGCCGTTGACTCGCCGACAAGGTTCGTCATTGCCTGTGCCATCAATTTGGTCTTCGGCTCATCGAGATTCAAATCATCCACCACCACCACACCGGCATCGGCGGCTTTTGCCGACAACGCGGAGCGGAGCGCGGCTTGTCTCATTTTCTTGGGCATACGTTGTTCGTAACTGCGCGGATGCGGGGTGTGGATGCGACCGCCTCCCACCCACTGGGCGGCTCTGCGCGAGCCTTGGCGGGCGCGACCGGTCCCTTTTTGCTTCCACGGCTTGGCGCCGCCGCCGGCGACTTCGCCGCGCACTTTGGTATCGTGCGTGCCGAGACGCGCGTTCGCCATCTGACGGACATACGCCTGGTGCATCAAGTCAACATTGATCGGGGCTTCGAAGATCGCGGCGGGAAGTTCCACGTCGCGAACCTTTTTGCCTTCGAGGTTCAAAACATCTACTTTCATCTCATTATTCCTTGTGCGCCTACTGCTTGCGCGCCTCTTTAATCACCACGAGGCCGCCCTTGCCACCGGGCACCGCGCCGTTCACGCCGAGCAAGTTGCGCTCAGCATCCACCAGCACTACCTTCAAGGCTTGCACGGTAACGCGGTCGCTGCCCATGTGACCGGCGCCGCGCGCGTTCTTGAAGACGCGGCCGGGGGTTGTACCGGACGAACGGGAACCGGGAGCGCGATGCCTGTCGGATTGACCGTGTGTTTTCTTGCCTCCGGCGAAGTGATGGCGCTTGACCGCGCCAGCGAATCCCTTGCCTTTGCTCGTGCCAACCACATCCACGCGCTCACCGACGGCAAACGCATCCACAGTAACTTTGTCGCCGATGTTGGCGGCTTCTTTTGTGCGGAACTCGCGGATGAAACGAAGCGGCGGAAGTTCGCTGACCTTCAAGTGACCCAATTCCCCGGAAGACAGTTTCTTCGGGTGGACTTCGCTAAACCCCAACTGGATCGCGGCATATCCATCGCGATCCTGATTGCGCACCTGCGTAACGTAACATGGCCCAGCCTCGATGATCGTCACAGGATACGCGACGCCTTGCTCATCGAAGATCTGGGTCATGCCAATCTTCTTTCCAATAAGCCCTTTTAACATGCTCAATTTTCTCCTTCAAGAAATTTTGCGAGACTGTCAGTCCGGGCTTGGACTGCATCATCTCCGTACAGCGCAGTAAACGATCTGGCGAGACGTTCGGGGTTTGGTGGTCCCGGACAGGTTCGTTCTTGCGCTGGCGAAAATCGAGAGCAGAGATTCAACGTGCGGTCTCCACTCTCGAGTACGACCAACTATATTTTTATTTCAATATCCACACCCGCTGGGAGGGATAATCTCATCAACATGTCAATCGTCTTTGAATCGGGATCGAGAACATCAATGAGACGATTGTGCGTGCGGATCTCGTAATGCTCGTGCGAGTCCTTGTCTATGAATGTTGAGCGGCGTATTGTAAACCGTTCAGTCTTGGTTGGCAAGGGTACAGGACCCACAACATGCGCGCCGCTGCGTTCGGCGGTTTCGACGATGCGTTTGGCGGTCGAGTCAAGCACTCGATGATCGTAGGCTTTGAGACGGATGCGGATCTTCTGTTTCGTCATGACATCGCCTATTCAATGATCTTAGTGACGACACCGGCGCCGACGGTGAGACCGCCTTCACGGATGGCGAACTTCGAGCCTTGCTCAAGCGCCACGGGAACAATGAGTTCCACCGTCAGGTTCACGTTGTCGCCCGGCATCACCATCTCGACGCCTTGCGGCAACTCGATGTTGCCCGTCACATCCATCGTGCGGATGTAGAACTGCGGACGATACCCGCTGAAGAACGCCTTGTGCCGCCCGCCCTCTTCCTTTTTCAGCACATACACTTCAGCCAGGAATTTCTTGTGAGGGGTCACAGAACCTGGCTTGGCTAACACCTGCCCGCGCTCCACGTCTTCACGCTCGATACCGCGCAGGAGGATGCCCGCGTTGTCGCCCGCCACCACCTCGTCCAACTCTTTGTGGAACATTTCCGTTCCCGTGATGACCGAGTCTTTCGTCTCGCGCAGACCGACGATCGAGATCGGGTCGCCTTTCTTC
>JAXLVX010000017.1:0-52505 GCA_046328795.1 Anaerolineales bacterium | reverse complement strand
CATGGTTTGGTGATCGCCGACGTAAGCGGACACGGCGTTTCGGCAGGGATGTTGATGAGCAGTTTACAAACCGCCTTGCGGACGATGGCTCCCGACACTGATTCGCCTGCTGAAATTTTGGAACGCATCAATCGCTTTTATATCCACAACGTCAACTTCACCACATTTGTCACGGTTTTTCTGGCGCGCTTTGACCCCGTCAATCTTGAGTTAACTTACGTGAATGCGGGACATAATCCGCCAGCCGTTCATCGCGGCGCGAGCAATGACATTCATTGGTTGAAGCCAACCGCGCCAGCGATCGGTTTGGCGGAGTTTTTCCGCCCGCGCATTGAATCGGTGAAATTTTCAAAGGGCGATTCGCTTTTGCTGTATACCGATGGCGTGACCGAAGTCTTGAACACGGCTGGCGACGAGCAATTCGGTCATCTGCGCCTCGCCGATCTTCTTTCGCAGAGCGCGAAACAATCCGCGCCTGATATTCTTCACACTGTGTATCAAAGCGCGAGCGCGTTCGGGGATCATCAATCCTTGGCGGATGACGTCACGATGGTGGCGTTGAAAATTTCGGGATAGCGAAGACTGCTCTGTCGCTGCGAGGAGGCTGAAAGCCGACGAAGCAGTCTCCCAGCGCGGAGATTGCTTCGGGCTTCGCCCTCGCAACGACATCTTTGCAATAAAGAACTCGGAGGTCTACAAGACCTCCGAGTTCTTTTATGTTATTACGCTATTCGCATTGGCGATATATTGCCACCAGTTATTGGCGATGCCGTTGATGCGTCCCTTCGCTTTCGGGAAGTGCGTCATCCACCAGACGTGATGTTTGCGGATGTCGCCGTTGCCCCATTCGTCGGCTGAGACCTCGCGCACGTCGCCTTTGAAGTTGGGGAAGTTGTACAGCCAGTCGTCACATTCGCTCATCACAATAGATGGGTTGTTCCAATCGTAATCACGGACGCTGTTCGGCGCGAAGTGGACATTGCCCAGCGCGGCTTTGCCCGGAGAGGTTTGGTCGTAGCGAATAAATCGGTTCCACAGATTGTCGTCACCGGATAACTTTTCGAAAGTTTTTTCCATGATCGATTCGGCGCGATGCCCCATGTTCTCAAGCATCTCGCCTATGCCGCGCTCGTATGAAAATCCCATGATCGTAAATCGCCGCTTTGCTGCATCGGTGTTTTGAAGCGGAGGGGCATTGCACCAGAACGCGCCGGGTCCGCCCATGACGGATTCATAAAAGCCCGCGTGGGGGAAGTTGAAGATCCACACTTCGTCAATTTCGTTTCTCGCCACGCGCTGTAAAATGTTGAAGCGCTTGAGGATGGCGTGATAATCCACTTCGGAGGGCATGTGCGGAGGAATGTTACCGCGCAACACATCGAGATAGGTTTCCGCGTCGTCGGCGTATCCGTCCACTTTGGCGGGGAAGGCGTCCACGTCCACGCGCTCGATGATCTGATAATGGACGAGTCCGCCGCTGGCTTGCAGGATGTCGGTCATGAATCCTTTGCCGAGTTCCTCCACGTTGTTCCAGCGCATGAACTCGGAAAGTTTTTTTCCTGTGGACGGTTCGACGACAGGGTCATACACAATGACGAAGGTTTTGAGAAACGTCTGCTGGGGCGATTCGTCTGAGGAGTCTGCGACAGCCGTCCCTTGCGAGGGAGGCGCGGGTTTTCGTCGGAAGAGGGAGAAGGGGTTCATGTCTATTAATTATTCGGTGGTCGAGTAGTCCCGCGCGTACTGAGCGGAGTGGCGCGCGCGGTTCGCGCCACGAAGACGAAGCATCGCGGGACGTATCGAGACCACCAATGTTCAAGAGAAAATTTGAAACAATAATTGCTTTACGTACGGGTGGTTTCGATACGTGGCGCTTACAGCGCCACTACTCAACCACCGCATACCTATGGCAAATTCGGCGCGAAGTAGACTTGGTCTCCGATGGCGAGATACAACACATAATTCGGGCTGACGGTCATCGCGCCGACGGGACCCGATGCGAACGGATTGCCCTTGCCTGCAAAGCCGGTGAGTTGATTTTGAAGTTCGAGCGAACGCGGCGTGAAGCGGAAGACTTTTCGGTTTTCCGAATCGAGCAGGAGGAGGACGGAGTTGGGTGAGGCGGTGACAGCCATCTGCGTGAAGTGCGCTTGCGCGAAAACGTTGATATCTTGATGCGCCGGGAAATTATCAACGAAGTTGAGCGGGTCAACGCATTTGGTTGGGGTTTGGGCGATGCGGCTGAACGTGCAAGTGGAAATATGCCCGTCGGCATGAAGCATGTAGAGATCGTCGCCGCTTACGGCAAGGTCAATGGCGGTGTCGAGCGTCGTGGGAATCTGATTGCCGAAATAAAAATAAGGCGTATCAACGAATGTGCTTTCCTGCCCGACGTACACCCAGATGGAACGCGATGCGGCGTCCAGCACATACAAGTTGCCGCCGTCGAGCGCGAAGCCGGTAATGCGCTGCCAATCGGTGTTCGGCAAAGCGGGGAGAGGGATCACTTGCGGAACCTGCCCCGGCGAGCAATATAAAAGATTCCCGACCGCGTCTATGCCGAGGACGGTTGCGCTGGCGAGGTTGACCTTGGGCAATGCCAGCAAGTCTACCAATGTGCCCACTTGATAACCCGCGTATGTTCCCGGTTTGCAGTTGAACGTCGTGTCGAGTTCGAGGTTGCGCCCGGTGAATGTGGCGTGAAGAATCTCGCCGCGCGTGGCTTCGAGCATGTACAAGTCGCTTTCGCTCGCCGCCATGCGGCTGATCTGCGCGTCGCCGCCGAGTCCGTTGGTGAAGGCGGGGACGAATTCCATCCGCAACACGCCCATCAATGAATCGAGATTCGATTGCGCCATCTGTTGCAGTTGATCGGACTGTTCCGTTTCGCCGTACGCTTCGGCTTGATCCAACAATTCAAGCGATCGTTGCCACGCATCGCGTTGACGCGCCGGGTCGTTTTCGCTCAACGCGCGCGCCGCCTCGTTTTGCGCCTGACGATAAAATTCGTCATATTGAACGCTTTGCCCGAACCGCAGATACATCACTACTGCTACCGTGCCGACAAGGATCGGGATGACAAGCGCGATGAAGACCAGCGCATACGTTGGGACGAATCGCATCTGTTGTTGCCCCGCTTCACTCGCAGGGGATTCTGTTCCGGGTAGCAGGCGCGGGATGAATCCCCGGAAGAACGAACCCAGCCTTTCGTTCACGCGCCGCCCGGTTTGGATTCCGCCGACCATCACCTTCGCCATTTGCCGCGTGGCAATTTTGTGCGCGTCGGATTTTTCTGCTGTCGGCGTTGCGACGACATCTACCGGAGTTTCATCGTTCTCTTCTGCCTCGATGACTTCTTCTTGCGATTCTTCAACAACGGCTTCTTGCCTGACCGGCTCAGGCTCCGCTTCGACCGTCTTCGCCCGCGGAATGGACGGTGGGAAACTGCGCGGCGTAGATGGCGTTTGCGTGGTCGCAGGGCGCGGCTCGCTTTGAATCGGCGGAGTCAATTCTTCCGGTCGCGGCGGGATGGCATACGCGGATGGTTGAAGCACATGCGCGGCGAAGTCTGCCATTTCATCGAGTTGCTCTTCGGTGATGGAGGGGGAGGATTGAGAATTGAGAATTGGAGAATTAGAGGATTGTTGCTGGTCGAGTAACCCCGAATGCTCTTTGAGGGGTGTATCGAGACCAGAGACTGGGGATTGGAGATTGGAGACTGGAGACTGTGATTGTTCGATGGACAAATCTTCTTGCGATTCATCTTCGCGCAGTTCGGCGTTTTGCGGCTTGGAATCTTCGATTGGCGAGATCGGCTGAGGCGCCGAATCAACTTGACCCTGCGTTTGACGCGAGGGGTTTACATCCACATGCAGAATTGTGATCGCGCCTCGTCCCGGCTGAGGTTGAATGAGCGCGGCGTGCAGGTCTCCTTTGGTGTATGTCAACTTGCGATACGTCGCATCGAACGAGGCAGGCGGACGTTCGCTGAGCAAGTCGGCTTCCCAATCGGTTGGGAATTTTCCGCACAACACGAGCAGATCGTTGGAATGAATTTCAACTTGTGAAAAATAAGATTGCGTGGTTTGGCTCGAACCCAAGCCCTTGCCCGAAAGCGCGGGATCGTAAATGTGACGCGATTGCCCTTCGCTGACCCAAACCGCGTGAGCGGGTCCGCTGAGGAGCAAAGTAATTTGCGACTCGCGCATCACGGCGAGGGCGAGCAAGCCCAGCGCGTATTGTCCGCGTCCGCTGGTGGAAAGATTCCGCTCGAGCAAAGCCGTGTTGATGTGTTCCGCGGTCTTGCGCATGGCGGAGGTGAGCGAGCCGGGCGTTTGATAAAAAACGTCGCCCGCGTTGTGGTTGATCTGCGCGAGTTCCGCGATCGAATACGACGCGTTGCCCGACAGCATGAGATACATGATCAGGCTGTCTTTCTCGCGTCCGCGCGCGGCTTTACGAGCAGGCGTGAGCGCCAGCAAACCCGGCAGGTCGGCAGACTCTTGTCCGTTGATGCGATAAATGGGGAGGATGTTGAGGTCGAAGGTTGTCACGGCGTAAGAATAACCAGAAATTCGCTATCATTATACTGGTAAAATTTGGACAAATGATGAAGGCGGAAGGATGAAGGATGAATTTTAAGTTACACACGGATTTTGCTGAAATTGAATCAAATGAATGGAACGCGCTCGTCGAGCAAAGCATCGCCGACACGCCGTTCTCGCGCTACGAATATCTCAGCGAATGGTGGAAGACTCGCGGCGGCGGCGAATGGAACTCCGCTGAATTGATTTTGGTTTCCGCCGAAGAAAACGGACAATTGATCGGCATCGCTCCGCTGTTCATCGCCGAGTATGACGGACGCGAAGCGCTTCTGCTTGTCGGCAGTATCGAAATTTCGGATTATTTGGATTTGATCGTTCGCGCAGATGATTTACCCCGCTTCCTCTCCAGCTTGCTGGACTTTCTCGCTTCTTCCGACGGACGGGCTTGGTCCGCCCTAGATTGGTACAACATCCCCGACGATTCTCTCACCCTCGCCGCCCTCAAAGCGGAGGCTGACAAGCGCGGCTGGACTCATCATCAGGAAGTGTATCGTCCCACCCCGCGCATCGCGTTGACGGGCTCCTTCGATGAGTATCTCGAAAGCATTGACAAGAAACAACGCCACGAGATGCGCCGCAAGATGCGCCGCGCCGCCGAAAGCGGGCGAGTCAACTTTTATGTTGTAGATAAAAATGCGGACATCGAACTCGAGCTAGAATCGTTCTTTCACCTAATGGTGCAAGATGCCAACAAAGCAACCTTCCTGCATCCCGCCATGCGTGACCATCTCACCGCCACCCTCCGCGCCGCGCACGCAGGCGGCTATCTCTGGCTCGCCTTCCTCGAAGTAGACGGCGTCAAAGCCGCGGCGACACTTTGCTTTGATTATAAAAATAAACTATGGGGTTACAACTCAGGCGTGAGTTTCGATTACAAGGAACTGTCCCCCGGTTGGGTCATCATGGGGTACGACATTCAATGGTGTTGCGAAAACGGTCGCTACGAATTCGATTTCATGCGTGGGGACGAGGAATATAAGTATCGGATGGGGGGTGTGAATCGGTTCGTGATGAGGGCGAGGGTGGTGAGGTAAGCCCAAGTGAGCAGTGATCAGTAAAATTATTTCTAGCCACCTGACGATTCGATGAAATCAGGTGGCTAGAGTTTTTTGTTCTATGCAGGACTTACGCAAAACCCTCAGGCCAAGCCGCGAATTTCGCTAATTCACGCGAATTGCATAAAAAAATTCGCGATAATTCGTGTAATTCGCGACAAAAGATTTTGACCTGCGTAAGTCATGCTATGTTTATTTTCACGGCGCGCTAACGGTTAGCGTCTCAACATCCACGATGACCGGCAGGGTTTGAGGCGACCAGACCGAAAGTCCGATCTTCCCATCTGTGAGACCCAAGTGCGTGTCCACGTATTCGCCCACGAGTTCGCCGTTGACCGAAAGGCTGATCGTATTTCCTTTGCAGGTTAGGGTGTAAACGTTGGTCGAGGGACCCGATCGGATCAATTTGGAATCGCCGCTCAATACCTCGGTGTATCCCTGACTGACCAGACCAACACTGTCCACAACATAAATAGCGAACGTCTGTGAGTTGGAAAACTGAGCCTCATACCAGCCGACATTGCTGTAGCGGCAGATCAGACCCACGCCGTTGGAGTTGTTGCCGCGATTGGTGACAACCGCTTCCACTTTGACATCCGAATAGGAGAAGGCGTCGTTGATGAGGTAGTATTGACCGACACGGTCATCCACTTGTAGCAGTTGGAGAGGCAGAACGCCGCGATCCACGACTGGCGGGATCACCATGCGCGAGTCGCCGCTGGTCATAAAATTGGACCACTTGGTGAGATCGGTGTTGAACTCCTCCACGTAATATGGATTCGGCGTTGGCGTTGGGCTTTCCGCTGGCGGTTCGGTGGCGGTGGCTTCGGGGAGCGGGGTCTCCGTCGAAGGGGTCGAGGGGATAGACGGGACGGATGATTCGGTTACTCCAGCGAACTCGGTTAAGGCGGCTTGGGGAGTTTCAGTCGGAAAAACCGATTGAGGAGTTGACACCACTCCGAATTGCGTCGAGATATAACCCAATAGCAAGATCAATACTACGGCGTTTGCCATGATCCCCGCAATGTGGCTGGGCTTCATGAACTCATTTCTGCCTCTGCGGCGGCGATACCATGCCAAGCCAAACGCGGCGATCAATGCCGTAGATAAGATCGGGAACATGCGGATGGCGAGCAATCGAACATCGTCTTGTAATGTGGCGAATTGGAAGATGGCGCTTGCCGCGAGCAACAGTAAGGCAAGGCATACGAGCGTGATGGTGAGCGATCGAATGCCATTGGTCTCGCGCGCATCTTCGATGGTCTTTACCTCCGCGCGGAGAAACCAAAGCATGGCTAACAAGGTTGGGAACCAGATGATTTGTATGGCGATATTGCCGGAGGTAAAGTAGTATGCGTCGGAGGTAAAGAAATACCTCGCGTAATAACTTCCCCAGATCGCCAAACTTAGCGGTGAGAAGTAATAGCATTGGGTATAAAAACTTTCCTTAAGCGTATCTTCGCCGATGGGGGCGAGCAAGAGTTTTGTAGCAAGGGCAAAGAGGAGCGGAGGCAGCATCAGCGCGATGGCGAGGAAGAGTGTGTTCTCTCTCTGCACCGATGCGGTGAACGATTCGATTCCCTCCGGCTTGGCGGCTTGCGTATCTTTCGTCCGCTCTTCATTCGAAATGACGATCGGGTCATCCAGTTTTACAGGAACAATGACCCGCATGGTGGACGTGTAGATCTCGGTGGCAATTCCTTCTTGATATGCGGGGTCATACTTGCTAGGGTCAAACTTGCCCGCAGAAACGGCGACCAGATATTCGCCGGGGTCTTGGAAGGTGAACAAGAACTTGTCTTTGACCGTGTTGTCGTCTATCTCTTCCAGAAAATTGATGGAGCTTAGCGGGTAATGGATCTCGGTTTTGACGATCGGGTTTTCACTCGGCGCGGAGGTTGCGCTTATTACCCTCGTTACCGTCCATGTATGGAAATAATCCATTTCAGTGGAAGACGAGCGGAAATCGGTGCGCACCTCGAACGACAACACGCGGTCTGTGGTCGGTTGAGTTTCAGCGGGCGAACTGATCGAAGCGCCGAATGTCGGGAGCAGGTTGAACGCTACTGCGGGAATCAGGGCGACAACCAGCAGGAGAATGATAGGCGAGATGTATTCGTCGAACGGCGTTTGATCGTTCTGCAACTCGTCTTTCACATAGCCCGGCGCCCACGCGGGGTTGAGCGTGATCTTGACGATGGTCTTGGGGACGAGGATGAACCACATCAAGACCTTGTAGATCAATTTTTCGATGTCGAGGAAGAAACTGAAAATGCTTTTCATGCGCGGCTCCAGTTCGAACGGTTATTATTTTCCCAGCGCTTCGACCAGCAGGTCGGGTCTATCGGTAATGATACCATCTACACCCCATTCGATGTACTGCTTCATTAATGCAGGATCGTTCACCGTCCACGGTTCGACGCGGATGTTTTTAGCGTGAGACTCGCGGACGAATCGTTCGGTCATGATCTGGATGCCGAGCGAATCGTCCGGGTTCCAAGGGGGCTGAATCGTCTGAAAATGAGGCGCGTAGAATCCCCACAGGAAAACCTTGCCCAGCAAAACGTAGTTCCGCACCTCGTCGCTCGCCGCGGAAGTCGCAACTTCGGGGCAGGTCGCGCGGAAGCTTCGCATCGCCTCGTCATGGAAGGAGCCGATGATCACTTTATCCTGCATGTTGTGTTGGCGGATCAAGTCGCATAACGGCTTCTCTATCGGGTTCTTCGTCAGCTTGATCTCGATCACATAACGCATCTGTGGGAATTTTTCAAAGACCTCATCCAGCGTCGGGACTTGAATTCCCTGTCCGCGATATGGATATGTTTGATCGTCGTCTATTGACCAATCATACGCCGCGTCGAGTTGCTTCAACTCATCGAGCGTCTTATCTTCGATCAGACCTGCGCCATCCGTAGTGCGATCCACTTCTTCGTCGTGCATCAAGACGATCTGACCGTCTTTCGTGATGTGCGCGTCCATCTCAAGGACATCTGCCCCAATGCGGACCGCGTTTTCAAATGCGAACATCGTGTCGCCGGGCCACACGCCGTCTCCGCCCTGATGCGCGATGACGAGCGTGCGCGGCGCGCCATCGTAATAGCGCGTCGGCGGCGCTTTCGGGTTGACGATTACCGACGTGACGACCGCGAGAAAAAGAATCGCGAGCGTTATTTTGAGTTTTCTGAATTTCATCCCAGCCTAAAATACCAAGAACCGAGCGATCGCCATAAAGATCACAGCCAAAATCAATGTGATGGAAGCAATGCGCGCTTGCTGCGCTTGGCGTTTTTGAAGCGTTTGTAGTTGTGCTAGTTGCTCACCGCTGGGTTTTCCTTGAATCTGCATACCAAGTTGCGCCATTGCTTTGGTTGTCCGCCCGACCATGATGCCGTAAACCATGCCGATGATGGCGAATACCGCTCCGATCCCAAAGCCGATACCGGTGCTCGAACGCGCCCAAAGGGACGATCCGCTCGCGTCGAGCCAATATAACCACGCGCCAGCCAGTACCGTTGACCCTGCCGCGGCAGACATCCGCTGGCTAAATTTTAGATTCCCCATTAAGTGACCGACAAATTTTTGTCCTGCTTCGGCGGTTGCGCCCACCGCTGGAGCAATAAAAAAGGACATCATTAAGGTGCCGCCCACCCAGAATATGCCTGCTCCAATGTGAATGATACGCAATATGATATGAAGGTAGTCCATTTTTTTCTCTCCTTGAGTTTAATTTGTAGAACACTGGAATGGTGCGGAAAGATACTTTCCTGTAATTCCAGTTATCTCATTGCCTGCGCGATCGAACTGCCGAACAGCCCCAGCCAATACGCGGCCGTGTAATAGATGAACATGGGTTGTTTGCCTCTTCGCCAAAGTAAAAAGGCGGCAATGATCGCGAGCAAGGCAACGATGTACAGATCTAGACCGATGGTTTCAAACCCGAGATTTGCAAATACGACCAAACCGAGGAAGAGTGAATTCAGCAAAAGCAGGGCAACATCTCCGCCTCTGACCTCTCCTTGATGCGGAAAGAGATTTTGCACAAATAGGATCGCTACGTTGACCATGATGAACCCTGCGAAAAATAGCCAGTGACTAAATTCGTCATCGTTGAAGATGACGATGCGGCATAGATCGCTTGTCGTATCCTCCAAGCAAAAGCGGAAGTGCAAATAATTCCCCAGCTCATGGAAGCCATAGCTCACGGCTGAGATAAACACCCCGATGATGAAAACCAAATTCCAGGCAGTGTGCGCATTCCCCTCGCGGGCGGGGGAGTTGTATTCAAGCGTTTTCTTTAGCAAGTAGCCAGCTACCGTGCTGGCTAGCGCGACGAGGACGTTGTTCAAATCCACCCAGCGCAGGAATTGATTCGGAAGAACGTAACCGTTGAACCAGTCTGTGAGACGGTTGAACGAAACGAAGATGGCAAGCAGAGATTGAACACCGAGCAATATGTGAATGCGCTTCATGGAATTCTCCTATCGCATATCATCTTGCCTTTCGATTGTATCTCAAAAATAAAAACTCCCCGCGCTGCCGCGAGGAGTCTGTGACCCGCCGAGTAAATTATTTACAGACCGTTGACCAGCAAGCCGAGGGCAAGAACAGCAAAGCCGGCGAAAGCAAGCCAGAACGCATAACCGGCAAGAGCGCCAATGACGCCGATGCCGCCGAGCAGGCCAAGCAAACCAAGAACAACGCCGATCCAGAAAGTTACTGTTTTAGGGGGTGAAAGTTTCATTCTCTTCTCCTTGAATTGAAAGTGATGAGTGATTTTGGCGGATCACTGCTTCACTTATAACAAAAAATGTAGAAGAATTCAATGGTTGCGAAAAACATCCAATCAATTCGCGCGAAGAAATGAAAGGCGGGTAAGAAATGCTGATATAATGCCGTTCGGAATTACGAGAACCACAACGCCAGAGGCTCTCTGGTGTTGTTTTTGTGTAAGCCCAAAAATACGAAATTTTATTTCTAGCGGAGTGTCTGTAATGAAGAAAGAACAGCAGTTAGACATGTACCATCAAATGGTGCTGATCCGCCGCGTGGAAGAACGCGGCGCGGAGTTGTACCAGGCAGGCAAGATCGGCGGCTTCATGCACTTGTATATCGGGCAGGAAGCCGTGTCCACGGGGTTGATCGCGGCGCGCGAGCCGAGAGATCGAGTCATCACCGCCTATCGCGATCACGGCGTCGCCATCAATTGCGGACTTTCTGCCAACGAGGTCATGGCGGAATTGCTCGGCAAGTCAACGGGGATGTCGAAGGGGAAGGGCGGTTCGATGCACATGGCAAGCACGGAGAAAAACTTCTGGGGCGGTCATGCCATCGTCGGCGGACATTTGCCCATCGCGGCGGGACTCGCAGTTGGCGATCAATACTCAAAAAATGACAACGTGACCATCTGTATGTTCGGTGATGGCGCGACCAACATCGGTTACTTCCATGAGGCGTTGAATCTGGCAAAGGCGTGGGGCTTGCGCGTGTTGTGGGTTTGCGAGAATAACAAATACGGCATGGGCACCTCAGTAGACCGTGCTTCCGCTGTCGAAGAGATTCGCCAAAAAGCGGAAGGTTACGGCATGGGCAACGAGCGCGTAGACGGCATGGACGTGATGCAAGTCTACGAAGCCTCAAAGAAAGCGATTGAACAAGTCCGCAAGAGCGGCGAACCATATTTCATGGAAGTTGTGACGTATCGTTATCGCGGTCACTCGATGGGCGACCCCGAACGCTATCGCACGCAGGATGAAGTCAAAGAGTGGCACGAGAAAGATCCGATTGGGATTTTCAGAAAATATCTGCTTGATAAAAAGATCGCCACAGCGAAAGCATTGGATGAGATCGAAACGCGCGTGGATGAGGAAGTGAATAAGGCGGTTGAATTCGCCGAGTCGTCCCCTGAACCAGCGATGGAAGAATTGTTTACGAACGTTTACGTCGAAAATTAACTTGATGTCATTGCGAGGGCGCTAGCCCGAAGCAATCTCCAATTTTGCAGGGAGATTGCTTCGTCGGGAAAGGCGCCCTCCTCGCAACGACATAGCGAAGAGGATTTACACATGGCAAAAATTACAATGCGCGAGGCGATCTCGCAAGCGCTCATGGAAGAAATGGATCGCGACCCCGCCGTCTTCATCATGGGCGAGGAAGTTGGCGTGTGGGGCGGCACCTATGCGGTGACCAAAGGTTTCTACGATAAGTACGGACCCGACCGCGTAAAAGATACGCCCATCGCAGAGAATGCCATCGTCGGCGCGGCGATCGGCGCGGCAATGGTGGGGCAACGTCCCATCGCGGAATTGATGACCATCAACTTCGCTTTCTCGGCGATGGATTACATTGTCAATCAAGCGCCGAAATTGCATTACATGTTCGGCGGACAATTCACCGTTCCGTTAGTGATTCGCGCAGTCGGCGGCGGCGGGCGTCAACTCGGCGCGACTCACTCGCAGACTCCCGACGCGATCTTCGCTCACTTCCCCGGTCTCAAGGTCGTGTCGCCGGGGACGCCGGAAGACGCCAAAGGATTACTGAAATCAGCCATAAGGTCGAATGACCCGATTTTGTTCATCGAACACGCGACCATGTATCAAGTGCGCGGCGAAGTCCCCGAGGGCGAGTATCTCATTCCGATCGGAAAATCCAAAATACAACGCGCGGGCAAAGACCTGACCATCGTCACGTATTGCAAAGGTCTTGAGTTGTCAATGAAAGCCGCGGAAGAATTATCCAAAGAAGGAATCGAAGCCGAGATCGTTGACTTGCGCACATTGCGCCCGCTCGACATGGAACCTGTGTTGGAATCATTCAAGAAAACGAATCGCGCGATCGTCGTGGAAGAAGGTTGGAAGTCGTACGGCGTCGGCAGTGAAATTGTCAGCCGCATTTATGAAGAGGCGTTCGATTACATTGACGCGCCGATCCTGCGCGTGGCGCAAAAAGAAGTGCCGCTTCCATATAATCGCGCGCTCGAACAAGCCGCGTTGCCGCAAGTGCCAGACATCGTCGCCGCGGCAAAGGAGGTCTTGCGATAATGGCTGAAACGATCAACATGCCCAAACTTGGTTTCGACATGGCGGAGGGCGTTCTCGTCCGCTGGGTGAAGCAAGTTGGCGAAAATATCAGCAAGGGCGATGTGCTCGCCGAGATCGAAACCGATAAAGCCACTGTCGAAGTTGAATCGCCTGCGGGCGGCGTTGTTCTGCAACTCATCGTCAATCAAGGCGATGTGGTTCCTGTGAATGCGCCGATTGCGGTAGTTGGACAAGCCGGTGAAAAAGTGGATGCGGCTGTAGAAAGTGGAAAGACACTTGCACCTGGCGCAAGTGCAGGTGAGAAAGAAGAAAGAGTTGCGGATGAAAAACCGCTTCAGACTCAGGGGACGCCTGCTTCAGTTCCCTCGGCAGTTTCGATACCCTCAGACGGCGCGATCAAAGCATCGCCTCTTGCGAAGAAGATCGCGCGCGATAATAATGTCAATCTTGCTTCACTCCAAGGGACAGGTCCCGGCGGGCGCGTGGTTCGCAAGGATGTTGAATCCGCGCTTTCAAGCGGTACGCAATACGCAGCACGCAGTACGCCCGCATTTGACTAATTACCAATTACAAATCACTCCCAACGACGAAGTCGTTCAGTTAACTAAACTCCGCCAAGCCATTGCGCGTCGCATGACGGGATCGAAAACATCCGTTCCACATTTCTACGTGAGCCACGAATACAAAATGGACGCGGTCATGGCGATGCGGAAACAAGTCAATGAATATTTGCCCGATGACCAAAAACTTTCGGTCAACGATTTCATCGTCAAAGCGGTTGCGCTGGCGTTGCGCGAATTCCCGAACCTCAACGCGACCTTTGCTGGCGATAAAGTTGTCCGTCACGGCGCGGTGAATGTGGGAGTCGCAGTCGCGGTGACTGGCGGTCTGCTTACCGTCGTCAACAAGAATACCGATCAATTGCCTCTCCGCCAAATCTCTGCGGACGTGAAGCAAAAAGTTGCCCGTGCGCGCGATGGCAAGGTCAAGCCCGATGATATTGAAGGCTCGACATTCTCGATCAGCAATTTGGGCATGTACGACGTGGAAAACTTCATCGCCATCGTCAACCCGCCCGAAGCCGCGATCCTTGCAGTTGGCTCGGCAAAGGAAGTCCCCGTGGTTGAAAACAGTGAGATCAAAGTCGGCTGGCGAATGAAAGCCACAGTCTCCGTTGACCACCGCGTCAGCGACGGAGCCGAAGCCGCGCAGTTCATGCAGTCGCTGGCAAAGTATTTAGAAACGCCCGCGCTGATGTTGGTGTAAATGTCAGAACTCCGAGATTTTCATAATCTCGGAGTTCTTGCTTATGCTATACTTAACCCATGGATGAGTATCAATTCCCAAGGCTAGATAAAACCGTCATCTCAATCGTATCCTCCTTTGAAGAGGCTGACAGACAAGATGACGAATATTGGCTTTCTCGAACGCCGATAGAGCGCTTGGAGTATATGGAACTTTTGAGGAGAATTAATTATGGCGATGACGCTGCCGCCCGACTTCAAAGAGTTCTTGAAATTGTTGAAAGAGAATGACGTTCGTTACCTTCTGATCGGGGGATATGCGGTTGGCTATCACGGTTACCCTCGTGCCACAGACGATATGGATGTATGGATCGCTATTCATCCAGAAAACGCCGCTAAAATCACGTCTGCTCTGAAAGCCTTTGGATTGGACGACCCAAATTTAGAGCCGAATCTCTTTCTGCAAAGACCAAAAATTATCCGCATGGGTTTTCCGCCCTTGCGGCTGGAAATTAGCACATCTATCTCTGGTGTTGAGTTTGACGAGTGTTATCAGGCGCGAATCGTTGACGAACTAGATGGGGTGGAAGTCAATATCATTGACTTGGAAAACCTCAAGCGAAACAAGAAAGCAAGCGGGAGGGACAAGGATATTGCTGATCTAAAAAAATTAGAGCAAAAGAAAACTGGTCGCTAAATCACAGACCCCGAGATTCGCTTTGCGAAAATCTCGGGGTCTGTTTTGTCGTACCCCACATCCTCACGGAATGTAATACTTGATCACCAATCGCGGACGGTCGTGGATCGAAGCGTAGTCGCCGCTGTAGAATGTGATGAAATCGTCGCCCAAATCGTCGTTGTCGTCGAGTTGGAAGCCCAAGCGGAATTGGGTTACGCCTGTCAGGTTGATGAACGGGATGGCGGAACTATTCAGCGTCGTCCAGTACCAGCCTGAGGTGTTGTTGTTCGTGATCGCGCCGACAGAGTTGAGACTTGCGGGGTTTTGAAAATCGGATTCTTGGAGCGCTTCGATGCCCCATGGACCGAAACTCCCGAAGACGCCGCTACGAATATCAACAAGAATGTTTTGATGGGTGGTGAATGGGTCCGTCCCGATCACGCCTTGACCTTTGACCATCAAGATCACCTCGGTCACTACAGCATTATCTGGAAGATAATACGTGGGGAAGTGGAGTATGGCGCGATATTGACGATTTTGGGCATCGTCACCGAGCCTGAGAATATCGCTGTTGTTATTCTTCCTTCCGCCTATGTTGCTGTTCTCGCTTGATTCGAGAATCCAGCCGTCGTTCACGCCGTTTGAGGTGAAGGATGCTGTGACGATCGTCACCTGCGCGGCGGTCAAGTTATATTCCTCGCCGCTGAAGTTTGCGTTCCCCGCGCCTGCGCCGCCGAGCGGAAGATTTGCTGCATCCACAATGCTGTCGTTATCGAGCAAGTCGAGGCGGATGTTTCCCTGCCCCGCGCCGGTATTGACGGTGACGGTGTAGAGATTGCCGGTGCCGGTGACTCCCGCAATGCCCGCGCCTGAAATATTTCCGGTGATGGCGAGAGAAAAATCGCTGGCGTCTACACCGGTGACAGTCTCAGAAAACGCGACCGCGAAGCGAACCTGCGGACCCTTAGATGGATTCGGGTCGGCGCGGAGGATCGAGGTCACGACCGGAGCCGCGCGGTTGAGGCTGTATTCCTCGCCTGAGGTGAAATTCCCGTTACCTGCTCCGCTTCCGCCTAATGGAATATTGAAATTATCTAAGATGCTGTCGTTATCGAACAAGTTGAGGCGGAGCGTTCCATCCCCGGTGCCGGTGTTCACGGTGACGGTGTACGAAGCGCCCGTTCCGCTAACATCCGCTAGAGTTGCGCCGGCGATGTTGCCCGTGGTTGCCACAGCGAAATCACTCGCATCCACGTTGAAGACAGGTTCCGAGAAATTGGCCGTGAAGCGGACTTGATTCGCCGAAGTGGGATTCGCGTCTGCGCGCAGGATGTTGAGCACGGCGGGCGAACTTTTGTCCACGATGTACGAGCCGCCCGCGGTGAAGTTTCCATTGCTTGAACCAGCCCCGCCCAGCGGATTGAGCGCAGTGTCCACGATGCTGTCATTATCCACAACATCAAGCCGCAATGTTCCATCGCCTGAGCCGGTGTTCACGTTGACGATGTATTCGTTATTGCTCCCGCTCATGTCTGTGATAAACGCGCCAGTGACTGCGCCGCTGGTGGTCAATGCAAAATCGTCGGCGGTGACTCCATTCACGGCTTCGGAAAAGACGACGTGGAAAGAAACGGTCGAGGGTGTGGGGAACGGACAGCCCGTCGCGCAAAGAGGCGAAGAGGAGACGACGGTGGGGCTCGTCGTGTCGGGCGTTGTAAAGTTCGTCTCGTAGACAAAGGCATCAGCCACCGAATTTGTATCGCCTGAAACCAAACGGCTGGAAAAAGACCAAAAGGTAACGAAGCGTCCATCGGGCGTAATCCGCGGACCGAGCGAAGAGTCGTTCTCTCCCGAGCCGCCGCGCGTGGCTTGCGTTGTGACGCCTGTTTGCGTGTCGCGGACGTAGATGTCCACTGTCGGCAGACTGTCGCCGCGGTCGTCGAACGCAAAAGCGATATATCGTCCGTCAAACGACAGGGCGGGCGTGTACGATCTGCCTGTCATGAGAACGCCGTCTGAAAAAACGGAGGCGAGCGCCGTGACGCCGGTTTGGCGGTCATGGATGTATGCGTAATCGAGACCGGAGGTTTCTTCGCTCATCAAATTTGTGGAAGAGGATGAGAATGCCACAAAGCGACCGTCGCCGGAGATCGAGCCATCCACAGCGCCGCGGTTCGCTTCCACCCCGCTCGAGTTGACCGACACGCGCGTCGTTGTACCCGCTGGCGGTCGCGCACAAAGACATCGAGCGCGTTGTTCGTGTCACCGCTTACCAAATTTGTGGCATGCGAGGCGAATGCCACAAACTGCCCGTTTGCTGAAATGGACGGAGTAAACGATGTGGAATCCGCTTGTGTGCCATCGCTGGCAACCGAGACGCGTTCGGTACTGCCAGTTTGATTGTCGTGGACGAAGATGTCGGTGGAGTTATTTGTGTCGTTGGGGACGAGGTTGCTTGCGTCTGAATTGAACGCGACAAACCTTCCATCGCTGGATATGGAAAGAGGATAGTCTGAAAAGGCATTCGCTGATTCGCCGCTCGTGCTGACCGAGATGCGGGTGGTCGTTCCCAATTGCCGGTCGCGCAGGAACACATCGGTGACGCCGTTCGTGTCGTTGGCGACAAGATTGCTTGCATCAGAAATAAACGCGACGTATCTGCCGTCGTTGGAAATTGCCGCGCCGCCGGAGCCTTCGTTCGCCTGCGCTCCGCTCGAATCAACGGAGACGCGCGTTACCTCACCGGTCTGGCGGTCTTTGACGAAGATGTCTGTGGCGGCATTTGTATCGTTGGCGATCAAATTGCTCGCGTCAGACTCAAAGGCAATGAAGCGTCCGTCGCCGGAGATGGAAGACCGCTTGGATGCGTCGTTCGCCTGTGTTCCGAGCGCGTCAACCGAGACTCTTGTCGTATCCCCCGGCGCCGCTTGGACGGATACGGGCGTTACCAAGACCGAACTGAACACCATCACCGCTATCGTAAGTAAGGTAAAGGCTTTTATTGATATTTGTTTCATTTTTTCTCTCTCTGATCGTGGCTTCCCCCCGTGCGTCCGCGCAATGATTTCGAACGCCAGCCGCACTCTCAGTATAGAGAGATTCGGTTGTTGAATTCATAATTAATTCAATGCAGTCTTTTTGATAATATCGCGTAGGCACAATGAAACGATAAAGATAAAAAATCTCCGAGTTGACACTCGGAGATTTTGTCATCCATACAGTTCCTTCTTGAAAAACTCTGGCAAGGCGAACGCCGCTTTGTGGATTTCAGGGTTGATGTATTTGTTCACGCCGGGCGGATAGGGCGTTTTCAACCCGTTTTCCCATGGCGTATCGGAGATGTACATAAATCCGATGCCGCCGCCGGGATAGGTGGGGATGTTGGCGTAGTAATACGCGGGATGCTTGACCTTCTCTTGCGCCGATCTGTAGATCTGCTTGATTAACTCGGTATCGAAAAACGGTTGCTCACATTGGGTCGCCGCCGCGCCGCCGGGGACGAGGGCTCGCACGACTAGTTTTTGGAACTCATCGGAGAAGAGCCGCTCCGCCATGCCGATGGGGTCGGTAGTGTCTGAGATGATCACGTCGAATTGACCGGGATTCTCCTCGAGGTAGGCGAAGGCGTCCCGCACGATCAGCCGCGCGCGCGAGTCAGCCCACGGGTCCCCGAAAGAGGCGGCGAAGTGTTCACGCGATAAGTCCACCACGCGCTGATCCAATTCGCAGACGACAACTTCTTCCACCGATTCGTATCGCAACGCTTGTTGCAGTGACCCGCCATCGCCGCCGCCGACGATGAGCGCGCGCTTGGGTTTGCCGACCGCGAGCATCGGCACATGCACGATCATCTCGTGATAGCCCATGTTGTCGCGTTCGGTGAGTTGGATGATGCCGTCGAGGATCATCGCGTTGCCGAAGAATTCGGTTTCGACAAATTGCAAATGCTGGTATTGCGTTTGCTCGTCGGCAAGGATTCGTTTGACGCGAATCCCTTTGCGATAGTAGGGGTGAAGTTCTTCAGTAAACCAGATGCTCATAGACTCCTAATTTGATTGGTAAAAAGACTCACCGCGAAGAACGCTAAGAAATTAGAAGATGTTCTTTGCGAATTTCGCGGGCTTGGCGGTGAAAATATTTACACCGCAACCGGCAATCGAGTTTCGATGGACGCTTCGCGGTCGAGTTTGCGCATCGAGAAATCGTCCGCGCCGAACGCCTCTTTGATGCGCATCAGCAAAGGCATCATATCTTTGCCGATGGCGCAGGTGAACAGATCAACCGCGCAATACCCGTATTCGGGCCACGCGTGCAAACTGGCGTGCGACTCGGCAAGGAGCAAAAAACAGGTGAAGCCGTGCGGGCTGAATTTGTAAAAGCCCTCATCCACAACCGTCAAGCCGCTTTCGCGGATGGCTTGCGCGAACAGAGAGTAGGATAACTCGCTGTCCATCAGAATCTCGCGGTTGCAGTCGGAGAGATCAAAAATGAAATGTTCTCCCAATTTGAGTGTCGCGTTCACTCACACCTCCAGCATTAAAAGATAAAGAACCCATTTGAAAACACGATCTTTTTACTTCAAGCCGATCCACAGGATGTGTCCCTGAGTAACGGACGAAGCAGTTTTCAAATGCGCTCTGTTGCGGCAGTTATACTACGTTGCCGCTGAATGTCAATCTTTTCAGGCTACGGATTTTTTCGTCGGCTTTGCGACTGTTGACCGATCGCGTTGCTGGTCGGACTTCCACGCGAGAAGATGACGGCGACATCCGAATCATAAACAACGATAAATTCATTTGAATCTCGCAAGGCTTGCTCAAGTATCGAAGGTTGCGAAACGACTCCGCCCTCGGCGGCTGGTCGAATGCGGCGGATGTAGATGAAGTCAAAGTCCCAACGTGAAAGACAATTCAAATCGCGATTCAAACATGATTGCGCTTCGGCATACTCACGCAAACTTTCTCGCAGTGGAAGTTCAGGCGTCCACTCGTGACCTTGCACGGTGACGAGACTCGTCCGCGCGGTGAACGCGGGGAACCACTCTGAAAGCGGATCGCTCAGGGCGGCGTCGCCGGTCAGCACGAGGAAGCGGGAATCGGCTGGCGTGTTTTCTGTTATCCATGTCAATGCTTCGCGCTCCTCTGGTAACAGCCGAAATTGATTTCCCATTTGCATCGAGGCGATCATGCCAGAGAGAAATAAATATGCCGAAAGCCCGAGTAGAACGCGGCGCGCGAAATTCGAGTCGAAAACATCTTCGTTGAGGGAGGGGAGGGCGAGTCCGTTGAGGGTTGAATCAAGTCCGCGCACGGCGAGCAGGATGAGGGGCGTCAATGAAGCGAATGGCGCGGCGCGAGGATCGCTGACGAAGGCGAGTCCGATCCACGCTGGGAGGAAAAAGTCGCCGCGGCGGAAATCCGCAAGAAGACCAATTAGTCCGAGGACTGCGACCACGTCGAGGATCGCTTCGCCGCTGAGGTTGAATTGAATCAGATACAACAGCGACGCGGCGTAATCTTTCGGGTGCGCGCTCAGCGCGGCTTGAAACGGCGCGACGCCGTGACGATGGATGACGGTGAGCCACCATGGCGAGGTGAGCGCGAGCGTGATCGCGGCGACGGCGAGAAGATACAAGAAAGTTTTTTTGTCGCGCAACAAGAAGAGCGCGAGGATCAAAACGCTGAACGCGGCTTGAAACGTAATTTCAGGATGCGTGAGCGCGAGCAAAGACGCGCAAACTGAAAACGGCAGGATGTTGCGCGGCTCTTTTGTTTTCAACAATTTATACGCGAGCGCGAGCGCGAGAAATGAAAAGATCAACGCGGGCGCGCGCGTGATGCCGCCGCCCATGATCGTCCAGTCGAAGCTTTTAGGAATCGTCGCGTAGAACAACGCGGCGATGGACGCGCGGAGTTTATCGTTGGTGAATTGAAGCGCGAGAAAATAAAACGCGAGGATGGCAAGCGTTGATAACAGCGCGGGGAGGTAGGTGAAAATTTTCAGCAACGAAATTTTCAAAACAGATTGAAGTAAGCCCGCCAAATAAAACCCCAGCGGCGGATACACAAACGGGATGTTCAAGTTGTTGTACGTCGTCGTTTCGGGCAACGCAAAATGATTCGCTTGCAAGTCGCGCGTCATTTGGAAAAAGAGTCCGCCGTCGTTGACGGGTCCGCCAGCGGTCATCGGCGCGGCGAGTCGAATCATCAAGCCGAAGAGAAGCGCGGTGAACAGAACGAGTTTGGTGAATTGGTTTTTGTTTTGCATAGATGTAATTTAACGTGAATAAGGTTTAGCGCGGTTCGGCGGGCTAAAGCCCTGCCTCAGTTCGTGGAAGTCGGCTGGAAGCCGACTCGCTCATCAGCCCTGCGGTTTCGAGATAAATCCTTATCAGGCATTTACATTATTTTACTTGCACTTGTGGTAAAACATTCCCCGTGTACAGCCTCTATTTTCACATTCCGTTTTGCGCGCATCGCTGCGCCTATTGCGATTTCAACACCTACGCGGGACAGGAGGCGTTGATCCCCGCGTACGTGGATGCGCTGTGTAAAGAGATTGATTACGTTGGTCGAGTAGCCGCGAGCGACAGCGAGCGGCGTATCGAGACCAAAGCGCATACCATTTTTTTTGGCGGCGGGACGCCCTCGCTTCTTTCGCCAAGTCAATTTGATTCAGTTTTCCGCAGCATTCGCGCCAACTTCAACCTCACCGACGACGCGGAGATCACCATCGAGGCGAATCCTGGCACGGTCACGGAGGAGGCATTGCGTCAACTGCGCGGAATCGGAATTAACCGCATCAGTTTCGGCGTGCAATCCGCGAACATGGAAGAACTCCGCATGTTAGAGCGGACTCACAACTTCTTCGATGTCATCCAAGCCGTGACCTCCGCGCGTAAGGCGGGATTCGATAACCTCAACCTCGACCTCATCTACGGCTTGCCTGAACAGACTCTGCAAACATGGCAGACCTCCGTCAAACGGATTCTCGATTTGCATCCCGAACACATCTCCGCCTATGCGTTGACCCTCGAACACGGCACACCGTTCGGGCGCTGGTCCGCAAAAGGGTTGATGCCGTTGCCCGACCCCGACCTCGCCGCAGAAATGTACGAATGGGCGAGCGAAACGCTCGAAGTGAACGGATACATCAATTACGAAATCTCCAATTGGGCGAAGCTGAAAAAGGATGAAGGAGGAATTATGAAGGATGAAGCCTCGGACACAAATTCATCCTTCGCTTGTAGACACAACCTCCAATACTGGCGCTCGCTCCCCTACCTCGCCTTCGGCGCGGGCGCGCACGGCTACGCGGACGGCTACCGCTACTCAAACGTCCTGCGGATAAAAACTTATATTGAGCGTCTCAACACTGATCACCGTTCACTGTTCACTGCTTTTCCACTTTCCCCCGTCACCGTCAATCACCACAAACAAACCCCGCAAGACGACATGTCCGAATTCATGATGACCGGCTTGCGCCTGACTCAAGAAGGCATCTCTGAAGCCGAATTTGCAGGTCGCTTCGGAACTTCCCTGCGCGAAGTGTATGGAAAAGAAATTGACGAGTTGTTGAAGTTGGGATTGGTTGAATCCAAGACCTCCGAGTTTTTCAAAAACTCGGAGGTCTTAAGGCTCACCCCTCGCGCCCGCCTCCTCGGCAATCAAGTTTTCATGCGGTTTGTGTGAAACAATTGCCTCAACTTCACTTGTACCATGTAGCCCCGCAGAAATGTTCGGGCTGATCGGGCGCTCGAGGCGTGGAGGGTTCAGGTTGTCCGGGTCCCGCCATATCGAATACATCCATCCAGAACCCCATAAATCCCGGAATCGCTCCTTCAGGGACGTGCACCCAACCGTCTTTTGTTTGTAGGAAGAAGGATCCGGGCGCGTCACAGCCTTTGTCAGAAAGGCTGGACCCATCCGCGCTAGCGGGCGCGTGTACTTCGGCGATCACATACCAAACGTGAGGCCTGCGTCCATTGAATGAATTCGTGCCCGCATACAGGATTTTTACCTGGCGGTCGGCGGAGTATCTTATGTCCATGAGGGCTCGCATTCCCTGTTCGGCAGTTTCGTACACGCCTTTGGAGCGCGCAATGTTCAACTGTGTAAATGTGTACACCCATGAGGATACAACACATGCAAGGATAATCCCCAAGGTGATTAGAGTCATACGCATGGTTCTCATCTTTAACTCCTTGTCCAGAAGAGTTTTGAGTCGGATTGTAAACAGGCTTTCACCATCTTGATTTTCTGCGTTTTTTCCTGTTTTCGCAACTGTGGATACCCGTAGCATTTCATTTTGAGTTACTCCTGTGGCTTCCCCCAGTTTCAATATCAACTCAACTTTTGAAGTAACCTGGAATTTTTCGTAGATGTTCTTCAAGTGAAATTCAACCGTGCGTTCTGTAATGCCCAGCATGGACGCGACTTGCTTGTTACTCTTCCCCGCCAGGACAAGTGTTAACACCTCTGTTTGACGTTTGCTCAAAATTTGACTTGAGGTCATGATTATATTTTTACTGTAACCAGTTAATCTTTTATCGACAAGCAGATTCTATTCACTGGCCTGCCCCTTGTTCAAGCTGTAGTCACCATCCTCCAAATCGCGGAGAATCCCCCTCTCCCTTTGGGAGAGGGGTTAGGGGTGAGGGTGAAACTCACTCCTCGTGCCCGCCTGCTCGCCAATCAGGTGTTTATGAGGTTTGTGTGAGGAAAATGGATGGCTTAACCTACGCGCGTAGTTAGCCGTTGCTGGGCGTTGTTGTATACTCCCCTTTCACTTTCCTATATCGTCTTCAGGATCTTTGTATTCCTTTGACTCTCGCCTTCGCAAAAAGCGAAATAATGGTCTTTTATTTGATTTCGGATTCATTTCACTTTCGAATGATCGCATTTCCGCAGACAAATCTTGTAAAATTCCGACAAGAGACTCATCATAGATGCGCATTCGCTTAATGTAATTACTCATTGCCCCGTTATGAATTCGATACCCCTCTCTACTTCTTATTTCTTCATTTACTTGTTCCGCGAGAAAAGTGATATTTCTTAGCCGCACAAGTCGATTACCGCGGAGCAGTTTTTTTGGAAGATTCAGTTTCGCCAAATCCCAAAATCCTGTTTTGAGCAAGAATAGTGGTTGAACAAGGACTTTATCTTCGCCTAGAAAAATGAATTCTCTTTCAAGTTTTTCCAAGTTTTGCTGAAGTGCTTTTTTGTTGGACAACAACTCCTCATCGATTGCTTTTATAACATTGCTATCGCGTTCAAATGTCTCACGTCGTGCTTTGTAAATATCCCAGAGGATTGTAAACAGAAACCCGAGAATCGTAGCGGCGACTCCACTTATAAACCCAGAAAACCATTCTGTGCGTAATATATTAGAAAACCAATCCATTAATTGATCCATAAATCTGGCGCTATCTCTTCAAGTTAAGCACCCGACGATAGGTCGCGCGGTATTTGCATAACTGCTGTACTTGTCATTTCATCACCATCCTCCAAATCGCGGACGCGACGTGAGTCAAATCTGTCAACCCGCGCATAAACCCCTCCCGCGCGGACTTGTCTCCCAGCACGATCAACGGCACATGCGCATCCGTGTGCTTCCGCGTGGACAAATCCTCCATGTTCCCATGATCCGAAGTCACCAACACTAACATTTCATCCTTCATTCTTCCTCCTTCATCTTTCAACTTCTCCATCATCCCCCCCACCACTCCATCAAACTCCTCCATCAACCTCACAGCCGTGTCCATCTGCTGTTTGTGACCGGCGTAATCGCTCGCCCAATACTCGAAGAACGAAAAATCGTAATCCATCGCCAGCGAGATCAATTTCTTTCCCGCCTCATGCGGATTCATCACCGGCGCGTCGGGGAAGCCGAGCATCGTCCGCCAGCCTTCGCCGGTGAAATCGGCTGACAGCGCGCGCCCCGCAGACATATCTTCATACGTGAACAACTCCAGCCCGGCGTTCGTCACCGCCAGCGGAATGGACGAGTACAGCCGCTTACCCGAATCGATCCCCTGAAAATAGCGCGGCGGATACGCGTTGAGCAGAGCGGTCCGCTTGCCTGCCGCGACGCATTTTGAAAACAACGTCTCGCCGTTCAAATACGCGGCAACTTCGGGATTCGGTTTCGGTCCGTAGTGATAGCCGAGTTCCGCCGAAATATTTTTCCCCGTCAACAACATCGCCTGCCCCGTCGCAGACTGCGGCAAACCGTCCACGCCCACGCCGGCGTCAATGGCGCGAAGCGAAGCGTGCTCCCCGTCGAACGGCGCGGACTCTTTGACGAGCGAACGTCCGCCCAACAGCGCGTTCAAGTTCGGCATCTTCGCCCGCGCCAACGGATTCGTTTCGGGATTGTCCTCGCCCAACCCGATCCCATCGAGAAAAATAAAAAGAACTTTCATGTCGGGGATTATACAACTGTATGTCGTTGCGAGCGAAGCGAAGCAATCTCCTCGTTTCTGGAGATTGCTTCGTCGCAAAAAACGAGAGCGCTCCTCGCAACGACATATCAAAGAAGATGTACTACAATTACCTCATGCCCTCCATTGACTTGAAAAAACTACAAACGCTTCGCGCGCGGACGTTCAACCTGCCTCCCGCTCGGCGGCTTGCCTCTCCCGCCTCGGCGTTGAAGTTCGTAGACGCGCGCGGCTTCGTCTACTTTTGGCCCATCAAAGGCATTGACCTGCCCTCGCTATGGACAGCCGTCGCGGGGAATCGTCCCGTTGCCGACAAGCACGATGATCCCGGTCATATCACGTGGGGATGGAAGGATAACGCGCTCGACAAAAAGATTTGGTATTACGGAAAAATTCTCCGCAAGAAAGCGACGATGATCTCGCTCGACATCGCGCCGTATTTTTACGCGCTCTCTGAAAACTACGGCTCGCCCGATGAAGATTATTTGCTCGCCTACGAAGAGGGGAGGTTGACTCAATCCGCGAAACAAGTCTACGAAACGTTGTTGAACGAAGGCGCGATGAACACCCTCGATCTTCGCAAAGCCGCGAAACTTTCGAATGCAAAGGATTCCGAGTTCAACAAAGCCCTCGAAGTTTTGCAAGCCGATTTCAAAATTTTACCTGTCGGCGTGGCGCAAGCGGGCGCGTGGAAGTATTCGCACATCTACGAGATCGTCCCGCGTCATTTCCCCAAACTGCCTGACCAAGCGCGTAAAATCGGCGAAGGCGCGGCGCGCGCGAAACTGCTCGAACTCTATTTCGAATCCGTAGGCGCGGCGACCGAATCCGACGCGGCGAAATTGTTCGGCTGGAAAAAAGAATTGCTCGCGCGCGCAATCGCTGGTCTTGTTCAGAAAAAAATCATCGTTGAATCCGAACATCCCAAACAAAAAGGGAAGTGGTTGGCGTTGCCCAAATGCGCCAAGTAGATGTCATTCTGAGCGAAGCGAAGAATCTCTACTGCCCCGTGAGACTCTTCGGTCATGGCGCTACCAGCACTCCCTCAGAGAATTTTGCATCACGACTCCTAAATCCCGAAGGGATGAAAGGGTTATAGCCTTTCGCGTCACGTCTCCTAAATCCCGAAGGGATGACATAATTTTCAACATCTGACACCCCTTCGGGGTTGTACACGATAAAATTTCAATATCTATAATCATTTGACCCCTTCGGGGTCTCAGCAACTTTGGCGAAGAAAATTTGAAACTTCCGTTTGACAACAACGTAAATCAACGCAGAGTGTTTATCATTCAAGAGGAGAATAAAACTATGAAAAACCGTTCCAACCTATTTCTCGGCATCCTGCTCATCGCGGTCGGCGCGTGGCTGGTCGTCGCGCGGCAAGTCCCGTCACTGCAACAATTCACCGAAAACATGACCGGCGCCACGTGGACGATTGCCGCGGGCGCGATCATTCTCGTCATCGGCTTGCTGACCGGTGCGCCCGGCATGGCGGTTCCCGCCTCCATCGTCGCGGGCATCGGCGGCATTTTGTTTTATCAGGACCGAGTCGGCGACTACGGCTCATGGTCCTACCTGTGGACTCTCATCCCCGGCTTCGTCGGCGTCGGCACGATCCTTGCGGGTCTGCTCGGCGAAAACACGAGTCGCAACATAAGCAGTGGGCTAAAAACCATCGTGTTCAGCGCGGTGTTGTTCCTCGTCTTTGGCACGTTCTTCGGCGACCTGAAATTTCTCGGCGAATATGGCGTGGCGATCCTCTTGATCCTGCTTGGCGTGTTCATCCTCGCGCGCGGCTTTTGGCGAAGCGGAGGGCGCAATGAGACGGGCTAACATTTTCTGGGGTTTCTTCCTCATCCTGCTCGGCGCGTTATTTTTTCTGCAAGCGCGGGGCATCATCGCGAACGTTTTCGAGTTTATCTTTCCGCTCGCGTTGATCCTCGTCGGTGGCTGGATCATCCTCAACGTGTTTTGGAAGCCCGACCTCGCAAGCGATGACGAAACATTTTCGTTCGCTTTGCAATCCGCGAAAAATGTCCGCTACAAATTCGCGCATGGCGCGGGGCAAATTCAGATCGGCGGCGGAGCGCCGGCAGGGAAAGCCATCGTCGGCTCGTCGGCGGTTGGGATGAACACCGAAAGCCGAATGGACGGAGACAGGCTGACCGTCGAAGTGAGCGCGGGCCCTTCGGTGATCCCCTTCATCGGGCCCTCGTCCGGTGTCTGGCGTTATCAACTCACGCAAGAAGTCCCCGTCACATTGGAAGTGGACGCGGGCGCGAGCGGTTTGGAAATTGATCTGAAGGATGTGCTGGCGTCGCGCATCGAATTGTCAACGGGGGCGAGCAGTGTGAACTTGACCGTGCCTTCGCGCTGCGCCTCTCTTCTCGACGTGGAGGCTGGCGCGGCTTCCGTCAACATTCGCGTCCCTTCGGGTATCGCGGCGCGGATCCGTTTCGACGGCGGCATGACCTCGATGAATGTGGATACGAACCGCTTCCCCCAAGTCGATTCGGGTTTTTATCAATCGCCCGATTTTGATTCCGCGCAAAACCGCGCCGAGATCAACATCGAAGGCGGGCTGGGTTCGGTGACGGTGAAGTGATGTCGCTGCGAGACGCTCTTGTTCTTTGTCGAAGCAGTCTCCTGTAACATACAACCAATGAACGCGAGGAGATTGCTTCGTCGCTTCGCTCCTCGCAACGACATAAGAATAGGACAATCACATGAAAAAATACGACCCTCGTTTGTGGATCGGACTCTTGATGGTGTTCGGCGGCGTGCTGATCTTTCTCGAAAACTTGAACATCATCTCGAATGTCAGCGGAATTTTCTGGGGAGCGATCTGGGGCTTGGTCGGCGCGTTCTTCCTCTACCTGCTCGTCAAAGATCGGAATAGCAATTGGTGGGCGGCGTTCCCCGCGTTCACATTGATCGGGCTAGCCGTCTCGTCGTTCTTACCGGACTCGCTCGATGCCTTCAGCGGACTCGTGTTCTTCGCCGGTATCAGTCTCGGCTTTATCTGGGTCTATGCCACCGACACGAGTCGCTGGTGGGCGATCATCCCTGCGGGAGTTTTGCTCACGCTTGGCGTCATCGCCGCGCTCGATGATCTTACCGGCATGGATAACGGCGGCTTCCTCTTCCTCGGGCTGGGACTCACCTTCCTCCTCGTCGCCATCCTCCCCGGCGGAAGCGGACGCAGTTGGGCGTTCATCCCCGGCATCGCGTTACTGGTCTTCGGCGCATTCCTCACAGCCGACATGGTCGGTTGGATGGAATATCTCTGGCCCGCCGCATTGATCCTCGTGGGCGGATATTTCGTGTTGAAGTTTTTCAGAAACCCGGCGTAAAACAGAAACGAAAACTTTTTAAACACAAAGGACACGAGGGTCACTAAGGAAAGTCGCTTGTAAGATTTGCGCCTTTCCCTTTGTGTACTTTGTGTCCTTCGTGTTAATGTTTTCCCGTTGTTTCATAAAGAACCAAAATTTGCAGGTGGAATTACTCCGCCATTACCTCATCCCATGTTCAAGGATCAATTTCACCTGCTCGCGCGCATCCTTCCAGCGCGTTGAGATGGTATCGGCGAGGCTGTTCAGAATCTCCTGCCCGGCTTCGGGGTTTTCTCTTGTCAACCTGCGCAGTTCATCCCCGCGTATACGAATAGCATCGAGCGGTTCGACGACAATTCCAGACGAAGTGTATTTCTCGCTCCCGATCACCGCCGACCAGCCGAATAGCCCGCCCGCCTCCACGTGCGTCACTGTGATCGGGCTTCCATCATACGGCTTGAAAGAAATCTGCACTTTGCCTTTGATGACGATATAAAAATAATCGGCGGGGAGACCTTGGCAGACAACCTCCTCGCCCGCTTCATAAGAAACAGGTTCGATGAGGCTCTCCAATGGTTTGATATGCTCGTCGCGCAGGTTGGCGAACATAGGCAGGCGGTAAATGTCAAAACCCATTCTCGCATGTTAATCGGGCGGATGACCGCCTTGCCAGTGGCAAATATCATCTCTGACATGACATTCATCCCGAATTTGATCCTCGCTTCGGTCAGCGGGGTATACTTGCTCAATCATGACAGAGTCTCGACTCGCGCGAAACGTTCAAAGATTTATCCCCGTTCTGATGATTGGACTGGGAGTCGCCCTCATCACTGCTTCCGCTTTTTATCTCTATCGCAACGTCCCGCCTCGCGCCGACGTTTCGGTTGTCCCGGCAGTGGCGAACTATCCCGCCCCCGAGCTGACCCTCACCGACCTCGGCGGCGTTACGCATTCTTTGGCTAAGTATCGCGGACAAGTGGTATTGGTCAACTTGTGGGCAACGTGGTGCGAGCCATGCAAAAAAGAAATGCCCGCGCTTCAAGCGTTCCACGACAAATATGCAAAAGATGGCTTCACGATCATCGCGATCAACGACGGCGACCCAACCGAAGATGTGATTCAATTCGCAAAAGATTTTGAATTGTCGTTTCCCATCTGGCTCGATCCAACGTACATCGCTACCGAGCAGGCATTCAAAACGCTTGGGCTTCCATCGTCGTATGTGATTGACCGCAACGGCATAGTCCGCTTGCAGTGGATGGGAGGCATCGAGAAGCGCGCGCTGGAAAAATATGTTGCGCCGATCATCGCGGAGGAACCATGAAGGCTGTGGTCAACTGGCAGAGTGGAATGAAATTCATCGGCACAGGTCCCTCGGGCTTCCCGCTTCAAATGGACGCGGAGTCGTCGTTAGGCGGCAGTGACAGCGGAGTCCGCCCGATGGAGATGATCGCGCTGGGGTTGATCGGCTGTCAGGCAATGGATGTGATATCCGTGTTGCAGAAGAAACGCCAGCAGGTGACGAAGTTCGAGGTGCGGTTTGATGGTCCGCGCTCGCCGGAGTATCCCAAAGTGTTCACCCGCGCAGAGATTACTTTTGTTGTTACGGGGAAGCAGGTGAGCGAAGAAGCAGTCCTCCGTTGCATCGAACTTGCCGCCACGAAATACTGTCCCGCCAGCGCGATGCTTGAGCAGGCATTCCCGATGGATTTGCATTATGAGATTTACGAAGATGAGGGAAATGGAAATAAACGATTGATGTATCAAGGTGTTTGGCAGAGTTTGACCGGGGATCATTCAAGATAAACCATATTCCTTGACAACGTAGTAGCGACTCCGCGAAGCGCCCTGTGGGTCAGTCGCTGTTTTAGCCGTAATACGACGACTAAAGTCGATCACACTAGTTTGTCGAAGGGCTCAGAATGACATTGCGTAAAACAAGTAAGTTAACGCACTTCCGATTCCACGCGCGTGCCAAAGTCGGAACATTCGCAGGCGGTGATCACTTGCGCGCCGCGGGTGAGTGTGCCTTCGCGTTCCGATTCGCCGTTGGCGATCCACCCTTCGAGGTCGAAGGCGAGCGGTCCGCTGGCGGGAATCCATTCGCCGTTGTATTTGCGAGCCACGTGGACGTGTGTCCCTGTTGATGAGCCGCCTTCACAGGAGGGATAACCGATCGGGTCGCCTGCTTTGACCTCAGCGCCTACGGTCACGCGCGAATCGGTGGCGGTGTGCAAATAATACAAGACCCAGCCGGTGCGTTCATCGCCGTCTTTGTCGAGATCGAGAATTACGCCGTCCACATCCGCGCGGACGATGAGACCATCTGCCATGGCGGTGGCGTAGAGGTCGCGGGCAACGGTGTAACAGCCGGAGGTTTCAGAGGCTGGCGCGAAGTCGAGAGCGGCGAAGGGTTGACCGGTTCCCCAACCGGTGTGAGGTCCGCTGGTGAACGACCAGACGTGACCGGCGAGGAACGGGAAGCGCAAGTCCGGTTGGCGAAGACTGCCGGGGATGCCGATAGACGAGTCAAGCCACGGGTCGCCGAAAAAAGTCGAGTAGGTGCGAGACAGCCCGCCCGGTCCGATCGAGGCGAGATAGTCATCCCCCGATTGAAGACGTGAAAAATAATATTGAATGGCGACCGATCCCGCATTTTGCCATGGGTCGGGTCGAGTGAGTGATCCGTCTGTCAGTTCAAACTCGACGAGCGAGCCGCTTCGCCATCCGTAGTATCCGTTGTTGAGTGTGTTCGCCGCGATGACGAGTTGCAGATAAGGCGTGTCGTAAAACGTGCGGCGAAAGCCGAGCAGGTATTTTTCTTCGGGCGGTTCGGGTTGTGTGAGCGCGCCGCTTTGATATTCGAGCAGAGCAAGCAGCAGGCGCGGGCTGACGCTGTAGTTGGTTGCGACGTAATCCACCATCTCCGCGCCGCTGCGGCGTTTGCCGCCCGCGTAGGTGCGATAGTTTTTTAGCCAACCATCTGTGGATGCGAGGAACGCGCTGGTGTTGAAGCCAATCTGCGCGGGGCCGTTGATGAACGCGTGATCTGGGATGCTTTGAAATTCTGTTCCCCATAACGGAAGATAATAAATGGGAATCTTCATCGGCAAGCCGACGGGCATGGTGGTCGCGTCGCTGGGGATGATCGGATTTGCCGCGAAAATTTCATCCACCGTTGTGTTGAAACGCTTCGCCAACGCGGGGAGGTTGTCTCCGTTTTGGGCGATGTACTCCACCAATTCGCCGGGTTGATATTGCGGCCTGCCGGATGTGGGCGCGGGGACAATCGTCGGCGCGAGCGGCGTGATGATATTTTGGATGGATGTGTTCGGTTCGCGCGGGGCGCAGGAAGCGCTGAGAATCGCGAGGATCAATGGAACCGCGAAGCCGCGAAGAGCGCGAAGTGGATTCGTGAGCCGTGAAGAAGTTGCTGAGTATCCGCGATCATTTCCCCGGGCTTTTTGTTTTTTAGAATTCTTTGTGTCCTTCGCGCCTTCGCGGTGAAAAGGAAAATTAATCATCATCATCTTTGCGGACGATGAGCGACTTTGCCTGACCATACACATCTGCCGTGATCACCTGATTGCCTTTTACGAGTCTGCCGAGATAGGCTTTCTCACCGGCGATCACGGTCCAGCCGCTCATCACCCAGGGGATCGGTCCGTTCGTCATCCATTCGCCGTTGTATTTGCGCGCAACGTGCGTGTGCGTGCCGGTTGAGATGCCGCCTTCGCAAGATGGATGACCGATGCGTTCATTTTGCTCGACCCATTCGCCGAGCGCAACCCGGCTGCGATTTGCCACGTGCAAGTACATGATGTTCCAGCCGGTCTGCTCGTGTCCGTCGCCGTCGAGGTCTAGCACGACGATGCCGCTTCCCGAACGGACGACCAGCCCGGAAGCCGCGGCGAGAATCCATTTGTCTGAGACCGCGCATCCGCTTTTATCGGTGGCGGGAGCGAAATCCACCGCGGCAAGCGGACCGTGACTCTCCCACGCGCTGTGCGGTCCGCCGGTGAACGCCCAGTTTGTATTCATCTCGATCGGCAGGATCATCTCCGGTTGTGTGAGCGCAGGCGGGAAGATCGCTCCGGCGGCAGTTGAGCGAATCCATGGATCGCCGAACATGTTAGTGTAGAACGATGGGAATCCGCTGGTTTCATCCATGATCCTCAGCCATTCATTCTGGCTGTGAAGTTGCGCAAAGTAATACATAATGGCGACCGTGCCGGCATTGAGAGACGGCTCGAGCCGATAGGTTGTTCCATCGCGGAAAGTGATCGAAGTAACCGTGCCGTCGCGCCAGCCATAATATCCGGTGGACAGTTGATTGATCGCCCATGCCAATTGCAAGAACATCCCTTTGTTCAGAAAATATTCATAGCCAAGCGGATACGTCTCGTGAAATTCATCCACGGGTTTGCCGCGCACCCACTGCGCTTCGTAGTCGAGAATGGCAAGCAGCAAACGCGGGTTGATCGAGTTTTCATACGAGATGCGCTGGATCTCCGCCGCGCCGGTCATCCAGCCGGTGGAGCCGAGATATTCGCGGAACGTGGATAAATATCCGCCCGCGTCTTTGACGTAGCCTTCGATATCAAAATCCGTCGCGCTCGGCGAAAAGATCACTTCGCTATCGGGGATCAACTGTAGTTTGGATGTGTACTGAACCGATTTATCGAGACGATCGGGGATGATGAGCAACGTTCCTGTGTCGAGGAATCCGTGTTCGGGAAGAATTTTCGGGGATGTGATCTCGGTCATGCCGACGCCGAACCTGCTCGCCACCGCGGGGAGCCAGTCGCCGTTTTGGGCGTAGTACAAGATCGTCTCGCCGGAGGGTGTCGCCGTCAACATTTGCGTCGGTGTTGATGTGGCAGGCTGTTGTGTGACGAATGTGTTCGATAAAGATGTGGGAGTTACAGTGGGTGGAAGGATGGTAGGAGTTGCAGGCACGTTGGCGGAGACGATCTCAGTAGGTGTTGACTCTACGATAGGGAAATCAATGATCGGGTTTCCGCCAAAGGGTGTAGGGGTTTGATATTGCCCCCATAACGAGGAGTTATTTCCGCCGCATGACGAAAGTATCAGGGTTGTAAGAATCAAAAGGACGGTAGCGCGTTTCACGGTGGCGATTATACCTTTGATGGTTAAATCGCCATAAGTATTTGGGACTCTGGGACTTCCTGCCAAATTGATGAATGAGTACGCCGCGAATCGAAGAGCAGCCCTGTTAATGCGTATGATATACTGCTTGAAATGAGGTGACCGCTTGCGTTTTGATTTTGACTGGAATCCTGATAAAGAACGCATAAACATTCGCAAGCATGGTCTTTCGTTCCGACAAGCGGCATCTGTCTTTCGCGACCCAGATCATTTGTCCATGTTCGACGAACATCATAGTGAGGCAGAAGACCGCTGGATTACCATTGGCATTGATGACACAGGTATTTTGAGAATTGTTGTTCACACGTTTGAGCAGAAAAATGAAGACCTATGGCAAATAAGAATTATCTCAGCCCGAAAGGCAAACCTCGACGAAACAAAGAAGTACAACGAGATGACGACATGAAGGATCATTACGACTTCTCGGTGGCAGAACGCGGTAAGTTTTATCGCGCCGACGCTGAATTTCACTTTCCTGTTTATCTTGAACCTGATGTGAGCGACTTTTTGACGCGCTTAGCCGAACAAAAAAAGGTTGCCGTGAATGATCTAGTGAACGAATTGTTGCGGGCGGATATGAATATCATTCAGAGCGCGGGAAGTTAGATTCTTCTACAATGAAAAAAGACCCCGGAGAACAAGTGTTTCCGGGGTCTTTTCTGTATTAGCGGTTTTCCCAACTTAACTACTTTACCTCGTGATCTGATTCACTCCATCGAACACGCCTTCTTCCGCTTGGAGGACGGTGGTGCCGCGCGTGAGCCAGCCGTTGTATAACACTCCGTCGCCGCTGGAGACCCAGCCATCAAGGTTGAAGGGGAGATTCCCGTCGGCGGGAATCCATTCGCCGTTATATTTTCGCGCAATATGAAGATGCGTGGCGTTCGAGATGCCGCCCTCACACGAGGGATGACCGATAGGTTCGCCGGCATACACGTACGTTCCCGCTTGCACGCGGTCGCGCGATTCGACGTGCATGTATAAAACATTCCAGCCGGTTTGCTCGTAGCCGTCGTTATCCAGATCTTGGATCACTGCGCCGTTCTCCGCGCGGATAATCAGACCGTCTGCCACGGCAACATCCCACGCCTCGCTTTGGGCGCATCCCGCCGATTCACCCGGAGGGGCGAAGTCTAATGCCGCCCATGCGGAGCCGTTGTCCCAGCCGCCGTGCGGTCCGCCGGTGAACGACCAGGTCGCGCCGTTGAGGAAGGGGAGTTGCATGCGCGGCTGAGTCAGGTTGACCGGGATAAGAGGCGAGATGTCATAGTCGAATGGATAGCCGAAGAGCAGGTTATACGTCTGAAAGAATCCGAGTTGGCTCACGTCGAAATCCCATGTGGCGCGGTTGCTAAAGAGCGAGAAAAAATA
This sequence comes from Anaerolineales bacterium, assembly GCA_046328795.1. GTDB lineage: Bacteria > Chloroflexota > Anaerolineae > Anaerolineales > Villigracilaceae > Defluviilinea. Next base: position 17,567 of record JAXLVX010000017.1, on the reverse strand, counting down.
TTGCACGCCCGCAGTGCCCGCGTTGATGGTCGCGTCCATCGGCACGTAGGTTCCGTCGGTGAGCGGAAGCGTGCCGAGCGCGTTGACCCGCCACGAATAATAGCCGCGATTTAAATTGTCCGCCACCCACGCGGCTTGACGATATAAACCGGAATAGTAATCGTCGTAGTAGCCCATCGGATAATCCACATTCGTCGGCACCGAGTTGGTGACCCATCCGCTGCGATATTCGAGGATGGCGACAAGCAGGCGCGGATTGACCGAATAATTTTGCGCGACGCGCATGATGATCTGCGGACCGCTGAGATAGGTTCCATCCACCTCTTGCACGTAATTGCCGAGATAGCCGCCTTTTTTTTGCGCGAACGTATTGAGATCGAACGTGATGCTGGCGGGACCGTAGACCAATTCCGAATCGGGAATCAGTTTGAACGACGAACCGGGAATCGGATCGGTCTCGATGGGAGGGATGTTCACTACTTGTCCCACAGACAGCACAGACGATTCGTTCAGACCGTTTGTCTGCATCAACGCTTCGAGCGTGATGCCGTATTTTTGAGAGATGATCCCCAGCGTATCACCGGCTTGGACGGTGTATTGGTCAATGCGTCGCGGCGGGGAGCGGATGCGGCGAGTCGGGAGTCGGCGCGCCAAATGATGAACTTGAGTTGCGCGTCGGAATCTTTACCGAGATCGGAGCGCGTTGTTGGTGAACCCGATGGGGTCTTGGTCGGCTGAATGACCTTCGCCCGGTTGAATTGGCTCCGGCGAAGCGCCTTGCCCGGGTCACCGCCGAAGGGATCGTAGGTGGGGTAGGGGGTGATCGAGGAGGGAGAGCACGATACCAAGAGAATGGTATCAGTAATTGGTAAGTGATGCGTTTGATGCGGCGGTTCATGGGGAGGATTGTACTCACGTGGGAAATGGGAAGGGAACAAGTAATGAAATTGTTACTGCTCTCCAACGAAACAATTCTTCATCTCTGTCCAAACGGGATCTGTCTCTGACATGAATTCATCACCCGCCTTGTAGAATCTCATTTCGGGTTGGAGTTGGCGGAGTGTCTGCCGCTGTTCGGGAGTGTAGCCTTCATATTGATATGGGAGGAAATTGTCAGGATGCGGCGCGGAGAGCAAGAGTTTACCTTGAATTACCGGATTGGGTTCAGGTGGTACTGAATCGCTTGACGTTCTCAATGATGAATCCATTGTTTTGACAAAGAGTCGGCGCGCCGAAGGTTAATCGTTTTTCTGAGAAGTGGAAATCAGGCTGGAGAGTTTGCGCCTCCTGTGCGAATTCTCTTGGATACCACAAGTCGAAAGAGGTTTTGTAATTCCACGCGGCTTGAATAACGACGAGTAGCATCACTGCCCTCGCGAGTTTTTGCCCGAATGGAAAATTTTGTTCGAGTCGCGCAAGTCCGCTGGCGGAGAGGAGGACGAGAAACGGCATGATCTGCCGTGCTAATCGTCCGTAGACGACGAAGGAATGGAGAAAGACCGAAGGAATTACGAGACAGGCATAAATCAAGGCGATGCATCCCGCCCAGAGAATTGGAGAATTGTCTCTTCGATTAATCACCTGCGCAATGGCAAAGATTGATGACGCGATCATCGCAATGAACAGCCAATGTTCCGCGTGCCAGAAATATTCAAAGGGAAGGCTCCAGCCTTCGTTGAAACTTCCTGATTGACGGTGCTTGAGAAGGAGCGATATTCGGCGAGCAGATTTGTCCCTGCGAGAGAAGGAGGACGAAGAGTAGACTTGCTGGGAGAATGAATCCTGTTGCAACCAATGAACCTTTCTGCAAAAAGTTGTTTGCCCATGTCTTGAAAATTCCCGAAGTTGCGGGAGATTGCTTCGTCGGGATTTCGACGCTGTCGCGTCTCAACCCTCCTCGCAACGACATGATAAACATTCCCAGCGCAGCGAGCGACCAGTATCCGTTGTAGGTGATGAAGCATGCGAATCCCAACGCTCCGCGGGCAAGCGATGTTTTTGTGTTCGGCTTTTCACTCAGCGCAACGTACACGGCGAGCAGACCGAACGTCATGGCTGTATCGTAGGGCAAGAGATGGCGTGAGAAATAAAGAAGCGACATGCTGGACGCCGCAAGGATCAATGCGATTAATGATTGGCTTTCTATCTCGGCTGTCTGTTTTGAAATTTTATAGATCAGATAGAGATTGGCAACGGAAAATAAACTGAAAAACAGCGCGGGGATCGCAAGACTTTCGCGCGTGAATTGCTCGATGAACGCAGGGATGATGCCGATTATCTTGAACCCAAGATGTTCAGGCGTGATGAAGAATTGAGAGAAGGCTTCGCTGAAATTTCTCTCCGCAACAAGTTTGGCGAACGTCCGCGAGGTTTCGTAGCGTCCCTCGTCGGAAAAATAGTATTGCCCGCCTTGCAGGATCAATGCCCAACGCAATAGAAGTGAAGCCGCGAGGATGACCACAACCGCGCGGGCGTGATTCGTTTTCAGCATCAACGTTTAACTCTCCAGCCTACCGACGACTTTCACGCATGGAAGGGTGAACACTTCGTCTTTGTGAGGCGCGTCGGGGAGTTCGCTCGTCAGGTCTTGCCCGGGGAAGTGGAGATTCTCGTGCATGTCGAGCCGCCACTTCGGGCAGTCGGTCACATCATAGACGATGCCTTTGTAGGCGATGAACTTTCGAGTTCCGCGTTCGCCGTTTTGGCGAGTCAGTTCGAGGTCCGAGATGAGGCGGAGGGGTACATCCATGCGCGCGATTATACGGGATTCCACATCCGCAAACGACATATCCATCTGTTCGCTGGTAAAATGGACGCACACCATCTGAGGAGACAGATATGGCAAATCTCATTGGGACCGATATAAGTTTTTATCAGGACGATAACAACACGCAGCAAGGGGTCAACTTTGTCAAGATGAGCCAGTCTGCGGGGTATGTGATCATCCGCGCTGGGCAGAACACGTGGATCGATTCTGATTTCAGAACGAATTGGAATAACGCGAAAATTGCCGGTCTGCCGCGCGGATCGTATTGGTTTTACGATAGCCGCGTTGAGCCGAAGGCGCAAGCCGACTTGTGGTTTTCGGCGTTTGAAGGCGACTTTGGCGAACTACCTCTGTTTGCCGATTTTGAAGAGGCGTACGGCGGCGCGTTCACCGGCTGGAGACATTGGAAAATATTTCTCGACCGCATCAAGTCGAAAGTTGGAAACCGCGAGGTTGGTGTTTACACCGCGTATTATTACTGGGTGAGGAACGCGCCGAACGCGAACACGAATCCCAACGACCTCGAATATTTCCATCAATTTCCTCTTTGGGTCGCTAATTATGGCGTGACCTCGCCTCTCGTCCCCAAACCGTGGAGTCCGACCGAGTGGACGTTTTGGCAATTTACCGATAACGGCAATGGACCTCAATATGGCGTTGAAAGCCCGGGCATTGATCTGAATAATTTCAACGGCGACCTCGCGGCGTTTCGTCAGCGGTTCGGTCTGGGGACGACTCCTCCACCACCGCCTCCTCCGCCCGGGCCGGTTTGGTACAAGGTGGCTGCGTCGGCTCTCAACGTGCGGTCTGGTCCCGGCACGACGTTTGGTGTTGTCGGGTTGTTGAATATGAACGAAGTTGTGAAAGGACTCGCTGTATCCGATGATGGCGCGTGGGCGCAAATCCTGCGCGAGTCGGATGGTTTGACCGGCTGGTCATTCAAGCAATATCTTATGCTTACCACTCCTCCAACCCCGCCGCCTCCTCCGCCGCCCCCAACAGATGAATGGTTCAAAGTGACGGCATCCGCGCTGAACGTCCGCGAGGGACCCGGTGTGGAATTCCGTTCCATTGGCTTGTTGTTCAAAAATGAAGTGGTGCAAAGGCTTGAGGCATCGCCGGATGGTAATTGGCTCAAGGTGAAAAGAAATTACGATGGTTTGACGGGCTGGTCGTCCAAGAGTTTTCTGGAGCCGACTGCCGCGCCTCCGCCTGTTTCGGAAGAGACGTACGATTGGTATCAGGTGACGGCGACCACGCTCAACGTCCGCGAAGGACCCGGCGCCAACTTCAAAGCGGTTGGCTTCTTAACGAACAATGAAACCGTGATGGTAATTGACTCGACTCCCGACGGCGGTTGGCGCAGAATCCAAAAAGTGGACGGTTTCAACGGTTGGGCGTCCGGTCAATTCTTGAAAAACGTGGGCAAGACTCCCGAAACCGCCATGCAAAAATTATTCAAGGGCGTCACGTATTTTCGCAAGATACGCCTGCTGCCGCGGCGATTGGTTTCGCATACGCTGGTGCTGGACCTGAAAGCCGCAACGTTCGAGTTTCTCGTCACACCGCCTTTGCGAAACAAAGACCCGTTCCTTTGCACGATGACAACATCGAAGTTCTTAAAGAAAAATATGCTTCACCTTGCGATCAACGCGGATGGATTTTATTACCTCGACCCGGTCACGTATCCGCCTCAGCAATACTGCCCAGACGATGGAGAGCCGATCCGACTCGTCGGGCTGGCGGCTTCGCGCGGAAAGCAATATTCGAGCAAGGCGCCGGGCCGCCCGATCCTTTACATCAGCAAGGGCAATGTTGTTTCATTCGATAAACTCTCCGGCAACATTTTCAACGCCATCACCGGCGACCGATATTTGGTGACGAAGGGAAAGAAGGTTGCCAACCTTGAATCCACAAGCATGGATCCGCGCACTGCGATCGGCATGAATCAAAACGGGCGCTATCTTGTGATGGTGGTGGTGGACGGGCGCGAGTTTAGCGAAGGCGCGACTTTCCCCGAGCTGGCTGACTTGCTGCTTTCGCAAGGCGTTTACACCGGTGTGAGTCTCGATGGCGGCGGTTCCTCCTCAATGATCGTGAAGGGCGCAAACGGTCAGCCGCGGGCAGTGAACAAATTGATGAACGATAACATCCCCGGCAATGAAAGGGAGGTCGGCAATCATCTCGGCGCGTTCATCCGATAATCCTTTCTTTCAAAAGTTGTTGCGGCAGTTCAACCGCCGCAACAACTTTACATCAACTGCCGCGACAACTTCACCAACGAAAGCGCCATACCAATAGAGATGACCAACCACGTTCCCCAAAAAACGATCCCCGGTCCGCGCGGACTGCCTTTCCTTGGCGTGCTACCTGAGATGGTCAGCGACATGTTGGGGTTGTTCACGAAGACCGCGCATGAGCATGGCGGCATTGCCCAATTTAAATTGATGGGCAAGCCGTACTTGCTTGTGACGAATCCCGATTACGTCAAATACATCCTTCAAGATAATTATCGCAACTACATCCGCGGACGGAGCGTGGAAACGGGACGCAGTTTGCTCGGCAACGGCTTGCCGCTCATTGACGGCGACTTCTGGCTCCGCGAACGACGACTGCTCCAGCCTGCGTTCCATCGTGAACGTTTGCAGAACCTGACGACGACAGCAAGCAACGTGATCAATTCGTTCCTGGAGTCGTGGACTGAGAAAGCCAACACGGATCAAATGCTAGACATGGACGAAGAAATGATGCGGCTCACGCTCACCGTCATCATCAAGTCCATGTTCAGCGCGGATGTTGACGACAAAATTTTGGAGTTGAGCCATGCGTTTAACGTCGCGTCGCAGTATATGTTGTGGCGCAGTCAGCAGATGTGGGCGCCGCCGCTAACCGTTCCAATAGCGCGGAATGTGGAGTACAACCACGCGCTCAAAGTGCTGAATGAGACGATCTATCCGCTGATCGAAGACTCGCGGAAGAATCCAAAAAACGACTTGTTGGGGATGATGCTCGCAATGCGCGACGCAGACACGGGCGAAGGCATGTCCGATAAGCAGGCGCGTGATGAAGTTGTGACGATCTTCTTTGCGGGTCACGAAACGACTGCAGCTACGATGACGTGGGGTTTCTATTTGCTGTCGCAACATCCCGAAGTGGAAGCGCGGTTGCGGGCGGAGATACAGTCTGTGCTTGGAGATCGCACGCCAACGTTTGCCGACCTGCCGAAATTGACGTACATGCAAATGGTCATCAACGAAATATTGCGGTTGTACCCTGCCGCGTATTTGTTCGCCCGCGAAGCCGTGACCGACGATGTGCTTGACGGATACCCGATCCAACAAGGCGTGTTGATCTTCATCACGCCGTTCATCACACACCGCGACCCGATCTATTGGCATGACCCCGAACTATTTGACCCCGAACGCTTCACACCCGAAAATGTAGCGAGCCGACCGAAGCATGTGTATTATCCGTTCGGCGAAGGTCCGCATGTGTGCATCGGCAACAATTTCGCGTTGATGGAAATGCAGTTGATCCTGATCGCGGCGTTGCAGAGATTTAAATTTACGCTCGACCCGCATCAACAGATCGCCCTCAAACCTGAGGCGACATTGCGCCCGAAGTATGGGATGAAATTCAAGGTGGAATTGATATAACCTTCCGTCATTGCGAGACGCCGAAGGCGTCGAAGCAATCTCCGTCATCATGTTGGAGATTGCTTCGACCTGCTTCGCAGGTCTCGCAATGACGGAATCAGGTTTTTTGAAATTCATTCTTCACGCGTTCATACGTTGACTCAAGTTCCTCGGGCAACACGCGCGTTTCCCCAACCGTAGACATGAAATTCGTGTCGCCCTTCCAGCGCGGGACGATGTGAATGTGCACATGCTCTTTCACGCCCGCGCCCGCCGCCTCGCCGATGTTCACGCCGACGTTGAATCCCTGCGGGTGGTAGATGTTTTTCAGCGCGGTCGTACAGCGCGAAGTCAACTCGATCATTTCGGCGCGGGTTGCGGAATCCAATTCTTCGAGATTCGGCTTGTGGACGAAGGGGATGACCATCAAGTGTCCGCTCGTGTAGGGATAGCGGTTGAGGATCACGAACGCGCGCTCGCCGCGAAACGCGATGAGGTTCTCCGCGCTGTCCTCCTTGGCTTGCGCGTTGCAAAACACGCAGCCTTCTTCTTTATCGTGATTTTCGATGTAGATCATACGCCATGGCGCCCAGAGTTGTTTCATAAAAGAATTTTAGCAGAAAGTTGGCTAGAGGTTTTTTTGAAAATTATTCCCAGTAATTTTCTCTGCCAAATGGTTTCTTGATCGACCCTGTTATTTCCTCTATGCGAGCAATGGTGTTTATACAATAAGTGAGTACAAACTCGGCGTTATCTTGAGATACTGTTTCTATGTCGCTATGTCGGTGATGCTTGTCATCCATTGTAAAGTACGTATATCCAACAATTTGTTCATATTTTTCAAATTCGCTAATATCAATATCTAAAGCCAAGTAAATTAGAACCTTACGCATTCTTTTAAATACGTCCAACATCTCCCGCTCATCATGGCTGTGATGGCTGTCATGCAACAAATATTCGTCATTCCCTTTTCTAAAAGAGTCTGTAAGTGCTATTCCGCTAATAAACGACGAAAAATTTCCTATTATTGCGTCTTCCACAAAACTTAAGGCTCTATCCATTCCTTCAGAAGCTAAGTCAACTACGACAGAATAATTTTGCTCCTCAAAATTTTGGTAGGCATCTAAAATAAATTGCTTAATATCCGAATCCTCTATAAGTTCACTGAGACTGATTTTTTCAAAATCAATACCCCAGACTTGCGTGGCAATTGCGTACAAGAAATCTCGGGTGTATGTTCGGCAATCGCTCAACTCGGTCTCGTTAGGATAGATTGCTTGATGTTGAGCATTGTTTCGCGTGCGCCGAATATATTTGATGTGCGCCTCATCCGAGACCGATCCAAGATTCGCAACCCTTAATGATAAATTTGCTTGCTCTATTAATTTATGAAAATCACTATCAGGGGTTTTTGTCGTGTCTAATGCGCCAACAATTGTCTTCAATATCGTTTCAATTGCTAAGTCAAATTCGATTATTGCGAGAATGCGTTTTAATTTGCTAGCTGCTCTTTGAGAATCCAACACGGCTCGCTGATAGAGCTGCTTAACAAGCACAAGTTTTTTGCGGGCGATTTGATCTAGGGCAATAGCCATTATCCGTTACTTCCTCGGGTTACTTATAGGCGAAAACGTCTTTACCAACTATCTATTCACCCGTTATCCTTCCTAATTCATCCTTTTTCGATTATCCTCCCACCAATGCAACCTACCTTATTTCAAGAAACCCCTCAAACATTCACCGTCTCAAAACTGACCTTCCTCATCCGCAAGTTGTTGGAGGAGAACGAGACTCTTCAAGATGTGTGGGTGCAAGGGGAGATATCGAATCTCTCGCGTCCTGCCTCGGGACATGTGTACTTTACGCTCAAGGATGCCAACGCTTCATTGAAATGCGTGATGTGGAAGACAAGCGCGGCGCGGCTAAAACTTCCTCTCCGCGATGGCATGGAGGTGGAAGTCCACGGCAAGATCGGCATCTACGAACCGCAGGGACAATATCAACTCTACGCGGATCAGATCCGCCCTGTGGGGGAGGGGGCGTTATATCAAGAGTTCATGCGGCTCAAAGCGCAACTCGAAGCCGAGGGATTGTTCGACCCCGAGCGCAAACGTCCCATCCCTGAACTGCCGCGCAACATCGGAATTGTCACGTCCGCGACTGGCGCGGCTCTGCGCGACATGCTCAACACACTGCGACGACGCCTGCCTCTCGTTGAAGTGCTCCTCGCTCCCTCGCCCGTGCAAGGAGTCGAAGCCCCTCCCGCCCTTGTTAAAGCCATCCAGTCTCTCAGTCTCCAGTCTCCCGATGTCATCATCATCGCCCGCGGCGGCGGCTCCATCGAAGACCTGTGGGCATTCAACGACGAGCGCGTCGTCCGCGCGGTTGCCGCGTCGCAAGTTCCGATCATTTCAGGCGTCGGTCACGAAACGGATTTCACCCTGTGCGACTTCGCCGCCGACCTCCGCGCCCCGACTCCCACCGCCGCCGCCGAACTCGCCACGCCGATCACGATCCAAGACCTCGCCGCAACAATCTCCAATCTCCAGTCTCTAGTCTCTTCTCACACACTCACTATCATTGCTAACAAACAATCCTCTCTTTCCTCCCTCGCATCCCAACTCCGCTACCTCACTCCCTCGCGCCGCATCCAATCCGAATCGCAACGCGTGGACGAATTATCTCGCCGCGCATCGTCCGCCGCGTTCAATCGTATAATTTTGGAGCGCAAGCACATCGAAGGGACTCGCAAACGGCTCGACGCGTTGAGTCCGCTGGCGGTGTTGGCGCGCGGATACGCTGTGGTGACCCGAAAAGACGATGGCAGTGTTGTATCCCGCGTTGCGCAGGCGAGCGATGAAATGAAAGTTAGAGTGAGTGATGGAGAGTTTGAGGTAAAAAAATCATAGCCATGTCATTCTGAGCCGCGCTCTTGTTCTATGCGGCGAAGAATCTCCTCGCGCGATAGGAGACCCTTCGCTGTCGCTCAGGGTGACATGACTCAGAGGAGTCATCATGCCAAAAGCATCAATCAAAAAATCAGAAAAACCTGTGGAAGAATTAACGTACGAAGAAGCGCTTGCCGAACTTGAGGGGATTGTCGAGACTCTCGAAGGCGAACAGAGTCAACTTGACGAGGCGATCAAACTCTTTGAGCGCGGACAGGCTCTCGCGGCGCGATGCGGCGTTCTGCTCGAAGCGGCTCAACTCAAAGTGAAGCAAGTCGCGGGCGATCAAGTGTCGGCGTTCGAGAAAGAGTCTGAATGAATCTGATCGAGATATTTCAGAACAAAGCGTTGATCGCGGGACTCATCGCATGGTTACTCGCGCAAGTGATCAAACTGCCGCTCGATTATTTTCGCACGCGTAAATGGAATTGGTCGTTGATGCTCACCACGGGCGGAATGCCGAGTTCACATTCATCGTTGATGACCGCGACGACTCTGGCGATCGGTTTGTATCACGGATTTGCGAATCCGCTTTTTGCGTTAGGCGTTGCCATCACCATGATCGTTACGTACGACGCGGCGGGCGTGCGTCAACAAGCAGGCATTCACGCGCAGCGCATCAACGTCTTGTTCGACGAGTTATTAAAAGGGCACATCTTCAGCGAGAAAGATCTGCGCGAAGTGATTGGTCACACACCGCTCGAAGTGGCGGGCGGAATTTTATTGGGCATCATCGTCGCGACGAGTCAGTGGATGATCTGGAAATAACGGATGTCATTGCGAGGCGGCGTTCTTCCGCCGAAGCAATCTCCTCGCAATTGAGTTAAACAAGATTTGAATTTCGGGGACTTTGAGAATCGTAACGCCGATTAAATAGATGACTCCGCCAACGGCGACGCCTCCCAACGCAATCAACCAACGCGTCTGACCCAGAGATGACTGGGTCCACATCCCCAAACCGATTCCCATCCCCAACGCTGCCAGCGCGACTCTCCACGCGCTGTTTGCAATTGACTTGCCTTCGATCCCATTCAATCGCTTGCGCATGAAGATGAACAGTGCGGTTGCTTCGAGCGCGGTGGCGAGCGAGTTTGCCAGCGCAAGCCCTCCGAGCGGAAACCATCCAATTTGCGCGAACCATGTTGAAAAGAAAATACTGAATACCACATTGAGTCCCATCGCGATCGTGCCGATGATGACGGAGTCTTTGTATCCTGTTGCGCAATAAGGCGCGGGTCAACACTTCCATGATCGAGTGACCGACGGGGTCCCGCCGCAAACCAGAGCAATGCCCACGCGACGAGTTGAACGTCAGCGCGAGTTGAATTCGCCGCGTTGATAAAGAAATGAAATCAACGGCTCGCGCAGGATGATGAGTCCCACACTGGCAGGGACAGCCATCAACAAGATTCCGCGCAGGGATGCCGCAAGCGACGCGCGCATTTCATCCAGTTTGCCGAGCGCGTGTTGCGCGGAGAATGTCGGCATGGCGGCAATGGCGACCGATTGAGCGATTGCGGCTTGCGCCATGAGCATGAGAGAGAATCCGTACGTGAGGCTGGCAACACTGCCCTCTTCCATTTTGGAGGCGAGATTGGTGTTGACCCAAAAGTTGAGTTGGACGACGGCTACTCCTAATAATCTTGGGATCATAAGAGTTAAGACTTGGCGAACGTTGGGGTCTTGTAAGCCGAGGATACTGCGTATTGCGTATTGCGTGGTATAGGTACGAATGCGCAGTACACGCAGTAGTTTTATCAATGACGGAACCTGCACCACCAAATACAACACCGCCCCAATGACGACTCCCCATGCGAGACCGAAGATGCCCATTGATGGCGCGAGGAAGATTGCGCCGAAGATGATTCCGAGTTGATACATGGCGGGGGTGAGCGCAGGGATGAGGAACACGTGATGCGCGTTGAGGATGCCGACGATCAATCCGCCTAAGCCGAATAAGACTGCTGAAATTAATTGAATGCGAAGTAGTGAAACCGTGAGCGAAAAAAGTTCAGGGTTAGTTGAAAGTCCAGGGGCGAGGGCGAAGCGAACAACTTGAGGGGCGAACAAAGCGATTAACGCCGCAAGCAGGCTGAGGGTCAGAGTGACCGCGTTCGCTAGGGAGGAGGCGAGTCGCCAGGCTGAATCCGTTTCATCTTTGCAGCGAGGAGTCCAGTGAATGTCGGAATGAATGCAGAGCCAAGCGCGCCGCCTGCGACGAGGAGGAAGAGAGTCTCGCTGACGCGGTTCGCGGCGAAGAACGCGTCGAGTTCTGGCGATGCGCCGAATGTGTTGGCGACGATGATGCCGCGCGCGAGTCCCGCGAGTTGACCGAAGAGGATCGCGAACATCACCGTTCCCGCCGCGCGCAGTCTGTTTGTTTGCGTTGGAGGTTGTCATGTTGAGAAATTATAAATACCCCGCCAACGCTCCCCCAAATTCCGCAGAAAAAGTTTGAATGATTATTTATATTTCACATGCGGAATTTGGGGGAGACTCTCGCTTCACATCGTCCCGATGTTCTTCGGGAGCGGCGGTGGAGGTCGGGGGTGGGCGAGGTTATAATCACGAGGATGAGCGCAGTTACGCAACGCGGATATTTGTTGATCGCGGATATTTCGGGTTATACATCGTTTGTCGCAAAAACGGAGTTGGAGCATTCGCACGAGATCATCTCTGAATTGCTGGAGTTGCTCGTCGAAAAATTTCAGCCCGTGATGACCATCTCGAAACTCGAAGGCGACGCGGTCTTTGCCTATTCTTCGATGGGCGTGTTTACATGCGCCGATACGCTGGTTGATTTTATCGAGTCCATTTATGTGGCGTTCCGCGACAGGCTCGTTTCGATCAAACACAAAACGACCTGCACGTGCAACGCCTGCCGCAACATCCCATCGCTCGATCTGAAATTCTTCGCGCATTGCGGCGAGTTCGTCGTTCAAAATGTGGCGAACATCCGCGAACTTGTTGGATCGGATGTGAACCTGATCCATCGGCTCACGAAGAATCATGTTTCGGAATCAACGGGCTGGCGCGCGTATATTTTGGTGACTGAACAGTGCATTGCCCGCCTCGGATTGAATCTCGAAGATGTTCATGTGCAGATGGAGGAATACGAACATCTCGGCGAGATCAAAACGTTCAACATTGACCTGCACAAACGTTACAAGGAGATCACCGAGTCGCGCCGAATCATGCTAGACGAGAAGGATGCCGACCTCATCGTCCGCGTGGACTTCCCCACGCCTCCTTCCGTGACGTGGGAATGGATGCAAGACCCCATCAAGCGCAACCTCTGGAACGGCGGACACGTGACGTGGTCGCTCGGCAAGAGACCCAAAGGGCGCGCGGGCGCGGGCGCGAGCAATCACTGCGCTCATGGCAAGTCCAAAAGCACCGAAGTGATTTTGGATTGGCGTCCGTTCGAATATTCGACTGCCGATTCATACGAGAACGGAAAAAAGGGATTCACCGAAACGTTCCGCTTCGAGCCGCTTCCGAACGGCGGCACGCGCGTCCACGACCTGCTTCAAATGCACATGCCCATGCCGCGTTTTGCGAAAAATCTGATGTTGAAGTTTGTGCTCCTGTACCAACATCAATATGAAGCGGCGTTGCGAAGAGCGACAGAACTTGCCAGCAAGGAATTTGCAAAGGCAACGAGCGACGAATAGTGAACGATACCCAGCACGGACATCTCTTGCTCGCAGACATTTCGGGCTACACCTCCTACGTTGCCACAACTGAGTTAACACATTCCCAAGAGATACTCACCGAATTGCTGGAATGTATCATCGAATGCGTCAAGCCTTTGATGACCATCTCGAAGATCGAAGGCGACGCGGTCTTTGCGTACGCGCCTGAGGCAGATATTCCGCGCGGAGAGACCCTGCTCGAACTGATCGAATCAACATACGTTGCGTTTCGTTTGCGCCGCGACGCGTCACATCGCCGCACGACTTGCACTTGCAACGCCTGTCGAAATATCCCCAACCTCGATTTGAAGTTCATTACACATCACGGAGAATACTTCGTGCAAAACATTTCAGGGACGCGGGAGTTGCTCGGCTCGGATGTGAATTTGCTCCATCGCCTGACGAAGAATAGCCTCGCCGAGAAAACGGGCTGGCGGGCGTATGCCATGTTCACCGAGCAGGGACTTTCGCATTTCACCGCGTCGTTCGAAGGGCTGGTGGAACAGATCGAAACGTACGAGCATTTGGGCGAAGTCCACACCTTCAGCATGGACCTTCACGGACGTTACGATGAACTCATGGACGCGCGTCGCATCTTCATCTCGCGCGGCGAAGCGCACTTCATCTTCGAGTTTGACTACGATGCTCCGCCTGCTGTTGTGTGGGACTGGTTCAACGATCCCATCAAACGCGGTAAATGGATGACGAGCGAGATCCTGCCGATCCTCCGCATTCGGGGACGAAGCGGCGCGGTCGGCGCGCGGAATCATTGCGTGCATGGCGATAAACAAGTTGTCGTCGAAGACATACTGGATATCAAGCCGTTTGAGTACGTCACGGTTCGGCACACGCCTCAGAGAGCGAAAAGCGCATTGGAAATTACCTTTCGCTTCGACCCTGTGAGTGAAAATAAAACACGCTTCACCATGCTGTGCAAAGGGGTTGTGCCTTACATGCCCGAATGGCTCAAGAAACAATTTTGCCGCTTCATTGTTCGGACACAGTTGTTTTCTTTATGGAAATTAGAGTCTATCAACGACCTGATCAAAAACCATCAGGAGGGTGAATGAGAACCCGTCCAATGATTTTAGTAATGCTTTGTTTGTTGATTTCCGCTTGTGGAAGTAGTACCGCAGCTCCACCGACTGATGTGGATGTTACCCAAACCCCCGCCATTGAACTCACTCCGATTGATCTGCAAACAGGCTACGGAGTCAAAGGCTCGTGGTTCGAGTTGTATTTCACCGACCCCGCCGATCCGTTCTCATCGCAAGGCACAGGCGGCGTGGATGTGCCGCTCGTCGCGGCGATTGATTCGGCGCGGTTGAGCATTGACGTTGCCGCGTACAGCCTCACGTTGAACAGCGTCCGCAATGCGTTGCTCCGCGCGCATGATCGCGGCGTGACTGTGCGCATGGTGATGGAGTCCACGAACATGGATTCGTCGGATGTGGAAAAGTTGCTCGAAGCGGGCATCCCCATCGTCGGCGACAAACAGGACGGCTTGATGCACGACAAATTCATGGTGATTGACAAATCCGAAGTGTGGCTCGGGACGATGAATTTCACCGACTCGGGCGCGTACGACGACAACAATGCGATGATACGAATCCTCTCCACGAAGATGGCGGAGAATTACACCAAAGAATTTGACGAGATGTTTTTGGATAACGCATTCGGCGAGATCGTGATTCCCGAAACGCCTCATCCCACGCTGACGATTGATTCAACGCGCGTGGACACATTTTTCTCCCCCGACGATGGCGTGGCAAGTCAGGTGGCGGCTGTGTTGAGCGGCGCGGAGGATAGCATTTATTTCCTCACATTTTCGTTCACCACCAACGATCTCGGCGACATCGTCCGCGAAAAAGCGGAGGATGGACTCACGGTGAGAGGCGTGATGGACGAGGAGCAAATCGCATCCAATCAAGGAACGGAGTTCGATCCGTTCAAGCAAGCGGGGATAGATGTCCGCATTGACGGCAACGAAGGGCAGATGCATCACAAGATTTTTATCATTGACGAGTCCATTGTTGTCATCGGCTCCTACAACTTTTCGCAAAGCGCGGAGACGCGCAACGACGAAAACCTGCTCATCATTTATAACGAAGCGATAGCGAAACAATTTATGATGGAGTTTGAACGCGTGTGGAAGGTTGCGCGTGAATAACAAATTAGACCTCACGGGATTTGAAATCCTGTGAGGTCTTGATACGAGAGGCTACCATGACCGACAAATTGAAACTCCTCGCGATATTCGCCCATCCCGACGACGAGTCTATGGGGTTGGGCGGCGTGCTGGCGAAGTATGCCGCCGAGGGAATCGAGACGTATCTCGTCTGCGCGACGCGGGGGGAGCGGGGCTGGTGGGATTCGGAGGGACCAAACCCAGGCTTGGAAGGAGTCGGACGAATCCGCACGCAGGAGTTGGAGAATGCGGGTAAAGTCCTCGGGCTGAAAGAGATCCGCTTTCTGAATTACATTGATGGCGATCTTGATCAGGCGAATCCGACTGAGGCGGTCGGACGAATCGTCGCGCATCTTCGGCGGATCAAGCCGCATGTCGTTGTCACGTTCGCGCACGACGGCGCGTATGGGCATCCCGATCACATCGCTATTTCGCAATTCACGAATGCGGCGATCCTCTGCGCGGCGGATTCAAATTATGCGGATGCGGAGAAACAACCAGCGCATCGCGTGTCCAAGTTGTACTATTATGTCGATTCGGAACCGTTCGCCAATTTCTTTATGAAGTATTTGGGCGAGATCGAATTCCCCGTGGACGATCATATTCGCGGTGAAGCCGCGTGGAAAGATTGGATGATCACGACGCAGGTTGATGTTTCTTCATGGTGGCGAAAAGCATGGGAGGCGATCCTGTGTCACAAAAGCCAACTGCCCAGCCTCGGTCCGTTGTTGGAGTTGCCAGAGGATGAGGTTCGTCAACTGTTGACGTTGCAGGGATCGTTCTATCGCGCGATGAGTTTGGTGAATGGGGGAAGAAAAAGAGAAACGGATTTGTTTGAGGGGTTGCGGTAATCAAAACCATCAGCCACTGATTACACGGATTATCACGGATTTTTATTTTTTTTCTCCTCAAGTGAGTCAATTGAAAAGCCGACCATGTTTGGTCGGCTTTAATTCGTGTAAATCGGTGAAATCCGTGGCTAGGGTTTGGGTTTTTGATCACATATTCTGCTTCATCGAAAATTTCAACGCGGTCTTGTAGATCGCGTTTATTTTTTCGCCTAACGCCTTCGCTTCAGGGTTGCCTTGTTCTGCGGCTTGATCCACCTGCCCGACCAGACCGATCAATGCCTGCATGAACTGGTCGTTGACCATGGCTTTGTTTGCTTCCAACATTTTTTCAACGGACGTATCATCGGGCGCGTCGAGCAATTGTTCGACGAGAGCCACTTCGGGCGGAGTCGAAACTTCGCGCAACACTTCCACCATCTTTTGCAGTTTGCCCATGCGCGTGTAATCGTTCTTCTCGGATGCCTGTCTCAGCATTTGATTCACCAAGTCAACTGAATCTTGTGTGAAGCCGTCAATATTATCGCGCACCGCTTTGACAATATCTTCCTGCGCAAGAAGCGACTCGACAAACTCTTGCGCCTGTTTGTAACGCGCTTCGATCTGCTTATCCATTTCGTTTGTGTACTCAAGCAATTTCTCGCGGATCGCTTCGAGTCTCGCCTTTTCGTCGCCAGCCGCCTTGTCAATTTTTTCGGTGAGCAGTTGGAAGAATTGATAATCCATTCCCTGCCGCGCCAACGTGACGTATCCACGCAGACGCGCATCATTCGGAGACTCGAGGGCGAAGTCCAGCAGTTTCTCGCGCGTGAGACTCTGCCCCGCCTCTTGCAGGGACTTTTGGGCTGTCTCCAGTTCCCCAACCGACTCTCGCAACCCGCGCCCAAATTCGGTCTCATCGAGAAGTTGACGTTGCACATCCGCGAGTTGTTTGCCGATTGTGTCCTGTCCGCTTTGCATCGCGCCTTGCGCGAGACGGCTGAACAGCGCGAAGAATTGCTCGTCGAACAAGGCGATGTTCTGCTTGATGATCTCGCTCCGCACATCCGCCGAACTCGCTTGGATGAGTCGCTCGACGATCCCCACGCGATCCTGTTGCGCCTTGAGCATCTCAGGCGTGACGCCGTCCTTGCCCAAGATGACCTTGATCATTGACTCGTACGTCAGGTTAGGGGAGGGGCTAAGCAGATACCCTTTCCGTTTTTCGGCGGGCAGGCTGTCGGTGATCTTCTTGATGAGCGGACCGATGATCTTCTCCTGCTCGTTCAACGGCACGTTCAACTCAGGCGGGAAGAAGGTGAGGAGCAATTCTTTCTCGTTGTCGTGATACACGATCGGCGTGGCGAGGCGTCCCTGAAACCCGCAGTGCGGACAACGCGCCATGTTGGACACGCCGCCGAGCAGTCTCTGCTTGGCTTGCGGGTCTTGAGTCACATCAAAGAGTTGTTCAACGTTCGCCGCGATCATCTGGCGGCAATTAGGACAT
>JAXLVX010000160.1:0-1573 GCA_046328795.1 Anaerolineales bacterium | reverse complement strand
CGCAGGCGATGAAGCAATCTCGTCATTTCATTTTGATAGGTGATTCATGAAACGATTCATTATAGTCAACATCATCGTAGCCCTGCTTGCCGGGTGCGGCAGTCTTCCCAACCCGCTCTCGTTTTTTGCTACGCCCACGCAACAAGTCGTCCTGCCTGAATCAAGCCCAACGCCATTTGCCCTGCCTGCTACCTTCACGCCCGATCTATTCACCATCAACACCGACGCGCCAGCGGGATTCGGCACGTCCACGCCGGTGATCCCCAACACAAAATTCCCAACCGCAACGCCTTCCCCTCGTTCGACCATCACGCTCGAACCGCTCGATGTGAATTTATTTACGCCCTCAAGGCAAATCTTTGTTTCGGTCACTCGTTCCACAAGTCAATTGGTGTGGGGCTACAACTGCGACGGCGCGCGCTCAATCAAATTCATCACCACCATCGTCAAACCGAGGGGTCTCAAATACGTCCTCTTGTACATCCGCCTGCAAGATAAATACAGCGCGCGTCGCACCGATTGGGGCGGCGGCGCGATCCTCAACGACAACGACCGCGGGACATATTTTTATACGATCCACTTGGATCAGATCAACGATTACGATAAATACGAAGATGCCTGGCTTCAATTTCAGTTTGTCGCCTCCACGTCTTCGCTGGCTGTGCTGGGGCGCTCCGTCGTATCGCGCAATGAAGTATCGCTGACGAGTTGCCGCGTCATCAACAAGTAAAATTGAGCATAGGATACGTTATGAAAAAATTTCTTCAACTTGCGCTGATCTTAATGCTCTTTCTAAGCGGATGTTCGGGATTGACTCCGCTTCTCAACCTGATCGCCACTCCTACGCCTTTGCCGCCAGTGGATACGCCCACGCCTCAACCCACGGTCACCCTGATTCCCACGCGCGACCTTTTTGCAACCCTCACGCCCACACCCGTCACCTTCACGCCGACGAAGACTCCATTCGTCCCCGGTCAGCCCACCGAATCGCCGACGATTCTTCCCACGCTTCAACTGCCGTCCACCTCGCAAAGCTCGTCAAATCTCACGCCGTCGGGCAATAGCTTCATTACTATTCTTGTTTCGTATTACGTTTTCTATTACAACAGCGGGCCTTGTTCGCCGCGCGAGTTAACGGTCACTGCTTTTGTCAAAGATATCGTCCACACTCGTTACGTGTATCTCTTCATGCGCCCGCGCGAAAAATCGGACACCATGTTGTTAGGCGACTGGAGTTCCGGCGAAATGCTTCAAAACGAGAACGGCTCGTTTTATTACAACGTCAGCGCGGAGAACATCCGAAAATATTACTGGTTCCGAGAAGCGTGGATCGAATATCAACTCGTGGCGTACGACAAAAATATGGAAGAAGTTGCCCGCAGTCAAGTTTTCGATAAAAATATCTCGATGGTGATGTGTCGGCCGTACTAACCCTGTGACGTTTCCTCCCGAACTTATCTCGCTTCTTTCGCGGACGCTTCGGCATGGCTCAGCGCAAGCTGTCAAACTGGTCGCGCTGACGGGAGCCGGCGTGTCGCAAGAAAGCGGACTCCGTACCTTCCGCGACGCGCAA
>JAXLVX010000016.1:0-54955 GCA_046328795.1 Anaerolineales bacterium | reverse complement strand
CATGGCGAACAACTGCCAGACGGCTGGCACGGGCGGGAGGACGTGTCCCGTCAATTGATAGAGCAATGCCCAGACGGGACGCGAATCGGAGAAGTATTTTGTCGTCGCGGCGGTTCCCAGTTCGTAGCGAATCCACGAGATGGGCTGGTCGTCCCAGTAAAAGCCCAGCCGCCAGAAGGATAATCCGTAGGCGAGGACGGTTACGATGAGCAAGACAAGAGGGATGGCGAACGGACGCGATGCGAAAGTTGAAATCTGCTGTTGCAAATTTTTCATGGATAGGTATATCTTATCGTGAAATCTTCGGTTTGGTGATGGCTGGTTCGGAGTTGGAGGGTTGTTTCAGGGGTACAATAGCACGGAGATAAACGGTCATACAAAGAATTTGCCGTAGTATCCCTACAGCATCTTATACGGCGAAAAGTAGGATTAAGACGTAGTTAGCCTGCCCTTGCGCAACAAAGTAAACTTGACATGAATCCGCGTATTGCTTACTATTGGTAGAAATGATTTCTAACGAGACAGGACAGGTTGATAATGGAATTCAAAAATAAGGTTTTTTCTGGTGATTGCAGAGAAATATTGCGTGATATTCCTGAAAATTCAATCTCTGCTTGCATAACTGACCCACCATACAACTATGAATTTATTGGGCATAAATGGGACGCAAATGAAGTTGAACGCAGATTAGATAGAATTAAAGACAGTAAAACTCTTGTTAAGAATATCCCATATGGAAGCGGTCTTGCTGGTGGTGTAAGAAATGCCCGCTGGTATCAAAGAAATAGGGAAAACATCATAGATTATCAAAACTGGTGTGCTGAATGGGGAGCAGAGGTGTATCGTGTCTGTAAACCTGGTGCAGTTGTAGCCGTATTTAATAGCACAAGAACTATGGCGCACGTTCAGGTGGCTTTAGAAGACGCGGGATTTTACGCTAGAGACACTTTAGTTTATAGAAGGCATAGTGGAATACCGAAGGGCGACAATCTAGCATCGGCTTTGAAGCAAAAAGGTGTTTCTGATTACCAAAGCGCAGAAGGTTGGCATAGTTGCTTACGCAATGAATGGGAAGCAATCGTAGTTCTTCAAAAACCATTGGAAGAAAACTATATAAATACCCATCTAAAATATGGTGTTAGTTACTTCTACACAAAAAACGATGACGGTTCGTTTCAATCAAACATCATTGAAGGCATACAAAAAACTAAAGAAGATAAACAGCAAGTACATTGCACAGTAAAACCACTGGCTTTAATGGAAAAATTAATAGAAATGCTTGTTCCCCTATCTGATGAACATATTGTATTAGATCCCTTTGCGGGTTCTGGTACAACTCTAGTTGCCGCAAAGAAACTAGGTGGAAGTTATCTGGGAATTGAGATTGTTCCAGAATACATAGAGATAATTAATAAACGTTTATCAGAATTCACGAGAGAAGAAACGATATCGCCGTTAGTTAGCGACCAACCTTATGTTCGGCAGCCTTCGCAGTTAAGTATGCTTTAATATCAAAGCCTGTAAGTTTATACACATATTCAAATGTGACGTTTCCTGTAAGAACTGTCCATCCACCTACTCTACAGGCTGTAATTGCTGCTGGCAAATTATCATCACGCAAAATAAGTAAAACTGGCTCATAGCCAGCATCCTTCAAAAGTGGAGCATAAGCCTTAAATTTCTTTAGCGTTCCAGAATCGCCTGACCCAATACGGTATTTTGTGTCAATTGCTTGGTTTCCAACGGTTAAATCGCAGGGTTCATCAGAACCAAATCTTAGAGCAGGTGTAAATTTTGCAGTTGTCTGATGACAAAGTTCAACAATAAGCCTTTGCCAACACATTCCTAACTCTCGCCCCCAATATTGACGGTTTTCACGCTTTATTTCTGGTGTGATACCAAAAACGTCCATGAGTAAATCTGTATCGTTATTTTCATCCTCATATGATTTTCCAGAGAAAGATTCACGGTACTGTTCCAAAACTTGCTCTAATGCTTTATGTAATGTATTTTGGTCAGTCATTTAGTTTTCTCCCTTAAGCAATCGCTCAGACTTTTACCCAATGCCTGAGCAATTCGATTTGCATTAGACCTCTTGCAAAAGTCAGGATGAGTTGAGTTCGAGATTGTAAATAGCCGCGATGAGGTTGAAACGCAAAGCAAACCTTTTTCTGCGATTGCGATACCTCTCGCTCAAAATCCGAAACACCTTCAACTTACGAAATATATGCTCAATCACAATCCGCTTGCGTGCCAAACTCCGATTGCTCTGTTTTTCTCGTTTTGTCAGCGCATGGTATTTGGATTTTTTGAAAGGCGTCTGACTGTTTTCATGAAGCTCCATCAATCCTTGGTAACCAGCATCGGCCAGAAGCCGCAGATGTGCAGAGAACTCACAGGCATCGTCTTTGAACAGTTGGAAGTCGTGTTTGCTTCCATGACTAAAAGCGGTGGTTATGATCTGGGTACTTTTTCGATCCGCCATCACCTGCGCTTTTTGGGTGTGACGCTTCTTTTTGCCGCTATAATGCCGTTTTTGGCTTTTTTTGGACGCTCCACGGGTTGTTCGCTGACATCCACCAGCACGATCTCGAACACCGTGTCACTGCCTTGAGCCTTCTTGCCAGGCAAACGGAATTGTTTTGAACGAACTAAGGCCTCCTCGACCTTGCGAATGGTGCGACACACGGTGGCTTCACTGACACCAAAGGATTGGGCAATATGAAATTCCGTGCGATATTCTCGCCAGTACATCAAGGTCAGCAACAACTGATCCGCTCGGCTCAGTTTGGGCGGCCTCCCGAAGTCTCGCAACCCTTTCGTGATCACCGCCAGCATCTGATCAAAAGTTTCGCGCTGGACGCCCGTTAGCCGTTTGAAGTCACTTTCTTTCAGAGTTTCGATGGTTTTGTAGTTCATGTGCCTATTATGGCACACTTATGCAAGAGGTCTATTGAATAAAGTAATGTTTCGCTCACACCTTTCAACTGCCCCAATATAAGTTCGGTGCAATCCAGCCTTATCGGCAAGTGCTTCCTGAGAAAGTCCCTGTGCTTGGCGTAACATCTTTATGTTTTCAGCAAAAATCTGATTTATATCCATAAATCAATTTGAATAATTTAAGATGACTATTCGGCGACAGTCTAATAGTAGCGAAACAAAACATACTCTTCTAAGGTCAAAAGCAGGCTACCGATGAACAGCAAAGTCAAGGCTTAGAGAAAACGGGATGAAAAAGTTCCACGCCTACAAAAAGGAGCGGGAACTTCTTCTTTTTAACAAAGCGTACACCTGCTGCGGACTGCGCTTCGCGCGTGCGGCATTTCAAGCATTTCGCAGGGCGTGGCTTCGGGTTTTTCCTGCTCTCAACCATAGCCTGAATTCAAGACCTCCGAGTTTTTGAAAAACTCGATAGTCTTGGATTCAAACGGATTTTGTATCGTCCATTCGCGCGAACGGTCGAACCAGTAGATGATCTCTGGCCCACGAGGCTTCCCGCCAGACCCAATGCGAACACAGTTAGCGAGAATGCAACGGCGTCGGCGGAGGTGATGCCCCACGACGCGGCGAAGATGACGAACACGCTCTCGCGGATGCCGATGCCGTTGAACGATAACGGCAACAGGATCGCCAGATACAACAAAGGGACGAAGAGCATCAAGTCCGTAAATTTGACGGGCAGTTGAATGGCGACGCCGATCACCCAAAAGGAGAATATGTCGAGCAGTTGGACGGCAAAGGAAATGAGGAAGACGAGCGCCAGCACCCCAGGGTGACTCACCTTGAAGCGGAAGCTATGCACCCAATCTTTCAGTCGGAATTTTTCAGCGAACGGGAAACGGGCGACAAAATTTTCAGCCCAACGCCCAAACGCGGGAAGCGTGGAAACGGTGACGATGCCAGTCAATGCGAGGAACACTCCGCCGAGCAACAGCCAGAAGACCCAGTCGCGGGCGGGATCAAAGCGGGAGAAAAGCGCGAGCAGTCCCAACGTCACGAGTGAACCGTAGCTGAGGACGCGCTCATAAAATATCGTGGCGGCGACAGACTCCACTTTGCCAGTGTCGCGTCCGCCTGAGTAGAGTCGAAACGCGTCGCCGCCGATACTCCCAGGTAAAAAGTTGTTGAAGAACAAGCCGATCAAAATCTGGCGGAAGAGGACGCCGTAGGATTGAGTCACGTCCCATGCTTTGAGGAGAATTTTCCAGCGCATCGCTTGCAGACTTAGCGAGAGGTAATAAAGAAAAAAGAACGCCAGCAACATCAGCGGGTTGATGCGGCTGAACGCGCGCGCGATCTCGGTGAACGCGGAGAGGCGGATCAAATACGCGAGCAGTAATACGCTGACGGCGACGCGCAGTGTGAGCGAAACAGCGGGCTTGCGGAGGAAATTCCAAACGCGGAGGAGAGATGAAGTGTTTTTCATACCGTAGAGAGTGTTTAAAAAATCACCACAAAGGACACGAAGATCACAAAGGTTGGTCGGCAGAAGACAAAAATTCGTGCAAATCCGTGAAATTCGTGGCTAAAAATTGTCCGAAAGGAAAATTCGCCACACCAAAAGCGAATTTCAAAACGCTTTCTTAATCGTTGTCTCGTAACTGAAAGACGAAACCCTCGCGCGCTTCGTACGCAATTTTGAAACGCGGATGTTTGGGGAACGCCATGTTGCCCTGCGGATGCAAATGCACCACCCAAATCTCGCGCGGCGATTCATCGTATGATCTCAAAATATTGCCGATGACTTTCGTGGTCAATTCTTCGTTGAACGGATTGGAGAAGAACAACAAATTCGCGTCGGCGGGAATCGCGTACTCCGACGCGTCCATGTGAAGGATCTCGAACTCCGCTTTGCTGTTGGAGCGTGATTTGAAAATTTCCAGATTCTTGCGGTTCACTTCCACCAGCTCGATGGAAAACTCCACGCCGATGATCTTGCGGAAGCCGCGCTCCGCCGCCATGAACATCGCTTTGCCTTTGCCGCTTCCAAAATCCACGAAACAACTTTTGGAGGGGTCAACTTGCGCGTGAGAGATCATCTTTTGGAAGATGTAGGCGTTCGTCCCTTCGTAATAATTTCCAACGGATTTATTTTGCGAATCGATCTTCAATGTTTCAAGTTGCGCGGTGTTGATCGTGTCAATTTTGTAACGCATATCGAACAGCAGGTCGGAGACGATGTAACGAATCGTGGTCACAACGCCAACCTTGCGGAAATTGCGAAAAACTTTTTTGATATTTTCAATGTTGACGATCTCGAAAGCAGACATGATTTGGAAATTCCTTTTCTAAATATCATTTCAAACATGTCACCCTGAGCGATAGCGAAGGGTCTCTTAGCCGTGACGGAGATTCTTCGCCCCGCTCAGAATGACATCGCGAAGTTTATATAAAAAATCGAATCACAGGCGAGAGGAACGCGGTCACTATGCCCGACGGAAGTTTGGAAATGATCTTGCGCGTCCAACCGACTCGGTCAAAGAGTCGCGGCGAGGGTTGCGTGGAGCGCCCTAGAATAAAATATCGGCAAGGCTCCAACACCTCCGTGCCCCAGCCGCGCTTGAAATGATTCAATCCGTGATGTTCTCGCGCCGCTTCGCCCATGTTGAAAAAGCGATAGCCCTCCGCGTTCGCATCCTGAATAATTTTCCAGATCAAAAAATGAGTCGGGTGATGCGCGCTATCAGGCAAGACCGCCGACCAGCCATAATATACTTCATTGCGCGTCCAAAACGTGAACATCGCGCCGACAAATTTTCCGTTGACTTTCGCCAGATACACACGCGCCGATCCTCTCGAAAAATTACGGAAGATCGCGCGAAACAATTTTTTTCCATGCGGGATGAATCCATGCTTGCCCGCGTAAATGCTCACATACAATTTGTGAAACGCGTCGAGAAATTTCCCATCGTCATCCACGACGATCTCCATCGCAACAGACTTCCGCAAAATCCGTTTATGATCTTTGCTGAATGAGTTGAAGACTTCATCGAGTCCGCGGTCAAGCGGCAGACGATAGGTGTAATCCAATTTTTCTTCATACGGAAGTAAACCCGCTTCAACCTCCGACAGGGAAACTGGCGACAACACCTCGGCATGATCCACGCTGGAAGTTTTCTCGGCAACCGCGCTCATCAGCATGTTCAACGCCTCAGCCGAATCACCCAGCGGACCGCAATACGTGGGAAATGGATTCGTCACATAATGTGCCCCGCCAAACAGCGGCTTGCACAAAAAGAACGGACACACTCCAACAACCTTCTCACCCTCCAACGCGACGAGATGCCGCGTCTCGATGTCGTACGTTTCGCGCAAAACATTTCCCCACGCAAGGTCATGCCCGAAACGCGCATCCTCCCTCCCCGCGAGATAGGATGCGTAACGGTCATGCAGTGATTCGTCTAGCGTCGCAACTCGAATCGTCACACGATCCCCCGAATCAAATGCGGACCCAACATCCGCACTGCGAAGGCAGGCAATCGCTTCCACATCCAGATCGCAAGTTGGAACTTCGGACTCTTCTGATTCAACTCAGGGATGTGTCCGCCTTTGGGCAAATAATACCAATACGCCAGCGGAGCTTTGCGCGGCTTCCACTTTGTTTTGAAAGTCTCATTGCCCGAACCGTTCAGGCTACGTCCCATGTCGCAGACCTTCATTCCGCGTTGAATGTAATGTTCGAGGATGTTCCAGTACAAGCATTCACCCGCGTATTCCGAGCGATACTGGTTCAAGATGTTCGCGTGTAAATTTGTCGCGGTATCGCCATGATAAGCAAGCACCGCGCCGCCGACGAGAGAATCCTTCGCATCTTTTATCACGACAAATTCAAGGTTTTCGCCGAGCAGGGATGCCATCGTCCGCAAATATTTCTTCGGGTGATACGGCGAGCCGAGTTCGCGCATACTCCGCGCGAGGGCTTCGTAGGTATCATCCAGCAGTTCGAGATGACCGAATGTAACTTTGAATCCTTTTCTCAGCGATTGGCGCGTGTGTTTGCGATGCTGGCGACCGAATGTTTGCATCAAGTCTTCGGGGTTCGGTGGGAGGTCAATGAGATAAGTCGAGTAGATCGGGTTTTGAATCCATGACGAGGGAGGCGCGTTGTTTTCTTCGATGAACCGAACGACGGCGTATTCAACTTTTAGTTCATCCGCTAGTTTCTGCGCTTCGTTCAAGAGTGAGTCACGCGCTTCGGCGGAGGAGAATGCAAATCCGCCGAATGAGCCGAACGGAGACGTCGCCAGGTAATTCCCAAAGATGGGATGATGGACATGCGTGAGAGCAAGGATGCCCGTCACTTCATTATTTCGCATCGCTTCAAAACGATAGGTTTCGTAGCCGTAGATTTCTTTTACCAGTTGAGTCCACGAATCGAGCGCGGTGAAGGTCGCGGCGAACGAAAGCGACTCTGGCACGCGCAGAGGGGTTTCGGGGGATAGCTTGTTAATTCCAAGATTTTTCATTTGCCAGCACAACGTCCCAAAGGTTCGGATAGCGCAACGATATTCTTTACAAAACCCTTCGAAGCAATATTATTCAGAATAACTCATATTGCCTGACAGCGTAGTAGCGACTTCAGTCGCTTTTTAGCCATAATACGACGACTAAAGTCGTCACTACGTGTCAACCATTCACGACAACCGTCTCATCGAGATACGATCTCAACGATGAAGTTGGGAAACTCTTCAACAGGTCGCGCAGGAACGGGGACTTGTCCCAGAGAAAAGGGATGAGGTGCGGATTCCGAATCAGGTCGCGGGTGAGGCGTGATGAGGAGCCAGAGTCCACCAACTCGTAGGGGTGCATGATGATGACGGGGGAATGTCCGCGCTTGAGTTCTTCTTCGAGGATGGAAAGGATGCGGCGGGCGAGAAATCCGATGCTGAAACTGGAGCCGTACGGAAATTCTCCGCCCAGCAAAAGTTTGAACGAGAAATCGCGCGGGGCGACGAGGTCTTCATGCGCGTCGCGCGCGCGCCACGTGCTGACGGGAATCTCCCACATGTTGCCTTTTTTCAACAACGTCCCCGCGGGCGCGTAAATGGACGAACTATATGTGAAGCCGAACGATTCGAGAAGCGAATACGCATGCTCGCTGATGCCGACCATCGGAGCGCGATAGCCCTGCACGTTGAACGGCTTGCGCCACGCCTGCGAATCGCGCAGATCGTCGGCGAGTTGATCCACGTTCACCAACGGACGATGGAACTGACAATGCAATCCAAGTTCATGACCCGCATCCACAATTTTTTGCGGAACATCGGGATACCACTCCGCGATCTCGCCGACGAGATAAATGCTCGCTTTTGCATCGCCGAGTTGATCGAGGATCGAGTCAATCGCGCGGGAGGTGAATCCGCCGTCCATGTTGCGGCGAATCTTTGGGTCGCGGATGTGGTCGTAATGACGGAACAACGCAAAGACGGGTTCGTAATCAATGCTCAATAAAACGCGGGGAGAAATGCTCATTTGAAATAATTGTAATCCACGATATAAAACAATGGGCAGTTGCTCAATAACATTGAACAACTACCCAAATGCCGTCGAATAACATTGAGTGTGTGTATGTAAAACACAAAACATGTTATTCTGAGGAGCGGAGCGACGAAGAATCTCTACCCTGCCTAAACTTTACACATGGTAGGCAAAGTAGAGACCCTTCGCTTTCGCTCAGGGTGACATGATTCTTATTTAACTATCCAAGTCCCCGTCTCCCCTTTGAGCGCGCGCCCGATATTTTCGGGGTTGGTGATGATCGCCGCGCCGCCGCCGTTTTCCAAATATCGGATCGCGGCTTGCACTTTCGGCGCCATCGAACCCTTCGCAAAATGTTTGCCTTCATCGAGGTACGCCTGCGCTTCGGCGAGGGTCATTTTGTCGAGCCATTGCTGATCGGGCTTGCCGAAGTTGATCGCCACTTTTTCAACAGCCGTTGCCACGATAAAAATTTCCGCGTTGATCGAACTCGCCAACAACGACGACGCGAAATCCTTGTCAATGACTGCGGCTGTGCCGACGAGTTCGCCGTCGCCGCGATCCACCACAGGGATGCCCCCGCCGCCCACCGTGATGACAACCTGCCCCGCGGAAAGAAGCGTCCTCACCGCGTCCAACTCAACGATCTCTTTCGGCAACGGGGACGCGACGACTCTTCTCCAGCCTCTGCCTGCATCTTCCACCACCGACCAGCCCATCTCCTTTTCGCGCCGCTTCGCCTCGGCTTCGTCCATGAACGAGCCGATGGGTTTGGTTGGCTTTTTGAACGCGGCATCTTCTTTGTCAACCAACACTTGCGTGACGATCGTGCAGGCTTTCTTGTTCATGCCGCGTTTGAAAAATTCGTTGCGCAACGCCTGTTGCAATTCATACCCGATTGCGCCCTGCGAATCCGCGCCGCAGACATCGAGCGGAACTTCGTGCATCCCCTCGACTTTTGCGGCGATCTCCGAACGGCGGAGGATGA
This sequence comes from Anaerolineales bacterium, assembly GCA_046328795.1. Classification (GTDB taxonomy): domain Bacteria; phylum Chloroflexota; class Anaerolineae; order Anaerolineales; family Villigracilaceae; genus Defluviilinea. Next base: position 45,489 of record JAXLVX010000016.1, on the reverse strand, counting down.
ATCCCACTTGCGGACCGTTTCCGTGACCGATGGCGAGGTCCCAGCCCGCTTCGATCATATCCGCGAGGTGGACGGCTGTTTCGCGCAACGCGACTTCTTGATCTTCGACTGTGACGCGCTTGTCATCTTTGATGAGGGCATTGCCGCCGATTGCGACGACGGCGAGTTTGTTTGGCATAGATTCTCCTTGGGAGTACACAGGTAGACAAGTAAACAAGTACACATGTAGACACGTAGACAGGTTTAGGCGGCTAGATGGCTTGGTTGGTGTCGTTATCGTTGTAATTTGTGAGATCGTAATCTGCTTGATCTTCGCGGATGGCTTTGTCACCGAATTCCTGCGAGCCAGCGCGTTGACGACGGACGTAGTTCATGTATCCATTCAGGGTTTGTTCTGCTTGTCGAATCAATTTGTATAACTCTTCAAATTCTGGCTGTTGGATGTAACTCAAAACCCTCGCGTCAATCAATCGAGCAAGTGTTTCATTAAGTTCGCCGCGAGCAGTGGAGTAAAACCGCAGACTGTCGAGATAGTGATAACGCCCATAGGCTTCGCCGATGTTTCCTGTTACGCCTTTCGCAGAACGGCGAATTTGAGCGTACAGATCAAACTTTTCATCGGGAGGCAGGGTTTTCGAGAAAGCATGTACCTTCGCCATAACTTCCAGCGCGAGTTGATAACATTCCAGGTCTTCAAACCCGCGTTTACCTTTTTCGCCAGGCGATTGATACAAAGGCTTCCTCTCACTCACACCTGCCTCCTTCCTTATGCACGTGTCTACGTGTTTCCGTGTCTACTTGTCTACGACATAGTGAGCGCCATCACGGCTTTCTGCGCGTGGAGGCGGTTCTCGGCTTCATCGTAGACGACGGAATGTTTGCCGTCAATCACGCCATCGGTGACTTCGAGTCCGCGGTCGGCGGGGAGACAGTGCATGTAGATCGAATCTTCTTTGGTGAGTCCCATGCGGCGTTCGTCGGTGATCCACGATTTGTATTTGTCAATCAACGCCTTGCCTTCTTCTTTGCCCGTCGTTGTCAGAAGCGGACCCCACGACTTCGGGTAAACAACATCCGCATCTTTGAAGGCTTCGTCCATGTTATCGGTCACATCGAAACCGACGCCGTATTTCTTCGCGTTATCTTTTGCTTGTTGCATGATGTCGGGCATCAGTTTGAACTCAGGCGGATGAGCCAGCACCACGTCACAGCCGAAGCGGGTCATTTGCAGGATCAACGATTGCGGCACCGAGATCGGCTTGCTGTACGACGCGGCATACGCCCACGAGACGACGACTTTCTTCTTCTTCAGGTCGCGTCCCTTTTTTTCGATGACGGTCATAATGTCCGCGAGGCATTGAAACGGATGATACACGTCGCATTGCATATTGAGGATCGGCGCGCGGCTGGCTTTGGCAACCTCGTTGATATATTGATTGCCATACTGCCAGTCGCATTGACGGATGGCGATGCCGTCGAAGTAGCGACCGAAAATTTCGCCGATCTCTTTCGCGGTGTCGCCGTGCGAGATTTGAGTCGTCTCGCTGTCAATGAACGCGGCATGTCCGCCGAGTTGCGCCATGCCCGCCTCGAACGATCCGCGCGTGCGCGTGGACGTGAAGAAGAACAGCATGGCAAGGACTTTGTCGCGCAGTAACGCGTGCGGTTCGCCCAGCGCGCGCTTGCGTTTCAAATCCCACGCCACGTCTAATACGGTTTCGACTTCCTCTTTCGTGAAGTCGAGGTCGCCGATGAAATCGCGGCCTCTGAAGTTGGTTTGCATAAGTTGGTCTCCTAGTTTTCTAGTCTTTTAGTCTTCTAGTCGCAGAGCGGCTAGTTTGATTTTTATTTGATGAGAGCTCGGAAGAATCGCATAAAACTCCGTCGCTTTGACCATATCTTCGAGCGAGACGGAGTCGTTGACCGTGTGCGCGGTCTCTTCGTCGCCTGGACCGAATCCGATCGAGGGGATGCCTGCTTTGCCCGCCCAGTAGATTCCGTTCGTGGAGAAGTTCCACTTGCCGCTGGGGGCGGGTGTCAAGCCGATTTGTTCACGCGCCAGCTGTCCCGCGCGGACGAGCGGATGATCTTCCTCCAATGCCCACGCGGGGAAATATTTATCCACGGGGAAAACGAATCCAGTGTACGACGGCTCGTCGTAAAGTTCTTCGAGTTTGACGCTGTCTTTATACTCTTTCGATCAACGCCTCGACCTGCGCCCGGACCTGCTCTTCGTTTCACCGAACGTCATGCGGCGGTCAATGAAGATGACGGCTTCATCAGGCACCGCGTTGATGGACGGCGTCTTGACGTGCATATCGCTGACGGTGATCTTGCCATGACCGAGAATGCCATGATCGCCGAGTTGCGGTTTCGGTTGTCGCGGATGCCCGCGATGATGGGAAGTAATTTGTAGATGGCGTTGTCGCCGAGGTGATTTGACGCGGCGTGCGCAGACTTGCCCTTCGATAGATCTTCATCTCGAGCCGACCTTTGTGTCCGCGATACGTGAGCATCTTCGTCGGTTCGCCGATGACGACAAAATCGGGCTTGATGCCAGGGTCAACTTCAACGAACGTGTTGGGCGCGATGCCATCACACCATTCTTCCATGTTCCTGAAATAATACGCCGTCCAGCCGTCGAGCAGACCGAGGTCGCGCGCCATTGCCAAACCATAGATCATCCCAGGCGTGGAGCCTTTCTCGTCACACGCGCCGCGTGCATAGAGGACTCCATTTTCGATCTTGCCCTTGAACGGATCCCATCCCCACATGGACGGGTCGCCCACACCGACCGTGTCAATGTGTGAATCGTAGACGATGACGCGCTTACCATTGCCAATTCGCCCGATGGTATTGCCCATCTTGTCGAAGCGAACTTCGTCGAAGCCGAGTTTCCTCATCTCCGCCTGCACGCGTTCGCCGACGGGACTGATCTTCGAATCCATGCTGGGGATTTCACAAATCTCCAACATGAACTGGATCATCTCTTCGCGCGAGGCGTTCACTTTCTTTTGTATTTCTTGTAATTTGTTTGTCATAGTTTTTTCCTTTTTACCACAAAGGACACAACGGACACGAAGGAGTTACTTCAATGGTTTTCCTTTGTGAACTTCGTGTCCTTCGTGTTTCCACTTGTATTTCCTACCTGCCGATTGACGTGGAAATGGAAATAGCCTGAATAAAATAACTCACCGAAAAATCCACCACATTGTTTTTGAGATCGAACAACTGCGACTCGAATTTCAGCAGAACATCGTCACGTTGGATTTCGAGCGGCTTTGCCACGTCGGCGTGGTTGCCCGTTGCGCCGACGACAGCGCGCGAGTTGCCGAGTTTATCGCCGCGGGCAAGCAGAAAAAGTCAAGGACGGAGCTGCTGAATTTGACGGCAAGTCTGACGGCTTGAGAATCGATTCGGGCAGGATGTCCACCAAATACGCGGCGGACGGCGGTCGGCGCGAATCACGCGGCGGATGCGGGTGAGGCGCGTCTTTTCAGCGACGCCGAGTCCCTTTGCCGAGTCGGCATCCGCGTCGAATTGCTCGATGTTCAAATCGCTGACCGTGATCTCCAAGTTCATGCGCCGCGCCATCGTCTCGATGCTTTTGAGTTTTTCGAGTCCCGCGTCATCGACGGGAACTTTGCCGACCACGTACGTGCCAGAACCCTGACGCCGCCGAATCACGCCTTGCGTTTCGAACGTGCGCATCGCCTCGCGCAACGTGGCGCGCGAAACGCCCATTTGTTTTGCAAGCTCAGGCTCCGAGATCAATCGCTGACCCGCGGGCGTCTTTGCGATCAGTTTTGCAAGATCGGCTTGCAATCGTTGAAAGGGAAAATTTGCCATCACGACTCCAATACGGGAATGAATTCAAACTTCGTCACATCCACCAAACCTTTATCCGAGATTCGCAATTCGGGGATGACCACCAGCGCGAGCAAACTCAATTGCATGTTCGGGTTGTTCAACTCGCACCCGCACATTTTGAATCCCTCCAAAATGGATTCGGCTTTGCGCGCAACGATGTCCGCTTTTTCGGTGGACATCAACCCCGCGATTTTTAACTCGACTTGACCGATCACCTCGCCATTGCGGACGACAACCTGACCGCCTCCGCTTCGCGCCAAGGTGTTGCCTGCCACCGCCATGGACGCGTCGTCTGTCCCTACGACGATCATGTGATGCGAGTCGTGCGCGACGGTGGACGCGATGGCGCACTTCGCGGTGAACCCAAATCCGCTGACGAGTCCCAGCGTGATTCCGCCCGTGGCTTTGTGGCGTTCGACGAGGGCGATCTTGGCAAGGTCGCGCGTGATGTCGGCTTTGATCTCGCCGTTGACGGGTTGCACGTCAAATTTCAAATGTTTTGTGCCTGCGTGGTTTTCGATGATGCCGATCACGTTCGCCTTGACCTTCGACTTTCCACTTTCAACTTTCAACCTAAAATCTTCCGCCTTCAACTTCCTCTTCAACTTAACCGAATTCTTCACCCACGCAGGATAAGACGACTTAGGCAAGTTCACTTTCCACTTTCCACTCTCTGCAATCACTTTTCCTTTTGCAACGACCACATCTGCTCTAAAGTTTTTCAAATCGTCCACCAACACCACATCCGCCCAGCGACCGGGGGCGATCATGCCGATTTCTTTGCTCACGCCGAAATGTTCGGCAGTGTTGATGGTCATCATCTGAATCGCGGTGACGGGGTCGAGTCCCTGCTCGATGGCGTGACGCAAGACGCGATCCATGTGACCTTCGCTAGTCAATGTTCCCGCGTGTGAATCGTCGGTGACGAGGATGAAATGGCGCGAGTCCAATTTCTTTTCGGTGATGGCTTTCACTTGCGTTTCCACGTCGAACCACGCCGAACCGTAGCGAAGCATGGCTTTCATTCCCTGCCGCACGCGGGCAACCGCGTCTTCGAGGCGCGTGCCTTCGTGATCGTCCTCCGCGCCGCCAGCGACGTATCCGTGAAATGGAATTCCGAGATCGGGCGATGCGTAATGTCCGCCGATGACTTTGTTGTTTGCGTGCGTGATCGCCATTTCATCGAGCATCTTTGTATCGCCCATGAACACGCCGGGGAAGTTCATCATCTCGCCCAAGCCGATGATGCCCTTCCATTTCATCGCGGTCGCCACTTCCTTCGGTCCGATGGATGCGCCGGGAGTTTCAAACCCGGGCGCGGATGGAACGCACGACGGCATCTGCACCCAGACATGGATCGGCTGTTTCTGCGCTTCGTCCACCATCAACTTGACGCCGCGCAGACCGAACACGTTGGCGATCTCATGCGGGTCAATGAACATGCCCGTCGTGCCGCGGACCGCCACCGCGCGGACGAACTCCGTTACTGTGACCATGCCCGACTCCACGTGCATGTGACCATCGAGCAAACCGGGGACGAGGTAGCGCCCGTTCGCTTCGATCACCTTCGTCTTTTTGCCAATGGCGTGACTCGCGTCATTTCCGACGTAGGCGACTCGCCCATCTTTGACGGCGATATCCGTCTTGGGAACGATCTCGCCCGATTGCACGCTCACCCATTGACCGTTACGAATCACAAGGTCGGCAGGGACGCGTCCCATGGCGGTGTCAACGAGCGCGCGGGTTAGTTTGGTGGAGGAGGGCATTTGTACTCCGTAGTTCGTATTGCGTATGCGGATGGTTGAGCGATTTGTTCTCTAATTCGTTCTCTCGCAGTTCAACTGCGAGAGTAACGGAACTGCGAGAATGCTAGGCAAGCAATCTCTTCGCCGCTTTATTGTGCTTCTCGATCAATTTGCGTTCATCCACAGTGACGAGTTGACCTTCTTTGACGATGAACTTTCCGCCGACCACGTTGTAATCCACGCGGACGGGTTGACCGAAGACGATTGCGGAAACGGGATCGTGCATCCCTGTGAATTCGATGCGGTTGAGGTTCACGGCGAAGAAGTCGGCGCATTTGCCAACTTCGAGCGAGCCGATGTCTTTTCGTCCGAGAACTGCCGCCCCGCCGCGAGTTCCCAAATAAAGCGCTTCTCTGGCAGTCAATAATTTTCTGTTGGGATCATTTGAAAGCGAATATCCCGTGATCCCCTCTTTCACACGCGAGAGCAACATCGCGTTGCGGACTTCGGCTAACAAGTGCGAGCCGTCGTTGGAGGCGGAGCCGTCCACGCCCAAGCCAACGTTCACACCCGCTTTGCGATATTCTTTGATCGGCGCGATGCCTGAGGCGAGCCGCATGTTCGAGGTGGGACAGTGCGCCACACCGCAGTTGTGCTTGGCGAAAACTTTTATCTCTTCGTCGTTCACCCACACGGCATGAGCAAACCAAACATCGTTGCCGACCCAATCCACTTCTTGCATGTATCCCACAGGACGATGACCGAATTTCTCCAAACAAAATTGCTCTTCGTCTTCGGTCTCGGCGAGATGCGTGTGGAGATGCACTCCATATTCGCGCGCAAGTTTTGCGGATTGCTTCATCAGATCAGAGGTCACGCTGAACGGCGAACACGGCGCGAGAACGATCTGAGTCATCGAGCCTGGTTTCGCGTCGTGATATTTTTGGATGAGGCGTTGCGAATCTTTGAGGATGGACTCTTCGTCGTCCACCACGCTGTCGGGCGGGAGTCCGCCATCCGCTTCACCCAGCGACATCGAGCCGCGCGAGGCGTGGAGGCGGAGTCCCACCTCCGCGGCCGCAGCAATCTCATCGTCGAGTTTTGAGCCGTTGGGGAAGAGGTAGAGATGGTCCGACGCGGTGGCGCATCCCGAAAGGGCGAGTTCGGCTAGCGCGGTGGAAGTCGAAATAAAAATGTCTTCGGGGTTGATGCGCGCCCAGATCGGGTAGAGCGTTTTGAGCCAGTTGAAGAGGTTGGCGTCTTGCGCGGCAGGGACGGCGCGGGTGAGGGTTTGGTAGAAGTGATGGTGCGTGTTGACGAGACCCGGCGCGACGATGTGACCTTTGAGGTCGAGGATTTCGTCGGCTTCGTGGGGCAAATTGGCAATTTGCCCCACCTGTTGAATGATTCCATTTTCGATAAAAAGACCACCGCCCGGGATTTCGGTTTGGTGGTCGTCCATGGTGAGGAGGTGGGCGTTTTTGATGAGGAGGGTGGGCATGGGAAAGATAGAGGATTAGAGGAGTGGAGAATTAGAGAATTGAGACTGGAGATTAGAGACTGTTGGTGGTCGAGTAGCCCCGAATGATTTTCGAGGGGCATACCGAGACCAAGTGGACTAGACGAAAGTTGTCTGACAAATTGAAGTGTAGCGGAAAGTGAGGAGGATGTCAACTTAGTAAAAGTTTATAATCAACACATGACCTCAATCACCTGCTCTTGTGCAACCCTCATTAACGTCAATCTCCCAAACCGCTTTTGATTACGTCGCCGACCTGACCAAACACCCTGAATGGAGCGGCGGAGAATTGAGAATCGAAGCAGTTTCCTCCGAGCCGATCCAAGTTGGGAAGGAATATGTCTCCAAAGGCGAGTTCGCAATATAAAAGGAGAAACCGAACCAACTGAGGGTCACTGAATTCGAGCCTCCACGCAAATTTGGATTTGTAGCGAATGACCCAACGATCGGGGATGTGTTCCATACATTTACATTTGTTGAAAAGGAAAATAAGGTCTCGATCACGCGCACCATGAGATTGGACCTCAATCCGTTCATGGCGTTCGGGTTTGCCCTCTTTGTTTACCCACTCGCTGGCAATCCGTCCATGAAAAAAGCGCTTCAAAATCTCAAAACAAAGTTGGAGGGTGAAAAAAAATAATAACGCAGAAAATGGATAACGCGTGGTTCGGCGGGCTAAAGCCCTGCCTCAGTTCGTGAAAGTCGGCTAAAAGCCGACTCCATCAACAGCCCGAAGGGCTTCCATGCACTGAGCAGGCGGCTTTAGCCCCGCGATTCAAGATCTAAAAGTTTTTGTCCATTGGTCACATTAAATGGTTTGTTGGGGGCGAGAGAGGAGTTCACACCACCATTTTTATAGCATTTGACAGTCTCCGTAGAGTCTCTGAGAGTCTCGGCTCGGTATGCTTGGGGAAATCTCACACGGAGGCGCTTTATGAAAACTGTTTCCATTTTTCTGGCGTTGGTGAATTCGATCTTTGCAGGGTTTCTCATTGTGCTTGATCTTTCTGCCAATGGGATACACCAAAGCATTATGCTGTGGATGCTGATCAAGCTATCCGCCGCTTCGTTGGTGATCGTAATCGGCGTAGCCACTTGGCTGGGTGTGACGGGCAGCGTCCAACCGGGATTGGTTTCGCTAGGCAACTTGTTCCTCGTTGCACTGGGACCAGCCGTCACCGTGTGGACCCTCCATGTGGCATTGGTCACTGGCGATGTAGAATATTACATGGCGATCTACGGCGGAGCATTGTTGATGCAAGGACTCACATCCCTGCTGGGATTTGCGAGCGAGTCGAGAAATGTCGCTTTGACATAAAACGTCCCGCAGGTTTTCGATCAGGTTGAGCCATCCCAATAAACCCGCGGGACGTTATTCAAAAGAATATTTAACTTGACAGTCTTCGCAAGTCCCGTAAAATATCCGCCAGCATGGAAACAATGAATCAATCGCACTATTGCTTGTGTCTATGGCGGGGTTCGTAACCGCCGCCTGAGACTTTCGAGCAGTCAACGAATCTTGGGACGGTGGCCGATCTCCGCGTATGAAAAATCTACGCTGGCGTTTGTTCGCCGTCTTTTTGTTTCGTTGACTGCTTTTGATTTTAACTACATTCGATTTACTGCAAAAGCTCGCTACGTTCGCTAAGAAATTTAAAATATTCGCGCTCTTCGCGCGCTTAGCGGTAAAAATAAAAAGGAAAACAACATGTCTTACGCACATCCCGAATATTTGGTAGAGACCGATTGGGTCGCCGAACACTTGAACGACGCGAACGTCCGCATTATCGAATCAGACGAGGATCCATTGTTGTATGCGATCGGTCACATCCCCGGCGCGGTGCAAGTGGATTGGTTCAGCACGTTGCAGCATCCGTTGCGGCGCGATTTTCTCACGAAGGAAAAATTTGAAGAGGCGTTATCGAGTCTCGGCATCGGCAACGACACGATCGTTGTGTTCTACGGCGATAAATCCAACTGGTTCGCGTGCTACGCGCTGTGGCTCTTTCAATATTACGGTCATCAAAACGTGAAGATCATGAACGGCGGACGACTCAAATGGGAGAAGGAAAACCGCCCGTTGGTGAAAGAGGTCGCCACGTACGCGAAAACAGCCTACCACGCGAAAGAAGCGGATAAGTCCATCCGCGCGTTCCGCGATGAAGTGTTGAAACAGTCGAATGCGAAGAAGCCGCTGGTAGACGTCCGCTCGCCGAAGGAATACAGCGGCGAACTCGTTCACATGCCGAACTATCCGCAAGAGGGCGCCACGCGCGGCGGACACATCCCCGGCGCGGTCAGCATCCCGTGGGCGACCGCGGTCAACGAAGCGGATAGCACGTTCAAGGCGCCCGACGAATTGCGCGCGCTGTTCGAGGGCAAGGACATCAAGCCGAACGGCGAAGTGATCGCGTATTGCCGCATCGGCGAACGCTCGTCGCTGACGTGGTTCGTGTTGAAATACTTGCTTGGCTATCCAAAGGTGAAGAATTACGACGGTTCGTGGACCGAATGGGGCAACCTCGTAGACGCGCCGATCGAAAAATAAAACCGTTTTAAACACAAAGGACACGAAGTTCACAAAGGTTTTAAATTCTTTTCCTTCGTGTTCTTTGTGTCCTTCGTGGTAAAAATAAAAAATGCCTTTACCAACCAAACTTCAAGAGATCGTAGACGACTTCGCTTCGATGACGCGCGAAGAAAAACTCGAAACGCTGATCGCGTACGCCGAGTCGTTCCCGCCGTTGCCCGAGCGATATAGTAAACTGCGCGACGACATGGAATCGGTGCCAGAGTGCATGACGCCCGTTTTTCTCATCGCTGAAAAAGATTCGGATGGCGCGATCACGTTTCACTTCGACATCCCGCCCGAATCGCCCACCGTGCGCGGACTCGCCTCGGTTCTCTTCAACGGGCTGAACGGTTCCACCGCGGATGAGATCCTCAGCGTCCCCGCCGATTTCTTCCTGCCAATGAATCTGCAAGAGGCGATCTCGCAACAGCGGCTCAACGGCTTTACAGGCATCCTAGCGCACATGAAACATGCGGCTCTTCGTCCAGTAGCGAAATAACCGTTGAAGACAAGATGTCGTTGCGAGGGCGAAGCCCGAAGCAATCTCCTCGCACGAGAGACTGCTTCGTCGGCTTCCAGCCTCCTCGCAGCGACATAATCAAGTTGGCGTTCTCTAACGCCAACAGGCGCGCACCCTACACAGATATGCTTCGTTCAAGAGCGACATGAATGCCTGTCCTGAGTTTATCTAAGGGTCGCGTTACGGAAACGTAGTCCCGCTTTTTAGCGGGACTTTTGGTTATCTCTGCCTTTCAGTTTTATATATTCTCCCCCTCAAGAATTGAAGTATCATGGCGGGCAAGCATACAGGCAGGCAACAAAATCAGGAAGCACATGCTGAACGGTATCAGAAAAACCTACCGCGACTTTCCTCCTCTCTTCTGGGTCATTGTCATTACGTTGTTCATTGACTCCATCGGCAGTTCGCTGTTATTCCCATTCTTCGCGTTATACATTACAGAAAAATTCGACGTTGGCATGACCCAAGCGGGCATTCTCCTTGGAATGTCATCTGTGTTTGGCTTGGTTGGCAGCGTCATCGGTGGCGCGCTCACCGATAAATTCGGGCGCAGGACGTTAATCCTCTTCGGTCTCGTGTTCAGCGCGTTGAGCAGTCTCTTGTTCGGTTTCGCATCGGATATCAACTTCCTCTATTTCGTCATCGTCATCGTAGGGTTGCTATCGAGAATTTCAGGTCCCGCGCAAGACGCGATGATGGCAGACATCCTCCCCGAAGACAAACGCCAAGAGGGATTCGGCATCACGCGCGTCGCTTTCAACTTTTCGTGGATCTTCGGTACCGCGCTCGGCGGTTTGATCGCCTCACATTCCTTCCTCGCATTGTTCATCATTGACGCCGTCCTCAGCCTGTTGGTTGCGATTATCCTGTTCCGTTTACTCCCTGAAACAAAACCCGCTTCACAACCCACCGAACATAAAAACGAAAACTTCCTCAACACGTTTTCTGGTTATCGCAGGGTATTACGCGATTTTGCTTACATCAGTTTCACCGTTGCTGGCATGATCGTCCTCATCGTTTACCAACAGCAATATAGTTCTTTCCCTGTATATTTGCGAGAAGTCCATAGCATTAGCTCTGACATCTACGGCATCATGCTCTCCATTACAGGCTTGGAAGTGGTACTCTTTCAATTCGGCATCAGCCGCGCAATTCGCAAATACCCTCCATTCTTAATGATGGCGCTCGCCGCATTCTTTTTCATGGTGGGTTTCGGTATGATCGGGTTTGTGGGCGGTGTCGCGTTCTTTTTGTTTGCCGTTATCGTCATCACCATCGGCGAAATGATCATGTTCCCCACCAACAAATCCATCGCTGTTGGTTTTGCTCCCGCCGAAATGCGCGGGCGTTACATGGCGATCTACGACCTCGGCTGGCGATCTCGCCGCGATCGGTCCTGCCGCGGCAGGGCTGATCCTCGATAACTACAACCCAAACTATATTTGGTACATCGGCGGAATGCTGTGCGCGTTCGCCGCCATCGCCTTTTATGCGTTGCATCGCTGGCTTGGGTCACAACCGCGATCTGCGCCGACAAAAGAAATTAGTTTTGAGTACAATGAGATCATGAAAAACAAACTTGATCATTCTTCGCGCTGATCATTCTGACGTCTCTCTCTTGCACTTAAGCGGCGGAGGAGAACCCGCTTCTCCCTCCCTTCAACCTGTTGATACGTCAACGAGCATTCTCAACACTGCAACATTTACTCCCCTCCCCGCCACCGCGACTGAAACATCCACGCCCCTCCCCACCGACACCCCTGCGCCGACATCCACCTCCACGCTGACGCCGATCCCCACCGTCGAAAGTTTACGCGCCACCGTCACCGCCGATAAATTGACTTGCCGCTACGGTCCCGGCGCGGAATATTTATATCTCGTTGCCCTCAACCGAACCGCAAGGATAAAATTGATCGGGCGCGCGGATGGGAATAACTGGGTCTGGGTGGAAAATGTAGACCCTCAAAACCGAAGCGCCAACTGCTGGGTCAATAAAAAATTCCTCGAGATCCAAGGCGATCCGCAAGCATTGCCCATTGTGTATCCGGGCGTCAAACTTATTGTTTCACCGTATTATCCGGGTCCCAGCTGGGCGAGCGCGAAACGCGATGAAAACGGGAACGTGGTCATCTCGTGGGAGCCTGTGCCGATCAGCCCCGGTAAATTTGCAAACGAGAACATGCGCCAATACCTCGTCGAAGTGTGGAGATGCGAAGCAGGGCAGATCATTTTTGAAACGCTCGGCACCAACTTCCCATTCATCACCGTGGAAAAGATGAAGCGGGTTGCGCTGTCCCTTCGCATGGACGAGTCTACGTCCAAGAGAAACACGGCTATGGCGGGCCCGTGGAAATCCCGTGGCCCAGTCCGTGAAAAAAATAGAGGCGTTGGTCAGGCAATGACTAATTCTCGCTGAGTGTCCTTCGACTGCGTTCGTCGCAAAGATCGCTCCTCACTCCGCTCAGGACGGAAACGATTTTGCAGTGAGCGAAGTCGAAGGGCGAGATCGGCTGGTTAAACAGAATCAAGCCGCCCTGAGAATGAAGCGGTGTTGTCCATGTAACAAATAATCCATTGACATCCAATTAAAGGGGTGTAAAATCCGACCACTCTCGTATACTTTATATAAAAATCCGATACTGTTTGGTTGCTAAACGTTGACTGCGTAGGTCAGCGTTTTCAAAATATCTTCACATAGAGGAGAATGTGTATGAATAAAACAGTCAGGTATCTATTGTCTGCCATGGTCGTGCTGACCCTGTTATTGGGGTCTGTGACAATGGCGCCCGCCGCGCGTTCAGAGGCTTCGATCCATCTGAAGAGCGGCGTTTTCGTTCCCTCACAATTGGAAGGCGCCGCGCAAGCAAGCGGCAGGTACTTCATTGTGCAATTTGCCGGGCCCGTTGAGCAGTCATGGAAAGACGCGCTGACGGCGGAAGGCGCGGAAGTGTTGGGGTACATCCCAGACTTTGCGTTCAAAGTGCGGATGAACGCCGGCATTGCCCAACGCGTGAGGGGGTTTAACTTTGTCAGCAGTGTGACGCCCTTCCGCGCGCAATTTAAGTTGGGCGCCGACCTAAGGCGCGACAGCGCGACGAATGTGTACATGATCCGCCTCGAGAGAGGGTCGAACTTCGGAGTCGTTCGCGCGTTGATCGCCCAAACCGGCGCGCAAGTTCTCGCCTTCGAGAACGACACGTTGATCGTTGCGGCGAACGGCGCATTCGTGGATGCGATCGCGGCAGTAGACGATGTTGCCTCGATTAACAACTTTGCCATGAACGAAACTCTGCTCTCCAAAGCGGAAGGTCCGGCGAAGAATGACACAGCCCGCGACATCATCGGCGCGATTGCCGCCAACTTGCGCGGCTACGATGGTTCGACTCAGATCGCCGCGGTAGCGGATACCGGTCTGGGCGGCGGGACAGCCGCCACGGCGCACGCAGACATCCCGTCGAGTCGAGTCGTCGCCATCTACAATTGGCCCGGCGCGGCAGGCGGATGTTTCCAATCCATCACAAACGATGGTTCGATTGATGTGGATTCCGGTCACGGCACGCATACATCAGGTTCGGTATTGAGCGATGGCGGACCCGGCGGAATCGGCATGGGCGTTGCTCCAGCCGCGCGCTTGGTTTTTCAATCCACTGAAAACTGGGCAACGGTCACATCGTTCTGTCAGATCTTTGGCGGCTATCCCGCGAACGGATATTTCTTGACCGGGCTCCCAAGCGATTTGAAAACGCTGTATCAACAAGCATACAACGCCGGCGCGCGCATCCATTCCAATTCATGGGGATCGGCGGCGGCTGGCGATTACACCGTGGACAGCGCCAACACCGACTCGTTCATTTGGACCAACCGCGATATGGTCATCACCTTCTCGGCGGGCAACGAAGGCATTGACTCAAACAGCGACGGCGTGATTGATAACGACTCGATCGGCTCGCCCGCCACGGCAAAGAACGTTCTCACCGTGGGCGCCAGCGAAAACCAACGCGCGGATAACTATCCATGCGATACGAGTCTCGCTTACACCACTTGCGCCTCGCAAAGCGGAGCCAACGTGATCGCCACGTACGGAACATCGTGGCCCAGCGATTATCCGGCGAACCCGATCAACAGCGATCCGGCGGCGGGTAATTCCGATCAGATGGCGGCGTTCTCGAGCCGCGGGCCCGTAGATGATGGACGCATCAAGCCGGATGTGGTCGCCCCCGGAACGTGGATACTTTCCACCTATTCCAACCTGTATCAACAAGGCTACGATGCTTCGGCGAATCCTCAGAACAGCGCGTATCAATACGACGGCTGGGGCTTCCCCTACAACGCAGACTATAAATACATGGGCGGCACTTCGATGTCCAATCCGCTTACCGCGGGCGGCGTGGCTGTTGTAAAAGATTATTACAACAAAGCGTACGGAATCAATGCAACCGCCGCGTTAGCCAAAGCGACCATCATCAACTCCGCGGTGGATATGGCGGATGAGAACAACGATGGCGCGAACGACAACGACTTCCCCATCCCGAACAACCATGAAGGCTGGGGACGGATCAATCTCGATGCCGCGACCGATGGAACGATCCAGTTTGTTGAAGAAGCCGCAACCGGTTTGAGCACCGGCGGCTCGCAAGTCTTCAACGTGACCAGCACCGGCGGTCCGCTCAAAGTGACTCTCGTCTGGTCCGACTATCCTTCCACGGATACCGCGTCGGTCAACCTCGTCAACGATCTCGATCTGACCGTGGTCAACGGCGGCAACACGTATCGCGGCAACGTCTTCTCCGGAGGATGGAGCGCGACCGGCGGTTCGGCTGATCGCCGCAACAACGTCGAGAACGTGTACATCCAATCGCCAAGCGGCTCATACACGATCACCGTCAACGCGTTCAACGTTCCGAACGGTCCGCAGAAGTTCGCGCTCGTTGTGGATGGCGGCACGTTAGGCACAGGTCCAACACCGACACCGGGTCCGACGAACACACCGACCAACACGCCCACCGCGACCTTCACACCCACTGCAACCTTTACGCCCACAGCCACCAACACGCCGGGATCATCCACCAGCACGGGTTATCTCGCCCCCTCTGGGCAAGCCGCGCAAACTTCGAGCGCCGGCGATAACAACGGTTACCAAACCAACCCGACGAACGCTTTCGGCAACGACAGCGTCTTTGCAGTGGACACGAACAGCGGCAACGGCACCAGCACCTCCTGCACGAATAACCGAAAAGATAAACATCCTTCTTCAACTTCGGTTTCAACATCCCATCTGGCACGGTGCTCGGGATCAAGTGCGGCTCGACGCGCGGGTAGATTCGACCAGCGGTTCGCCGAAACTTTGCGTGCAACTTTCGTGGAATGGCGGCTCATCGTGGACAACGGCAAAGCAGACCTCAACACTCACCACATCCGAAGCCACATACACACTCGGCAGCGCGGCAGATACATGGGGACGCGCGTGGTCGTTGAGCGATTTCTCAAACGGCAACTTCCGCGTCCGCGTGATTGATGTGGCAAGCAGCACCTCGCGCGATTTCTCGCTCGACTACATCTCGGTAAACATCACGTACCAACCGTAATTTCACGCTGGTCGAGTAGCGCAGCGCATCGGGACCAGAGCAATAACAAAAAGATGGATGCGACTCACAACGCATCCATCTTTTTCATTTGACTAACGCCTCTTTCTCAGCCGCATGCGCTTAACCCTCAGCCTGTTTCTCGCTTCATCTTATTACTGATCACTTCTCACTGATAACTTCCTCACTCTCAGTGATGATGCCCGCCCTCATGCACGTGACCGTGATCCAATTCTTCCGCGTTCGGCTCGCGCAGATTAATCACGCGCACGTAAAAATGCAACTCATCGCCCGCCAGCGGATGATTGAAATTCAACGTGACCACATCGCCTTCGATGGAATCCACGCGCGCGAGATGCGAGTTGTCTTCGTTGTCGCGCACGTTTAACTCCGCGCCAACTTCCAACTCCATTTCTTTGGGGAATTGATCGCGCGGCACTTGCATGAACGCCTCTTCATCGAATTCGCCGTACCCGTCTTCGGGCTTCACGACAACTTTCTTGCTGTCGCCAATCTTCATGCCCATCATTTCATTTTCCAGCCCAGGGACGATGTTGCCATAGCCCGCCAAAAAATGAAGCGGACCCTGTCCCTCTGAACTATCCAGCAATTCGCCATCCACGTGAAGCGTGTACTCAATGGAAACCACCACGCCGTTTTCAACGGTATCTTTACTCATTGTTTATCCTTTTCTCAAATTGATGCGCCGATTGTACCAGTGGGAGGAAACAAGTACACAAGTAAACAGGGAAACAGGTAGACATGTAACTGTACAGAGTAACTCATATTATCCGACAGCGTAGTAGCAACTCTGCGAAGCGCTGTGGAGGCCCGGTCGCCTTTTAGCCGTAAAAAGACGACTATTGCAAATTACCCATTAAAATCTAGCAATAAGCCAGATATGGATTTTCGCCATAGACCATAGAGACAATCCCGAGAGGATGCTAGGATTATAAAAACGGCAAAGTGGGTCTTCCAAATCCCGAAGGGATGATATAGTCTCTGACACCCCTTCGGGGTTGCGTAGCCAGTACATCCTTCAATACAATAATCATTTGACCCCCTTCCGGGGTCTTTGGGCAACTTCCGATTGCTCGGTTAAATTTTTTAATCTGCAAAAGTCGTCAATACGTGACAACCATTCAAGACCGTTGAATAGTAACTCGCAACTCACAACTCGCCCCCTTTCATCCTTCATAATTCATCCTTCATCCCCCACAATTCCCCCATGCACTACGACCTCTGCCTCCCTTGGTATTGGGAACATGATATTGACTTTGTCCACTTTGTTGAACATGCTTGCAAGGAACAAGGATTAACTTTCTGGGAGATCACGCCAGAAAATTTGCTTGAGTCGCTCTCCGCGTTGTACAAGGGTGAAAAAACTTTCAACACGCTGCTTGACCGTTCGCAGGGAGAAGATCGTTTCCTGCCGATCAACAACTGGGCAAGGGAATATAACAAACGCCGCATCAACCCTCCCGAACTTTCAGCGTGGTCGGAAGATAAAGCCACCATGCACCTCGAACTCATCAGCGCGGGACTGCACACGCCGCACACGATCATCCTGCCGCCGTTTCTCGAACAGCCCGTGCCTCCCGACTTCGATCTTTCTCCGCTTGGGAATCATTTTGTCATCAAGCCTTCGCACGGCGGAGGGAGCGAGGGAGTCATCCTCGGCGCGTCCTCGCTTGAGCAGGTCCTGCGCGCCCGCATGGAATTCCCCGAACAAAAATATCTCGTGCAATCCACGATCACGCCGCGCACCATTCAGGGGCGCCCCGCCTGGTTCCGCGTTTTTTATTCGGTCGGTAAAACGTATCCGTGCTGGTGGCATCCGTTGACGCATGTATTCGCGGGGGTCACGCAAGCCGATGAACACAAGCACGAACTGTTACCGCTTCACAACATCACCCAGCGCATCGCCTCCCTCTGCCGCTTGGACTGGTTCACCACCGAGATCGCCCTCACGCATGAGAATTTCATCGTCGTGGATTATGTCAACGATCAGATAGACACGCGCGTTCAATCGAAGGCGGTGGATGGCGCGCCTGATGAGGTGATGAGGAGTGTGGCGGAGGGGTTGGTGGGGATAGCAAAGATCAGTGAGTAGCGATCAGTTATTAGTAAGAAGTGAACAGTGAGCAGTGAGCAGTTTTACTGCGTATTGCGTAACGATCGCACAAGGGAAAGAACGCCGAAGGCGTGAAATGATGTAGATTGAAGTTGTTTCCAACCCCGAAGGGGTGTCATAGCATGACGCAGATCATGTCATCTGTCGCCACGGCGCCACGCGACGCCTTCGGGATTTACAATGGTTGACGTGCAAGGCTAGAATCATGCCATCCCTTCGGGATTGACAATCGGGCTGGACTGATTTCAAAGGCTTCGTATTGCAAACTACGTAGCACGCAATACGAAGTATGTAACTCATCTCGTAACTTGTACATGCAACAGTTCATCCCTTACCAAGGAGCTTATTATGAAAAAACCACGCGCACGCGATCTGGGGATTCCGTTTGAGGGAAGCACGGGAAAATATAACGCGATCACTGATGTGGAGGGGATCACCGTCGGCTACTCGACCATCATCGAAGGCGACTCGGCGCGGACGGGGGTGACGATCATTCATCCGCGCGGAGGGGCGAATCACGATCCCGTGTTTGCGGCGTGGTTTCCGTTCAACGGCAACGGCGAGATGACAGGCGCGGCGTGGGTCGAGGAGGGCGGGTTCCTCGAAGGTCCGATCGGGATCACGAACACGCACTCGGTGGGAATCGTCCGCGATACGATCATCGAGTGGCAGGCGAGAAACAACGCGCTGTTCCAGAAGTGGTCGTGTCCTGTGGTGGCAGAGACCGCCGACGGCTGGCTCAACGACATGAACGGATTCTTCGTCAAGCCCGCTCACGTGTGGGAAGCGCTGGAGAAAACTGAATCAGGCTCGATCGCGGAAGGAAGCGTCGGCGGCGGGACGGGGATGATCTGCTACGAGTTCAAAGGCGGGAGCGGGACGTCATCCAGAAAACTTCCTGAAAAATTCGGCGGGTGGACCGTCGGCGCGTTCGCGCAATCCAATTTTGGGACGCGGTATCAATTGACGATCGCGGGAGCGCCCGTTGGGAATCATTTGAAGAGTCATGCGGTGTGGTCGGACGGCGAAAATCCGTACAGGGAAAATGGCTCGCTGATCGTCGTCCTTGCCACCGACGCGCCCGTGTTGCCGCATCAACTCAAGCGGATCGCCAAACGCGCAACGCTTGGCATGGCGCGGACGGGTTCGCTGGGCGGGAACGGCTCGGGCGATATTTTTCTCGCGTTCTCGACCGCGAACCCAAACACCGCGCTCGGAAAAGAAAACGGACTCGCCGACCTGCGCGCGCTCGATAACGATCATCTCAACGCGCTGTTCGCCGCGTCGGTCTTTGCGACGGAGGAAGCCATCGTCAATTCGATGGTCGCGGCGGAGGATATGACGGGACATAACGGATTCACGGTGAAGGCGCTGCCGCATGAGGAGGTGCGGGAGGTGATGAGGAGGTTTGGGAGGGTGGGGTGAGTGGTGCGTTTATTTTGGACTTATAATGATGGATACAAGGTGTTACAAAAACGGTTTGCCGCATAACCGCCCAAATCGCATCTTATACGGCGAAAAGTTCAGTTAAGACATAGTTGGATGCTTAGTCATTAATCATGGAATATTCACCATTCGCCAATCCCTTATTCATTTTTCCTAGTGGCATCATCGTTGTTCTGGATTTGTTGTCTTTTCCTATATATTTTAAATGGGTTAAGTCAGGACAAATTCAAAAATCGAAGCCTATATTTTTTCTAAAACCATTCAGTCTTATTATCTGCATTTATTTTTTATTCACACAATACGGCGCTGGAGAATTTTTAGGAGCCCTCTATTGTCTGGTGGCCCCACTGCTTGCGCTATATATGTTCTTTTCGTTTTTGCTATGGCTTCCGAAAATGTATAAACAGAGTAACAGTTTTACATATTCGGATAAAATCAGTTTGCTGCTTGGCGTTCTGCTTATTTTTTCAACAGCAGTACCATCTTTCCTATCTGTCCCTATCCGTAATTGGTGCATCAATGCAAATTTTTCAAGAATCGCGCCTATCGCTCAAGCGGTCGAAAAATACTACTCTCAAACGGGTAGGTATCCAAACGACATAGACGAACTTGTTCCAGAGTTCATTTCTTCAATTCCTGCGCCATCTTGTGGTTTACTTTCTGCGTTTCCGAGAAAGTTTGAACTAATTAATTGTGGGACACCTATTGTCTTTGTAAAAGCAGTAGATTTTACTGAGCATGATCTTTACCATCTTAAAGATGGTTCAATCAGTCATGTAGAATATGAACTTTACATTTGCCCATAATGCTAGAATTGAGAAACGCATCTACCGATGAACAGCAGTGTCAAGAGTTGAGGGGAAAACTCGATCAAAAACCCCCTCTGTCCGTTGGACATCTCCCCCAAATACGACGATAGTGCTGTCGGATTTGGGGGAGAACATGATAGGTAGAGTTTTTATGAAGACAAAAATTTTCATTTCAAGAGCAATCGTCCCCTCCCCAAATTCGAGCCGCCGCTCTTTGCGGGTCGCATTTGGGGAGGGCTAGGGAGGGGACAAATGCCCCGACCGCCCAGAAGCAACCCAAAAACCAGAACCCGCGCCATCGAATTACGAAAAGAACTCACTCCTGCCGAGCGCAAACTATGGGCAAATTTGCGCGGAGATCAATTGGGAGTCAACTTTCGCAGGCAACACGCCATCGGAAACTTTATCCCCGATTTCGTGTGCATCAAGAAGAAACTCATCATCGAGCTGGACGGCAGTCAACATTTGGAGCAAGAGGAATACGACGAAGAAAGAACAAAGTATTTTGAAACGCTTGGCTACAAAGTGATCCGTTTTTGGAATAGCGATGTAATGAAGAACATGGACGGCGTAATCCGCGCGATCATCTTTGCGCTGGAAGGTCAGAGTCCCAGCAAAGACGAAAAAGAGATTAAGATTGTGGAAGGGAAGTGCCCCCCTTCCCGTCCTTCCCCCAAATGCGACGATGGTGCTGTCGAATTTGGGGGAAGGGGAATGAAAATTTTGAATGAATACTTTTGTCACCACCCAGGTTAAAGCTGCTCCTCCCCCAATCATGATCTTTGATTGGGGGAGGCAGGGAGGGGGTCGAGCGCGGGCTGGCGCAACCAGTCCGTTTCAACGGACTTCCACGAACTGAGGCAGGGCTTCAGCCCGCCGCAGGCTGGAAGAACTGGGATATTTCAACTAACGCCTCCGCTCGACGTTCCAACCTGAAACCTGACACCCGAAACCCCTCCCCCCTTTCCTCGTATACATCCATAACGCAAGAGGAGAAACACATGCCCAACATCCTTGAATCTAAAAATCTCGTCAAAAAATACGGCGACTTCGCCGCCGTTCGGAGATATCCTTCGACATTAAAAGAAATTCAGCACCGCCGATCCCGAACGGCGCGGGGAAGACGACGACCATCTCGATGCTTTCCACGTTGTACACTCCCACCTCAGGCGACGCGACCATCGGCGGACATTCGATCACGAAAGACCCGATGGCGGTCAAGGGAGTGATCGGCGTCTCGTCCCGCAGGAGATCGCGCTCTACGAAGACCTCCACGGCGAAGAGATCTCGTCTTCTGGGGGCAGATGTACGGGCTGAGCGGCAAGTCGCTCAACAGCCGCGTGGATGAAGTGTTGGAACAGATCGGCTTGACCGATAAAGCAAAGAACCGAGTCAAAACCTATTCGGGCGGGATGAAGCGCCGCGTCAACATCGAGGTGGGATTGCTCCACAAGCCGCGCCTGCTCTTCATGGACGAGCCAACCGTCGGCATTGATCCGCAGTCGCGGCGCGCGATTCTCGATACGGTCAAAGACCTCAACCAGCAGGGCATGACCGTCCTCTACACCACGCATTACATGGAAGAAGCCGCCGAACTTTCGGACCGCGTCGGCATCATTGACCACGGCGAACTCATCGCGCTCGGCACGCAGGACGAACTCACCAAACAAGTCGGCGAGACCGAAACGCTCATCCTGCACATCGGCGAGAACGAAGACCCCGACGCGCTTGCCAAAGCCGTGAGCGCGGTCGAAGGCGTGCAAAAAGCGGATGTGACGGACAACGAAGTCAGCGTGATCACAGCGGACGCGAAGGACATTCTCGCGGCGGTCGTCACCCAAGGCCAACGAGCGCGGCATCAGAATCCGCTCGATGGACATCCGCGAGCCCGAATCTCGAAGCGGTGTTTCTCCACCTGACGGGACGGGCGCTTAGAGACTAGAGATTGGAGACTGGAGATTCATAGTCTCTAGTCTCCAGTCTCAATTCTCCACTCACTCCAATTCTCTCACTGGAACTCCATCATGCGTAAATTATTCACATCATTGGCATCAAAGACCTCAAACTCATGTTCCGCGACCGCGCGGCGTTGATCCTGATTCTGCTGGCTCCGTTCCTGCTCACGCTCGGCATGGGACTCGTCACTGGGCGGTTCAGCGGAAACAGCGGCAGCGGCATTTCAGACATTCCAATTGTGATCGTCAACTTGGATAACGATTCATTGGGCGACGCGCTCGTGAACGTGTTCAACTCGGACGATCTGGCTGAGCTGGTCGAACCAACTTCCAGCGGCGATCCCGAAGCGGCGCGTCGGCTGGTGGACGAAGACGAAGTCGCGGCAGCGATCATCATTCCAAAAGGATTCACGCAAAGCGTCATCCCGCAAAATGGAAACAACGCCGCCAACGAAGAAGTCAAGATCGAATTTTATTCAAACCCATCGCGTCCCACCAGCGCGGGCATCATCAAAGCCATCCTCGATGGATTCATGGCGCGGCTGGATGAAATGCAGTTAGGCGGCATGACTTCGATCTCGCAACTCATCGTCAGCGGAAGGCTATCGCCGCAGGATGCGAATCAAGCGGGCGAGGAAATGGGCGCGCGTTTACAACAAGCGGGCGATCTCAGCGAAGCCACCGCCATCAAATTGAACACGTCCACGAGCGAGGGCGAGGCAGTTGAATTCGATTTGCTTTCATATTTCGCGCCTGGCATGGCGTTGATGTTCCTGATGTACACGGTCAGTTATGGCGGGCGCACCATCCTCGCCGAAAAAGCCGAGGGCACACTGCCGCGCTTGCTCATCTCGCCGACCAATTCACTGCAAGTGTTGGGCGGCAAAGTCTTCGGCATCTTTCTCACGGGCGCGGCGCAAATGTTGATCCTCATCGGCGCGTCGTCGTTATTGTTTCGATTGCAATGGGGCGATCCGCTCGGCGTCCTCCTGCTGGTGTTGACCGCCGTCTTCGGCGCGACAGGCTGGGGATTGTTGATCACCGCGCTGGCTCGCACGCCCGCGCAGATCGGCAGTGTCGGCGCCGCCGTGATGTTGATCTTCGCCATGCTCGGCGGAAGTTTTGTCTCACTGGATAACCTGCCCGCCATCGTGCAGACGGTCGGCAAGATCACGCCCAACGCCTGGGCGATGGATGGATTCACCACGCTCGCCCTCGGCGGGACGCTCTCGGCTCTTTCCACGCCTCTGCTTGCCCTGCTGACGATGGGCATTCTCCTCTTCCTCGTCTCTGCTTTGCTGTTCGGCAAAAAGAATTTGGTGCAGAAGTGATTACTTTCGTCCTGAGCGGAGCGAAGCGCAGTCGAAGGACACTTAGGGTCTCCCGCCAGACGAGGGTCTCCCCACCCAATGGGGCGAGAGTGCCTCGCTCCACGGAATAATTTTATGAAAAATATTCGCCATTGCATGGAAAGATGCCATCGTCCGTTTTGCCAGCCCGTCTGAATGGTTGTTCTTCATCGTTCTGCCGATCATTTTTATATTCATATTTGCTGGCGGCGTGCCCAGCGGAAATGAAGACAATCGCGTCCGACTCGTGGTTGTAGATCAGGCGCAAACGGAAATTTCACGACAACTGATTGCAGAATTAGAAAATTCAACTTCGGTCAGACCAGACCCCATGTCACTGGCGGAGGCGGAAGAAGAATTTGATTCGCGCCGCGTGAGCGCGTTGTTGATCATCCCCGCAGGTTTGGATGCCGAGTCGATTCAAAACGGCGCGGCGCAATTAGATTTCCGTCAACTGCCCAACGACCTGGACGCTTCGATCGCGGAACGCGCCGTGCAAACCGCGATTCGACGGGTGACCAGCATCGTCAGCGCGGCAATCTTCGCAGTGGATGAAGCGAAGGCGCGCGGCACGTTCGAATCGGCGGAGGCGGAGCAGGCATACTTCAACCAGTCGCTGGAACTCGCCAAATCCTTGCAGGAAGATACGCCCGAACGCGTGACCACCATTCAAGGCAACACGCCCGATAATTTTGATTATGACCCGCAAGCCAATGTTTCGGCGGGACAATTGATCACGTGGGTTTTTATTCCGCTCTTCGGCATCTCCGCGCTGTTCGCTTATGAACGCCAACAAGGGACACTGCGCCGCATCCTCACCTCTCCGACCAGCAAAGCGACCCTCTTGCTCGGCACGATCTCTGGTCAGGTGGTGATGGCGTTGATCCAAATGACGCTGCTGGTCTTATTCGCCTACTTTGCGTTCAAACTGAATTGGGGCAATCCGCTGGCAGTCTTTCTCATCCTTGCCTGCTCCGCGCTCGCGGCGGCGGCGATCGGAACCGCGATGGGAACCTTCATTAAGTCTGAGGGACAAGCGTCG
The DNA here is from genome assembly GCA_046328795.1 of Anaerolineales bacterium. Classification (GTDB taxonomy): domain Bacteria; phylum Chloroflexota; class Anaerolineae; order Anaerolineales; family Villigracilaceae; genus Defluviilinea. The sequence continues at coordinate 20,946 of JAXLVX010000016.1, read as the reverse complement.
GGATTAAGCATCATGGCTGGGATGTTAATGGGCATGTTGGGCGGGTGCTGGTTTCCGCTGGAGTTGTTCCCGCCTGTGATGCAAAAAATCGCGATGATCTTCCCCACCTATTGGTCAATGCAAGGCTTGCTCGATCTACTCCTGCGCGGCGGTGGATTAATAAATGTTCTGCCCGAAGCAGGGGTCTTGCTCGGGTTTGCGGTGATCTTTTTCAGCGTGGGCGTTTGGAGATTCCGATTCGAGTAGGTCAGGCTTTTAGCCTGACGCTCTCAAGAAGAAAAAAATTGGCGAGTTAATTGAAAATTTACCAATCATTCTAGCGATACACCAGATATGGTTTATTGCCATAGAGCCAATCCCGAAGGGATGATATAGCAAGTCTCTGACACCCCTTCGGGGTTTTGAATATGATCCATCCTTCAATACTATAATCATTTGACCCCTTCGGGGTCTTTGGGTAATTTCCGTATTGCTCGGTAAATTGTTGACCTGCAAAAAACCGCCCTACAAATTCCTCTATGAGGGTCAATTAAACAAAAAAGCGGAAGGCAGACAAGAATGTGTGCCTTCCGCTTTTTGCTTTTTATGGCGCAGGTCTCAGCGCGGGTTGGATGCTGTTGCGCGGAGAGAAAAATCTGCTGGGGAGTTCGATAGGGGTGGGTGTTTTTCCCGCTCGGATGTCTGCCAATGACACGTAATACAACATGACCTCGCTGCTGTCGAATCGTTGGAACGCAAAGAGAATATATTTTCCATCGGGGCTGAAACGCGCGTCGCGGTAACAACAGTCGCCGCCGATCGGGTTGATGATCGTTTCTTGAAGCGTATCGCTGTCGTACAAGTACAAGTCGCCGTACCCTTCGTTGCGGACGGAATCGTTCAACAGGAATAAATTCTTGCCGTCCCAATCAAAACTGGTGATGCGTTTCGTGCTGTCCTTGTTGGTGAAGCCAAAGTTGATGCCGGGGAATTTATCAATGCGAGTGAGCCCAATATTGGCGCAATTTTGAATATCCACGCTGAAAAGAACTAGTTGATCGGAGTTGATCAGCTCAGTATCCACGATGCGGGCGGTGAGGCGTTCCGAATCATTCGACCATAACGCTTCTCTGAACGGATAAGAGGAATAGAAACAATCCTTCTTGCTTGCGATGAGGTCGAAGCGCGTGTCCATGACCTTCAAGGCTTCGATATCGAATGGAAAAATATTCAGCGTGCGCTCGATGCTGATCGCCACGTAACTGCCATCCGGCGAGATGCGGAAACCTTCCAGAATCTCATCTTTGTTAAAACAAACCAGTTGCTCGACTTGCTTGGTATCTCCATGCACCATGAACGCGCAATTCCGCGAAAGATACACGAGACGGTTGCCCGGAATCCATTGCAGATTTGTTTTGGGAACATCGTCGGTTCGAATCTGGATCAGGTCGCTTCCATCAATGTTCATGAAGTACAGCTGGTTGCCGGAGAGGAAGGCGATCTGGTCCGCGTTGCCGGGGATGGGCGGCACCGTTGGGGTGATCCCGGTCGCAACGGGCGAGATGGTTGGCACAGGGGCGAGTGTGCCGGTCGGCGAGATGGTTGGAGGGTTAGTAGCCAGACCGCCCGTCGGAGTGGAGGCGGGAGCGAGGAAGGGAATCTGCCCGCGCAGGGCGAGAATCCCGAAGAGCAAAACTAACAAGAGCGCTGTCGCGCCGATCCAAACATTTCTTTGAGGAACTGCCGGTCTATCGCTGAGGCTTGCAGAGGCTGGAATGGTGCGTTCGTCGCCGAATGCCGCGTGATTAAGCGCGCGAGCAAGGTCGAGAGCGTTTTTGTAACGTTCGTTTTTATTTTTTGCCAGCGCGGTTTCTATGATCTTGCCGACTTGAGGCGGAAGGTCGGGTCTCAACTTTAATATGTCGGGGATCGGATCGTTGAGGTGTTGAAGCGCGATGCCGATGACGGTGCCGCCGTCGTAAGGGCGTTTGCCGGTGAGCATTTCATAGAGGATCGCGCCGAGTCCGTAAATATCGGCGCGATGGTCAACTTGTTCGCCGCGCGCCTGCTCGGGGCTGATATAAGCGGGCGTGCCGATCACTTCGTTGCCCGTGGCAGAGACCGCCGACTCGGTGAGCTTTGCCACGCCGAAATCGGAGAGGTACGGGTTGTGGCTTCCGTCGAACAGCACGTTATCAGGTTTGATGTCGCGGTGGATGATCTTGCGAGAATGGGCGTAATCGAGCGCGGCGGCGAGACGTTCGATGATCAACGCGGCGTCTTGAAGCGAGAATGCCCCTTTTTGGATCATGTCGGTGAGCGAGCCGCCGGACATGTAGCGCATGACGAAGAACGGCTGACCTTCGTCTTCGCCGACGTCGTAGACTGGCACGATCGCGGGATGCTCAAGCGACGCGATCAATTTTAATTCGCGTTTGAATCGGGAACGGGTGATCAGGTTGTGCATCAACTCGTGAGGCAACAGCTTGACCGCCACCTCACGATTAAAACTCGGGTCGTGGGCGCGATAGACTGTCGCCATCCCGCCCCGCCCGAGTTCCGATTTGATCTTGTACCTGCCGACCTTGTCGGGAGACATATGGCGCAAGTATATCAAAATTGAGGCTGTGACAAATAGTGCAAAAGCCTGTTAAATCAGGATGTTCTTAAATCCGCTACTCTACGCAAATCTGCGCGAATAAAAACGGCTCTTTAGTTTCTGGCGTGATGAATTCAGATTAAACCGATTCTTTGCCGCGAATTTCACGAATTATCGCTAATTTAAAAAAATTCGCGTGAATTGGCGTAATTCGCGGCTAAGGTTTTTGACCACCCGTTAAACAATGGTTTCGCGCTGATCGCGCTTTGGGTTTACGGGTCTTGAATTTCAGCCGCGCGGAAGGTATTCCGCATGAGCATGGCGATCGTCATCGGACCTACCCCGCCGGGCACCGGCGTGATGAAGCCCGCCGTCTCTTTCGCCTCGTCGAAGTTGACATCCCCCACCAGCCGATAGCCGCTCTTCTTCGTTGCGTCTGGCTTCGAGTTGATCCCCACGTCAATGACCGCCGCGCCGGGCTTGATCCACTCACCGCGCACAAATTCGGTCTTGCCGATGGCGGCGATCAAAATGTCCGCTTGCTGAATCACGCTGGGCAAATCTTTTGTGCGCGAGTGACAAATTGTCACGGTTGCGTTTTTGCCGATCAGCAGTAACGCGGCAGGCATCCCAACAATATTTGACCTGCCCAACACAACCGCGTTCGCGCCTTCGATCTCTCACGCCCGATTTTTCAAGCAGATAAATACATCCGTATGGAGTACACGGCACGAACAACGGTTCGCGTCCTTTCTGAGCCAAACGCCCGATGTTGAGCGGCGAGAATCCATCCACATCTTTTTCGATGCCAACGAGTTGGAGAACGCGTTCTTCATCTAAATGCGAAGGCAGTGGAAGTTGCACCAAAATCCCATGCACAGACTTGTCGTCATTCAATGATTTAATAACTTGTTCCAACTCTTCCTGTGAAATGTCACCGGGCAAATTCTTGCTCACCGAACCCATGCCCAATTCAGCGCAGGCTTTTTGTTTGGATGAAACATACGTTGCCGAATCCACGCGCTCGCCGACCAGCACGGTGGCAAGCGTCGGCTTGGATTTTCCCGCGGCGATTCGCTTCGCCACATTCGCGGCGACTTCTTCGCGCACTTGCCCCGCGATTTGTTTTCCGTCAATGAGTTGCGCGGTCATGGATTTTTTCCTCCTCCAAAATGACGCCTTTCAACAGATTCGATTCGCACTCGGTCAAAACCGCGCGGTCAATCTCATTCCAGCGCGGCGATTCGGCGAACGCTTGCGCGCGCAGATAATTTTCGGTGAATCCTTCCATCAGCCAGCCGCGCTCGCCCATCTCGGAAGTGGATTCCCACAGCACGGACATCGTCTGTCCGATGAATTTCTCGCGGTACGATTTCGCGGATTCTTCCAGCGCATCATGCAGGATGTGATTCCGCTTCCTGCGCGCTTCGGGCTGAATCTGCCCCTTCATCTTTGCCGCCCCCGTGCCGGGACGCGGCGAGTAGGTGAAGACGTGTCCGCCTGCGAAGTTCATCTCGTTGACGAAATCGAGAGTCTCGGCAAATTCATCCTCCGTTTCGCCGGGGAAGCCTGCGATGATGTCTGTTGTGATCGCGACATCGGGAATCATTTCGTGCGCGGAATGGATCAACTCGCGGAATGATGAAGTGGACGTGTTGCGACGCATCCGCTTGAGGGTCGAGTCGCTCCCCGCTTGGAGAGGCAGATGCAAGTGCGGCATGAGGCGGGAATCTTGCCAGAGCGAAAAGAAGTCTGCGTGCAAATCCCAGGGTTCGAGTGAGGAGAGTCGCAGACGCGGAACATCTGTGTTGCGAAGAATTGCTTTGATGAGTTCGGTGAGATGCGAATTGAGATCAAATCCCCACGAGCCGAGATGAACGCCGGTGAGGACAATTTCTTTCGCGCCGCCGCCGAGGGCGAATTGAATATCTTGAATCACATCGGCGACGGTTCGGCTTCGCGCCTCGCCGCGCGCAACGGTGGTGATACAAAACGTGCATTGATTGTTGCAGCCGTCCTGCACTTTGATGAAGGCGCGTGTGCGGCGATGAAGACCGGGGAGAGGAACACGCGTGAGAGGTTCAAGATCAAATGATTCTTGTGGAAGATTCAGAACGTCAGCAACGAGATGATCTTTTCGATCATTTGGGATCACGCGCGTCACGCTCGGAAGTTGAAGCGCACCTTGAGGCTGAAGAGTCGTCCAGCAACCGGTAGCGACGATGTCGTTCACGCCCGCGCGAGCGATCTGGCGAATCTTGCCGCGCGAAACGGAGACAGCGTCGTTCGTCACCGCGCACGTGTTGACCACCGCCATCTCGGCGAGTTCGGCAGATGCGACGATCTCATGCCCCGCCGCGCGGAATCCATGCGCCATGTGTTCGATCTCCGCTTGGTTGAGCCTGCATCCGATGGTGTCGAGGAAAATTTTCATGAGGAAAGGAATTAGAGAATTAGAGAACTGGAGAATTGAGACTGGGGACTGGAGACTATTGTGCGCTTTCCAATCTCTAGTCTCCAGTCTCTGGGTTTATGGTTGCATCGTCACAAAATGATCGAACAACACATCCACGCCGGGTTGGGCGAACGAGCCAGCCAACAAGCCCACATTGCCAGTGGACAGATCGGTATCCTTCGCGCCAGCGATCAAGTTGTAGTTAATGTAGAACGTGAGCGAATCTCCGATGCAGTCCGCGCGGAGATGGTTGACAGTATCGGCTTGAATGAGTTCAGAGGCTTGCATTTCGCTCTGACCGAGCAAGGTAGTTTTGCCTCCGATGAATTTGCCAATGGAATAGAAGCCATCGTTCGAGATGATGAAGAAATAATAATTTCCGTTCTGGTAACGGCACATGATGCCCGCGCGATTTTCCTCGGGACCATTTAGTTTTGTCACATCCACTTCGATACGCGCGTCGCGCAGATCCATTTGAGGCGTGGACCAAAAATTCATCTGCGGCTGGAGGATCAACATGCGGTATCCGCCTTGATCGTAATCCATGATGCCCACCTCGTTGGAGAGGCGATCCCATCCGCTGGTGTTGTTCTCGAATTCGTCTTGAAAGAGGACGGTACCGGAAGGAGGCAGGGGAGTGGCGGCTGGCGCAGAGGAGCAGGAAGAAAGTAGAAAGAGGAAAGTAGAAAGTAGAAAGAGTTTTTTCACGAGCGTGATTTTATCATGATGAGTTACGGGGAAAGTTGTTTCAACAGATCGTCCGCCTGAGAATTCCCAAGATCGCGCGCGTGGATGAGATTTTCAATGGCGCGCGAGCGGTCGCCGCTTTGCAGATACAACAAACCCAAATGAAAATACACCGACGCGTTTTGCGGATCGTCTTTCAGCGCGTCAAGAAGAATCCGCTCGGCTTCGGGGTAACGCGCATCGAGCAAAAGAAGCCAGCCCAGCGCATCTTTATTTGCAACATCATCCTCGAGCATCACCGCGCGTTGAGCGGCGGGAACGCCGATATCTTTGACGTGAATGTTATAACGCCCGCAAAAATCGGCGAGCGCGCGCCAGTAGGTCGCATCGCCCGGCGCGAGAGACGCCGCATATTGAAACGACTCCAACGCGCGGATGAGATCACCGGTCAACGCGTACGCGTCGCCCAGCGAAACGAAACGCGCGGGATTCTGCGCGTCGAGCGACGCGGCGGTTTGAAATTCGGTCAACGCGTCGCGGTGATTCCCGATCCGCTGGAAATAGATTCCGCGCAGCCCTCGCACGACGGATGAATTGGGATTCAACTCAAGCGCGCGATTCAACTCCTCGAGTCCGCCGCCGACGGTCTGCTGGTTCGCCTCTCCCAGCCATGCCCACGCCTCGGCATTCGTATCGTCCGCGCGGACGGCGGATTCAAAAGCGGCGCGCGCCAACTCCCATTCATTCACCGCGCCCAGCCCCGCGCCGATGACGACAAATTTTTGCGAGGGCGACTCAACACGCGAGGCGCGGCTGAGGGCGGCGAGAAGAGTCCGCGCGGCTGGGTCAAATTGCCCGTCGAGTTGTGAAGCGATGGTCAACTCCGAAGCGGCTTGGTCGGGGTCGGTGAGAGTCAACAACAGCCCAAGTTGATAATGAGTCGCCGCATCCGCCGGTTGATTCGTTACATATTTTTGCAAATAGTCTGCGGCTCCGGCATACTCGCCCTGTTCTTGTTTCGCGTGAGCAAGCCGCAAATAAATGCCGTCGGAAAAATCTTTTTGTTGAAGCGCTTGTGTCCAGATCTCGACCGCGCGCGTTTTGTCCTCGCTCAAATAGTTGACGTCGCCCCACGCCGCCCAGCCCTGCGGTGAAAGCGAATTTTTCTCGAAGGCGATCCGATACATGTCATCGGCAGATTGATATTCTTTGGCATGGTAGTACGCGTGACCGGCAAGTTCGTACAGGTCGGCCCGCCACGGCAATCTCTGCGCGGCTCGCAAATAATGTTCGGCGATCTCGTTGTACGATTCCGCCGACTCCGCCTGCTTCAACTCCGAGTAGCCGCTTAAGATCACAGGCGCGGCAAGCGCGAGGAGGATCAACAAGAGGATGAAGAGAACACGCCAGACGCCGCGCCGCATGAAGTCAATTATAGTCGCGCGGCAAATCTTCATGCACTTGTAACCAATGATTCACGACAGAAATTCTCAACTGGAATATAATCACTCCCGTCATGGACGCCACGTTAAACCAAATTTTCAACGTCCTTACCGAACCCGCCGGAAGCCTGATCTATCATCTCATCCTCGTCTTCTCCATCGCGGGCGCGTTTCAAGCCGCGCTCGTCCATTGGCGTACGAGCGAATTTCCGCAAACGCGGCGGATGATGTTCGGGCTTGGCTTGATGCTCGTGGCGAAATTCGCGCTCTTCCTCCTGAGCGGGCTTGGGTTTCAGGGCGTGATGAATCTGCCCGTCATCCTCCCGCCTCTTGACCGGGCGCTCACCCTCTTCTCGCTTTTATGGATGCTCTGGCTGTGGAACTTCCCTGAGCCCAGCCGCCTGGCAGACGCTGTGATCGGATTTTTGAGCATCCTCGTTTTTGTCGGCTTAGCCCTTTCGCTTGTGGAATACGCGCAGGAGCCGAACCTTCCCCCCTTCAACTCAACGATGAACGACGGACTCTGGCAACTGGCGAGCATCGCGGTGGCGGTCTTCGGTCTATTTCTGCTGATCCTCCGCCGCCCGAACGGATGGGGCTACGGCTTGGCGGTGTTCACGCTCGCCTTCGCCGGGCATTTACTGCACATGATCCTCGGTCGCCTCGATGGGAACTTCCCCGGCGCGGTGCGGCTTGCGTATCTGGCGGCGTACCCAATGCTGATGACATTGCCTCAACGCTTCCCCGCGCCGGTGACCGGTAGTTTCACCTCGATCAAACAACACGCGCCGGGTGGACGAACGCCGGCGGTACAGCACCGACCCGAAAACCTTCCACGCGCTGTTAGGGCTGGCGGGCGAATCCAGCGCGGACAAGTTGAGCGAGGCGATCGCGCGCGCCATCGCGCAGACCATGCTCGCCGACCTGTGTTATTTGATCTACCTCACCGATAACAAAAACCAGATCCAAATCGCCAGCGGCTACGATCTGATCCGCGAAGGAATCGTTGGAAGGCGGCAGCCTCAATAAGAACACGATTCCCATGCTCACCAATTCACTGCAACGCGGACGAGCATTGCGGCTTCCGTCCAGCAGTACCTCCGCCGACATCAAAGGGCTGAGCGACCTGCTTGGGCTTTCAAGCCTACCACATTTTGAGCGTGCCGATCGTCACCCCGGAAAAGATTCGCTCGGCGGCGTGTTACTGCTCTCGCCGTATTCGAATCGGCTGTGGAGTGCGGAAGACCAGGCGTTCCTCTCGAACATCGCGGTCTCGCTCGTCCCCATCATCCAGCGCGGACAGAAAATGACCTCGCTCGAACAAAAAGGCGAGCAGACCCGTCAAGCCCTTGATCTGGCGCAAGAACGCATCGCCGACGTTGAACGGCAAAATCAAGACCTGCTCAAGCAAATTGACGCCGTGCGAGCCGACGCGCAAGAGGGTTTATCGCAGGCGGAAAATCTTGCCGAGATGACGCGGATGCAGGAAGATTCGCAAAAAGCCATCGAGCGACTCAAAAGGAAAACGACGAACTGCGTGGAGGCAAGATCAAAGCCGCGCCTTCGGGCAAATGGAAAGCGAACTGCGCATGACTCTAGAGGAAGTTGCCCGCTTGCAGATCCAACTGGCGAACGCCAACATGCGCATGGTGGAACTCGAAAAAGGGACGCCATCAACCGGTTCCAACGAACAAGCGGAAGTGGTCGCTTCGATCTCGCAAGAGTTGCGCCAGCCGATGTCGTCCATCGTCGGCTACACCGACTTGCTGTTGGGCGAATCGGTTGGAATCCTCGGCGCGTTACAACGCAAATTCGTCGAACGCATCCGCTCCTCCACCGAACGGATCGGCAGTCTCGTGGAAGATTTGATCCAAGTGACCACGCTCGAAACCGGACTGAACGACCTCAAACCCGAAGCGGTGGACTTGAATCTGATCATTGACAATGCTATGTCGTACACGAGCAGTCAGGTGCGCGAGAAAAATATTTCGCTTCACCTCGATTTGCCGAAGAACATGGCGCCCATCCACGCCGACCGCGAAGCGTTGCAACAAATTTTGATCCACCTCCTGCAAAACGCGGGAGCCGCCTCCCGGTCGAAGGAACCGTGCATCTGCGAGTCCAAACGCGTTCGGAAAAGGGCAACGAATACGTGCTGATCCAAGTCACCGATTCGGGCAGGGGCATCGCCGCCGATGATGTGGGGCGCGTCTTCACTCGCCTCTTCCGCGCCGACAATGTTTTGATCCAAGGCGTCGGCGATACCGGCGTGGGACTTTCTATCGCAAAGACGCTGACCGAGGCGCAAAAAGGACGCATCTGGGTCGAGACCGAGGCGGGCGTTGGCTCCACGTTCAGCGTGTTGTTGCCCATCGCGCGAGACGTCCCCATGCGCGCCGCGGAGATCTAAATCATGCAAGCGCTGAAACAAGCAGGGGGCGGATTGATCGTCGCCATCGTCTCCATCCTTTTCGTCATCGGCGGGATTTCGCTGGCGCTCGCCGAAACATCCGCGCCGCCCACAGCCCCAGTTCAGATTACAGCCATTATCCCCGCCTCGCCCATACCGCAACCGGTCATCCCAACGCTCACATCACCACCCACAGCGACGCAATTCATCGCGTTCACCGAAACATCCACCGCATCACCCTTCATCGTGAGCACCGCCACGCAACAGATCGTCTGCGCGCCTCCCAATGGATGGTATCAAATCGTTGTCGCCGCGAACGAAACTATCTACATGCTGGCACAGCGATACAAAACCAGCGAAGACGCGCTGAAGAACGGCAACTGTCTTCCCTCGTATGAAATTCGAGCGGGCAGTGTGTTGTACGTTCCGCCCATCGTCGCCACCGCGCCGCCCATTGTCTGCGGTCCTCCATTCTCATGGATTCAAGGATACGTTGTGCAACCGGGCGACAATCTTTTCCGCATCTCGCTCTTATATCGAACGAGCGTCCAGCAATTGCAATCGGCAAACTGCATGGGCTCGTCCATCCTCATTTATACCGGGCAGCGCCTGTGGGTTCCGAACGTGCCGACCAGCACGCCTCAACCCGGCACAACGCTGGTCTTTCCATCGTCAACGGCTTCATTCACAAATACGCCAAACCCCACGCTAACTTCGTGGCCCACCGCCACAACCCAACCAACATTCACAGCCTCGCCCTCGCCGATGCCAACCGCATCGCCCGTGCCGCCAACATCCACAAACACATCCGCGCCCGCGAATACTTCCACACCGTCGCTCACGCCGCTCCCAACTCCATGAGAAAAAGTTTTGAACTGCTTCTCATCACAACCCTGTTGATCGCCGGATGCGCCGCCAACGCGCCCGCCAACGAACCGTCGCTCTTCGCGCTGGTGACGATCGCGCCGAACGCCTCGCCGACTCCGACTCCCTTTCAACCAATCCCTTGGACTCAAACCTCTTCGCTTCCTTCGCAACTTCTGTCTGATTCGCCTGCGGCAACTTTCACCCCTCCTCCGCCCACCCCCGCGCTGACCAACACCGCCACCCTCGACCCGAACTTCCTCATCAACACTGTCGCGCCGCTGCCCACCTTCGAAAGCCAAGTCCTCAACAACGGACAAGACACCGTCAACTTTTTGCTCATCGGCTCAGACCGCAGGTCAACCGCCGGTTCCACGCGCACCGACACGATGGTCGTGGCGATCCTTCGCCCCAACGACGGACAAGTCTCGTTGATCTCGATCCCGCGCGATCTGTGGGTCTCGATTCCCGGCTATGAAAATAATCGCATCAATACGGCGTATCAAGTCGGCGTTTCCACCGGCTACCCCGGCGGCGGACCGGCGCTGCTCAAAGAAACGATCCAATACAATCTCGGCATCCGCATTGACCATACCGCCATGGTAGATTTCGACGGCTTCCGAAAAATTGTAGACACCCTCGGCGGCGTGGATGTGCCGGTCTCATGCGCTTACACCGATTGGAAATTGATAGACCCAAGTTACGACCCTGAGATCGAAGCCAATTGGTATTTGCACACGGTTGAACCCGGCGTCCTTCACATGGATGGCGACCTCGCCCTCTGGTATGCGCGTTCGCGTCAAAAATCCAGCGACTTCGACCGAGGACGCAGACAACAAGAAGTGATCCGCGCATTATTCACGCAGGCTCTTCAAGCCGGCACGCTGACCCGCATCCCTGAACTATATAACAATTTGAAAGACTCCGTCGAAACCGATTTGGGACTCGGCGACATCCTGCAACTTTCGGTGTATGCGCCCAAAATGACCAACGCGGACATCCGCAGTTATTACATCCGCCCGCCCATCGTCAACTCGTGGATCACCGACGGCGGCGCGTATGTTTTGTCGCCCAATCAAGAGTTGCTCCAGCAAATGTTGGCGGAGGCGCTTTCCCCGTCGGCAAGACCCGCGGAGCGGCAGGCAATCGTCATTGACGTGATGAACGGCACCTCCATCCCCGGTTTTGAAACGCTCGCCGCCACCCGTCTCAACTACGCGGGCTACGAGACTCGCATCATCCCCTCCGAGCGGCAAGACTACGCCTACTCCGTGCTGATTGACAAAACCGCCGTGCAAGACCGCAACTTCAGCAATCCCATCCTTGCGGTGATGGGAATGTTGCCGGGCAGTTTAATTTCCGCGCCCGATCCCAACAGCGCATCGCACTATTTGCTGATTCTTGGAAACGATTATCAGCCGTGTTTCAGTCCCGAACAGATGACGCAATGAGAAATAATAAACTCACCCTCCCGCGATCTTGACCTTGTACCCCAACTTCGACAACAATGCTGCGATTCTCTCGCGGTCTTCACCCTGAATTTCGATCACCCCGTCTTTGATCGTCCCGCCTGTGCCGCACTCCTGCTTAAGTTTTTTCGCTAACGACTTCATCTCCTCGGCAGACAACACGAGATTCTTCACCAACGTCACCGCCTTGCCGCCGCGTCCAGCAGATTCACGGTGGAGGTAGATCGTTTGTTGTTGAGCAGGCGGGAATCACTCTCACTTTCATTACGATTCAGATAAATTGTTACTGTAATATTTGTTGCAATTTGGCTTTAAGTATTGTCAATCCATACAACAACAAATATAATCTTCTCGGTTCCGAGCTTTCGCGAGCTCAATGAATAATCCACCGAACGCACCTTTATGATTTCTCAAAAAATACCTTAATTCTATTCAACGATCAACAACATCACCAATAGAAGATGAAAACCCAAATTAGAACGGACTATCTTCGCATATTTTTTGTATGGCTATTAGGCATAATAGCTATGTGGGCATGGGCACTTTTCAATACACAGGTTAACATTACTCCGCTTTGGAGCGATGTACTCTTTGGGCTGACACTTGCATCGACTCAGTATCTTTTGTTACCTGATATTTTTAACAAGTCAAAAACAAGACTCTGGCTGGGTTGGGTTGCTTTTCTATTTACATTAGTGATGGTTGGAACAGTAATATCTGGCTATTTAAATCTGCCAGATCCTCCAGCTCTTGAGTACGTTATCTCTCCTTTGATATGGCTGAATGAGCAAATTAATACAGCACTAAACGGCGGATATACACCCAGACTAGCGTTAAGTGTATCCGTTGCTTACAGTATTTTGAGTTTGCTTGTCATTATTTTCGGGATTATTCTCAAACCTGCGGTTAACTCTTTTTTTGTTAGACTGCAAGGTTTTACACTATTGGTTACAACAAGACTCCCGTGGCGAATTACTCGCCTACAGCGTTTGTTGCATCGAATTGCTATTGCTTTTTTGAGTACAGGGATAATTCTGATTGTTATATCTGTAGTTCATTCTTATTTCACCCCACCGATTCCATACAAGATTGTTTCGCTGCCTCAAAAAACTGCCTATGTAAATCAATTATTTATTTTTCCGTCTGGTTCGATCATTTACACTGTAACCAGCAATGGCTTGTATCGTTCATCCGATGCAGGCGAAACGTGGCTTGAAGGCCAGCGGCACCGGGGTTGGAGGGGCAGTCGATATACAATTTCTGGGTGGACAGTTCGAAGGGAACTCTGTACGGTCAAACCAGCAATAGCTTGTATCGTTCATCCGATGCAGGCGAAACGTGGCAGAAGATCGGTGGCACAGAGTTGGAGGGGCAGTCGATTTCCAATTTTCTAGTGGGGGCTCCGAGCGGAATAATCCTGAATACTCAAACTACAAGCAACTTCTCGTATCTCTCATAGATACGGGAGAAACGTGGCGGAAGATCGGTGGCACAGGGTTGGAGGGGCAGTCGATATCCAATTTCTTGGTGGATAGTACGAATGGAACTCTGTACGGGCAAACCAGTAATGGCTTGTATCGTTCATCCGATGCAGGCGAAACGTGGCAGAAGATCGGCGACACAGGATTGGAGGGGCAGTCGATATACAATTTCTTGGTGGACAGTTCGAAGGGAACACTGTACAGTCAAACCAGCAATGGCTTGTATCGTTCATCCGATGCAGGCGAAACGTGGCAGAAGATCGGCGACACAGGATTGGAGGGGCAGTCGATTTCCAATTTCTGGTTGGATAGTTCGAATGGAACTCTATACGCTCGAACCTTCAATGGCTTGTATCGTTCATCCGATGCAGGCGAAACGTGGCAGCAGGTCGGTGGCACCCCGGGTTGGAGGGGCAGTTGATATACAATTTCTTGGTGGACAGTTCGAAAGGGACTCTGTACAGTCAAACCGGCAATGGCTTGTTATATCGTTCATCCGATGTAGGCGAAACGTGGCAGAAGATCGGCGACACAGGATTGGAGGGGCAGTCGATATACAATTTCTGGTTGGATAGTTCGAATGGAACTCTATACACTCGAACCTTCAATGGCTTGTATCGTTCATCCGATGCAGGCGAAACGTGGCAGAAGATCGGCGACACAGGATTGGAGGGGCAGTCGATATACAATTTCTGGGTGGACAGTTCGAAGGGAACTCTGTACGGTCAAACCAGCAATGGCTTGTATCGTTCATCCGATGTAGGCGAAACGTGGCAGAAGATCGGTGGCACAGAGTTGGAGGGCAAGTCGATTTCCAATTTTCTAGTGGGGGCTCCGAGCGGAATAATCCTGAATACTCAAACTACAAGCAACTTCTCGTATCTCTCACTAGATACGGGAGAAACGTGGCGGAAGATCGGTGGCACAGGGTTGGAGGGGCAGTCGATATCCAATTTCTTGGTGGATAGTACGAATGGAACTCTGTACGGGCAAACCAGTAATGGCTTTATCGTTCATCCGATGCAGGCGAAACGTGGCAGAAGATCGGTGGCACAGAACTGGAAGAACAGTTTTTATAGTTATCTAAAAGCGACCAGGGGAATTCTATACACTCGAACCAGCACTGGCTTGTATCGTTCATCCGATGCAGGCGAAACGTGGCAGAAGATCGGCGACACAGGATTGGAGGGGCAGTCGATATACAATTTCTTGGTGGACAGTTCGAAGGGAACACTGTACAGTCAAACCAGCAATGGCTTGTATCGTTCATCCGATGCAGGCGAAACGTGGCAGAAGATCGGCGACACAGGATTGGAGGGGCAGTCGATTTCAATTTCTGGTTGGATAGTTCGAATGGAACTCTATACCTCGAACCTTCAATGGCTTGTATCGTTCATCCGATGCAGGCGAAACGTGGCAGCAGGTCGGTGGCGCCGGGTTGGAGGGCAGTTGATATACAATTTCTTGGTGGACAGTTCGAAAGGGACTCTGTACAGTCAAACCAGCAATGGCTTGTTATATCGTTCATCCGATGTAGGCGAAACGTGGCAGAAGATCGGCGACACAGGATTGGAGGGGCAGTCGATATACAATTTCTGGTTGGATAGTTCGAATGGAACTCTATACGGGCAAACCTTCAATGGCTTGTATCGTTCATCCGATGTAGGCGAAACGTGGCAGAAGATCGGCGACACAGGATTGGAGGGGCAGTCGATATACAATTTCTGGGTGGATAGTTCGAATGGAACTCTATACGGGCAAACCAGCAATGGCTTGTATCGTTCATCCGATGCAGGCGAAACGTGGCAGAAGATCGGCGACACAGGATTGGAGGGGCAGTCGATATACAATTTCTGGTTGGATAGTTCGAATGGAACTCTATACACTCGAACCTTCAATGGCTTGTATCGTTCATCCGATGCAGGCGAAACGTGGCAGAAGATCGGTGGCATAGAAGCAGAAAAATTATTTTCAAGACTGCTGTTGGATAGTTCGAATGGAACTCTGTACGGGCAAACTCTTCAATGGCTTGTATCGTTCATCCGATGCAGGCGAAACGTGGCAGAAGATCGGCGACACAGGATTGGAGAGGCAGTCGATATACAATTTCTGGGTGGATAGTTCGAATGGAACTCTGTACGGACAAACCAATAATGGCTTGTATCGTTCATCCGATGCAGGCGAAACGTGGCAGAAGATCGGTGACACCGAGTTGGAGGGGCAGTCGATATACAATTTCTGGTTGGATAGTTCGAATGGAACTCTATACGGGCAAACCAGCAATGGCTTGTATCGTTCATCCGATACAGGCGAAACGTGGCGGAAGATCGGTGGCACAGGGTTGGAGGGGCAGTCGATTTCCAATTTCTTGGTGGATAGTTCGAAGGGAACTCTGTACGGGCAAATCAATAATGGCTTGTGGTACCGTTCAATGAACAACGGCGAAACATGGCAGGAGATGCCAAGCGCAGGATTGCCGACAGTAGCTCTGTTAGTAAATACAGTAGACCCTAACGGAGAAACTCTTTTCATATACACAGACGGTGGTATGTTTTACTCACTGGATAATGGCGAAACGTGGCGGGAGATTGGTGGCATCTCGTTGGGATTGCAAGCAATCAATCACCTAGTAGTAGATAGCCACAAGGAGGTTTTGTATGCTCAAACCAGTTCTGGCCTGTATCGTTCACCTGATGATGGGCAGACTTGGCAAGAGATTGAAGGAACGGAAATGATGAAAGCAGATTTTTATTATTTTCTGGCAATTGACCATAGCAACAACACCTTGTATACGGACACTAATACTGGTTTTTACAAATCGCTTGATGATGGTAAGACATGGGATGAAATTGGAAAAGATGTGTTTGATGACCGTATCATCATTACAAATCTAGTGTGGGATGATTATGATGGATCAATGTATGTTAAGGCTACTGATAGTCAAAACCCTTATGTTAGAGATGCAATATACCAATCGCGGGATGACGGTGATACATGGCAACAGTTGATTTTAACCAGAATCCTTTTTGTTTATTCCCATATCCCGTCGTGGATTCCTTTGAAGAATGACCATAGCCCATTCATGTCTTTGCTTACAAACAATCCCGAGGAGTTTGTGTTCAATTTCTTGGAAGCTCAAAGTGGCGAATTAAATATTTATTGGAATGGAACGCTTGTAAATGTTCCCTTCCCACAACCCAGCCCACATTTCAACAACACCTGGCTTACGGTCAGAACATGGACAATTTTGTGGCTAATTCCCAATATATATTGGATACTGACCACTCTTATTGTGATCAAATTGGGATTTATTATCAACGAGTATATGAAAGTTAGCCGTCCGTTTGATATGCCTATAAAGTCTATATTGTGGCGCACAAGCCGCCCTGATCAATATGCAAAACCTGAAAAAATCGAAAATGCTTGGCAAATATGGCAACATCAGATCCGAGACGAGCTAAAAAGATACGGCAGTCTTCACGAGGACGATCTTACCTCCGTGCCGCGCTTATTTCGTTCTTATGCCCTCTGGAGATTTTATGAGGAAAATGACGATACGTTAGCCCTTCATCTGCGCAAGAACGAAATGAAGCTCCTCACTGGCCGTTATCATATGAACTGGCGGCACGCTAATAAGCAAAGCCGAGCAGAATTTGGAAAAAAAGCCGGCTTGTCGGAAAATTCGAGACAAGCAGTTGCCAGGCAGGCAACTGCACTAGCTGGAGTCCTCGGAATGGAATTGGGTGAATATTACGAATTAGGGCCAACTTGTGCTTGGCGTGTTAGTTTGCCCACATTACGGTTAAACATCCCACAGTATTTTCCATTGGTTTTTATCGCAGATCCGGAACCAAACGAACGCACCGTAAGCCAGCTAGTAGATATAGTTAATCTGTCGCGCGAAAGCTCATATTTTTCATTGGTAATTGCACTTGAACCAGAATCATCAGATTTGGATATTCCCGGACGGTTGCGCAGGGCAATTGATAATTCACCTTTCGCCCACGATTTTGTAGTATTGAGCCAAGACAATCTATTAGATATACTGATTGCGCGATACCCGGAAAGAATATTATCCAAATTTATTGGAGAACAAGTTGATATGAGTGTTATCTCTCCCTTTGTCGTTAATGGACCTGTACCTACGCAAATGTTCTTCGGTCGCGATAAGGAAATCCGCCAATTAGTAGAACATGCCGGGCAACGCAATTTCGCCATCATTGGAAACAGAAAAATAGGAAAAACTTCCTTGCTTAACAAAGTAGAAGCGCGCCTGATACAGCAAGCAAAGGTTACCCTCTTGCGTATGGATTGCCAGTCAGTACGCAATTTCGATGATTTTTACACTGTTTTTGAATTGGTCAGTGGCCTGTCGCTTACGCAAAAGTCGCCAGAGTTCCTTGCAGACACAATTCGAAACATCTCAAAGAATTCTGATAAGCCATTAGTTTTTATGATGGATGAGTTAGACGCTTTGCTTGATACAGAACAGCTAAAAGGAGAATCTTTAATCTCGACTTGGCGCGCGCTGGCTAATGAGCGCACTTGCTCTTTTATTTTTTGTGGAAGCAAAGTGTTGGCACGGCAATTACGTGATTCTACGACTGCTATGTTTAATTTCCCCGAACCAATTGCTCTGTCATATCTGAGACGCGAAGAGACTGATGAGGTAATTGCCCGTCCTTTAGAGACGTTGGGAATTGAATTTGACGATCAAAGCTCTTTGCTGAATGCAGTTTGGGACTTAACTAGTGGTCATCCCAATATTTCACAGTTTGTTGGGCGCGCCTTGGTAACGGCAGCAAATCAACGTGAGGATAGAAAAATTTATGCAAATGATGTTCACGATTTGCGGACCAATTCAGATTTTGTAGATTTTTACTTTGATACCAGTTGGGGAGCAGCCACACCTTTGGAAATTCTAATCACACTCCTTGCACCAGAAAACGGTTTTGCTGCTAGCGAAATGGAATATCTGTTAGCACAGAGAGGGATTATCTTAACCTCCGATGCGTTGGATCAGGCACTTGGGATGTTATTGGTCTATTCTCTGTTTGAACGAGAAGGGAGGAAATACCAGTTTGTCCCTCGATCCTTTTGCGAGTTATTAGTTCTAAACTATGAAAAAGAGCGAATTATCTTGCGTGAGAAAAGTAAAATAAAAGGAGGAAATTAATGAGCATATTTCAATTTCATGGACCTCTCTCTCTCGAAAGTCCATTATATAAGGGGCGCGCTACTGACTTGGAAAAACTAATACGATGGTGTCAAGGAGAAATCCAACACTACGGTATTCTTTATGGAGCAAGGCAATGTGGCAAGACCAGTTTATTACTTCGACTTGATCAGTATTTGGCCTCTAGTGCGGCAGTCTGCTGGGTTGATTTCGAGTATCTTTCAGATGGTTCACCGGCTCGCGCTTTTACTGTTTTGGCTCAAAAAATCGCCGAAACACTTAAGATGCAACCGCCAAGTTTAGATATTCATGACGCCATGTCTTTTGCAGATAACTTATGTCAAATGCTATCAATGTCATCGGTTCCAAAGTTGGTGCTCATGATTGAAGAGATGGGTGCATTACAAAAGAATACCCGATTTGCAATTGCTAATGGATTAAGAGCTATCTTTAACGATCGTGTACGTCCAAGCCGCCGGATCTTAAGTAAATTTATGGTGATTATTGCTGGGAACATTGAAGTGTATGAACTAGCAAGTACAGAAGTCTCTCCCATTGGCAATATTTGTCAGAAACATTACCTTGACGACCTTGAACAAGAAAATGCCGTTGCTCTGATTGAAGAGGGCATGAGTACCTTGGGAGTTGAAGAAGGCCAAGCAAAAACAATAGCTATGCACATATATGAACTCACACATGGCTACCCCTATCTAACTCAACGTCTTGGAAATGCTATTGAAATGGAATTTGAAGAGTATACTTCGCTTGATCACGATACTTTAGAACGCGGTATTTCTAAGTTTCTTCTAGGTGACAATGCGCTTATTAAACACATTCGTCGATCATTGAACGATCAAGACCTAGAAGTTCCGTCACGGGCATTAATCTTGGGGAATGTACCCTTCGATCGCCGTGATGAAGGTATGGCACGCCTCGAGTTAATTGGACTTGCCCGAAACGACGATAATACCTGGAGAGTGCGTAATCAACTGTTTCAACGTATCCTTGAACACTGGCTACATGAACAAGATCAACAACAAGAGCCTTTAGGGATGGGCTTGGTTCGCATCTTTGATTCGCACGCCGTTCCGGTGGGCGCCGGCATCTTGGTCCATGGAAACCGTGTAGTTACCTGTGGGCATGTTGTTGCAAGTGCGCTGGATATCACTATTGATGAGCGCCCAGAAAAGGAAATCGCCTTCGACTTCCCGTTGCTTGCCCCGGTGTAAAGGTCTGGGCCTCAGTTGAAAACTGGCATACGTATGAAGATGGCACCAGCAACGACTTAATAGCATTGCAAGTGCAAACCGACTTGCCAAAAACCGCTTCTCCGCTTAGGTTGATAAATTCTAGTCGAATAAAGGATCAAGAGTTTCGTGTGTTTGGATTTTCGAAAGGGAGGCCCGATGGTGTTTGGGCAACTGGAGTGATAAGGTCTCATATCGCTGATGGAAGAGTACAAATTGAAGATATAAAAATCCCTGGCTATTCAATAGTACAAGGGTTTAGTGGAAGTCCAGTATGGAGCGAAAAGGAAAGCGGGATTGTGGGTATAGTAGTCGCTACAGATAAGGACGCCAACACTAAAGCAGGTTTTATGATACCGTCGAAATTATTGCAAACCTACATTCAAGATTTGCCCTGGAATGTAAATGACACACGAGGTAAGTTATGAACTCAGTGAAAGACGCCAGATTTTTCGTCACTGCTTCTATTCTATTAGTTGCGGCAATTTCTCTTGTAGTAACCAGAAAAGCTAAAGCACATGACCATCGCTTGGAAATTTTAGGTGGCCCAATTACAGCAAAGCCTGCTAATTCGCAGTCAACAGCCATGACATCATTAGTACTCGTAAGCAATAACGGTTCTGAAATTTCTCAGCTTCTTTTCATAGCCATGGACATGCATGGAAATCCGATTGTTGTTAACTTGCTCAGTCAGCAGAGAGGCATTTCCGCTTACTCAGTAGAATTATACATGATTGAATTTCCTAACACCTTAACACAAACAATCAGTGGATATCTAATAATTGAGGCAGACCAAGTCGAGCCTGCAGTCGAGGTACTTAAGCTTGAGCCATTCGTGGATGGTGTGAAGGATGCCTTACCTGGCATTGGTCAATTAGACACGAGCCGAATTATCCAATGGAGTTTCTGGGTAGGATTCGTATTCATGTTAATAATCAGTTTAGCTGGTATCTATTTTCATTACAGACATAGCAAGAACAAATTAAAACGTATTCCGAGCCTGCGTATGGCAGGATTAAAATGGGATTTCAAAGAGAACTGGGCATCTACCTTTGTTGCAGTGGGCGGTTTTTTGTCTACTTTGGTAGGTTCGGATATTATGCCCAAGAATTCTGTCCTTATTAGCAAAGAAGGGTT
>JAXLVX010000159.1:0-1587 GCA_046328795.1 Anaerolineales bacterium | reverse complement strand
AGCAAACCTGCGGGACGTTATTTCATATGAAAACTATTGCCTCCATCGTTGGCGCAAGACCTCAATTCATCAAAGCCGCGCCGGTGTCGCGCGCGCTGGCTTCACACTTCAACGAAGTGATGATCCACACGGGTCAACACTACGATTACGAAATGTCCGATCTCTTCTTCAAAGAGATGGACATGCGCCAGCCTGATTTCAACCTCGGCATCGGCGGCGGGACGCATGGCGCGCAGACTGGCATGATGCTGATCGAGTTGGAGAAAGTTATGTCCAGTGTGAAGCCGGATTGTATTCTGGTCTACGGCGATACGAATTCCACGCTGGCGGGGGCGTTGACGGCGGCAAAAGCGGGGATCAAACTCGCGCACGTGGAGGCAGGCTTACGGTCCTATAACCGAGCGATGCCCGAAGAGGTGAATCGCGTGTTGACCGATCACGTATCCAGTTGGTTGTTTTGCCCGACGGAGGTCGCAGTCCAAAATTTAGAGAAAGAGGGGATAACGAAAGGCGTTCATCAGATCGGCGATGTGATGTATGACGCGCTGTTGCGGAACCTTGAACTGTCGCGTAGCAAGTCCCAAATTTTGAAGCGGCTGGATTTGAAGAAGGGGGAATACGCGCTGGCGACCGTGCATCGCGCGGGGAACACCGACAACCCGAAGAATATGCGATCCGTTTTGGATGCGTTGGGCTCGCTTCCGATTCGCGTGATCTTCCCGGTGCACCCTCGCACGCGGAGCAGAATCAATGAGTGGGGATTTACCGTCAATTCAAATGTGTCGTTGATCGAGCCGCTGGGTCCGCTGGATATTTTGCAGTTGCAGGAAAACGCGGATTGCATTCTCACCGATTCCGGCGGGATGCAAAAGGAAGCGTATTTGCTCGGTGTACGCTGCATCACGTTGCGAGAGGAGACTGAATGGGTGGAAACGGTCTCCGCGGGTTGGAACAGCCTCGCGGGCGTGGATGCGAAGCGGATCAAATCCTTGTATGAAACGTGGAAGCCGGAGGGGGAGCGTCCGCTGTTGTATGGGGATGGTCATGCGGCGGAAAAGATTCTCCAAATTTTGCAGAGCGAATTGAATTAACGCAACATCGCAAGATGAATCTTGCGGCACATTCACTTGACAAGGTCAATTTTCTGTGTGAGAATTCAGAAACTGAATGCTCACATGACCGAAATCAAACAACACGAATACTCCCTGCTCAATGAAATTGCCCAAGACTCGATGGTCACTCAGGCGAACCTTTCGGATCGCCTCGGCATCGCTGTCGGAAGCGTCAACTGGTACATCAAGCGGCTGATCCAGCGCGGATGGATCAAGGTTTCGCATCTCGATCGCACGCGGCTGCAATACGATCTCACCGCCGACGGGATGGCTGTCTTCACCCAACGCGCCTTGAACTACGCCCGCGACTCGCTCAAGGTCTACGGCGATTTTCGCAATAAGGCGAAAACGTTTGTCGGCGGACTCCAGCAACAGGGGATTACCCAAGCCTACATTCAAGGCGATGATGAGCTCGTTGATATTTTGCGCCTCACCTGCATCGAAGCGGGAATCCGCTTGCTCGATTCGCCCAATG
>JAXLVX010000158.1:0-1705 GCA_046328795.1 Anaerolineales bacterium | reverse complement strand
CCATGCAGCGTCTCTCAAGTAGCCAATTTCTACGTTGGGGACAACAGCCGAAAGCGAATTGTCTGACGGATTCCACAGATAAATATTGCTCGTTCCCGTTGTGTTCCCAACAACCGCCAATTGACCATCCTCCGACCACGCGAAAGAACGCAACTCGCCGATATTTCTTTGCGGGTCGAGTTCGACGAAACCCGTTTTATCTGGGTTGCTCATAAAAACAGAAAAGTTATGCCCGAGCGCCAAAGGATTCGCGCAGATGGCGCCTTGCCTCACTTGCTCTGCAAATGTGTTTGCAGAATCGGGCGTGTTTTCAGAAGCGGGTTGATTGACCGCCAACGAACGAATTGACCAGTTCAGCAAGAAGACGCCCGCCAAGATCAAAACTGCCCAGCCCGCCAATGAAAAAAGTCTGATATGCCAACCTTGCGCGGGTTGGCTTTTCGATTTATTCGCATTCATTAATTGAGTCTCCAATGTCTGTTGAAAGTTCGGTGAAATTTTCATCTCTTCGGCAGCCGACATCAATCGTTCAGCCATCGGCTGTTCATCCGCAGAGAGTTGATCGAGCAAGTCTTTATTCATAATCCACATCCAATGCGATAGACGTTCGCGTTCGCAAATCTTGCAATCCGCGCGAGATGAGCATTTTGACAGCCGCCTCGCTTTTGCCGAGCGTCTGCGCGGCTTCGATAAAACTCAACTCGCTGAAAAAACACAGGATGAGCGCTTCGGCGCGATCGGCGCTGATCGTCTTCAGCGCGGCTAGGATTTGATCTCGTTGCAGACGCCTAGTCGCTAATTTTTCGGTAGGCAGGCTGGGGGTCGGGATGTGAAGCGCCGCCTCCAACGGGACCTCAGGCTGGGTCCGCCGAAACAAGCGGAGTCGCAGCCTCGACGCGATCCCCATCAGCCATGCGATGTATGGAGCCGTGCCGCGATAGGATCGAATCCCCTCTAACGCCGCCATGAACGTCTGCGAAGTTAAATCTTCGGCATCGCGCTCGTTGCCAGTGTGCGCCATGTGATAGCGATAGACGCTTTGCGCGTGGCGGCGATACAACTCGGCGAACGCTTCGGGCTCGTCGCGCGCGAGCCGCGCAAGTTCGGCATCGTCCATTGATGGGTAGTGAGAGATGGTCATATAAGCGTGAGGCGTCTCCTGCTGTGTTGTGCGCACAGTAGGTAGTGCCAGTCCATGCCCGAATCGTAACAGGGAATTTAATCAAAAGACCTCGGAGTTCTTCAAGAACTCCGAGGTCTCTCGCTTCCGCGCTTTTACCCAGACCTAATCTATGGGATGTAATCGGCGTTGGTTGTTTTATTGTATACTGCCCAACATGGAATCGATCATCACCGCAGGCAGCCTCAGTGTGGGACATTCATTCAGCAAACCGAATCAAAAAAGTATCCGCCTGATCGCTGGCGTGGGCGTGGAAGGGGATGCGCACTCAGGCGTGACGGTCAAGCACCGCTCCCGCGTCAAACGCGACCCGACTCAGCCGAATCTGCGGCAGGTACATCTGATCCACGCGGAGTTGCATGATGAATTGAACGCGCAGGGATTCAACGTCTCGGCGGGGCAGATGGGGGAGAACATCACCACCCGCGGCGTGGATTTGCTCGGTCTGCCCACTGGCACGCGCCTGCATTTGGGGAAGGAGGCGGTGGTCGAAGTCACAGGTCTACGCAATCCGTGCTATCAATT
>JAXLVX010000157.1:0-1781 GCA_046328795.1 Anaerolineales bacterium | reverse complement strand
GAAAGCAGATCGTACGCGTATTGGGGATGACGGCGCATCTCATCCCACTCGGTTTCAGTGAGCGGACCGGTCTTTTTGAGGATCTGGTCTGGCACGCCCATCTTGCCAATATCGTGCAGGAGCACTCCGCGATAGATGTTCACTAGCTCTTCGTCGTTGATGCCCATGGTTTTTGCAAGCCGCATCGTTAATTCCGTGACTCGCCGGGTGTGACCTTCTGTTTCGCGGTCGCGTAACTCGAGCGCGCGCGCCCAGCCCTCCAAAGTAATATCGTACGCCTGGGTTAATTCCTGATTTGATTTTTGCAAGTTGTCGAAGAGTTGGACGTTGTCAATGGCGATGGCGGCTTGCCCGGCGAGAGTCTGGAGGAATTGCATCCAGTCTGCGGTGGGCGAGAGCGTAGACCGGTGGAAAACCTCGAATACTCCTTTGATCTGGCCTTTCACGACCAACGGAACGCCCACATAGGTAACAAATCCTTCACGCGCTAATAGGGGATCGCGCCTTGCTTCCACGGAATTGCTCAGATTGATCACATGATCGATTCTTCCCTTCATAAGAACCTGCCCTGCCAGCCCTTCGCCGATTCGCATCAGCGGGCGGGTGGGTGATGGCGTTTTGAATCCCGCGTTAAAGAGCATGTGGAGGCTTTGGAGTTCCGGGCGATAGATGAGAATGTCCATCGCGTCCACTTTCAAGTGCCTGAGCGTGTGTTCGCCGAGGATGTTGAAAGTTACTCGTAGATCGGTGGATGATGCGATAGCGGAATCCACGTCACGAAGCGATGTTAGCCTGCGGATCTGTTCTTGACTATGATCGAACAACTCGGCGCGGTGAATGGCGTTGCCGATGATTTCTGCCAGCGTGACGAGCAAGTTGACGTAACTAGAGATCTGGCGACCCGGAGCCATCTGAATAAAAAGCGTCCCCAGAGTCCCTGCAGTGGATTTGATCGGTAGACAGACGCCCCCATAGCCGGGAAGGACTACATTGATGTGAGGTTTATATATGACCGGATCGTTCATCAGATCTGGCGAGATGTAGACTTCTCCCGTTTGGAATACTTGAGCGACAATCCCTTCGTTAACGCTCATGTGCTTTTGTTTGATGTTTCTCGGAGCGCCGCGCGTCGCTTGTTGGACGAGTTTGTTGTAGGCGTATTCATACAACCACACTGATCCGTTTTCTTCACCCAAGAGCGCGAGCGTTTCATCGAGAAATATTTCGATCATTTCAGACCGCGAACTGGTTTTGCGCAGAGAAGACGACAGTCGGTTAATCGTTTCCATTTCGCGGATGCGGTTTTGCGTCTCGTTGAACAGCCGCGCATTTTCGATGGCGGTGGCGGCATGTGTGGCTAGCATTTCGAGGAGCGCTTGCTCCTCTACGCTGTAGGCGTTTGACACATGCGCCTGCGCTGAAATTGTCCCAATGACGAACTCGTTAATCCGCATGGGAACGATAATTGCTGAATGGACGCGTTGATTCAAGCCGAAGCGCGCCGCGCCGCTCCTTTCGATCTCATCATCGTTCCTTAGGATGATACTTTTGCCGGTTCTTATGATCTGAGAAGTAAGCCCGGCGCTCGAAGCCATGCTTTCGAACGGATACCGGTGGTTCCCTTCAACGCGATATACAAAATCATTCGCGTCTTTTTCATCGTTTCGCAGTGAAATCGTAAATACATCGCATGGCATCAACTTGCCTGCGGCTTCGTGGATCGCAGTATAGACTTGTTCGGAATCCTTTGAAAATCGTACAACATCCTGGCTGATCTGGTG
>JAXLVX010000156.1:0-1781 GCA_046328795.1 Anaerolineales bacterium | reverse complement strand
AATCCACCAGGCGCTTGACCAGCGTGTTTCCGATAAAGCCTGCCCCACCGGTCGCGAGGCATCGCAACGATTGACAATTCATTGTCTCCTGCTAACCGCTTCTGGTTTCCAATTCGTTTGCTGAACGCCGCCCGCCAATTCCAACAATAAGGCAAGATACATCCGAGTCACAATACGCCAATCATACGAGGCGGCGCGTTTAGGTCCAGCATCTGCCATGCTTGCTCTTAAAGCTGGATCACGAATAATTTTTAGAATCCCTGCCGCCAGCGTTTCCGGCTGAGCATCCGTCAACAGCATGGCAACGTCACCGGCGAACTCTGGAAAGGCAGTGTTATCCAATGCGATCACCGGCGCGCCGCACGCCATCGCTTCCAGCACCGGCATTCCAAACCCTTCATAGGAGGATGGATAGACCAACATTTCACAACTGTTATACGCCAGAACAATTTCATCATGTTCAAGATAAGGCAGGTCTACTACTTCTGACTCCAGATCTAAATTTCGGATTTCTCCGGCAAACGATTCTCCGGGCAAAGATGAACCAATCAACAATAGGCGATGAGGAATCTTTTCTCGGCGCTTCAGTTGAGCAAACGCTCGAAGGAGATTTGGCAAATTGCGGCGTTTGGTAGGTTTGCCCACGTAAAGAATAAAAGGACGATCATCGCCAAAAATCTTTTGCCGCCAGATCGAACGACTCTGAGGATCGTTCAGAGGTTTGAAGAGGCGGGTATCCACGCCTTCAGGAACAACGTGAATCCTGGAAGGGTCCATTCGATAGAAATGCGCCATGTCCTTCTGGCTGTATCGGCTGACGGTGGAGACCAGTGTGGCGCGATGCGCGCTTAAATCGTACATGATACGGGCTTTGAACCGCGCCCAAAAAGAAAAGACTTGAGCCGCATCTTTATATCCCTCGTATGATCCGTGGTGCGCCAACAAAGTAGGACAGCGCGCAAACAGCGGTAAAGTGTAGCTAGGGCAGAAAAGCACATCACGAGAACCATGCGCTCGGATCAGGGTAATTTGCTCCCACAGTCCGGGCGGGAGGCGGGAAGGAAGCACAACATTCGCTGCGATGGGAGGCAGACGAACACCCGGGTCAATCGGACGGGGCGAATAGACTCGGATCTCGTGAAACGGATGCTCCACTTCATTCAATCCGTTCAGCACAGCCTCAATCGCCCGCGCCACCCCGCTGCGTTGACCGATTAGCCGAATGCCATTAACACCGAGGATCAATTTCCCTCATGCCGCGCTTCATTTATCGGTTGGACCACATCAATGGGGATAAGATTGTTCGCACTCGAACCAACGGGCAGTTTATTTTCGTCAAGTTGAACCGATGGTCTCTCTTCCTCTGGCAATGGCGTCTCGGTTTTCCACACTTTTGCGCCAATCATTGCTTTTGCGAGGCTGTCGGGTTGAAACACGATGCTGGGCCACAAAAACACTTCGGTCGTGCAATAGCATTCCCTATTGGTGATCGATTCGCGCAGTTGACGCGCTTCTTCCGACTGCCAGATCTCTTGAAAAGGTTTTTGTCGCAAGTTGCCAACAGGTTTATGAATTTCGCACAGGCTGACATCTCCATTGGCATACACGACTACGCTTAAACGCCCGGCTTTGCACGGAACCACCTGACGTTTTTGCTTCAAGGTTTGCACTTTCGCCCATTGGAGCATCGGCTCGACGATCGCGCCGTAGCGATTCTCTTCACGCGGTGCCCACAAACGGCGGATGTATGTATACAGTTCGGAATATTCCTTCAGGATCGG
>JAXLVX010000155.1:0-1817 GCA_046328795.1 Anaerolineales bacterium | reverse complement strand
GTTGGCGTATCAGATTCCCGTTTCATCCACTAAATCTATGACCGGTCACATGCTCGGCGCGACCGGCGCGTTGGAGGCGATCTTCTGCGCGCGAGCGGTGCGCGAGGGCATCCTCCCGCCGACGATCCATTACGACACGCCCGATCCCGATTGCGATCTCGATTACATCCCCAACAAAGCGCGAGAGAAGAAGATCAATCTGGCGATCAGCAATGCCTTCGGCTTCGGCGGTCACAACGCGGTGCTGGCTGTTCGGAAATACTCTTAGTTCCGAAAAAATTAACCGCGAAGACCGCTAAGAGCGCAAAGGTTTTAAAGAACTTCTTAGCGGTCTTTGCGCCCTTAGCGGTTCAAAAGATTTTAGATTTTAAAACTGGCTTGTCCAACCCGAAAAGCCATGCTATAATCCGCCGTCGCTCAAAAAACTACAGCAAGGAAAAAGAGAATGTCTCAGCAAATCCTCAAGGCTCTCGAAGCCAAAAAGAATGATAACGTGCCAGATGTGCAGTCTGGCGACACCGTCAGCGTGCATGTGAAGATCAAAGAAGGCGATCGCGAACGCGTTCAAGAATTCAAAGGCACGGTCATCCGCACGCGAAAAGGCGGCACCGAGCAATCCATCACCGTTCGGCGCGTGGCGTCCAACGGCATCGGCGTGGAGCGCACCTTCCTGCTCCGCTCGCCCCGCCTCGATAAAGTCGTCGTCGAACGCCACAATCAAGTGCGGCGCGCGCAGTTATACTTCATGCGCGGGCGCACCGGCAAATCTGCCCGCCTCAAGCAGAAGTTCGATAACTAGTCGAAAGCAGACCTCACAGGTTTTCAAAACCTGTGAGGTCTTTTACAATAGGGGCATGAAACCACTCATTGGCATCACAACGAATATTTCAAACAACGAATACGGACAACCGCGCGTCGTTTTACAAGAAGCGTACGTTTCCGCCATTCAACAGGCGGGAGGCGTGCCTGTTTTGATTCCCTCGCTCGTTGCCAATGATGGCTGGGATGCGCTCTACGCCCGCATCGACGGGATTCTCTTCTCTGGCGGCGGCGACATCGCCCTCGACCATTTCGCCGGTGACGCGCACGTTCGTATCGCGGACGTGGAGCCTGACCGCGACTCCGTCGAGCTAAAACTAGCCCGCGCCGCCGCGGACGATGGCAAGCCGTTCCTCGGCATCTGCCGCGGATGCCAATTGGTGAACGTCGCCCTCGGCGGGACGTTGTACACGCACCTGCCGGATCAATTCCCGAACGCGCTCGATCATTCCTATCCCGGCAATCTGCGTCACGCGCTGGTCCATCAAGTGAAGATCGAAGAAGGGACGCGCTTCGCCGATGTGCTTGGCGAGCCGATCGTGCGAGTCAACAGCCATCACCATCAGGGACTGAAAGACATCGCGCCTGCGCTCCGTGTGGCGGGATACGCGCCCGATGGGTTGGTGGAAGCGGTGGAATTGCCCGATCATCCGTTTGGTCTCGCCGTGCAATGGCACCCCGAATGGCTGACGCATCAACAGCCGACGAGGAATTTGTTTAGGAAGTTTGTCGAAGCGGCGGAGTGATTTCTGTTCTGTGCCCCTGGCATCTGTGAAAATGATTTTGTTTGGGAAGTTATTGCGCCGCACGCGAAAGAATTTCTCAAACGCTTTTATCCCTCTTGTTCATGTCGTCAACATAAGCAAACCCGCGATTTTGAAGCCGTGACAAGTCATTAACTTGTGGGCTTGGTCTCTAAACGAGAATTAATTTTTCGATTAAAACGAAAGGATGAAATCTTGGAAAGATTCCACCCTTTCGTTAATATTGAATTTGCT
>JAXLVX010000154.1:0-1969 GCA_046328795.1 Anaerolineales bacterium | reverse complement strand
AACGAGTTGTTTGCAGAGTTTACACGTTACCTCATTACACACCCCGATTTTGGCGAAGATATTCCCAAAGGCGCCGAGGTGATCTTGCTTGATCGCGCCGACCCGGGCTACAGCCGTTACATGTTGGAAAAAGCTCCAAAGGATGGCGTGGTGTTCGTTGACGTAGGCACACTCGCGCCCATCCGCTCGCGCTTGCGGAAGCCGAAGATCATTTCGCGCCCGCCTGCGGTGATTGCAGGATAAAGAAAACGAACCCGCCTCGCACAGACTTGGAGGCGGGTTCGTTTTTCTGGCGCGACGATTTTTATGTAGCGCGAGTTGCAAATTGGAATTGCGCGTGAAGGTGTTGAAAGATTGGCGCAACGATGAGAACGCGTTGCAGAGGTTGGGGTATCGGATGGGGAAGAAGAAGCGAAACCGCTAACTGTTGATTGCCGTTCTTTGAAAAATTAACGCTTCTTTGTCGCATTATAAGTTTCAATTTCGGTTTCTGGCGTTTTCAAAACAGCCACTCGCAGGGAATCAGAGTCAATTGAGATGTTCCCACACAAACACTCATCGTAGCCTTTACCCTTGAGAACGTAATAACCGCAATTTGGGCATTTCAAGTAATGACAACGCCACATACCATCTTTGGGTCCTTTAGAGACAAATTCCAGATCGTATTCTCGAATTAATTTTCTTGGTCCGTAATATTGGGCATGAGGTTGTATTCCTGATTGACCTAAATAGACGCGATCATTTCACCTTCAATGGCTTGAACCCTTCGCCCAACACCTCGTGTGCCGCGCCGATGACCATGAACGCATGCGGGTCACATTCATTGACGATGGCTTTGAGCGTGGACACTTCGGCGCGGGTGATGACGCAATACAACACCGGGCGGTCCGCTTTTGTGTACGCGCCCGCGCCTTCGAGGATCGTCACGCCGCGTTGAAGTTCATCAAGCACGCGTTGAGAAACCGCTTCCGATTCAGAGGTGACGATCATCGCCGTGCGGACGGTCCGGCTTCCTTCGAGAGTCGTTTCGGCGACGAGTCCGCTTACGTACAACGCGATCATCGCGTAGAGGGCTTGCTTCCAGCCGAATACAAATCCCGCGCCGAGGATGACCGCCGAGTCAACGAAGAGATAACTTTGCGTGATGGGAATGCCTCGCCAATTGTTGAGGATGCGCGCGAGAATATCCGAGCCGCCGCTGGTGCCGCGCGCGCGATAGATGAGTCCATAGCCGACGCCGCTGACGATGGCGCCGTAGAGGGTGTTGAGGAAAATGTCGCCTCGTAGATCGCGAATCAACGCCGCGCCAGCCCCGCCCGTCGAAAAGAGCGGGGTGTTCGGTAATACGTCAATCAAAGTTGAGTAAGTAAAAATGGCGACGGCGGTCCGCAATGCGAAGCGATGTCCGCCGAGAAAGCGCCATCCCAAAATGAACAGCGGGATGTTGCCGATGAGGATCATCAAGCCGATCTGCCAGCCCGTGAAGTGATTGATCAGTTGCGCGATGCCGCTCACGCCACCCGAGGCGAGGTTGGCGGGGATGAAGAATGTGCGAAGCGAGAACGCTTGAATGAATGCGGCGAGGATGATGAGGAAATAATCGCGGAGGGTGGGAAGGTATTTTTTCATTTTGTTTTCTGGTAGGGGCGGGGTCTCCCCGCCCTATTGTTGAATCACAAACACGGGGCGAGAGGACCTCGCACCTACAAATCAATCCAAAATCCCGACCCCCGCCAACTTCTCGATGACTCCAACGACTGCCGAGTTATCGAGTTCGCCCATGCCCGTGTCTATCATCTGTTGAAACAGTTTCGTATTCTCGATCGTGGACGAGATCGGGATGTCGTATTCCTTCGCGGTCTCCATAACGATCCGCAGGTCTTTCAACTGCATGTGCGCTTTGAAGCCGGGGTTGCGATTGCCGTCGAACAAACGCGGCGGCTTCACGTCGAGCGTCCAGCATTGCGCC
>JAXLVX010000153.1:0-2056 GCA_046328795.1 Anaerolineales bacterium | reverse complement strand
CCATCAATGTAGTCTTCCGCGTAGATACAGGATTCCCGAAAAAAGGACAGATAGGTTCGCGCTTCGGGTATCGAACCGGCGTTACCTCAAAAGATAAGCGGGAAGAAAAAGAAGATCAGGAATCCATTTACAACGCGATTCTGGGCGAGGGGATCAATCCGTATTACAAGCCTGAGAATCCCCGTCATCGCATGGCATGGAATCAACTTCCCGCCGCGCTCGCTGTGGATGTGTGGCGCGATTACGCCTCCAAATTCAAATTGGATGAATTCTTCGCCGCAGGTCAAAGAGTCCCGCCTGAAAAACCGCCGGTGATCGAACCTACCGAAGAGGAAATTGACCCGCTCACGCAAGCGATTCAAGTTGGACCCAACCGCAACGTCATTCAAACTGCCATCGCCCAAATCCTTCGACAGATCAACTTGCGGATGGCGCGTCTCACGGCAGATATAGAGAAAAAGACACCACCTCCGTCTACCGGCGAGGAATCGCAACCCTACACGCCTCCTCCCCTTCCGAAAAAAGAAAAGCCGGAGCCAAAGACTGCGTTGGAAGTGATCAACGAGATGGTCAAAGCAAGGCTCACGAATCCATTCGTAGATCATCTCGATCAATTGGGTCAGCGATTCGAAAACGATACGCCCGACTTTAGCCGCGAATACGATCTGCTCAAGAAGCGCGGACTGAAGGTCATCAGCGTGAGTGTTAGCAACTTGCGCTTGAACCCGGAGATCAACAAAGAACTGCTTGATAAATGGCAGGCAAATTGGTTGTCACACGCCAAGGCAGAGAAAGACCAAGTGGAACGACGAAAGAGCGTCTTTGAAACGGCAAGCCAGGAACGGGCGGTCAAACAATATGCCGAATGGCTGAGCGAAGCGGTCGTGCGCGCCAACCCCAAACGCGGCGAGGTGAAAGAGGCGTTGAAGTCGCTTCTGAATCGCACGCGCGCGATCATTGTCCGCAACGACCAACTGCGCCGCCAGATGAGCACAGAATTGCAAGACATGGAAGAGATCCTCCGCTGGATCGAGGTCAACGGGCAATGAGCATCCCTGTTACCACAGAGTCCGCATTGCGAAAGGAATGGCGCCTGTTCAAAGAGGGGTTCAGCCGCCTCGTAAACGCCTACCTAAACACGATGTTCGACCTTTCGCCCAAAGCTTCGCGCGGGCGGTTTTGGGCGTTCGTGATTCTTTTCTTTTTGACAATTATCCTCCTCAGCCTCATTAATTATCCATTGACCCGCTGGCTAGAACACGCTCAAGATATTTTCTTGTATTTCTTCAATGAGCCGTATAGAGCGGCATACACCGCCGGCGACCCGATCTCCAATTTCCTTCTATTTGTCCTGCAGGTGTTTATAGATCCGCGAACCCTGCGCTTCTTTCCACTGCTTCTCGCTCCGTATTTTATTTCCCTGCAATCGGCGGCGATCTACCTTGCGGATATTTTCAACCTCGACGACGTTTCCATCGCGCGGAGGCACATCATCGAAGTCGCGCTCGGCGGAAGCGATGAAACGATTCACATTTCAAAGGGCGAGATCGTTGACGAGGATAAGAAGTCGGCTAACTTTTTGATCGGCGGACCCGGCAAAGTTCTCGTTGACTTGGATTCGGCGGCTCTGTTCGAGAAGCCGGACGGAACCCCGCATGTGATCGGACCGACAGGCAAGGAGCCCGGCGGCAAGGCGACCATCGAGGGTTTCGAGCGGTTCAGAGAATCCATTGACCTGCGCGATCATTTCGTCGAACTGCGCGACCTGGACCCGAAAGCGAGTTCTGTCTCCAGCCGAAGCAAAGACGGCATCCCAATTATTGCGACCGATGTGCGCTTCATGTTCAGCGTTGATCGAGAGAAGGAAGCGAAGGACATCCCGTATTCATTCAGCAAACAGGCTGTCGAAAACATCGTGTACAAAGCCATATCGGTGGTTACGCCAGATCAAGATACGCCCTCGAAATACACTTTCCTTTGGATCAACAATATGATCAGTTTGATCCGGGGCGAATTGGCAAAGTTCATGAGCAAGAACGACTTGAACAAATATCTT
>JAXLVX010000152.1:0-2115 GCA_046328795.1 Anaerolineales bacterium | reverse complement strand
TTGACCGACGCTGTATTTTTCGATGCGCGACCTGCGGGGATCGTCTAACAATGCGCGGACGGACAAACCGATGCGCTTCTTTTCACGGTCAACGTTGATCACCTTTACTTTGACCTCTTGCCCCACTTCAAGCGCCTCGCGCGGATGTTCGATGTGATCCCATGAGAGTTCGGAAAGATGCACGAGACCGTCGGCGCCGTTGACGTTGATGAACGCGCCGAAATTAGCGAGGCTCGTCACGCGCCCAGTGTACACCTGACCTTCTTCCAACCCGTCAATGACGCGCTCCTTCAACGATTGGCGCGACTCGGTAGACGCCGCGCGTTCCGAAAGGATGAGCCGCCGTCGTTCGCGATCCACTTCGATGACGCGGACGGAGATCGGCTGCCCAACCATCTTTTGATATTTTTGTTCCGGTGTTTCGCCGCTGATCTGACTGCGGCGCAGCGCGCCGATCTGGGAGGAAGGCACGAACCCGCGCAAACCTTCCACCGATGCGATCAGTCCGCCTTTGTTGAATCCGACGATCTTGCTTTCAACCACCGCGCCGTCGGTGACGAGTTTTTCAACATCGTCCCATGAAATTTGTTCCTGGGCGCGCTTCATCGAGAGGACAACGTTGCCGTTCTCATCTTCGGGGTTGATGACAAACACATGCACTTCCTGACCCACTTGCAACTCGGCGATCTCATTCGAGGTGAGTTGATCGAGTTCGCGGCCAGCAACGATACCTTCAGATTTCGCGCCGATGCTGACGAGGATTTGGCTGGGGCTGACGCTGGCAATGGTGCCTTTGCGAATCTCGCCTGCCTGAGGCAAGTCAACGCTCAGTTCCTGTTCGTTCAGCAACGACTCCATGGTTTGGTTGTTATTATCTTTTGATTCTCCCTGCGGATTGTGCTCGCTCCCTTGGGAAGGCAGGGCTTGATTCTGGTCAGTCACTTGATGC
Organism: Anaerolineales bacterium; assembly: GCA_046328795.1. Classification (GTDB taxonomy): domain Bacteria; phylum Chloroflexota; class Anaerolineae; order Anaerolineales; family Villigracilaceae; genus Defluviilinea. Next base: position 1,166 of record JAXLVX010000152.1, on the reverse strand, counting down.
TCCGGTTGGATAAAATGTAAGCGGGATTATACAGGTGAATGGACAACTTGACAACCCGCATATACCGCATTGGAAAAATACATAAATCTCTGTATGCCCTTCGGCAAAACACGGGTTATAATCACGCTTCGGAGTCACATTAATGCCACCTATTTTTCCCTTTACAGCCATTGTAGGACAAGAGCGCATGAGACGCGCGCTCATTCTAAATGCCGTTGATACACGTATCGGCGGCGTGTTAATCCGCGGCGAACGCGGCACTGCCAAATCCACCGCGGCGCGTTCGCTTGCCGCATTGCTTCCCAAAGTGAAAGTCGTTGACGATTGCCGCTTCGGCTGCGATCCCGACAGACCAAATTCATGGTGTACCGAATGTAAAGAACGGTTCGCCGGTAATAAAAAAGTCCCTTCGCATGTGCGGACTACGCCGTTCGTGAATCTGCCCGTCTCTGCCACCGAAGACCGCGTGGTCGGCACGCTCGACATCGAGCAGGCGATTCAAAAAGGCGAACGTCATTTTGAACCGGGCGTGTTGGCTGGCGCAAATCGCGGACTCCTTTACATTGACGAAGTCAACTTACTCGACGATCACGTGGTGGATGTTTTGCTAGACTCAGCCGCGATGGGAACCAACATGGTCGAACGCGAGGGGATCTCCTTCTCTCATCCCGCCCGCTTCATTCTCGTCGGGACGATGAATCCGGAAGAGGGCGAGCTTCGTCCGCAACTTCTGGATCGCTTCGCCCTCTCGGTAGACATCGTCGGCATCCGCGACGCGCGCGACCGCGTCACCATCATGGAACGCAACCTCGGCTTCGAGCAAGACGCGGAGTCGTTCCGTCATACGTGGATGCCGAAAGAGGAAGAACTTTCGAATCAGATCGCGAAGGCGCGCGAACTCGTCGGGGAGGTAAAGCACACGAGCCGCGATCTGCTGTCCATAGCGGCGTTGACCGCTTCGCTCAACGTGGATGGTCACCGCGCCGATCTGGTCATCCTGAAAGCCGCGCGCGCCCAAGCCGCATTCGAGGGTCGGACGAAGATCAACGATCACGACATCGCGTTGGCGGCTGAGTTGGCGCTACCCCACCGCATCAAGCGGACGCCCTTCCAGCAAGCGGAAATGACGACCGAGCAATTGCAAGAGCGCATCGAGCAATTGGCGG
>JAXLVX010000151.1:0-2124 GCA_046328795.1 Anaerolineales bacterium | reverse complement strand
GCTCCTAGTACGAGAGGACCGGAGTGGACTGACCTCTGGTGTGCCAGTTGTTCCGCCAGGAGCATTGCTGGGTAGCTACGTCGGGCAGAGATAACCGCTGAAAGCATCTAAGTGGGAAACTCGCCTCAAGATTAGATCCCTGTATTCTGGTTAACAGAGTAAGACCGCAGGTAGACCACCTGCTATATAGGCAACAAGTGTAAGCGCAGTAATGTGTTGAGCTAAGTTGTACTAATGGTCGAGGGCTGAATCCCGTGATGTGGAGAACTTATTACTCTTCCACGAAAATCTTATCAGTTGCTGTTCAGGACTACATTGTGAAATAGTCCCTTGGTGATTGGAGCGACGGGGGTACACCCGGTCACATCCCGAACCCGGCAGTTAAGTCCGTCAGCGCCGATGGTACTTGGAGGGCGACCTCCTGGGAGAGTAGGTCATTGCCAAGGGGCTTTTCTTAAAAAAGCACACGCGCAGTCTATCCAACTGCGCGTGTTTCATGTATAATTAATCTTGTAGTTCGGTTGATGGGCAAAGCCCCAATTAAAAAGAGGAGCGTGAAGCGTACCGTTTGATCCAGTGATCATTTTGTCGTTTCTGATTTTTCGATAGACCCTCAACCGACTCTGCATGAACGCAGAGTTTTTTATTTCCACGCGGGAAGGAGGTGACTTCGTTTGGCATCCGTAAATCTTCGTAACGGCGAATCGCAAGACTCGTTGTTGAAACGCTTCCGTAAAAAGGTCGTCAAAAGCGGCGTGCTTAGCACCGTCCGCCGCAAACGCTGGTTCGTCTCCAAAAGCGAACAGCGCCGAATGGAAAAGAAAAAAGCGATCCGCCGCATCAAGCGGCGCACCTTCACCCGCGATGGCGAGTGAAATAAGTAGAAAGAGACACTATGGCTAAGGAAGAAGATAAAATTCGCGCCGAAGGACTTGTGATCGAGGCGCTGCCAGGCACCCAGTTTAGGGTGAGGCTCGATAACGGGCATGAAGTGCTCGCCTACCTCTCTGGTAAAATGCGCAAACACTACATCCGTATCCTGCTCGGCGACCGTGTTGCGATGGAAATGTCGCCGTACGACCTGACGCGCGCGCGCATCACATTCCGCCAGCGCAAGAACGCGCCCATGCCTGTGCAAGAATAGCCATCCCTTCTTTTTCATTGATGGAATTAAAACGGCTCCCGGAATTTCGAGAGCCGTTTTGCATTTAATGCGGATGGAAATAACGATTCTTTCTACGGGCGAGGTGGTTCGCCCTACCCCGAGCGGAGTTTACTCCCGCACGTGCGGCAGAAGCGGTCGCCCGGCATCGAGCGTGTGCCGCACTCGTGACAATAGGTCGCATGGCTTGAGTCAGCCATCCCTGCGGTTGAACGTGTTCGACGTCGCCCGGAAGAGGTTGATGGAGAGGAAGTCCCGCGCAGCGATCTCCAATAAGACATCAACGCGATCGCGATCATGGCGAGCCCGAAGAATCCGATGATCCATGGGATTTGATTCACGGAGACGCGGCCCGCCGTGTTCTCATTGATCGGCTCGGAGGGCTGCACTTGATTTGCCGCGCCGGGGCTGGTGAGCGACTCGCTTTCGCGCTCGTATTCGATCTTGAATGGGAACGATTGCCCCATCCTCAAATTCGATCCTGAGATCGTTCCGATCAAATACAAACCGTCCGAGGATCGTTCCAATGAAGCGAGGGCGGGCGAGGAGGTTGCGTTTGCGCTGTCGGCGGGGATCTGAACCTGGAGCTCGAAATTTTTGGCGGGATAATCGCCCAGCCAGTGGAAATAGAACGAGCGCTTGTTTCCATCGCGTTCCAGCGGTTGATAATATTCGATTCGATACGGCGCATACGATTGGACGTTGAGGGTGATCGTTTGCCAGTCGCCTTGTTCGACCGGGCTTTCCACCGGGGCGTTGACGAGCTGCCCGTTGTCTTCGTATGCAACGGCGATCAAATTGCCGTCGCTGGGGAAGCGCAAGGTGACTTTTGCCGGCAGGGGAGTATCTTCTGAAACGACGAATTCGTTGATGACCAACATGCTGGGCTGGTCGTATTCAGCCCACAGCGCAACGCTGATCGAATCGAGTTTGACGCCGCCTTGGGCGTTAACTTGTGTTGG
>JAXLVX010000150.1:0-2197 GCA_046328795.1 Anaerolineales bacterium | reverse complement strand
TTCGGGGAGGTTGTAGTCGAAGTCGGATGTTTGCATTGAGACAATTCTACCCTCCTCCAACCTCTTTCAAAACCGCAAGAATCCCCCGTTTGCCCCGCTTGTCGCCTCGCCTCCGCCGTGATACACTTTACTCAACGAAGGTAAGAGCGAAAAATATTCTTTGCGCCTTCGCGGTAAAACAATGGCAAAAAACCTTTTGCTCGTCACTGGCGATGTTTCTCTCGCGCGCGTACTGCTTCAGGGGCTGGTGCAGGAAGGCTTTGGCGCTCATGTGGTCAGTAGAAAGTCTGAAGCGGTTGTGCGGGCAGACGAGACGAATCCATCCGTCGCCTGCCTCGACCTCAACCTCGGAGAACGCGCCGTCGCGGAGATCGGAAGCGCCCTCCGCACGCTCAAACCAAACTTGCGGCTGGCTCTCTTTTCAGATGATGACATCCCACCCGCGCTGGACGAAATTCGCCCGTGGACTCTCCTGCGCAAACCGTATCATTTACCGGAATTGATCACTATGCTCAATCAAGACTCCACTCCCCTCTCCAAACCCATCTCACAACCTGCCAACACGCAAACAAGCGATCCCGCTCTGCCGTGGCTGCAAGATGTGACAAAAGCCGCGCAGCACCTCACGCGCCTCACGCTTGAATCGTCCGCTCAAGCCGCGCTCATCACCCGCAACGACCGCATGTGGGCATACGCCGGCGGACTCGAACAGAACGCCGCGAACGAACTCGCCATGTTGGTCACGCGTCATTGGGACGGACAAAAAGGAAGCGACCTGCTCCGCTTCTTGCGACTCGAAGCAACCAAAGCCGAGCACATGCTGTACGCCACGCGCCTCGCCGACGACGTTGTGCTGGCGCTCGTCTTCGACGCTGAAACGCCGTTCAGCACCATCCGCTCGCAGGCTGGCAAACTCGCGGATTCACTGTCGCTTTCGGAGGCTGAGGCTGTGCCAATGCCGCCACAGGCGAGTCAGCCCTCCGCGTCGTATGAATCGCCGACTCAATTTGTGGATGACGGCTACGAGGAAGACATCCCTTCGATCTCGGATATTCTTTCGGACGTCCCGTCTCCGACTCCCGATGCGACGGTTTATCCGTTGCCGCCGGACGTCATCGGGACTCGCCCTTCGGCTCCCGCTCGTTCGAACGGATACAGCCGCGAGAGTTCGCCCGCCGTTCGCGTGGATGAATTGATCATGCCGGATCAACGCCTCGAAGAAACGGTGGAGCATGTTGTGCAGGATTTCGACGCGACCATGCCGTCGAGATCGCGCCCGCGACCTGATACGCCAGTGCGCCGACCGATGCCCGGCGAGTTAGATGAAACGCGCCCGCACTCGATCACTGAAGTTGCAAGCCGCGTGATGCTCGAACCGATCACGCCCGGCTTATATAATTTGACGTACGCGTGCCTGCTCGTGCCGCGTTTTAGTTCGCACCACCTCATCGGCGACGTTTCGGACCGGCTTTCGGAATGGCTGCCGCAAATTTGCATCGCATTCGGCTGGCGGTTGGAATATCTTGCCGTGCGCCCGGAATATATGCAGTGGGTAACGAACGTTCCGCCATCGGCTTCGCCCGGTTATCTCATGCGCATCATGCGTCAGCAAACTTCTGAAAAAATATTCGCTGAGTTCCCGCGTTTGAAAAAGGAAAACCCATCCGGTGATTTTTGGGCGCCGGGTTATCTCATCATGGGCGGCACGCAGCCTCATCCGCCGCAGTTGGTGAAGAATTACATCAAAGAGACGCGCACACGTCAGGGATATTCGGATCCAAAAAACGCCCGCCAATAATTGGAAATTGTGTTCTAAAAATGACAAGCGCAGAGTATAATCACTCTGCGCTTTGTTTTTTACGGATTGAATACAAGCTATGTCATCCGTTTCGGCAGGCTCAACGCACCGCCTTCGGGATTTGGATGTTGTTTATCTTGGTCTTTAGAATCCTTCCATCCCTTCGGGATTGCTCCACAACGAGTCGCGCAAAGTTGAGATGTTCTCAACGCGAATGTCGCGAATCGCCGAATGGCGCGATTAGCTCAAGTATCGACAAAAGCCGAGTCTCCAATCTCCAGTCTCTAATCTCCAGTCTCAAATTCTCTAATTCTCCAATCCTCAATTACAAATTACCACTTACTACTTACGGAATGAAACATGCCCCCCACCCTCTATCTCATTGACGGACACGCGCTT
>JAXLVX010000015.1:0-57076 GCA_046328795.1 Anaerolineales bacterium | reverse complement strand
AAAGTTGGTCGAGGATGAAATCCAGTTTGCTGAGTTTGTTGTATTCGAAATAACTCGTGAGCGGAGTCTCGATCTCGAAATGTTTGAGCAGTTGACCGGTATGGCGCGTGTCCTCCGCCGCGATGAGACTCGCCTCATGCAAAATGCGAATCGCGCGCGGCGACAGGTCTTCGAGATTTCCGATGGGTGTTGCAACGAGATAGAGCGTGCCCATGCGACGATTGTATCATTTTGCGAGTGCTATAATTTGGAAGAGGAGCAAACATGATAGTCATTTCAGACATGATGGGAACATTGACCACAGGCTCTCCATTTTTGGGTTTGGTGGATTGGGTAAAACACAACCAGAGCAAATGGCGCGCGCGATTCTACATGGCGCGAGTGATGCCTGCCTATGTGCTTGCAAAAAACGGATTGATTGATTGGCAGGAGTGGGGACAAAAATTGATGATCGAGAGTCTCGCGTACATCAAAGATGCGGATGAGGCAAAACTCGCGCACGCCTCGGAGTGGGCGGTGGAACACAACTTATGGAAGAAACGCCGCGAAGACACGGTGGCGCGGCTTATCAAACATCGCGAAGATGGAGCGCGGGTGTACATCGCCAGCAGTTCGGTCGAGCCGTTCATCAAACCGTTCGCACAGCGGATCGGCGCGGAGGTCATCGGGACACCAGTGAAAATTGTGAACGGGCGTGTTCAACTCGCGGGAGAACTTGTTGCCAGTCAGAACAAGATCGAACAAGTGTTGACTCGTCTCGGCGTGAAACGCGTGGATTTTGCCTACGGCGACACCGAGCAGGATATTCCCCTGCTCGAACATGCGGATCATCCTGTGGCGGTGTATCCCGATAAAAATTTGAAGCGGGTCGCGTTACAACGAGGATGGGAGATCATCGGCGATACGCCGAAGTATGGGTAACTATCACCCACAGAAAGAGAAAAATTTTACCCCGTATTTCTCAGCCCCGCCGCAATGCCGTTGATGGTGAGCGCCATCACCTCGCGCAGCGACTTTGCCTCCTCGCCGTCCTGATCGGATAAAGCGCGCAAGCGGCGCAGGGTTTCCGCTTGGATGTAATTCAACGGGTCCACGTACGGGTTGCGGAGTTGGATCGCCTGCTGGGTGACAGGCTCCAATTCGAGCAACGAGGCGTGTCCGCTCACGGCAAGGACAGCCTCGCGCGTCCGTTCGTATTCCGCGCGAATGGAGCGGAAGATTTCATCCGCCAATTTTTTGTTCGGCGCAAGACTCACATACAAAGCGGAAATATCCATATCCGCTTTGAGCAGAGACATCTCTGAATTGTTGAGCAGGGTGCGAAAGAACGCCCAACCCTCGTACATCTCTTTGAGCAAGCCCGCATCCTTTATCGAAGCGAGTCCCGCGCCGAGGCTGTACCAACTCGGCAGGTTGAAGCGGCTTTGCATCCACGAGAACACCCACGGAATCGCGCGGATCTGATCCACCGCGCCCAGCTTCGCCCGCGAGGCGGGACGCGAACCGATCTGCAATCGTTTGATCTCATCGAGAGGCGTTGCAGACTCCCAAAATTCGATAAAGCCATCCGTTTCATAGACAAGGGCGCGATACGCGCGTTTCGCAGTCTTCGACATTTCATCGAGCGCGTTCCGCCATTGCGACGGGATCGCTTCTTCTTTTTGCGGCGCCGAAGCCAGAATCACCGCATGAGCAATCTGTTCAAGATGGCGATGCGCCAGATCAGGGTTAGCGTAGCGCGAGGCGATGATCTCGCCCTGTTCCGTGACGCGGAAACGCCCGTTGATGCTCCCCGCTGGCTGGGCGCGGATGGCGTTGTTGGCGGGTCCGCCGCCGCGCGCGATCGTCCCGCCGCGACCGTGGAAGATGGTGAGTTTAATGCCGTGCTTTTTAGCGACGCGCGTAATTTCCTCCTGCGCTCGATACAACGACCAATTCGCCATCAGGTAACCGCCGTCTTTATTGCTGTCGGAATAGCCGATCATCACCATTTGTTCATCGTTGTGAGATTTCAACTGCTTGCGATAGGCATCCGAGGTGAAGAGAAGTTCGAGGATAGCCGAAGCATCCCGAAGGTCCCGAATCGATTCGAAGAGCGGGGCAATTTGCGGGATCGTTTTGCATCCAGCCCATTTTGCAAGCAGAAGCGCGGTTAACACATCCGCCGCCGAATGCGTCATCGAAATGACGATCGGACCGAGTAACTCGCTCCCGTACACGTCGCCAGTCCGCCCGATCAGTTGAAAGGACGACCAGGTTTCCGCAGTGGCGGCAGTGACGCCCGGTCGATTCGAAAGATTCGGGATGGGATCGTTCAAGAGTCGAATGAGCAGAGTCTCGCGCTCGCTTGACGGAAGACGTTCGAAATCGCTTTCGAGATTCAACGCGCGCAGAATTTCGCTCAACGCGGCGTTCAAGCGACTCGAGTCTTCGCGCACATCGAGCCGCGCGGTATGCAACCCAAAGATCCGTATTTTTTGAAGCGCGGTTTCCAATTCATCGCGAGCGATATTCGACGGGAGCGCGGAGGCGATCAACTCCAGCGGCTCGAGCAGGCGGCTCGCATCAATGCGAGCGCGATGCGGATACTGCCCAAGCAGATGCGCCTTCATATCTTCATGCGACGCCTCCGCAAGATCGTTCGTCAACAACGCGAGAATAAGACGATACGGTTCAGTCGCATAACGTTGTTCGATGTATGCCACATGCGGAGGAAACGGTCTCTGCCGTTCGATCCATTCCATCAACGCGGGCGGAGGCGGAATGCGATTCGAACTCACGCTCAAGCGGCGTCCCAACTCTTGAAACATGCGGCGATGATTTTCAACCGCAAGCCCGCGATGCAAGCGCAGGGTTTCCGCCGTCACTTCAGAAGTCACGAACGGATTGCCGTCTCTGTCGCCGCCGATCCACGAAGCCAGTTTTAACCACGCGCGCGAAACTTTCAAGCCCGGATAATACGTCTCGACCGCGCGTTCAAGATCGTCATACAATTTGGGAATCGAATTCCATAAATACGCGTCCACGTAATACAAGCCCGTGCGCGCCTCGTCGGTCACAGTCAACGTGTCTGCGCGGGCGCGGTCGGTGAGCCATAATGTCGAAATCTCGGCATGGAGCGACTTCACCGAGTCATCGCGCTCGCGCGCAGAGATCGAATCTTCGTTGAGCAAATGAAGGAGTTGCGCGATGCGCTCCGTTTTCGAGAGAACCGTGCGGCGACGCGCCTCGGTCGGGTGCGCGGTCAACACCAACTCGATGGATAACTCCTCAAGCAATGCAGACATCTGCTCGCGCGCGACCCCCCGCTCTTTCAGGATTCGCACCGCCTCACCCACCGACTCGCGGACTGGTTCGGGATAGGAAGCCTCCTCACGCTGACGGAGCAAACGCACGCGCTGATTCTCCTCCGCGAGATTCACCAGGTCGAAATACGCGGCAAACGCGGAGGCGATCACGCGCGCCCCTTCGTTCGGCAAAGCGGATACCTCGTTCGACAATCCCTCCGCCGCGGCAACGTCTCCGCCGCGCCGCGCCTTCGCCAGCGCGCGGATCCGTTCCTCGGTTTCGAATATCGCGGGAGACTCCAGGTCGGAAATAGTCTTGCCAAGCAGATCGCCCAGCAAATGAATGTTTTGCGAAAGTTCCATGATACGAAGTATACGCCCTGTTCAACCTGCGGGAGATTTTGAAATTACGTTGATGAAAATAATTCCTATCAGGATGAGGGCAATGCCGACAACGCGCGCCCAATCCAACGCCTCGCGCCAGACGATCATCCCCGCAATGACGGTGAGGATCAGCCCGACTCCCGACCAGATCGCGTACGCCACCCCGATGGGCATCGCTTTCAACGCCAGCGACAACAGGTAAAACGACGCGCCATATCCGATCACGACCACGATGCTGGGGACGGGTTTGGTGAATCCGTTCGAGAGTTTTAGGGCAACTGTGCCGATCACTTCGGAGAAAATGGCAAAAAAGAGGATGAGAAAGGTTTGCATGACAGATATTTTACTCTGCCGCGAGAACCTCGCGTCAAACGACGCTTCCTCTTGACACTTTCCATCAAAGTGCTATACTTTCGGAATAACTGACCGAGAAGTCATTTATTTCAGAAAGAGATACCATGTCCCCCCGCCCCAATGTCAGCGACGAACGCAAAGCCCAGATCATCAACGCCGCCGAAGATGTCTTTACGCAAAAAGGCTTCAACGAAGCGCGCATGGACGACATTGCCGATAAAACAGGATTGAGCAAAGGCACGCTCTATCTCTATTTCAAAAGCAAGGACGATCTCATCATCGCCATCCTCGACCGCATGTTTCAGCGCGAGATGAAGCAAATGGAAGGTCTCGATCAAGCAGACTTGAGCGCGGCGGATGCGATCTGGAAAATGACGGAAGCGGTGACGAACAACATTTTGGGATTCGTCCGCCTCGTTCCCATCGTGTATCAATTTCTGGCTTTGGCGTTTCGCAATAAATACGTGCAAAAGGCGCTCAAGAAATACATCAATCAGTATATAGACATGATCACTCCGATCATCGAGCAGGGAATCAAATCAGGCGAGTTTCGTAAAGTGAATGCCCGCGAGGTCGCCATTGCGATGAGCGCGATCATCGAAGGGACGCTCCTGCTGTGGGTCTACGATAGAGACTTGGTGGAGCCTGAGAAACACATCCGCTCTGGAGTGAAGTTGTTATTGGAGGGCGTGCAAGCGCGCGCATGACTTGCCGCCTCTTTTTTTAATCGCTTAACTGACTTGCCAGTCAGTTAACAGAAAGGTTTTGAACATGACAAAAGCAATCGTTGACCGTCCGCCGAGCAAAGCCTTACGCTTCGGACTCCGCCTCCCCATCTGGTTATACCGCCTGAGGTTGGGCTGGCTGTTGGGGAATCGCTTCTTGATGTTGACGCACACAGGTCGGACAAGCGGAAAGCCGCGAGAGACCGTGATCGAAGTGGTCCGTCACGACAAAGAAACCGACGCGTATTATGTGGTTTCAGGCTGGGCAGAGAAATCGAGCTGGTATCAAAATATCCGCAAAACGCCAGAGGTCACCATTCACGTGGGCGGACGCAAATTTCAGGCGCGGGCGGAGTTTATTCCGTTCACCCAGGCTGAGGAGATCATGGAAGCGTATGCGCATGAAAATCCCATCGCATTCCGCGAGCTGACTTCACTATTCCTCGGCAAACGCATGGAATCGGCGCAAGATAGCGCAAGAACGATAGCGGAAAAAATGCCGATGGTCGCATTTCATCCCAGCAAAATCGTTTCGTCGGAGATAACAAGATGACAATCAACAAAAATATTTTGATCAGCGGGGCGGGAATTTCTGGACTCACATTAGCCTATTGGCTGCAAAAAAATGGATTTTCGCCAACGGTCATCGAGAAAAGGAAAGACCTGCACGCGCGCGGATACATGATAGATTTTTATGGCTCGGGATATGATGTGTCTGAAAAGATGGGACTGATACAGCAACTGGAAGAACGATCCAAACAGTACCCTCTTTCAAAAGTGAAGTTCGTTGATCGCAACGGAAGACCGCGCGCCACGCTCGATGTGAACAAATTCAGGGAGGTCTTGAAACATCGGTATTTTCCGATCATGCGCGGCGATCTGGAAACGGTCATCTACGAGTCGATCAAAGACGAAGTGCCGATCCGCTTTGGGGTAAGCGCGACCAAGCTCGAGGTCCAGAAAGAAGCGGTGGAAGTTGAATTGTCGAATGGAAAAAGCGAACGCTACGACTTGGTCATCGGCGCAGACGGCATCCATTCCAATATCCGCAAGTTGATGTGGGGGGAGGAAGAACCGTTCAAGCATTTTCTCGGATTCTACGTCGCTTGCAGTGTGATTGATAATTTCTTCGATACGCAAGACACTTTTCTCGGTCATTTCGAACCCAAACTGCAAGCCAGCGTTTACTCCATTGGCGGAAACAAACTGGCGACATTCTTTGGGCTTAAGTCGGAGCAAATAAACGCTCATGGGCGCAAAGAGCAAATGGAATTTCTCGATGGCAGGCTGGCAAATCTGGGCTGGGTGATTCCTCAATTGCTCGAAGGCACAAAAAAGTCTGACGATTTTTTCTTCGACGAAGCCTCGCAAATCAAATTGGATGAATGGCATAAGGACCGTGTCGCTTTGGTGGGAGATGCCTGCCAGTGTTTGACTTTGCTCGCAGGGCAGGGCGCTTCGATGGGCATGGCGGGCGGGTACATGCTGGCGGATGAATTGCGTAAAGCGGAAGGAAATTACAAAATAGCTTTTCCAGCCTATCAGCAACGGTTGAAACCAGATATTGAACAAAAACAAAAGGAAGCGCGTGGACTGGCGGGTTCGTTTGTCCCCGGCAGCAAGTTTGAGGTTGCCATGGCGCTCTTTTTCTTCAACGTGGCGTTATTACCCGGGTTTAGTTCGCTATTCGCCAAACAGATCGGCGCGAAAAGTTTGATCAAATAAATTAAAGGGGATTTATACAATGAAACGAATTGCCCATTTTGCTCTGCCAATTCAGGCACTCGCGATTTTATTTTTGATCGTCACTGGAAATTTCTTTTCATCCTCGCCGTTCGTCATTGCGGCGCAAGTGTTGGCTCTCGCATTGATGATCTGGGCGCGGCGGAGTTTTCACGCGGGTCAGTTCAGCACTAACGCAGAGCCAAAAGAAGGAACGCTGATGTCGAATGGACCGTATCGCTTCATTCGACATCCCATGTACGCCGCCTCCCTGCTGTTGAGCTGGTCAAGTATTCTTGGCCATCTCTCCACGATCACGATGATCATTGGATTGATCATCACCCTCAATATTGCTAATCGCATTGGCGTCGAGGAACAATATCTGCGCGAGCATTTTCCCGATTATGCGGAATACGCTCGCAAGACCAAACGGATTCTTCCATATCTGATCTAGCCTTGTCGCTGGCAAATAAAGCAAGAAGGACTCGTGAGCGAGTCCTTCTTGCCGGTTAACTCTTCAAGAAATTTACTACTTGTTCGTGAATCTCTTTGGATTGCAGCGCGCCGCGATGTCCTAAGCCGTTTGTTTCAACATAGCGAGCATGAGTCCATGCGTTCGCAATTGCGCGGCTGTCTTCCACAGGCGTCACCTCGTCCGAACGGTCATGGAACATCAGGGCAGGGATATTGATCCCCTTCACAAATTCTTCATTGACAATTGAATCCAAAAGGTCCTTGCCAAAGTTTTCGAAGAACATATCGCGCAAGCCGTCGAGTAACTCGTCGGGCAGTTTTGCAATGACTTGAAAGCGCGGCAACACGTCTAAGAGCCGATTGAACGCGCCGAAGTAAACCAACTTGGAAGGAGGAGGAAAATTCCGTTTGACCAAAGCGTACGATGTGATCAACGTCCCAAACGAATGCGCCAGAATCGCGTCAAACTCTCCATATTGATTCAACATCACATCCATTGTGGGCGCAATTTCAAGAAGGTTCGTTTGCCCGCCATCCGATTCGCCGTGCGCGGGCTGGTCATAGGCAACGACAAAATATCCAGCCTTCAACAAGGGCTTCACAAAACCTGTCATTTGCGCGCGTGCGCCGCCCCATCCGTGCATGAGCAAAACTTTGGGGTTGGATTCATCGCCCCAAGCGGTGACAGCCAACTCGCCCGCCTCAGACTTGACCTTGAAGTTATTTCCGCTCTTCAAAATCTCCGCCTCCGACGGTTTGACCTCGTATTTATTCGGCGTAAAGAAAACCTTATACACTTTCTTGACCATTGCTTGCGATTCATTTGCGGGTGTTAAGACGGACATTTTATTTTCTCCTTTGAATTTTCGTTGTCCAGCAGGTTCAGCGGAAGACTCTGCATCTTTCGATAAAACCTGTGGGATGTTATTTCTAAAACTTATTACTTAGTAAGTTTCGACGATAAAAAATTTAGACGAGCACATCCTGTTTATTCTGCTCGACGACATCGCGGAATTTTTTCGTCCCAAGCGCGCGCGCCATTTGTAACGCGCCTTGCACGCTGGAGTAAATCAGCGCGGCTTTGCTGGCAGGAGACCCATTGAACTGGAACGCGCCCGCCTCTCTCCCGACGTTGAGAGTTGCCTCAAGCCATGTGAGCATTTCTCTATTCAGGCTTTCGACTTCCTTGCGCAGACCTTCGGGGATGGAATTGAACTCCGCTTCCAACGAGCCAACCAAACAGACTTTGCCGTTGTCCGCGCGGTAATCGGAATAGATGCTGAAGAACCAATCCAATTTTTCTTCGGGCGATAAATCTTTCACGCGGGCATTGTTGATCCACAACTTGAAGCGTTCGCGATAGCGTTGAATGACCGCAATCCCCAATGCTTCCTTGCTCGGAAAGTGATAGTGGATCGCCGCGTTCTTCACACTGAGTTCGGATGCGATATCGGCGTAACTAAACCCATTGAATCCTTTATCTTGCAGGAGGGATTCGGCGAGGTTCATAATCGTACGCTTTGAGTTCTCGATCTTGACCATTGGGTGGGCATTTTACTTACTACTTAGTAAGTTTGTCAAGGTTTTGAAGCAGGCAGAATGCTATAATGAATCACCAATTCCATAACACCAGAAAGAGACGGTGAGCCATGCAACAATTCTTCACAGATTATCTAGCCCTCCTGCAAGATTGTCACAATGGCATTATCGAAGCCATTGACGGGTTGCCTTCAGATGCGCTGGATTGGGCGCCTGGGCAGGAGATGAATTCGATCAGCGTGCTGGTGTTTCACACAACAGGCTCAGTCCGATTTTGGATCGGCGATATAGCGGCGCAGGAATCCTCCAACCGAGATCGGGATACGGAGTTTCGAGTCCGTGGTGTGGGGGTGGATGTTTTGAAAAAGCGACTCTCAGATAATTTGGCATATGCGCGCATCGCATTGGAAAAGATGAGCCTGCAAGATTTGGAAGCAACGCGCACTAACCCCAGCAATGGAAATGAACTCACCGTCGGCTGGGCATTGCTCCACGCGCTTGAACACGCCACCAGTCACTTGGGGCAAATTCAGATCACGCGTCAATTGTGGGAGCAGAAGGTAAGAAACTATTGATTTTGCCTCCTACCGCGTGCCCATATCAGGGTTTTGGCTTATAATTTACTTATTGGATATCAGAAGTTTTAGCAAGTCTGGGATTTGATAAGAATTCAATCGCTTCAATACTTCAAACTGCTCCTGAGAATGTATCGGTACGTCTCTCGCAACTGAAAAGCCAAGCTTTAGATAGAAAATCTTCCAATCGAGAAATAAGAACACAAGAATCCAATTCGTAATATCATCCATGTTCTTCAAAGTAAAGTACTTCATAACCAGACGACTGTTTGACCGTAGGTTGATTATTCTCGGTCTTGTTACTTTACTTTCTATATGGGGATATCAGTCGCATATGATTGGAAGTTTATCGCTAGATTGGACAGGTTTCAAAGGGAAGACTCTTTGGGATTGGATGGAGCTATTTCTAATTCCCATTGCGCTTGCAATTACAGCTTATTGGCTAAATTCACAGGACAAGAGAATAGATCGCGAAGTTGCAAAAGAAAATAGACAAGAGCAAACCTTGCAATCTTATCTAGATTATGTTAGTGAACTAATTTTTGAGCAAAAATTAATAGATTGTTTGCCCGAATCGGAAATGAGCCCAGTAGTCAAAGTTGCCAAAGCAAAAACGATACTGGCTCTCCGACAGTTAAATTTTGAGCGTCGAGAGGCGATATTTCGATTCCTTAAAAGATACGGGGCTATACGGGTACATGTTTGTCAAAGTCAACTTAGAGTTTTGCAGATTTACAAACGGCCCAACTTTATGATGTAAATCTAAGTTACTCAAATCTTTTGGTGCAAACTTATCTAAAGCACAATTGCGAAGAGCAGATCTACAAAATGCTAACATGCCGCACACGGATCTTTCCCGCGCAAATTTCAGGTTCGCTAAGATGCAAAAGGCACATATGTACAAAGCCAATTTGGAAAGAGCTTATTTAAGTGAAGCAGATCTCGACGAGGCTATTTTGGAAGAAGCCAATTTAACTGGTGCCAACTTATACAAGGCATCATTAATCAGGACTAACCTAAGAAACGCGGTTTTGTTAGACGCTAACCTTGAAGATGCAACTTTAGACGACGCGGATCGACAGGTGCTATTATGCCAAATGGGAGAAAGCATCATTAACTATAGCATCTCCTTTTTAAACTGCGTTTTACACAACTGGCGATGAGCCCCACCGTTCTTTGGACATCTCCCACCAGTTCAAACAGCGGATTCAAAATTTGAATCGTCGAGTTTGGGGAAGGGCAGGGAGGGGGTTACACTTTCTCACGATTGAACTGCGTCTCATACAACTGAGCATACAGTCCATTGAGCGCAATCAGTTCGTCGTGCGTACCGCGTTCGACGATCTTTCGCTCGATCCATTACCAAAATTAAATCAGCCGCCAAAATTGTGGATAGGCGATGAGCAATGACAATGCTCGTTCTTCCCGCCATTACGCGCTTGAGGGCTTCTTGGATCAATGATTCAGATTCGGAATCGAGATGGCTTGTCGCTTCGTCTAAAACTAAAATGCGCGGGTCTTTCAAAATCACACGCGCGAGTGCGATGCGTTGTTTTTCGCCGCCGCTGAGACGGTAGCCGCGCTCACCCACGATCGTATCGTAGCCATCTGGCAGGTCCATGATGAAGTTGTGGATGTTGGCGGCGCGCGCGGCGGATTCGATCTCGGTTTGCGTCGCGTCAATTTTCGCGTACGTCAGGTTCGTGCGGATGGTGTCGTGGAAAAGATACGTCTCTTGCGTCACCATGCCGATTGCGGACGAAAGCGATTCGAGCGTGACATCTTTGAGGTCATGCCCGTCAATGCGGATGACTCCGTCGGTGGGATCGTAGAGGCGCGGGATGAGATACGTCGTCGTGGTTTTACCCGCGCCAGAGGGACCAACGAGGGCGATCAACTGTCCAGGGTGGGCGACGAAGGAGATTCGCTCGAGGGCTACATCGCGGGCTTGAGAGGGCGAGTCAGCTTCCCCGTCAGATGAGGCGGCGCTTTTTATCATCTTCTCACCGTTCTTCTTATCCGCTAAAGACAAGACCGCGCCGACATCTTCATGGCGTCCGTAGCGTTTGACATCCTTCAACAATTTGGAGGGGTCAATGTGATAATCAAATGAAACATTATCGAATTCGAGTTCGCCGCGCACATCACGCAGAGGCGTTGCATTTTCTTTTTCGATGATGTCTTGCGGCAGGTCAATGACCTCGAACACGCGCTCGAACGAAACCATGCTCGTTGAAAATTCAACGGGCGCGCCAGCGAGCCCTTGCAACGCGCCGTAGAGTTGACCGAGATACGAACCGAACGCAACGATGGTGCCGACAGTGAACACGCCTTCGATGACATACCATCCGCCGAGACCGTAGACGAGCGCGGTGCCGACCGCGGTGATGAGACCGAAGATGACGAAGAACGACGAGCCAACAACCGCGCGACGGATGCCGATGTCGCGCACACTCGCGGCGCGTTGACGGAAGCGATTCTCTTCTTCGCGCGTGCGACCGAAAAGTTTGACGAGCAACGCGCCGCCGATGTTGAGAGTCTCGTTCATGTGCGCGTTCATCTGCGCGTTGGTCTCCATGGCTTGACGCGCAATGTCGCGCAGTGTGTTGCCGAGCCGTTGCGCGGCGATGATGAACAATGGAAGGATCACAATGCTGATGAGAGTCAATTGCCATTGCATCGTGAGCATAACAATGAGCAACGCAATCGCTTCGATCAAGTTCGTGACGATGTTGACGATGGTATTGCTGATCGCGTTCTGCGCGCCAACCACGTCGTTGTTGAGTCGGGACATCAACTCACCCGATTTTGTGTTGGTGAAAAAGCGCAATGACATGCGTTGCAAGCGCGAGAAGAGACTTGAGCGCAGATCATAGATCACGCCTTCACCCACTGTCGAATTCAACCGTCGTTGAAAGACGTTGACAACGCCCGTCAATGCGGGGATCGCCAGCAACGCCACGCCGAGCCAAACGAGTCGATTCACATCTTTGGCGGGGATCACCACGTCAATCATGTTGCGGAAGATGAGCGGCGTGAGCAGGGACAAGCCCGTTGTGATGAGGATCGTCACGAGCATCCCCGCGATGTTCCACCAATATCCGCGCGCGTAGGTGAGGACACGCAAGAGAAGTTGTTTGGTTACTTTGGGCTTTTCGTCGCCCTGACGCATGGACATCCACCAGCCGTAGTGCATGGTTGCTCCTGAGTAATTGGTAATTTGAGACTAGAGATTGGAGACTGGAGACTTGTTCAGTCTGTGAGAATTGGAGAATTGGAGAATTAGAGAATTGTCCGACTATAAGACTAGATGATTACTTGGTCAACTGGACGAAGGGGGAGGTTAATGAAAGTCTGATGTGGTATAGAAGATGTATAATCGCATTAACGAGTTCTAGAAAACAGGAGATACCATGACCGCAAACAGTTCCTCTTCCGCGACAACTGGCAGGATGGCTATCACAACAGGTTTCGCATACATCCTCGCGGCTATTCTTCTGATCATCTTCTTCGCGGTGGGGCAGCCGTTCGGAACGCTGAACGATATCTTCAACGGCTTGGCAGGAATTTTCAGCGGAATTTTGGCATGGATGTTGTTTGTTGAACACCGCGCAACATCGCCTTCACTGTTTCGAGTGGGAATCATCCTTGCATGGGTAGGTGTTATCACCGTGGTAATTGGCTCTGTGCTTGTGATCTCACAGATCACAGGCTGGGTTCTTGCAGGGCTGTACTCCTCGGCAGGCAGTGCGTTGATCGGTCTGTGGGTACTGGTATTCAGTTATTCGATGATGAAAAATAACTTCTTGAATCGCAACCTGAATATTTGGGGGCTAGTCGCGGGCGCACTGATGGTTACTGGATTAGCCGTACTTCCCGGGATATTTTCAGGTTTCGACTCGGAAACGACTGTCCCCTGGTATCTCTACGTTGCTGGTTTGAACGCGCTTGGAGGGATTATATATATTATCTGGTGCATCAGGCTGGGACGCGCGTTGTTGCGCAAGTAAAATTCGAGTCTATCGAATTACTTAAGGATTTCCCTCAACTGCAGATCGGAGAACGAAACATCCAAACTTGATTTCTCGGTCGGGACGACAGCCAGATACAGTTTGCCGCGCTTGAACTGATTGTCCTTGAAGGAGGTCGCCAGCACCCCGTTCAAGTAGACGCGAAACTTTTGCCCGTCGCAGAGGACGCGCAGGCGATTGGTCTCGTTAATCCCTGCTCGCAGGGCGGTGTGATTCGCCCACGGGAGCAGGTCTTCCCATTTCAGTTCGTTCTTGTCATCCTTTTTATAATAGCCTATTGAATAGGATCCGATTACTGAGACCAGCACTGCATATCCGCCGTTGTCAGAAAAGCGCAGATAAAACCCTGCGCGGATAATATCTTTCTCGCCACCAATAAATTTCATGTTGATGCTGGCATCGAAGTCATCTAAAAATCCCGAACTCTTCAACACATAATAAGAATTGGGGCTAGGCTTATAACTTCCGCGCAACTCAGACGGCTCGCCTTTGTAGAAGGTCAGCAACTCTTCATTGATCGCTTCCCAGTACTGGCATCGTCTTGCTACTGAAATCCGCGCCGAGGATCAAATCCCCCATATCGGGTTCGGGCGTGAGCGACTTCGGCACGCGGAAACTGGTGCCGCAAAATTCGCACGAGACCAAGTCCGAGGCTTGGATGGCTTTTTGCGGGAGCGCCGCTCCGCAGTTGGGGCAGTTGAGGGCTTGCATAGGTTGTTGGATTTTATATCAGAAATGTTGTACAGGCAATGAACAAGCATACAGGATTGTGATTTTTGCTCGACAACATATTCCGTAGATTACAATTGAATAATGTATGGCTCAACCTCCTCACGGAAATTATCTGCCATCCTCACCCGCACGGGATTCAAATCCCGCGCTACACGTACGAAGCCGACTAAAGTCGGCTAGTCCGCTTGAGCGGACTTTGTACGAATAGCCCGACGGTTAACCGTCGGGCGGCATGACAAATAGGCACATCAAATGTTCAACATAACCCCCTCATGGCAATCCACCTTCCCAAACGCACACGTGGGCGTGCTGGTCATGCGCAACGCATCCAATCCTGCGCATCATGCCGAACTCGAAAAGCAGAAAATAGAACTCGAGGAGCGCCTTCGCTCCCAATTTTCAGGACAGGATCGCGCGGCTATTGCGAGCCATCCCGTTTTGCAAGTCTATGGGGAGTATTACAAGCGGTTCAAGAAAACCTATCATGTTCAACTGCAACTCGAGTCAATCGTTCTGAAAGGCAAGTCTATTCCCAGCGTGGCGTCTTTGGTCGAGTGCATGTTCATGGCAGAGGTGAAGAATATGCTCCTCACAGCAGGACATGATCTCGACAAACTGCAATTGCCGCTGACTCTCGACGTCACGCAAGGGACGGAAAGTTATACGCTTATGCGTGGCGAGACTCAAACCGTCAAAGCGGGCGATATGACGATCAGCGATCAGGCGGGGATCATCTCGAACATCATCTACGGTCCCGACCAGCGGACGCAGATCACCGAGTCCACGCGGAATGTTGTGTTCACAGTCTATGCGCCAGCGGGATTGAGGAGCAGTTGATAACACAGCATCTGGAAGATATGCGCGATTATGTGATGGTCGTTGCGCCAGAGGCGGCAGTTCAGACTCTCGAGGTGTATGGTAACTAGGAAACGACCACACAGAAAACACGAGGGGTTGTAAAATTGCGACTGAAGAAACCGTTATGAAATCGTACCGCAAAGAACTCTGGTTCAACATCCCCTCCCGCCGCGGATTCGTCAACATCACGCCCGACGTCGAAGTTGCCGTGCGCGAAAGCGGAATCAAAGAGGGCATGGTTCTCGTCAATGCCATGCACATCTCGGCATCCGTTTTCATCAATGACGATGAATCGGGTTTACATCACGATTACGAACGATGGCTCGAAAAACTTGCGCCGCACGAGCCTGTGAGTCAATACCGCCACAACGATACGGGTGAAGATAACGCCGATTCACATCTCAAGCGCCAGATCATGGGACGCGAGGTGGTAGTTGCGATCACCAACGGCAAACTGGATTTCGGTCCGTGGGAGCAGATCTTCTACGGCGAGTTTGATGGCAGGCGAAGGAAGCGCGTGTTGGTAAAGATTATCGGAGAATAAAAAACGGACAGCCAAAAACGGCTGTCCGTTTCTATATCTATTGATCGTACTATTTACGGCGCGATCGTTCCGCCACCAAAGTCATCGAGAATGGCATTAGCAGAATCCTGATACCACACGCCGATGTAGCCGCCGCTCGCAGAATACGTCCAACCGCTGACGTCGCGCGTGGCGATCAACACACCATTGCGATAGATCTCAACTATTCCATTCGATCTCGCGCGGACCCCGAACTGGTCGCCGTTCACGAACGTGACGGGAATATCCGCGCCGCGCTGTACCCAGCCCTGCGCATTCGAAAACGTCCATACGATCACGCGCTTCCCTGCCGCATCGTACGATACGTCTATCGCGCCGCTTTCCCAACTGGTCGCGCTTTGCGATTTGAGGATCAAGTCTTGATAGAACCCGGACGGGTCAATGTTGGTCAGCGTCACGAATACTTCTTGATTGACTCCAAACGAGGTTGCGTTCCACAACATCGGAGCGCCGTTCCCCACATCCAGACGATTCGAGGCAATGCTATAGCCCGAGGTGGAACCGCTCCAACTCGTTCCGACTCCGCCATTCGCGCGGTTGAAGGTATCCAACACACTCGAGGATGGGAAACCGGAAGATGTTGTCGCCGTCGGCGTGAGAGATGGGATGCTGGTTGCTGTCGGGGTTCGCGTGAACGTCGGTGTGGGTGTCGGCTGTAAGACCGTGAAGTTCGCGTCGGATAGATCACTGAACCAACCCCGGTGTCATAGCCCGTGATGGAAATCTTGAATTGAGTATTGATCGTATTCCCAACCGAAACGTTCCAATCATAATACCCAATGTTTGGAAGGTCAGTGACGATCCAATTCAAACAAGAATCGCAGGATTTGTACCCTATGAAAACTTTATCAATGTTGGGTGACGAATTCCAAGTGATTCGGTATGTGTAGCCGACGTTAAGAACCTCGCCTCCGTTTGGTTGAACGATCTGAACGAACATGGAGGGTAACGGCGTGTTGGTTGGCGTGGACGCAGATGTTGGAGTTCGCGTAAAAGTTGACGTAGGCATCCATTCTGGAGTCGGGGTTTTCGTCGGAGTAAATGTAGAAGTCGGAGTTTTCGTCTGAGTAAATGTGGAAGTCGGCGGCATCGCAGAAGGGGTAAATGTCGGCGTTGCCGTTTGAGCAGATGACAGTGAGCCGCCTCCGAAATCATCCAGCACGGCGTTGGCGGCGCCCTGGTACCAGACGCCGATGTAGCCGCCGCTCGCAGAATACGTCCAAGCGCTGACATCGCGCGTGGCGATCAACACACCGTTGCGATAGATCTCAACCGTTCCATTCGATCTCGCGCGGACACCGAACTGGTCGCCGTTCACGAACGTGACGGGAATATCCGCGCCGCGCCTCACCCAGCCCTGCGCATTCGAAAACGTCCATACGATCACGCGCTTCCCCGCCGCATCGTACGATACGTCAATCGCGCCGCTTTCCCAACTGGTCGCGCTTTGCGATTTGAGGATCAAGTCTTGATAGAACCCGGACGGGTCAATGTTGGTCAGCGTCACGAATACTTCTTGATCAGTTCCAAAGGAGGTATTCCATAAGAGCGGCGCACCAGTTCCCACGTCGAGGCGATTCGAGGCGATGCTGTAGCCCGAAGTGGAGCCGCTCCAATTCGCTCCGACTCCGCCATTCGCACGGTTGAACGTATCCAGCACATTGGAAGATGGGAAGCCAGAAGAAGTTGTCGCCGTCGGCGTGAGAGACGGGAGGCTTGTCGCCGTCGGTGTTCGCGTGAACGTCGGCGTTGGCGTTGGCGTCGGCTGTAAGACCGTGAAGTTCGCGTCGGATAGATCAGTCACTGAACCAACCCCGGTGTCATAGCCCGTGATGGAAATCTTGAATTGAGTATTGATCGTATTCCCAACAGAAACATTCCAATCATAATACCCAACATTTGGAGTGCTAAAAGCGATCCAATCCAAACAAGAATCACAGGATTTATATCCTATGGAAACTTTATCAATGTTGGATGACGAATTCCAAGTGATTCGATATGTGGAGCCAACGTTAAGAACCTCGCCTCCGTTGGGTTGGAGTACTTGAATGAACATGGATGGTGTCGGTGTACTCGTAGAGGTAACAGATAACGTTGGAGTACGTGTTGGTGTTGATGTAATGGATGGAGTAAACGAAGGCACGAGTGTTTGCGTTGAAGTCGGGATATTGGTTGCCGTAGATGAAGGCGCGGGCGTCAGTGTGCTGATAGTGGGAATTATCAGCGTTGCGGTTGGTACAGATGAAAGAGAGCCTCCTCCAAAATCATCGAGCAGGGCGTTGGCGGCGCCCTGATACCACACGCCGATGTAGCCGCCGCTCGCAGAATACGTCCATGCGCTGACATCGCGCGTGGCGATCAACACACCGTTGCGATAGATCTCAACTATTCCATTCGATCTCGCGCGGACACCGAACTGGTCGCCGTTCACGAACGTGACGGGAATATCCGCGCCGCGCCGCGCCCAGCCCTGCGCATTCGAAAACGTCCATACGATCACGCGCTTCCCCGCCGCATCATACGATACGTCTATCGCGCCGCTTTCCCAGCTGGTCGCGCTTTGCGATTTCAGGATCAAATCTTGGTAGAACCCGGACGGGTCAATGTTGGTCAGCGTCACGAATACTTCTTGATTGGCTCCAAACGAGGTTGCATTCCACAACATCGGAGCGCCGTTCCCCACATCGAGACGATTCGAGGCGATGCTGTAGCCCGAAGTGGAGCCGCTCCAACTCGCTCCGACTCCGCCATTCGCACGGTTGAACGTATCCAGCACATTTGAAGACGGGAAGCCAGAAGAGGCTGTCGCTGTCGGTGTAGATGTCCACGTGGGGGAAACAGTCTGTGTCTCTGTTGCCGTGGGTATTGGCGTAAAACTAGGTAATGGAGTAAACGTTGAGGTGGGCGTGAAGGTTGGAATGGGTGTAGCAGTATCAGTTGGCGTAGATGTCGGAGTTGGTCCGATAGGTCCATCGTATTCATACGCTCCAATATCGCATCCACTCCCTTGCGGACGCGTTACCCCACGCTGATCTGTGGAGGGGCAGTTCGCTACGTCAGCTGCATCAATGGCGGGCGAGCCGGGAAGGAGTGCCATGGTTTGAGTAAATCCACCGTTGTCCTGCAATGACCCAAGAAGGGGATCGGCAGAAATAGATACGCTGCCGCAAGCATTTGGCGAGGGAGCATTAGTTTCAACGAGATTATTATTCCCTGTAACCCCAAACATCGTGATTGTATAACAATCAGCGCCTGTGATACTGTTAGCGATTATATTGTTGAATAACTCCAACGAATTGCCGCTATTATAAATTCCCCCGCCTGTACTTTGCGAGATAGTGTTATTAGCCAAACGAAATGAGAGGTTGCCGTTTTGAACATAAAGACCCCCGCCCATGGCGGCAGAATTGTTATAAAACGTAGAATTCTCAATCTGGCCATCACTTTGCGCCGCTATTGCCCCACCAAAATTTCCGGCTGTATTGGAAGAAAACACGCTCTTTGAAAGGATAATCCAGGTTGTGCTAGCAACAGCGCCGCCGTCAATGGTGGCAGCATTTCCGGTAAACACGCTATCGGTGACAGTAAGGTTTCCGCCACCTTGAATTGCCCCACCATATTGTGTAGCAGAGTTATTCACAAAAGCACTTCGAGAAATCTCGGCGGAAACCCCATTACTCATGATCGCGCCGCCATAATCAGATGCGTTGTTCGTGAAATTCGTATCTGTCACAACAAGCGCGCCATTCCGATTCTGTACAGCACCTTGAGTATTCTGAATAAAAACACTGTTATTAATCGTAGCATCGCCGGGCAAAGAAAGATAATACACACCTTCTGTTATCAACCCGCGGTTGTTATTCGTGAATTCGCTGTTTTGAACCTGCAGAACACCAAAGTTATAAATACCGGTAAAATTCCCATCAAAACGACTGTTTGTAACAATCAACTTCGTCCCGCTCTGTACTCCGGTTTGATTTCCAGAAAAATAGCTGTTTATCACATGCAATTCTCCACGGGCATGAAATATGCCATACTGAGCCCCGTTTAGGAAATCGATGTCACTTATAGTTACCGTCGGATATATTTCATCTGGATTATTTATTTCGAGTAATGTAGTTAGTACTGATTGACCATCTAACCTTACGTTCGTGGTCAAGTTGGAGCCATCAATCGTCATATCCTTGTCAAGGATAAGCGTTGACCCAAGAGTTATCGTCTGCCCTGAAAGTGATGGGTCAAAAGTTATCGTGTATCCCGAAAAAGCATTCGCGATCGCTTCGCGCAATGAACAATCATTGTCACAAATACCATCGTTCGTATCAGCAGTCTTAGTAACGAGAAGCGATGTCGCGTCGCCAATATACCGCGCCAGTGCAACGTCATAGTTAGAACCGCCAGTATAACGAGAGCCGGCTACAACAATCTTGCCATCCGCCTGTATTGCAGCTGCAACACCAAAATCATCTTGATTACTGCCAAAATCGGTGGTTATTTTTCCATCCGTGCTGAAGCTGTTATCTAGAGAACCATTGCTGTCAAAACGCGCTAGTGCAAAGTTATAGTTATTTACGGGAGAGAAGGAAGAAAGGTATCCTGCCAGAACAATCTTATTGTCTTGCTGAAGATCAATATCACTCACATTGATATCTTGACCAAATACGACAGAGACCCTGCCATCAACATCAAATGATGTATCAGGCAAACCATTAATGTCAAATCGGGCAAGTAACATATGTCCGGCGAAGTCGTTTCCAGCAATGAGAATCCTTCCATCGTTTTGCAAGGCAACAACTCCACCACGCTCCGTACTTGTGCCAGCATTAAAATCTATTGTCACAATCCCATCCCCATCAAAGCTCGAATCCAAAACACCATTCATCTGATATCGTAAGAGTGCAAAATCCGAATTACTGCTATTGTCTACTGTCCCAACAACCACGATTTTCCCATCTAACTGGAGGGCGATGGAAGATGCAAATTCATTAGTCCCAACACCTATCTCAGTTGTGACAATGCCATCTCCATCAAATGTTGAATCGAGTGTTCCATTTGGAAGATAGCGAACTAATGCAATATCATTATTATTTATACCTATATTTTTTACCCCCGCCACAAGAATTTTTCCGTCCGTTTGTAGCGCTACCACACTGGCATAATCATATCCGGCACCCAGATTGGTCATCAACTTTCCATCCTGATCAAAGCTTGTATCCAAAGTGCCGTTTGGGTTGTATCGGACAATGGCGATTTTTGCATCACTATCAAAGGGCTCGCCGGAACTATATCCCGTTACCACAATTTTCCCATCAGCCTGAATGGCCAGCCCATTCGCGCCGTCACTCGCTCCAAAGTCTGTAGTAACGATGCCATCAAAATCGAAACTGGAATCCAATGAGCCATTTGTGTTGTATCGTGCCACAAGAAAGTCATCGAACGCGGCAATTCGAACTATCCCGGCGACTACTATCTTGCCATCTGGCTGGATAGCTATCGCGCCTGCCGCATCACGCTCATTCGCAATAGGAGTTGTTACCAACCCATCCCCATCAAATGTGGCATCCAAACTTCCCGCAGAATCTAACACTGCGGCTTTATGTCCCCGCCCTTCGTCGTTCTTGGCATTCAAGATATCTGAACTCAGCGCGTTTATATTCGCACTCGCAGTAACTGGCGCCGTGCTATAGAGACCAGCAACAAGAGCCACAACCAACGCGAAACGAACGTGTATAGAAAAACCATGCTTTTCGAACATCTTATTCTCCTCGGGAGATTTCCCTCCCTGTTCGATTTAGACAGGCAATATACAATTTGCCTTGTAACGATTTAAATTATAGCACCCCAGATTTGAAAGACAAGACGCCCGATGTCACAATTTTGTTACAAAGAGGACAGTAGTCGCGCATTTCCAGCCTTAATTCTTCGTTTCGCATCATCAACCACACAACAAAAAATCCCGCAGGTTTGAAACCTGCGGGATTTGTATCTTCTTACGGGCAGTTGATCCGGTAGATGATCAACTTCTCGATCTGTTGCGTGCGATCTATCACACCGCCGCCTTTATTCAAACCGACGATCTGGAAGTCGAACCAACCTGGGTCGAGCCGCGAATCGGGATGTACCGTTTCGCCGGTCAGTGTCATCGAGAACACGCCGTTGCCTACTTTATCCATCTTGCCCGCGCTCCTCCACTGAGAGTCATAAAGCGCTTTCGGGTAATCTCTTACACGATAGAACAGTTGGGCTTCCGCAATGTCAATCAGCGACGCGGTTGCCGTGATGGTCAATTCGCGCGGCAAACATTTCAATGTGAACTCGGTGCCTGATAACGTGATGTTACTGAACACGCCTTTGCCGAGAATATCATCCAACACAACAGGACCAGCGGCGGCGGCATTCGGGTCGGGAGAAGCGGCAACAGCGGGAGCCTGTGTCGGCGGGATGGCTGTCGGCTGAGCGGGTTCAGCGGTCGCCGGAACAACAACGGTCACAACCACCGGTTGTTGTGGTTGTTGCGGAACATCCGTCGGCTGGACAACCACAGTCACCACCACAGGTTGGGGCGCAACAGGTTGCGCGGCAGGCGTCGCGGGCGCGGCGCACGCGGTCATTGCGACCGCTAACAGGATCAATAAAAGTTTCTTCATTTTCTTTCACTCCTTTTGGAATAGTAAAATAATCTTAGCCTGTCGTTCGCCGCATGTACACAGCGCGGTTCGATTTTCACTTTTCAATTTCGATAGTTCGGTTATTTTCCTCGCCGCTCATCATCCCCCAAATTACCCATGAGGCTCTGATATAATTTTCGACATGCTCACCCCGCAACAGATCGAAGACAAACTGGATCGTTTCCTTTTAAAAGTGCAGAAACCCGGGCGTTATGTGGGCGGCGAACTTAACAGCACACACAAAGATTGGGATTCGGTTCAAACCAAAGTCGCGCTCGTCTTCCCCGATATTTACGACATTGGCGTTTCCAATGTTGGGCTCAAGATTCTCTACGACCAGATCAATCAACGCGACGACGCGCTCGCCGAACGCGCCTACGCTCCGTGGCTGGATATGGAAGCGCTCATGCGCGAGCACGAAGTTCCGCTGTACGCCCTCGAATCAAAACGACCTTTAGCCTGCTTCGACCTCGTCGGCTTTACTCTCCCTTATGAGACTCTCTACACCAACGCGCTCAACATCCTCGACTTGGCTGGCATTCCCGTCCGTTCCGCAGACCGCGACGAGACGCACCCCATCATCATCGCCGGCGGACATTCCGCCATGAACCCCGAACCCATGCACGCGTTCATTGACGCGTTCGTGATCGGCGAGGGGGAAGAGGTGATTCACGACATAATCAATGTCATCATGTCGTTGCGAGGGCGAAGCCCATGACGAAGCAACCTCAAAACAAGCAATTGCCTGAAAACAGGAGATTGCTTCGGGCGGAAGAACACCGCCCTCGCAACGACATATTGAAGGCACTTGCAAAAATCCCCGGCGTCTACGTCCTCGATTCTACGAAGCCAACTACCTCGAAGATGGAACCGTCTCTCACATCGAGCCGACGATTGCGGATATTCCGAAAGTTGTTACCAAGCGAGTCGTCGCCAAACTGCCTCCCCCGCCGACGAAGTTCATCGTGCCGAACATTGACATCGTCCACAACCGCGTCTCGGTGGAGATCATGCGCGGATGCACGCGGGGGTGTCGCTTCTGTCACGCGGGGATGATCACCCGCCCCGTCCGCGAAAGACCCGTAGATGAAGTGGTCGAGGCGCTCGAGGCGGCGGTGCAATCCAGCGGCTTTGAGGAGATCGCGCTGTTGTCGTTGTCGTCATCCGATTACACTAACGTTTTGGAGTTGGTCACGAAGGTCGGAGAAAAATTCGGCGGGAAGCATCTCAAAGTTTCATTGCCTTCCTTGAGAATCGAATCGGTTTCGATTGACTTGGTGGAAAAACTCAGAGACAAACGCTCGGGCGGATTCACACTCGCGCCCGAAGCCGCCACCGAACGGATGCGCCGCATCATCAACAAATTCGTTCCTGATGAAGACGTCATCAACACCACGCGTGAAATTTACGCGCGCGGTTGGACGACGATCAAGTTGTATTTCATGATCGGGCATCCCAGCGAAACGCTTGAAGATGTGCAAGCCATCGCGGACTTGTGCAAGCGCGTCATCGCCGAGGGGCGCAAAGTGGCGGGGATGCGCGTCAAGTTGAACGCGGGCGTCAGCACCTTCGTGCCGAAATCGCAGACGCCGTTTCAATGGGTCTCGTGCGACACGCCCGAACAGATTCGCGCCAAGCAGCATTGCTCCGCCGCAATTGGGGCGCGACAGAAGTATCAAGCTGAGTCTCACCGACGCGGAAGATTCATTTCTCGAAGCGTGGCTCTCGCGCGGCGACAGAAAAATGGCGGAAGTCGTTTACTCCGCGTGGAAGAACGGCTCGAAGTTCGACGCGTGGCAAGAGGGAAAAATATGACGCGTGGATTTCCGCATTCAATGAGCACGGACTCGATCCGTTGTTTTACACGCACCGTCAGCGCCGCACGGATGAGGTCTTCCCATGGGAGCACATCACAGCCGCGGTTCGCAAGAATTTTCTCTTTCAAGATTTCAGGCAATCGCTCGAAGGGCAGATCCGCGTGGATTGCCGACTCGATTGTTTCGCGTGCGGCATCCTTCCGACCTTCGCGCAAATGCGCCGCGAAAACCCCGGCGATGTGTGGAAGTGCCCGGAGGTAAAATCGCCTTCGCGGAAAGTGATCCCACAAGGGGACAATGTCAGTGAGGCGGTTACAAGTGATCAGTTAGCAGTGAACAGTCTGCCAGTAGTTGGGGATTGACGGTTGGCATGTCTGCGGCGAAAAAACAATTCATTGACAAATTAATGCGCGAACGCGACAAGTTCGAGTTGACCTTGAACCGCGTCGGGTACTCGCGCCGCATGACGTTGAAAGGCGTGACGGGGAAATGGTCTATCAAGGATATTCTCGCGCACATCCTTGCGTATGAACTCTACATCGCGGATCGCATGAACGAGATTTTGCACGGGCAAGAGTACGCGCCCTGCAAAACACAGACCGCGCTGGATGCGTTCCTCGACGAGTTCGGCTATCCCGATTTCGGCTCTCCCCTGCTGGATGATGACGCGCCAAACGCGTGGGTGGTGGAGAAATATAAAAACGTTTCGCTGGAAGATGTTGTCGCGCAAGAAGTGCAGGCGTTTTCATCCATCGTCACGATGCTTGAGAAGATGCCGCAGAAATTGATTGACCAGCACAATCTCTTTGACCGCATCGCCAACAACACGTCCAAACATTACCGCGAACATTTGAGGGATATTCGTCAGTGGTTGAAAACCCACGCGGTGAATTCAATGTAGAGCAAGATGGCATCTTGCTCTACAAATACCATGCGGATTCGAATCACATTTTCCAAACAGGGAGCGCTCCGCTACACGGGGCATCTTGACTTGCACAAGTTGTGGGAACGCGCCGCCCGCCGCGCCGAACTTCCGCTGGCGTATTCGCAGGGATTTCACCCACAGCCGAAGATGAGTCTCGCGTCGGCGCTGCCGTTGGGATTCTCGTCCACGTGCGAAGTGTTGGATATGCGTCTCGAACGCGACGTCGAGTTGGGCGACCTGCGCGAGCGACTCAACGAAACGCTCCCGCCGGGAATCCGCGTGTCGCAAATCGAGCAAGCCGACGAGCGCGCGCCCGCCTTGCAGACGCAAGTGATTGAGGCGGAGTACAAGGTCGAGTTGCGCGAACCAGTTGACCCGTCGGAATTGAAGCGGAGGATCGAATCCGCTTTGGCGTCCGAATCCATCCTCCGCGAACGTCGAGGAAAGAAATATGACCTGCGTCCGTTGATCCAGTCTATCGAGGCGGTGGATGATACAATCGTGATGATATTGGCGGCGCGAGAGGGCGCAACGGGCAGACCCGAAGAAGTGTTAGATGTGTTAGGCATTGCGTTCGAGGAGACGAAGATCGAGCGGACGCGGTTGATATTCAACGTCCCGCATGAATCGTAGTGACGACTTCAGTCGTCATTCGCGCGAATCATTAACTGATGTTACGCACTTTAAGGTAATGCGGTTTCCGTAATGCGGCATTTATGTCGCTTTTGTACAAGAACAACCTGAAAGGCGAGATAAGTCCCGCATTACGACATTTACTTCGTAAGGTGAGTCATTAATAACGACTGAAGTCGTTACTACAAATTAGTTTTCTTGGAGGAGCTATGGCATTACTTGCGGCAGTATTTTTTGGGTTCGTCCCCATGCTCTTGTTCGCGATGTTCGTGAACTGGCTGGATCGCTACGAGAAGGAGCCGAAGGTTCTGCTCGGCGCGGCGTTCGTGTGGGGCGTGGTGATCGCGGGCGGCGGCGCGTACATTTTGAACACGGTGTTCGGCATCGGCATCTATGTGCTGACCGGTTCGGAAAGCGCGGCGGATTTCGGCACCACGTCCATCGTTGCGCCGATCATCGAAGAGGCGTTGAAGGGACTCGCTGTTTTGGTCGTGTTCCTGCTCTTCCGCAAAGAGTTCGATTCGATCCTGGACGGCATCGTGTACGGCGCGATCACCGCGATGGGATTCGCCGCCATCGAGAACGTGTTGTACATTTATCGCAACGGTTATCAAGAGGCTGGCTGGCAAGGCTTCTGGACGCTGGTGGTGGTGCGCGTGATCCTCGTCGGTTGGATGCACCCGTTCTTCACCGCGTTCACCGGCATCGGCTTTGCGGTGGCACGTTTGAACAAGAATATGCTCGTCAAAATTCTGGCAGTGCCTGCCGGGTACGTGGTGGCTGTGCTTGCTCACTCGTTCCACAACACGTTCAGCACGGTCGTCGGCGGCGAAGGCGGATTCTTCCTCGGCTTGCTCGCCGATTACTTCGGATATTTCCTCATGGTCGTGTTCATCATCTGGATGATCATCCACGAGCGCAACATCTTGAAGCGGCAGTTGGTGGAGGAAGTGAAGAGCGGCGCGATCACGCAACAGCAATACAAGACCGCCATTTCGTTCTTCCAATTCAACGCGCATATTTCGGCGCTCACTTCGGGGAGTTTCGGTTCCACCAAGCGGTTCTATCAGGTGTTGGGCGAACTGGCGCATAAAAAAGAACAACTCTCCAAAGTTGGAGAAGAATCGGGCAATACAAAAATTATTGAAGGCTATCGCGCCGAATTGATGAGGCTCGCGCCGCTGGCGAAGGTGTAACCCCAAACCGTCCCGCAGGTTGAACGCAAATCAGTGATGTCTTGCGACCTAACCTGCGGGACGTTCTCGTCGGGTGTGATAAAATTTTTCGACCCGCCCCCGTAGCTCAGTGGACAGAGTGTCGGCCTCCGGAGCCGAAGAGCGCAGTTCGAGTCTGCGCGGGGGCGCACGCAAAACCGCCATCAGGCGGTTTTATTTTTTTAACCGCGAAGAACGCGAAGCGCGCGAAGTTAAAGGTTTTTCTTAGCGTTCTTAGCGCCTTCGCGGTAAAAGATTTTTCTGCATTACAATTCATGCACGATGAAAAAATTTATTTCGATATGCTGGCTTGCGATCTTTTGCGCGGGATGCAGTTTTTCGGTGGATGTGATCGAAGCGGCGACGCCGACCGAGTTGGTCGTCACTTCGACGTTGCCGCCCTCGCCGACCTTGAAACCCAGTGAGACTCCGCTTCCGCCTCCTCCGACGGGGACAGTTGTTCCGGCTGCGGGGACCACGTCCACACAGGTCAACGTGCGTGTCGAGCCGTCCACGACGAGCGCGGTGGTTGGGATCATCCCGGCAAATACGAACATCGAGATTGTCGGCAAAGACCCCGGCGGGAATTGGTGGCTGATCAATTATCCAGCAGGACAAGCGCCGGAGGGGAAAGGCTGGGTGACAGCGGAGTTCATCACAACGACTGCAACGCCGAATGTGCCGGTCATCGGCGAGGGAGTCAGCGCGGTGATTCAACAGCAGTTGAATGTGCGGAGCGGACCCGGCACGAATTTCAATTCGCTTGGCACGGTGAACGAGAACGATGTGGTCACATTGACCGGGAAAGATTCTGCCGGCGCATGGTTGCAAATCAATTTTGCGAGCGGACCCGATGGCAAAGGCTGGGTCAATGCCGCGTTTGTGAAAGCGACAGGAGTTGAGAATCTGCCGATCGTTGCGGAGGGAAATGTTGTTGTTGGAACGGGAACGCCGACGAACGCGCCAACACCTTCGACGCCGGTTGCCGTCCCTGCGCCGGACGATGGCGATTCGCCTTCCGCGCCGGCGGTGAGCGTGACGCTTTCGCCGACAGGGACGAGGTCATTTCAGTATTCGAGCGATGTCTCGTCGCCCGTTGGGGATGCCGAAGATTGGATCCAGTTCACCCCGTCGGTTGGAGCCGTGTTGATCCAGTTGGATTGCGAGGGGAGCGGGTCGTACGTCGCGGAGGTTTTGTCGGAGGGAGTCCCAACGCAGAATCTGGTGTGCGGGAAGATCATTTTGATCCCCACCGTTCCGAATGCGGTTCATGCGATTCGATTCCAATCGGCGCCGATGGGGGATCTACAATATACGCGGTTCACCGTGACTGTAACTCTGCCGTAACATTTTTCGATTGTGACTGATTGTACAGGCGTTCCTTTTATGGTAGAGTTAGCGCAGACTTAATCGTTGCGAGGGACAAGCCTGCATGTCTACCGAAAAGATTCCCGATATCATCATTAGCCGCCTGCCCATCTATTTGCGCGCGCTGCAACGGCTGGCAGACGCGGGCGAGCAGACCACGTCTTCGCAAGAGTTGGGGGAACTAGTGGGGATTTCGGCGGCGCAGATCCGCAAGGATGTTTCTCAGTTCGGCGAGTTCGGCAAACAAGGGACGGGATACTCGATTCTTTTTCTGATGGAGAGATTGCGCGACATCTTGCAGGTGGACCGCGTGTGGGAGGCTGTGATCGTCGGCATGGGCGACATTGGTCACGCGCTGGCGCATTACAACGGTTTCGCCGACCGCGGATTCGACGTGACCATGGTGTTCGATAACGACCCGAAGAAGATCGGGCGTAAGGCGGGCGAGTTCGAAGTATTGGACGCGGAGACGATGGTCGAGAAGATCAAGTCGCGCAAAATTAAGATCGCGATGCTGTGCGTCCCTGCCGCTTCGGCGCAGGTTGCCGCAGATCAATTGGTGAGGGCGGGGGTGAAAGCCATTTTGAATTACGCGCCGATCAGCATCAACGTGCCGGAGGATGTGAAGGTGCAGTATGTGGACCCGGTGATGCACTTGCAGAGGATGACGTATTATTTGTAGGGATGTATTAATCTTTGACCGTCTAATCTGCCATTTGGGGTGTTATGCGGCGACCGTCCATAGTCCGTTAGACGGCGGCGGTATAACTCCCAGTTCGGCGGCACTTGCAAGGATGAAATTGAAGGTGACATAGGTTAGCCTGAGTGAGGACGAAGCCGCAATACAGCCAAGTTCAAAAGAAATTCAAAAAGCTCGCCCTATTGGTGTCTATGATGTTCTGCGCACTCTTCCTGGTCAGATCACAATTTAGCATGCTATTATCAACGCACTACAATGCTCGAAATGGCGCTCGGAATACAACCAAAGATATCTCTTCTAGTTCATTGAGCAGTCCTAAAACTGGTCTTGAAAGCAAATTTTCATGTCCCTTTACGGTTTTGCGGTTCGCTTTGGGAATTTTTCCATCATTCCGCATGGGACAAGGATCCCAACTGGAGGCTTACTTAAAGTGATCGAAATCGTAGCCAAATCCTAGGCAGTTGACTTTGAACGTATCACCATTGGAGGTCACTTGCGCTTTTTCTATCGCTGTATTTTACCTGCAAAGCAATTTACAACAACAGCTATCCATTGGCTTAAGATATGTTTGTGCTTTGCCACCAATTGCCATCTTTTTCATACATATGTGCTTATTCAATTACCGCCAAATTTGCTTTCATATCATTGGTCTCAACTATTTGAAAGACGTAAATGATGGTGATATTCGCTTAATTGCTGGAGGTCCTGAGATTCGCACATTATTTGCGAATCGTATTTCAAATCCCCGATATGTTTCGCTTGTAATCGAACTGTAGTATAAATGGTTATACATTAAAAGCACCCAACAAAGCGTGCACTTGACGGGTGGGATTCTGCGGCATTTTCGGGCATTTTTCTACACCCGAAGGGAATCCTGCTCTCGGAGTTTTATCCACGCCCGCCCACCCGCAAGTAACGCAAACCGTTGGGCAACCCGTCTTATAAATTGAAGTACCTTGATGAAAATGAATCTAGATAATTCCGTCATAAAACTTTGTATTGAAGGCACGCAAGCCGAGTTTCAAGGAAATATTGAGAAAGCCCGTTCTTTATATCAAAGAGCATGGGAAGCAGTAGAAGATGATTATGACGCTTGTGTTGCCGCTCATTATGTAGCACGTCATCAAGAGAATCACAAAGAAAGGCTTTATTGGAATCAAATTGCTCTAAATAAAGCAAATACGGTTACTGATAATAGTGTTCAAGATTTTTACCCGTCACTTTTCTTGAATATGGGTCAATCGTATGAATTACTAGGTGATTTGAATGAAGCAAAACGATATTACGATTTGGCTGCTGAATTGGGTGTTATCCACCAAGTTGATTAGGAAGTATTGCTTTTCTATAAAACCGTTGATTATTTAGCGTTTTGGTAAGCATAAAAAAGCGGGTACTTTTCCGCAAGTAAATTGGCGCAAGTAAAGTAAATGTTTCTTTCGCAGGCATTTTGGTAAGTCAAAGTTTTGGCGGTTGCCAAAAATAAAGTTCGTTGTAAAATTTAGTCGTGATGGCAGTGGCTCGGTTATCAATCAGCGTTTTGGTCAGCAAGCAGGTTGCCCAACAAAGCGTTCTCAGAAACAGTTAGGTGGGGATGAGTTGTAAGCCAAACTTGGCGGCTTTCCTTTCTAAATATTTGAGTTGTTGATCGCGGTAGCGTTATTCATACTCCACTTTGAACTTCAACTAAAAGATATAATCGGGCAAACCTCAGCTCAACGGAGTCTTCATGCCCAACAAAACGCCTGCCATCGTCTCTGCCGTTATAACTTTCATTCTGCTCCTTATCATCAGCGTCATTCTTTCATTCGGTCAATTGGTTGCGCTCAATGGGTTCAGCGAGCGCGCGGGGACAATATCGCTCATCACTTCATTGATCTGTCAGGGCGTGGGCAACATCCTTACAGTCATCATCGCGTGGCGGCTCACGAATCGCTTCATCACAAAATCAAACTGGAGCAACATCGCCGCGGTCGTAGTCTCTGTGCTGATTGGCACGCTCACAGGCGCGGGTCTCACCTTCGTCTCGATGATCGCTTCAATTTTCCTCGCCGAGCAAATCCGATGAACCAGCAAGAGATCATCCAACAAACCGCCGACTACATCAAGCAGGAATTTTCCGACGACTCGTCGGGTCACGATTGGTGGCACATCTATCGCGTCTGGCAGACCGCGCTCCACATCTGCGAGATCGAAAAAGCGGATGCCTTCATCGTCCAACTCGCCGCCCTGCTTCACGATCTGGATGATTGGAAGTTCAACGCTTTGGATGATGAAACCCCGCTTCGCGCCCAGGGCTGGCTGGATTCGCTTTTCCTCGACCCCTCCACCACTGACGCGGTGTGCCGCATCATCAAGCACATCTCCTACAAAGGCGCAGGCGTGGACAATAAAATGGACTCGCTCGAAGGCTTCATCGTCCAAGACGCCGACCGCCTCGACGCCATCGGCGCGATCGGCATCGCCCGCGCCTTCGCGTACGGCGGATACAAGAATCGTCCGCTGTATGATCCAACCTCCTCCCCACAATTGCACGCCACTTTTGAGCAATATAAAAACAGCAACAGCGACACGATCAATCACTTCCACGAAAAATTGTTACTGCTCAAAGACAAGATGAACACCGCCACCGCCAAACGCATTGCCGAGCAACGGCATGAAGTGATGATGAAATTTTTAGATCAGTTCATGAAAGAGTGGGATGGAAACGATCTCAACACGCACCTTAACTCGTAGTGACGACTTCAGTCGTCATATTAACGACTAAAGTCGTTACTACAGTTTGTAGTTAATTGATGCTCACCCCTCACCTCCTCCGCGCCTACGCATGGATGCAATCCCGCCACCCCGATATTTTGTGGCGCGGAGACGCCTCCCGCCGCGAGATCGCGCTCACCTTCGACGATGGTCCGCACCCGCGCGACACGCCTGAGGTATTGGATGTGCTGGCAAAGCACGAAATCCGCGCGACATTCTTTTTGATCGGGAAAGATGTTGAAAAGAATCAAAGTCTCGTCAAGCGAATCCACGCTGGCGGGCATGAGATCGGAATCCATTGCTATCGTCACCTTCCATTTCCATTTGAAAGACCTGATGTATTGCAACAGCAATTGGAGCGGACAAAAACGTTGATCTCGCAAGCGTGTGGGATTTCTCCAACCGAAATACGCGACGTCCGCCCGCCGTATGGAGCGTTCACCTCCAAAACAAAGTCCCTGTTGGCAGAGTGGGGCTACCGCCTCGTGATGTGGAATTGCATCCCGCCGCACTTCACCCAACCATTGACGTGGACGATCCAACAAATTTTAGAGTCGTCCATTGCAGGCTCGGTCATCGTCTTGCACGACGGTCACGGTCACGGCACGAAAGCGGCGCAGATCGTTGAAACCATCGTGCCGAAAATAAAATCTCAAGGGTTCGAGTTTGTCACGATCAAGCACATGCGGGCAAACCACGACGGAAAGTGATTGAGGAAAATCATTGCGTTTATAGAATTTATGTTCTATAATCAGCGGTATCCATTGTTTCGCTCAAGGAGATTTGACATGATGATGACCTCCCTCGAAAAAGCCGTTCAAACCCAGATCGCCAACATCCAAAAGAAAACGGGGATGACTCTCAAAGAGTTATCCGCGCTCGCCAAAAAGAGCGGACTGACCAAACACGGCGAACTGCGCGATATGTTCAAGGAGAAACTCGATCTCGGTCACGGCGACGCGAACACGCTTGTGCACGAAATTCTGAAATCAGACGGCGCGCACATGGCAGAGGGCAAAAGCGCGGACGCCGTGTTGGATGAAATTTACACAGGCGCGAAAGCCGCGCAACGCCCCATTCACGAAGCGTTGATGAATCAAATCAACAAATTTGGAGAATTCGAGATCGCGCCGAAGAAAGGCTATGTGAGTCTGCGGCGCAAAAAACAATTTGCGATGATCGGGCCCAAGACCAACACGCGTTTTGAAGTGGGCATCAACGCGAAGGATTTCAAAAAGAACAAACGCCTGCAAGAACAACAGTCGGGGAGTATGTGCAATTACATCGTCGCGCTCACCGACGCGAAAGAAGTGGATGCGGAACTCATCGCGTGGATCAAATCTGCTTATGATGGCGCGGGATAAATAACCGTACAAGAGCCATGAAATTACTGCTCACTTCTGCTGGCATCAAGAATACCAGCATTCAAAACACACTGGTTGAATTACTGGGCAAACCGATCGCCGAGTCTAACGCCCTCTGCATCCCCACAGCGGGATATGGTCACCCTCAAGTTAATCCCAGCAACGCATGGCGTTTCATCAGCGGACAAGAATCCAGAACCCCCATGTGCGAATTGGGTTGGAAATCTCTGGGAGTCCTTGAGCTCACCGCGTTGCCTAGCATTGATAAAGAACGCTGGGTCACTTGGGTTCAAGAGACAGACGTCTTGCTGGTGAATGGCGGCGATGCCTTATATCTATGCCACTGGATGAAACAGTCTGGGCTGGCGGAACTTCTTCCCTCACTGAACGAGACCGTTTGGGTTGGGTTGAGCGCTGGGAGCATGGTGATGACCCCGCGCATCGGAGCGGATTTCGTCAATTGGAAAGCGCCTACTGGCGGCGATGAAACACTGGGAGTTGTTGATTTCTCGATCTTTCCGCACCTTGATCATCCAGACCTTCCTGAGAATACCATGGCAGATGCAGAAAAATGGGCGGCAGGTATGCCCGTGCCGTGCTACGCGATTGACGATGAAACCGCCATCAGAGTAGTTGACGGAACAGTCGAAGTCATTTCAGAGGGACACTGGAGATTGTTTACCCGCTGACCGTGACGCTCAAGTTTTATTCTCTAAGTCTCACCCTCTGGAAGAGATGACATGTCTTCCGCTTCATTCTCAGACCTCGAATTGGCGCGGCTGACGAAGAACAGCGCAGGCGTCAACAGCAGACCCGACGTCACGAGTGAAGCGACCGCCGAACTGATCGCCGCGATCGCCGCCACGAATGGACCTCCCAACACTTGCCCGATCGCATCCACCTGCCCGAACATCGAATGAACCGTCGCGCGGATCCTTGAATCCAATTTCTGGTTCACCCACGCGGTTTGGAGAGGTCCCGCGATGTCGCGCAAAACGCCAATGGATAGATACAGGCAGAGGCTGAGAAGAAGAATCGGCGAAAGGGCGAATCCGATCAGCGAAACGGAAATGAGTCCCGTCACGATCAGCATCGCGCGCCCGATCGCCAGCGGACTGCTCGTGTCCACGCGTTTCGATACATATCGAACAGCGAAAATCGTGATGACTGTTCCAATAATGCGCAACACGGCAAAGAACGCTACTTGATTACCGCCGAAGATGATGGGGAGATCGAACGTATCGAGCAAGTGCTTCACCCACAAACGGTCAAAGCCTTCGCTGTAAATTCCATAAAATAAACCGACGCCGATGATGTTCATCAAACGCGGTTTGCCTCGCACGGCGTTCGCGCCTTCTTTGAACGTGTGCCACATATGTTGCCACGTGTTGCGGTCTTCACGCGGTGTGGGATGAAAACCCGTTTCGGGCATGATGAAGACCAGCGTGACGCCGATCAATATCACGCCGACCGCGCCAATTTGAAGAGGAAGAGCTACATTGTTCGCTCCAATCAACATAGCGACTCCCATACCGATCAGCGACGCGAACAATCCCACCTGCGTTGCTCGCAAAAATAATTTGTTGGCATCGTCTTCACCGATCTCGTCGGTGATCCATGCTTGACTTGCGCCGCTGGTGAATGTGTAACCCAACCCCCAGATAATCTGCGCGAGCAGAATCGGGATGAACGCAGGGAAGAGTCCTTCTACAAGGAAACCAACGCCCATCAATATGTATCCGATGATGATCGAAAGCCTGCGCGAATATACATCCGCGACAATTCCCGTCGGCACTTCGAACACGAACGCGGAAATTTCAAGCGCGGTGCCAACGAGGATCAATTGAACGGGCGTCAGTCCTGCGATAGTCGCTTCGTACAGCGATGTGACGACGAACATCATCGAGAAGCACGCGGAAGCGGCGAATTCGATGAAGAGGTACACGCGGGATGGGGAGAGGCGGGGCAAGGGGATGGAGAATAGAAAGTGGAAAGTGGAGGAGGGTGGAGACTGATAACTGTTGACTGTTGACTGATAATTACAGCATGGCTTTCAATTGTTTCAACGCAGATTCGGCATCCGTGAATCGGATTCCCTTCATGCCGAGTCTTTCGCACGCTTCGATGTTTTCAGGCATATCGTCCACGAAGACCGCCTCGTTCGGACTCACCCCAGCCTGCTCCAGCGCAATGTGGTAGATCTTCGCCGATGGCTTCGCCACCTTCACTTCTGCCGAGATGGTCATGTGATGGAACGCATCATCGAACTTTTCGCGTTGGATGTAAGCGCGCAGTCCATCCCATGCGTTGGAGATGAGACCGACATGATGTGTAGGCTTGAGCGAACGGAGGAACTCGACGATGGAGCGATCCACAACATCGCCGCCAAAAAACTCATCGCGGATCTTTTCGTATTCGCTGGCAGGTTGTTTGAGCGCCTTCATCACATTTTGCCAGTGTTCCTCTTCGGTGATCTCCCCCACTGAAGCGCGCGCCGCAGATGGACTGCCGAAGACGATCTTCTCGATGTCTTCATAGTCCATGCCAAAGCGTTCCGCTAGATGTTGTCTCGGCGTTTGATATTCGGTGCGGAGAATGACTCCGCCGAGGTCGAAGAATACAGCGCGGACAGTCATTTCTTCTTTTTCGCGGCAGGCTTGGCTTTTGACTTTGCAGGCGTTTTTGCTTTCGCCGCAGATTTCTCTTTGACGGGCTTCGCCGCAGGCTTGGATTCCGCCGGCGCGGGCGCGGCAGTTTCATGCGCGGGAAGCTCGCGTCGAGCATTGTCGAGACGAGGCGCTTCATGCTGCGGGTGGGCTTTCATCTCCGCCTCGAATTGTTTCAACGCCTCGCGCCAGTTCGGGAAGAACGCCTCCATGCGCTTGCGCTCGATGCGCGTGGCACGTCGGCAGCGCGGACAGTGCGCGTCGTAGTGAGTCAGTTTGTGCGCGTCCATTTCTTGCAGGGCATCGAGCATTTGCACGCGGCTGAGGGTGTAAGGCGTTTGGCAAAACGAACATTTGACGTTCATGGTGTCTCCTTGAGAATTGTCACCCTAAGCGAGAGCGAAGGGTCTCCAATCTTGCGAGGAGATTCTTCGCTTCGCTCAGAATGACATGAAGTATATTCTATAACGATTCTACAGCCAATTCCTTGCCTGCGCGGAATTCTTTTTCATATTGGTTGAATTGCCGCTGGACTCGCATGCCCGCGCTTTCATACAACTTCAACGCGCCGGTGAGACTGCTCGCATCCACGCCCAAGCCTGCGCGTTTTTTGCCGTTGGCATAGAACGCGGCGAAGGCATGTTTGAGCAAAGCAAGACCCAGCCCGCGTTTACGATAAGCGCGGCGCACACCCAGTTCGCCCACCCAGCCTGATTCGGGATCTTCAGTATCTTCGCGGCGGCAAATGCAAATGCCAGCCATTTGATCTCCGTCCATTGCGACGAACCACATCTCTGGGGAGTAGCCGGGTTCTTCGACCATGTTATGTTTGTATTCGGCAAATCCTTTTTCAAACGGCTGTTCGATGAACCCAAAGTGATCATTGAACGTGTCTACAAACGTCCGATACACTTCCTCAAGTTCGGTTTCGGGATCGAACGGACGGATGACGATCCCCTCTGGCAATGACGGTTCAGTCGGAGGCGAATCCAAGTCTGTCACCATGCGATAGAACGAACGGATGTGTTTCCAGCCGAGGGATTCGAACAACGCCACGCCGGTTGAGTTGTGCGCCTCCGAGCCAGTGCGCGGCGCGACTCGCAATTCCGCGTCACATTTCTCCAACGCGAGACGCGCATGATCCTCTGCCCACGTGAGGATATGACTTCCGATTCCCCTGCCCCAGTGATCGGGATGCACGCATCCATAGATCCACGGGTGAACGGGCGGTTGTTGAGTCGTCCAACATTCGATGAACGCGACAAGGGTTCCTTGCTCATCGAATATCAAACGCAAGTCAGTCTCTGGCGTGAAGCCATCGTTCAGCCAATCCAAGCGGAGCAATTCGGGGTCGTTCAGGTCAATGCGCCCATTGAGATGCATGGAATATAAATTCAGCAGGTCGCAAGCGATCTTATAATCGTCTATGCTTCCGCCGCGCGAGGTGTAGCCCGCGGGGAGCGGAAGGATATCTTGTCTTTCAAGAAGTGTGTTCATTTGATTCTCCTACTCATTATGCTCTTCGAGTTCGCGTCCGGGACGCAACTCTTTTTCATACGTGACAAATTCACTGGCGGCGCGCATGCCCGCTTTTTGATACAAGCGCGTGGCGCCCGTGGGACTTTGCGCATCCACGCCGAGACCGATGGTCTTGGTGCCGCGTTTGTAGAACTCGCCAAAGGAATGGATCAACAACGAGTAACCCAGTCCCTTCTTTCGCCACAGACGGCGGACTCCCAGCGTGCCGATCCAGCCGATGCCCATGCGGTAGCGGTTCTGCGAGAAACCCGCGATCTGTTCGCCGTCCCACGCGATCATCCACAACGTTGGGTCAAAGTCTGATCTGCTGAACTTGCGGAGTACCCAGCGGTCAAATGGAACATCGTGATGTCCCCAATGGTCGCGGAAGGATTCGTTTTGCGCCTCCCAAATCGCGCGGTCATGCTCGCCCTTGATAAAGGGACGCAATTCAATGCCGCCGGGAAAGGTCACAGCAGGCGGAGACGCATCGAGATCCGCCTGCATCCGCCAGTGATA
Source organism: Anaerolineales bacterium (assembly GCA_046328795.1). GTDB lineage: Bacteria > Chloroflexota > Anaerolineae > Anaerolineales > Villigracilaceae > Defluviilinea. The sequence continues at coordinate 19,666 of JAXLVX010000015.1, read as the reverse complement.
ACGAATGACCCTGTACCCTTCGCTTTCATGCACGCTTTTTCCGCTTTCGTCGCGGTTATCCAATGTGCTTTGCAAATACACACGGACATCCGGCTCAGCCAGCGCGATCTCTTTGCGGGCGCGTTCTTCGACGGCTTGCATCATGGACGTGGCGATTCCCAATCCCTTGAACTGCGGGTGGACGTATCCATCCGTGCGGAGTTTGGCATGTTCGTGTTCGTCTGCGAACTCTTCGAAGCCCACGATGCGCCCATCTTGCGTGACGGCGACGATGCCATCCGTTTCGATATTGAAGCCGGGCGTCTTCCACTCGAGCGCCATCTCTTCCTCGGTCACAGCGACGGTGGTATCGCCGTCCGCTTCGCACACGTCATAGACGAGTTGTGTCACGGCGGAGAGATCGTCCCATCTTGCAAAACGCAGGCTGATCGTTGAGTCGAGAAGCGTTTCGTTAGTTTGTAGTTTTGTAGTCATTTTGTTCCATCCATTCTCCACGCAGGATGCCCATGAAGAGCATATCCCAGCGTTTGCCTTCCTTGTTCAACGCCTGACGAATCCTTCCTTCGTGGCGAAACCCGACCTTTTCATAGGATCGGATCGCGCGCGGGTTGTATTCGAACACGTTGAGCGTTACGCGCCGCAGGTTCAACTCGGTAAAGGCATAGCGCAGGATCAAATTCATCGCATCCGCACCATAGCCTTTGCCCCAATACTCGCGCTCGCCAAAACCGATTCCCACGAAAGCATCGCGTCCCGTCCAGTTATAGACGAACAGGTCAACGAGACCGATCATCGTATCGCCTGTCAACGCGCGGACGCCAAAGGGATAAAACCGAGGTGAATTTTCATTCGCATCCTCCTCGATCTCTTTTTCAATCTTGTTTGACGAGATCAGGTATGCAGCGCCGCTATCCAAATACCGCCTGAACTCCGAGTCACGATCCCAACGCGCGAACGCTTTGGCGCCTTCCTTCGCATCCAACATGATCAAGTGCGTTAGGTCGCCGGTGTAAATATCCTTCATTTGCCTTCTCCGTTCTGCATCGCCAGCCATTCTTCGCGCAGGATGCCCATCCACAAACCATCCGTGTACACGTCTCCATGCCGGGCATCTTCGCGCGTGGTGCCTTCATAGCGAAAGCCTGCCTTCTCATAAGAACGTTTTGCGCGTTCATTGTATGAATGCAAACCCAGCGACACGCGATGCGCATTCAGTTCCGTGAACGCGTATCGTAGAGCCAGCTTCATCATGTCGGTGCCGTAGCCTTTGCCCCAAAAATCGCGCTCGCCGATGCCCAAGCCCACCCAAACTTCGTTATGGACCAAATCCAGCCACAAGACGAGAAAGCCGATCAATTGGTCATCCGCCAGCGTGCGCGCATAAAACGCATAACGCTTTGGCATGAATCCTTTTTCGATCCGCTCCTCCGCCCGCTGTTGGATGCGCTTCGACGAAACCAGCATGGCGGGGTCAATATCAGCCAACCGATGAAATTCCGTATCCGTCTGCCAGCGGACTTCCGAACGCGACAGAGTCTCCGGCTCCTCGGCTGTAAAGCGGATCAGGTCTCCGCGTAACAAGTCTTTCATCGCTTCCTCCTACGCCTCAGCCTGTCCCGACCATTCATCTTTCAACAAGCCGAAAGTTAACAGGTCCCAACGGCGGCCGTCGCGGTCCAATGCCTGGCGTCGGCGGACTTCCTCTGTAAAACCAAGTTTCTTGAACAGGGCAACCGCGCCTTCGTTGTACTCCGGCACGCGCGCGCTGATGCGATGCAAGTTCAACTCGCCAAAACCGAAGCGCAGTAACATGCTCAATGCCTGAGTTCCAAAGCCCTTGCGCTGATCGTCCGCGGAACCGAATCCCAACTCGACCCATCCATGTCCGTTCGACCATTCGATGCGGTTGACCTGCGCCTTGCCGATCAAACGGTCATCGTCGCGGGCGCGGATGGCGAAGTAAAACATATTCTTCTCTTCTTCGATCTCTTTCTCGAGTTTTTCATACGCCTTCTTCACCATCGCCGCCGACATGGGACGCGCCGGGTCAATGCTGTACAAGCGCATGAACTCCGAGTCGTGCGTCCACTTCGATTCGATCTCCGGGTCCTTTTCATGGTCAATGGGACCAAAGCGAATGTCTTTGCCTTCGAATAATTGTGTTTGAATGTCGAACATTGTATTCTCCTCTGGTCTCGCCTCTTTTCCCACCCGGAGAGCAGAAGCGAGTAAAATAAAAACAGCCACGGGGACGCCGTGGCTGTTGAATACGCAAAACGTATCGTATCCTAACGAGTTGCAGGCGCGATCCCAGAATGAGTGAAGTCTTGTGTACCGACAACGATCTTGCTAAAAAACATGGGTCGCGCCTCCTTCCTTGAAAATTTGATAGGCGCGAGTGTAACACGCCGAATGATTTTCCGTCAAGTTATTAGATTGCGAGAAATGCTCATGATAGCCTGGAAAACCGAACCCAATACTGTCCCCCTCCACACTGTGTTGATCGTCTGCGATGAACCGAATACCATCGCCACATGGGATTCCCTATTCAGCCAGCGAAACTGCATCGTCCTCGCCGAGTCAAGCGCGCGGACGGCTCTGCAGACCGCGCAGTTGATCGCCCCGTCGCTGATGCTGGTGGATATACAGATCTCAAAAAGCGAACGCTCGAGGTTGCTGAACGGCTTGCGCCAAGCCAGCACGGGTCCCATCCTCTTGCTGGTCTCAGCCAGCACCGCTCAACTGGCGCTGGAAGCCAATTCGAGTTCTGCCGATGAATATTTGATGAAGCCGGTGAACCCTGCCGTGCTTGTGGTCAAAGCGATGGCGTGGCTGGGTCAAGGTCGGCGCGCTCAACGCGCACAACAACCGCTGATGCGATGATCAATAAGTTTTTATAACGTTTCATTTCCCTCCTCCTTTGAATCCAAAGCCCTCGCGATCGCGGGGGCTTTGGAATTATTTACGGGTTTGCAGTATTGATCAACCCATTTTGCAATTTGTCGAGAGTCTCTTGCACCAAACGTTGTTCGCCGGGGGGGAGAAGGTTGGGGTCAATGTCGCTCAGCCCCAAGGGCGATTGAACCGTGAGTCCGCCCTGCCCCGCCATCAATTGGGGCCACGCATTTTGGATCGCCTTGATCTCATCCGGCTGGATCGTCATCACCCATCCGCCGGGACGTTCCTCCGGGGTGAACGTGCCGATCAGCGACACCCCCGTCGTACCTATGTAGGTCAGCAGATCCGGTTCGGCAACGCTGGGATAAACAAAGATCGTATCCACATCTCGTTGAAGAATTAGATAATCGGCATAGGGACCGAATCGCGCGCGGTCTTCATCGGATGGAATGTCAATATATTGGGGGTAACAAGATTGGAGATTTTCAGCGAGGCAAAACGCGGGATAGAAAATCACTCGGCACAACCCGCAATAATAGATCATTCCATTGCGGAATGCCGCGGCGGCTTGTTGCGCGGCAGCGTCATCCTTTGGGATGATCATGCCGATGTGATATTCGTCGGTGATGAGCGCGGCGGTATACCCCGCGAGGAATGCTGTGATGTCTGATTGCGAGTTATCGCCCAACGCGCTGACGTTTCCGCCCGCAACAACTCCGGGGATATTGATAGCGAGGAATTGGACTTGAGGCGCGGCGGCGGCAAGCGCGACGATCCCCGGGTCCGGCGCGAACGCGACCACGATCTTCAAACCGGGTTCGGTCAACTCTTCGGGGGTCAGCGAATTTCTCACCTGAAAGCGCATGCCCGAAGCCTGCGCCAGATCGTAGACGGTTTTCTGGTAAAGATTCGAATCTTCGGGGTCTAGGTCGGCAGGCAAAACAAGAATTGCAAGTGGAACCGTCGGTGTAGATGTTAGCGTGGGTGGGACAAGCGGCGTTTCAGACGGAAGCGGCGTGGAAGTGACAGAAGGCTCGTTCGAGCTACAAGCGCTCAACACGATTGCGATCACAATGATGATGTATGAAAAACGATAACGCACAGGTTTTCTCCGAGTGTTGGAATGGGCAGATTATACACGGTGAAACGGGAACCTTATCGCCTTGCGCGGCGTCCCGGATACAATTGCGCTTTCGCGTAAGATCTTCCATTTCATAAAAGGAGATTTGTGATGAAACATCGTTGGATTTCGATGGTACTATTGACGGCACTCGCTCTCACAAGTTGCGGTTCTCCCCAACCTACTGAAGCGGGACAGGAACTGGAACCCATGGAACCTAAAGCGCCCGCCCCTACTTCAAGCGTGGTGGAAGTCTCGCCTCTTTCCACGTTTACGCCCGCCGCAGATTCCCAGCCGATTCTCAATTTATCTGACCCCGCTCTCAAAGCGCTCATCGCCAAATCTATGGACGACTTAGCGCAGCGATTCTCCATCCCCGCCGAACAGATCACACTGCAAGAAGCGATTGAAGTCACCTGGTCCGATTCCAGTCTCGGATGCAAAGACTCTACGTCGGAATATCTTCAAGTGATTACGCCGGGCTACTTGTTACGCTTTCAAGCGATGGATAAGATTTACGAATACCATACTGATAAGATGAATACCATATTGTATTGCGAAGATCCGTCACTTGCTCCTCCGGGCTCACTCCCTGATAAATGACAAGATTCAAAAACGCTGGCAGGAAAATCCTGCCAGCGTTTTTTACTTAATCGTGACGATCAATCCATAACTTACGGACGATCAATCGTCATTATGGGCGATGTCCAGGTTTCCCAGTGATCGTGATTGCCCGGATCGCCACCAGCTTTGAGCGCCTCGATGACCAGATAATACTGTCCGTCTGGCACAATCTTCACCACCTTACCGTTCTCGCTCATGCGAGTGCCATCCCACGGGAAAGCAAAGAAGCCGGCACTGTCGGAGTTGCGAGGTAAATATTCCTCAAAGTAGGCATAATTCTGCACGCGATGCACAGGCGTTCCGTCTGCCTTGTAAATGCGAATTTTGAAAGTTCGAACCTGATGTTCGAAGTGAACCAAGAGCCATGGAACGTCTTCGCCAACCATGGTGTAGGTCCAATCATCGGGTCCTGTCACAGGTCCATAGAACTCACCGCCATAGCTGATTGCCAGCCATGGGAATCCATTCGCAGTGGGGGTCAGCGCCTGAATGCCCTGATAATCACCCACGAAGCCCGCATACGGAACACGATACACTTGCCCGCCATCACGCGGTGTGAAAACGATATAACCACCGAACATGCCATTCACAGGCGCTGTAGCGGAGTGGATGAACGCTTCGATGGTGTACTTATTGTAGAGCGGAATCGTGATGGTGGATTCGCTGAAGGTCACATACGCATCCGAGGTGGAAAAGGTCGGAGTGATCACGCCGCCAGTAGAAAGAGCGTTTTCGTACGTGATATCGTATGTTACTGGTCCGCCGGTATTGTTCCTAATGTCTATAGGCTGAACCCAAGCGGGATCGGCAACTTCCCAGTATTCGCCAACAGCGATCTTCGAAGGAGTAATGACGGTGGTTGCTTTGATCGAATCGTCAATATCCAACATACCAGCGCCTTGACGATGCACATTATCGAGGAAGCCGAGTCCGGGGTTAAGAGACCATACAGCCGGATCCGCGCTGTTTTGGAGAATCGTGCGAACGTCTTTCGCCTTTGTCTTTGGTTTAGCCTCGAGCAACAGCGCCACCGCGCCCGCCACATGAGGCGAAGACATGGATGTGCCGCTCAAAGTGGCATAACCGCCAAGTTCCAGCGGATAAGTCGAATAAATGTTTCCGCCCGGCGCGCCGATATCAGGCTTCAACGCAAGATCCGGCGACAAACCGTAGGAACTGAAGGAGGAGATCAACCCGCCAGTGGGGCTCGGGAAGGTATCTTGCAAGTCTGTCCAGTTCATGGTGACCGGAGCAGTCTGAGCCCGAATGAATAGACCATCTGCTTGCGAGATGGAAACAACGGGCACGCTGCCATCGCCGATCTGAGCGCCCAATGTGCCGCTGAAGAGCCCAGGCGCGCTATTGTAAATAACTACAGCCGCCGCGCCGGCATTGATCGCATTCGTCGCTTTTACGCCAAAGGCGCAAGCCCCACGAACTACCAAGGCGGTCTTGCCCGTTGGGTCCGCTAAAAGAGCATCGCCATCACATGCGCGCCCAACATAAACGATCTCCGCCGACCCAGATGTGGGGACCGGACCCGAGAACGACATTGGGAAATAGCCGATGGACTTATCATTAACTTTGAACAGGTCCGCTACATTCCCAATATTATCAAAGGAAGCCACACCGATCACATCTTTGCCCAAGCCTGGAGCGCCGGCAGAGTACAAACCACTCGCACCGCTATTGCCGATGGAGGCAACCACTACCACGCCTTTTTTCACAAGGCGATCAGCCGCCAAGGCTGTCGGGTATTGGGGCCAAGTATAGGCTGAGCCGATGCTCATGTTCAGAACATCCATCTTATCAGCCAAAACGCGTTCCATAGCGGCAATCATGATATCGGCATCGGTGGAGCCTTCGCAGCCAAAGACGCGATACGCGCCAAAAGTCACGCCGGGCGCGACGCCGACCACCGTTCCATTCGCGCCGACAATGCCAGCCACGTGAGTGCCATGACCATTGCAATCATCAGGGTCGGCATCAGGGGAAGGCACCGGATTATAAGTAGGAGATGTGTCATCCGCATTGTAAGCGTCGCCAACAAAGTCCCAACCCATAGCTACACGACAGCCTGCGCCAAAACAACCACCGAGATCAGGATGATCGTAATCAACGCCGGTGTCTAAGATAGCCACCTTGACGCCTTGACCGGTATAACCAAGTTCGCTCTGGACAATATCTGCGCCGGTCATCGAAAGGGCGGTAAACAATTCAGGGTTAATACTACCGTTTAGGGGATTTGGTGCAGAAACTTTCACAACCGGGTAAACCGCTTTTACGCCTGGGAGGGTTCTCAGTTTACTGATGTACTCGGGGTTTACATTGATAGACACGCCATTCCATAAACCGTTGAACGCGAACCGTTGCGATAAAGGAATACCGGCCTTTTTCGCCGCAGCAAGGAATGCCGATTGTTCAGCTTTCGCTTTCACAGCCGTGCCGCCATCTGCCGTGGGCGGGCTGGAAAACTCAATGAACCATGTGCGAGATGTCTCATCCACCATTCCTCCCGATACATCAGGAGTGGTTGGATCGAGCGGCTGCACTTCTGTCACGCCGCCTTGCGCCCCCGCGGCCGGCACGATCACGAGCGCCAGAATTGCAATCACAGACAACAAACTAAACCACTTTGCTTTCATACTTATCTCCTCAAATTAAATGATTTGCTTACGGGAAAGTATCATGGTTTTGCTAATGCGGTTTAATTGACAGTACACCTCCTTTACAAAGAAAAAAACCGCCAAAATAAAAAGTTTCGGCGGTCTGGCGATCTTTCAACCTCTACGCATGAGGTTCAAAGACCCATGACTTTGCGTCCCCGCCTCGCGACGGGTTTGCCTTTACGATGCGGGATTAATAATAAATTAATTCGCCCCAAAAAGCAAGAAAAATGTAACTTATTCACAGACAGCGAATTGTTGGAAACAGTCTCCAAACCCAAGCCAAACAGCGATACCGTTTTCCAATTCGGTATAATTTCCACATGAAAAATCAGCGTTCTGTCCTTTGGGGGCTTCTGCCGCCAATACTCATTAGCATATTTTCAATTGCGGGCATCGCTCTCATCTTACTGATCTCCTACTTTAATAAGCCAAAAACAGTCGTGTCTCCAACTTCAACCGCCACACCTTTCAAATTCCTATTCCTCGCAACTGCTACAGAAGTTCCCGCACAAAATGCAAAAATAATTTCTACCGATTCACTTACAACTCCCACAGACTCCGAATCTAGCACAACCCCAATCTCGCAAAGCGCCACAACCGCCACGTCAACACCAGCCGCTGAAACCTCAAACGCTACTCAAATTGCAATACTAGCAACCAACACATCGCCAGTAACACCTGACGATAAATCCGCGTTACCCGCCGGGAAATATGACGATACCGATCAACGCTTTATTTACGCTGGCGATTGGAGCAGCGAATCCCTCATTTCAGGCGCATTCCAGGAAACCATCTCATATTCCACAACAGCCGGAAGCACTGTCTCGTTCACATTTGCAGGGAAACAGATCAAGATCGGTTATTTAGGCGAGTCTGACCTTGGTATTCTTTTAATTACGATTAACGAGAACGAGTACACACTCGATCAATCCACTGGAGCCGAATGGTCATCCCCCGCGCTTCCATACGGGGTCTATACAGTCGTTCTCACACATGAAGATGGCGACCAGATCTTATTCGACTACCTCAACGTGATCGGCTCGCCCTAACGCAGTCAAACGGTATAATCCTCCCGCCATGTCAAAACGCTTCCTCATGATCTCCATCGTCGTAGTCGTCATCATGACCGCCGCCGTCACCGCCTATTACATGTACAGCCCCAACGCGGAACGAATCGCAAAATTCCGTTTGTGGATGAACAACCCCGCTTCGAATCCCGACTGGAGGCTGGCCGCCGGTTCCCAATGCGGACTCGTCCCCTTCATCTTCCCCACCGACGGCTTCGCAGGTTTCCTGTGGGGCGATTCGATGGGACGTTTGCATCGGCATCAAGGCGTGGACATTTTCGCAGGCACAGAGGCAGGCGTCACGCGCGTTATCTCCGCGTATCCCGGTTACCTCACTCGCCTCCCCGAATGGAAGTCTGCGGTGATCGTGCGCGTGCCAAGCGACCCGCTCGACCCCGGTCAACAGATCTGGTTGTATTACACTCACATGGCAGACCGCTTCGGCAATTCGTTCATCTCGGAAGATTTCCCGGCAGGCACGTCTGAAAAACCGATCGAGGCAGGAACCTTCCTCGGTTATCAAGGAGATTACTCCGGCGACCCGAACAATCCAGTCGGCGTTCACCTGCACTTCTCCATCGTGGAAGATGACGGCACGGGTCAATTTAAAAATGAACTGGATATTGAAAACACCCTCGACCCCTCGCCCTATTTGGGCTTGCCGTTGAACGGTTACGAAAACAGCGACCGCGCTCCCATTTGCGAATCATCGGAGGCAGAATGAAAGAAGTACTCGAATATCGAAAGCGATTGATCGAAAGACTGCTGACTGTCACAAAAGATTTTCGCGCGGATTGTCTTGCCGTCAAAGACCCGTTCGCGCCTTTGGAAGAGGGCGGATGGAACACGCATCAACTCGCCGCTCACACCCGCGATGTAGACCAACTTGCCTACGGTCTGCGCGCGCGCCGCACCGCCAGCGAAGATAACCCCGAGTTCGAAAGTTTCGACGGCGATACATACGCCGCCGAGCATTACGATCCGAACGAATCGCTCAACGAATTGCTGGATGGCTTTGTAGCAAATATCGAATCGCTTGTTGAGTTATTGAGGGGCTTGCCCGTTGAAGCGTGGGCGCGTGAATCGCGTCACGTCACGCTAGGCGGCGGGTTCACGCTTCAAACATGGGTAGAGCGAGACCTCGCGCACATCGAAGAACATGCAATAACGGTGAAACGTGGAGCGGGATGATATCCCGCTCAAATTACCAAAGGGGAAAACCGATCAAGCCAGAAACCCACATCAATAACGGCTCATACATTTGAAGCCCCACCAGAGCGAAGAGGATGCCTAACACTGCGCCAGCGACGATATCCGAAACATAATGCACGCCCATCGCCACACGCGCCAACGCGACGAGCGGCGCCCAAACCCATAAGATGATCGCCAGCCATGCGGGTCCCAGCCCGGTGGCAAGAGTCGCGATCATGAATGAACGGGCTGAATGTCCAGATGGAAACGAATGCGGATCGGTGTTGCGATAGATGCTCCCCCACTCGCCTTCCGGGCGGCGCCTCCGCACGATGAATTTGATTCCCATTACCAGCGCCGCCAACGCGCCGATCCCCACGAATTGCGCGACCGCCCATTGCTTCCAAAACGAATCGCCCAACCGCCACAGCAAAATCATCGCGAGCCACCAAAACCACGAATCGCCGGAATGCGCGAAGAACACTGCAATCGCGCGTAATGCGCCCGGCTTTTCAGCCACGCGCATTTGATCGGAAAGACGCGCATCCCATTCAAGAGCGGATCGAAAACTCATCGTTAGCGAGGTTTGGGTTTGATACGCGCCGCAACCTTCTTCACCGCGCTCGGTCTCTTCATTTTCTTCGGCGCATCTTTCCGCGCGGATTGTACTTTGCGCTGCGACTTCGCCAGATCCGCGCGCATCATTTCGAGTTGATGCGGCTTGTCCACGTCCATGCACGGTTCAGCATAGGGCCAAACGACCGCGCGTCCTTTGATGCCGATGCGCTCGCTGATTCGAGTCACAGCAGATTCCAGAGTCAATTGTCTCGTAGCCAGGGCGAAGAGTAATCCCAGCCCCAACTTGCTCGCCTGCGCCAGCGGACTCTTTCTCGCGCCAAGCAAAGATTCCCACAGATCCAAATGTTCGGTCGCCATGCGCACGTGGCAGAGGTTGATATCCGAACCGCAGAGTTCAATATCTTTGAGGCGGGTATATGTGCGATTCGAGCCGGGATAACGTTCTTCCATCACCTCGCGCGAGCAAACGCCATAGTAGAGATCGTCTTTCGTTTGCATGGCAGTGTCCACGAGCCAATCCACCATGTGCGCCTTGATCGCGGGAATATCGGATGAAACGATCAGCACGTATTTGCTTTTCTTATCCAACTGCAAGGACTTGTTGATCCCTGCGACAATGTTCGACAGCATTCGCCCTTGATTCGAGAGGAAGTGCAGAGGCTTCTTGCAACTCAGTTGATTTTTCGGCGATAAACCGACAACGATCACGTTATCTACACGTTTCGAATCACTGAGAGCATCGAGAACCCATTGCACCATAGGCTTGCCTGCAATATCCACGAGCGCTTTTGCGTTGCCTTTCACATAGGAATAAAGCGGGTCTTCCGGTCTTGGGATTCCACCGGCAATTACGATTGCATCCATAAAATCTCCTCACGATTTACGATTAACGATTTTGGATTGACGATTTTCTGCCTGATCGCAAATCGTCAATCGCAATTCGTAAATCAGTTTAGTTCCTGCAACTGCGGCTCGAAGCCGAGTTTATCGAGCATTTCGGTGAGTTCGGGCCAAGTAAGCGGACGTCCCTTGCCAGAGACGGCAACGAGCGCGGCTTCCATCATGTTCGTGCCAAACGAACGCCCATCCAATACAGGCGTGGTGGTGACAAGATATTTCACGCCCGCCTTGCGGAATTGCTCCACATCCTCCGGCGTGGTCGTGTTGGTGACGATCACCTTGCCCTTCAAATCATCCGGCATGAAGCGTTTGATGTAATGGCAATCGCCCGCGATCACGGTCGCCCAATCATAATACTTTCCCCATTTGGGTGTGCGCTTCTCTTGCTTTTCGCCCGTTGGATAGACCCACGAAAAGGGCAATCGCCCGGCAATAGGCATGAGCAACGCCGCAAGAGTTTTCAATTGACTCAGTTTATGTATGGCAATGGGAATGTCCAACCCGAACATCAGGTCGCCGAAAACCATTTCATACCCAGCGTTTGAAAACGCTTCTGAAAGTCCCCAGCGGTCTACACCCACAGTCACGAGCGCCTTGCGCCCATGTGAGTTAATGTAATCGCCAATTTTTTTATCGAGAAATACAGGGGCTTTATTTTCGAGCGTGTTCTTCAACCCTCCGCCGTCTACCAGCGGGGTCTTTTTGACAAACCTGACCATTGGCTGAACCGAATAAAACGGATACCACTTTCCGTCCGCCAATGCCCCGAGGTCTGCGCCGCCAACGCCGAAGGCATCCACACTGCCATCGAGTTCTTTGAACTTCAGGGCGGCGGCTTCCATGTCGCCGTCGGTGCCGATGCGTTCAATGCTCACGCGTTCGCCGAGAAGAGTCGCTTCTACGGCTTTATTTCTTTTAGACGAGCCAATACTGATGCTAACCGCGCGTTTCATAACTTTTTCCTCCGCAACTGGGATGTCAATATTATATAACGGAATCAGATACCGGCTGGGAGGGAAGCGTGAAGAAAAACGTCGAGCCGTTTCCCGGTTCGCTTTCAACCCAGATCCTGCCTCCATGAAATTCGATGATCCGTTTTACCAGCGAGAGACCAACGCCGGTGCCTTCTGTTTTCGGGTCGAGTTTGTTGAACAACCCAAACACACGCTCGAAGTGATCTTGAGAAATACCGATGCCATTATCCCGAACAAAAAAGATGGGCATTCCGTTCTCTTCGCCCGCTTGACCGATCTCCACGCGCGGGTCGGGCTGATCTCCCGTGAATTTGATCGCGTTATCCACAAGGTTTTGCAAAACCTCGCTGATGCGCTGACGATCCGCAAACACGCTCGGCAGATCCTCTTGAACTTGCACGGTCGCTCCGCGCTCCTGGATTCGTCCCTCGACCAAATCGAGAACCTCGCGCACAAGCTCGTTCATGTTGATCGGGGCAGGCTCATTCATCATCCGTCCAACGCGGGAAAGTTCCAGAAGATCGTTCAGCAGTTGTTGCATCTTCTCGGTAGCGTCGGCAATACGCTGCGCGTCGGCTTTGAAGCGCGCGTGATCTCCGTCAACCATATCTTTCTCCAAATATCCGAGAAAGCCGCGAATGGTGAACAGCGGAGATTTGAGATCGTGCGACACCGTGTACGTGAACCGTTCAAGTTCGGCATTCTTCGCCGCGAGTTCGGCGATCAACTTCTCGCGTTCGATCTCGGATAGTTTGCGCGCCTCCAATTCATTTTGAACGTTCGTATACAACCGCGCCCGGCTGATCGCGATTCCAATATGCTGGCTTAGCGCATCCAGCAGTTTGAAGTCGGTCTCTGTCAATTTGATCCCTTGCGTGCTTTCCACGTTCAACACTCCCACAACGTTGCCCTCGTCGAGCAATGGAACGCAAACTTCAGATACAAAGTCCGCAGTATCGCCGAGGAAATCAGGATCGGTTCGAACATCCTCCACAAACACCGGTTTGCCGGTTCGCGCCACACGTCCGCTTATCCCTTGCTCAATGGGAATCCTTGATATCACGCGGTCATATCCCACTTGATGTTGAAAGATCAACTCGCCTTTTTCAAGCAAATATATGCTGACCAATCCATAGCCAAACGACTCAGCCACCGCTTCGACAACGCGGCGAAAAAGCGATGAGAGGTCCAGTTCCTGCGACATAACACTGCGCACATGACTCAACAACGCGAGTTCCTGCGTTTGCTTCTCAGCCATTTCATATAACACGCGATACTTCTGCTCGCGCGTTCTTAATTCCGCATCCGCCGCCTGGCGCTCGATTGCCCTGCCGAGAATGTTGGCGGCTACTAACAAGGCGTCCACCTCCGAATTCGACCAAATGCGGGACTCATCCATATCGTCAAAACCGATAATGCCCCACCACTCGCCGTCTACAAAGATCGGCACATCGAGCAACGCTTTTATCCCGCGCGCAGTAAACATACCTAGCTCATCTTCGGTCAGGCGCAGCCGGTCGCCAATAAAAGGCGATCCAGAACTCAAGGCTTGGTGCCAAAAATCATAGTTAGCATTCTTCAACAAGACATTCTGATACAGCGTCCCTTCAAGATCGTTGGGATGATCCGGCGCAGTCCATTCATAGCGCAGGGACGTTACCGCCGCGCCGTCATCCTTTAGATGATTCTCGAACAGGTAGGCATGGCTTGCGTGGATCACTTCGCCCAGATCAGCAAGCAGCGTTTCGATCTCAGACTCCCAATCGGGCGATTTAAGTAAACGACTAGCCGATTCAGCCACCACTTCCAAAATGGACTCGCGCTGCCGCAGGTTCGCCTCCACTATTCGACGCTCGCTCAATTCGCTCTGGAGGGCTGTTTCATCCAATTGACGCCTGATCGCCGCCTCTAACACATTCGCGGCGGCGCGAATGACATCGGTTTCCGCGGAAGACCACTCCCGTTCCTTCGTCATATCATCCACCCCGATCGTGCCCCACCAGTATCCATTGACGAACACCGGCGCTTCGATCAACGCGCGGATGCCCAAAGCGTTCAAACGCTCCTTTTCTTTAGATGGAAACGTGGAAGAAGCGGCAGCCAAAACGTCACCCTTCTGTAAGATTTCATCTGTAGTGCCGGGTTCCCCTCGAATCAAATGCGCTTGATACATTGAGTCATTCACCGAACTCGTGAAACCGGGCGCCGCCCATTCATACCGCAAAGATGAAAGCGCTTGTCCATTCACTCCGGTGTGATGCTCGAACAAATAACAATGCGAAACATTGATCGTTCTCCCAAGGTTTTCAAGCACAGCCTCGATATTCACACGCCAATCGGACGATTTGAGAAACTGCTCCGCGGCAGATGTCACCGCTCCGAGCATGGCTTCGCGTTGACGCAAGTCCGTTTCCGCTTTCGTGCGTTCGACCAATTCAGTTTTCAACTGTTCGAACAAACGATTCTTTTCTGTCGTGCTGGCAACCTGAACCGCGAGAGTCTCCAGCAAGCGAATCTGATCGGGGGTATACGCATCAGTCTGTGCCGCCTGCACCGACATTACCCCGATCACGCGATCTTGCAACATCAACGGAATGCCGATATAGGAGCGAATATTCGCATGTTTAATAACCACAACCTTATGTTGTTGCTGTGTTTCGGCGTCCATCACATCCGGCAAATACACGGTGCTTTTGAGCGAAATTACCTCGCCGGTCAAGCCGGGCTCTTCGCGCAGGGAACGAGGCGGCAGTTGCAAGTCTTCATCAAAATCCAAGAACAACGAATAGGTAAACAAGCCGGTTGGGGCATCGTAAAACCCGACGTGGAACGAATCCACGATCATCACCCGCTTCAATTCTTTCACAAAATTACGCAGGATGTGAGATAGATCCTCCCCGCTGATCAATACCCGGCTGATCTGATACAGCAAAGACATCTCGTCGGCGCGGCGGATGAGATCATTCTCGATCTTTTCACGCTCTACTAATTCCTGTTTTAACCGATCAAGCAGGTGGGCTTTATCTATCGCCAGCGCCGCCTGAAACGCCATATTTTCCATGAGCCGAATTTGATCCGGCGAATACGCGTTTACCTTGCCGCTCTGAACCGACAACATGCCGATCACTTTATCCCCAATGGTTAGAGGGATGCCAAGAAATGTGCGCAGAGGCAGGGCGCTTTCGCCAGTCGGCAAAAACTGTGCTTCATTGCGATCCGCTCTGACATCCTGCGAATAGATCGTTTCGCCGCCGAGGATCACCCTGCGGGTCAACCCTTGTCTATCGCTGAGGCGATGCGAGGGATATTTCTTCGATTCCCCGCCAATGGAGAAAACCGGGTAATCCACAACGTCGGCGCTCTCGTCGTACATAGCGACGAACAAAGCGTCAACGGGAACTACTTTGAGAACTTCCCAATGAAGCGTGCTGAGAACGCCGATCAGATCCTTGCCGCGGGCAAAAGAGAGCGCAAGGTTATACAAAAAATCCAATTCGCTCTCCGTCTGTTTACGCGGAGTAATATCCTCGACCGTGCCTTCATAATATAAAACTCTTCCTTTTGAATCGCGCACCGCTCGCGCATTCTCGGTGATCCACACCCGCTCGCGCGTCTTGTGGCGATACACCTCGGATTCAAAATTTGTCACCCGCCCGCGTTCTTCCATTTCGCGCTGGAAGATCTCTCGCCGTCCCGGCTCTACATACCATTCTGTCGCAATGTCGGTAACGCTCTTGAGGAATTCATCCTTATCCTCATATCCATTGAAGCGCATCAGCGCTTGATTCGCCTCGATCATCTTTCCATCCACGCTCGAACGATAGATCCCAATGGGAGAATTATCAAAGAGGGAATAATACCCGCCGCTCACCTGCTCCAGTTCGTCCATCGCCGACTTTGCCTGTTTCATGGCGCGGTCAATGGTTTGAAGGGCGAGCGTCAACATGATCCCGGTCACAATAAAGTAGAGACTATTGACCAGCCAGTGTGAAAGCAAACTTGGTTCATAGGTTTTTACGATCCACCCCAGCGATTCTGCCTGATAAAGCGCCGCCCCATACAACACACTGAACAAGCCGAAGCCAAACGCCGCTTTCCAGCCAAGGAGCAAGCCAGAAAAAATGATAATCACCACAAACGCGCTAAACCCCGTATCGCGGACCCCTCCGCCGGTGACCGTTGCCGTGATCAGTACCCCTACCATCCCCAAAATAATTATGAACGACGCCAGCCGAATGTAACCTGCGCGCATCACAAACCAGGCAATGATCAGGATCCCAGCCGCTATCAGAATGGAAGAAAAACGTTCTGAGGAAAGAAAAAAGAAGATGAGCAAAACACCCGGCAATGCGGTAAGGACAATGATGTTCAACAAACTCGCGGCGCGAGTTTTCGCTTCATCCCCTTCAAATTCAGGTGGAGAAAAAAAATGTATGATCTTTGCGAGCATTTCAACGCTCATGGGTAGCGCCCATAACACGAAACAGTTTCATCCAGCAATCATTCCGCCGGCTTCAAAACTCGAAACTATTATAGTGCATGTCAGCAAGAGATGAAATTGACTATGGAGTACAGACCGCCCGGAACGTTGCCTCACCAGCCGCTTCATTGGGTTGCAGTGTCCGCACGATCATCGTGTAATCTCGCGCGCTTTTCACTTGATACAAAGCCTGAACATTTTTGACGCCGCCCTCCACAACCAACAGGCGTTGCTCTTCAGAGAAATCCCCCGTGCCAGCCTCTTCCCAACGCCAAACCACCATAGATGGCCCGCTGACTGAAATTTGGATGTTAAGCGTGACCGATTGAGGGAAGGCATCGCACGCAACGCTCGTCAACGCCGGTTCAACGCTCACGGTGACGCCTGTCACAGTCACCTCGGGCGGCTTCACCACCGGGAGCGATTCCACATTCCCCACCACCGTCACAACATCTGCAAAAAGCCAGCACATCGTGGAAGGGTCGCTGGGATTCTTCACATACCACCAAGCGAGGTCCGCGCTCTTGCCGATCACCTCCGCTTGCCTGCCCGGCTTCAATTCGCCGATCACGCTATACGATGTTGCGGGGCCTGAACGGCAATTCACCGGCGCATCGCTCGCAAAAGCGACTGAAAGACTCGGCGTTGCCGTTGGCTCGGGCGTAGAGGTTAGGCGCGCAAGCAAAGTTTCAATGGGGATCAGCGTGGGGGTAGATGATGCGGAAGGCGGCGTATCAATCGTCGGTGCGGAAAGAGGCGTTTTGTTCGATGGCAGATTGCAAGCGGACAGAGTCAGGAACATCACGGCGTTGACGATCCGATTAAAGTTTCTCATTCCTCCTCCTTATTGAGAGCGACATGTTAATCTGCCGGGGGCATTGCCGCAATAGCCCTTCGGGTATGGTTGACAAATGCGAGTCTGTGGTACAATCCGTTTTTAGAACATATTTTCTGTGTTCGCCTGAAAGGAGAATCTCATGGGCAAAAAGGTGATGGTCTTCGCGGGGACGACGAAGGGCGGTTTCATTTTCACAAGCGACGAGAAACGCAAGAACTGGCAAATGAGCGATATTCACTTCAAGGGTTGGAATGTGATGCACATGCAGTTGGATCCGCGCGACCAGCGGCTCCACGCGGCGACGAGTCATTTCGTCTACGGTCCGACCATGCACCACTCGGACGATTTTGGAGCAACGTGGTCGCAGGCGAAAGAGTCGCCTGCCCTGTCGCGAGGGTCGAAGTCGGGCAGACCAGCCAGCACGGTGGAAGAGGCGTTTCGATCCGAGGGCGGCGAGAGCATCCAGGAAAATCCTGAAAAGATGATCAAAGTGTGGAATATCAAACCCGGTCGCGCGAGCGAGCCGACTGTGTTGTATGCCGGCGCGCAACCCGCTTCGTTGTTCAAATCAAATGATCGCGGCGAAACGTGGACTTTAAATGAAAGTCTGTACGATCACCCTCAGCGCGGCGAATGGGGACCAGGCGCCGGCGGGTTAACTCTGCACACAATTTTGCTCGATCCAACAAACGATCAACGCATGTATATCGCCGTCTCAGCCGCGGGTTGTTACCGCACCGACGATGGCGGCGAAACATGGAAGCCGTTCAACAAGAATGTGCGCGCCGATTTTATGCCCGATAAATATCCTGAGTTTGGGCAGTGCGTGCATAAGATGACGATGCACCCTTCCACGCCGAACGTGATCTATCAACAGAATCATTGCGGCGTGTATCGCAGCGACAATTTCGGAGAAGATTGGGTTGACATCGGCGAGGGCAAACTGCCGACGCCCTTCGGCTTTGCGATTGGCGTGCACCCCACAGATCCGCGCACGATCTTCACCGTGCCGGAAGAAAGTCAGGAATATCACATCAGTTTGGATGGACAACTTGCAGTCTGGCGCAGCCGCGACGCGGGCGATTCATGGACGCGTCTCACAACGGGTCTGCCTGAGCGCGCCTACGTGGACGTTTTGCGCGAAGCGATGGGACTCGACTCGTTCGAGGATGCCGGCGTGTACATCGGCACGAACACCGGTCAATTGTTTTACACGCGCGATTCGGGCGATCACTGGGAGTTGCTTGCAGATTTCCTGCCGCCCATCCAATCGGTGGAGGCGGCGGTAATAGAAAACTAAAGCGAGGAAAGTTTGTGAAAGACGGAGAAGTTGTCTCCGTCTTTTTTGATTAAGAAGGAGGGATATACTCATGTCAGATTTCAGGCAGTCATACGTTTTATATAGTGAATGTGAAGATAGACCAGTTCGGGAGGTCGGATTGACCGAAAACATGACGCTGCGCTCCGTAAAACGCTGGCTAACGAAAGAAAAAGCAGATCCCATATTAGGAAAAGATGTTTTCACGCGTCTGTATGAGAACACCTACCTTTCGGTGTTCCGATACATTTTCGGGCTGAACGGCGGGCTTCAACAAGAAGCGGAAGACTTGACAGCTGAAACGTATGTGCGCGCATGGCGAACTCGCCAACGCTTCCATGGAGACGATCACGCCGCGCTCGGTTGGTTATTGCGGATTGCGAAAAACTTGGTGATTGATCTGTCGCGCCGACGTGAGGTCCGCGAGGTGGATGAGGAGATCAACATCGAATGGCTGGTTGACAAAAACCAAACGCCTGAACTGAATGTTATTACCCGCGAACAGATCGTCACGGTTTGGCGCTTGCTCGGCACATTACCAGAGACAACTCGTGAAATGCTTGTCCTCCGTTATATGCTGGGCTGGCAGGTGAAGCAAATTGCCGAATATCTAGAGACTAACGAGAATCGCGTCAGTGTGACAATTCGCCGCGCACTCACCCGCCTGAGACATGATTGGTCTCAATTGCAGGAGAAAGACAATGAATAAACAGAATGTTTCAAGGGTTCCCGATGAAAATGAGATCGAAGAACTGCTGGGAATGATTCAACCTATCCCAAGCGGAGATTTCCATAAGAAGATAGAGCAGACGCATGGGAGGCTCAAGCGGACGCAACCAGGAACAACAACCAACAAACCGCGTCTGAGATTTGCGCTCGCAGTGATCGTTTTTATCGTAATAATTACGCTTGCGATAACGCCACAGGGCCGCGCCTGGGCGCAGGAGATAGTGCAATTCTTTAGAAGTGTCAATTCCACTACCATTGTGCTTTCTGAGGAAGAAAAGG
>JAXLVX010000149.1:0-2340 GCA_046328795.1 Anaerolineales bacterium | reverse complement strand
GGCGAGATCACCAGCCACACGCCATACGGACGAAGCACAGACACGTTCGTTGAATCGAATCCCGTGAGCGGGTCTTTACCCATCGGTTTGATGAAGCCTTTATTTTCCTCCATCATTTGCGCGGGCCAATACATCAGGTCGGCGGTCTCTTGCACGTCGCCGAGCGACTCCATGCGGTTCTTGCCGACTTCGAGAGCCATCGCCGCGCCGAGCTCGAAGATGCGCTTCTCGATCAACGCCGCCGCTTTGCGCACCAACGCCACGCGCTTTTGCCACGGCGTATGACTCCACGCGGGGAAGGCTTTGCGCGCCGCTTCGATCGCCATCCGCGCGTGAAGCGCGTTTCCCTTTTGCATCCGCGCCAGCGTCCAACTGGTGTTGACGGGCGAGTGATCCTCGAACTTTTCATCCGAGAACACATCTTTGCCGTCAATGAACATTCCATATTCTTTGCCGAGATTTTGTTTTAACTTCGCAACCGCTTTATCGAATCCCTCATGCAGCGCCTCAGGCGGATTGAACATCGTGCCGTAGGTAAGTTTGAAACCAGCCATACTTCCTCCATAAATTGTTTTGTAATTGGATGAACTGTCGAACAGATAACCAAGCGTAGTATAGCGTAGGACGTGATGCCCGTCAAAGATGCCGTTTGTAACCTTTGTGTAAGGATTTTTTGATATAACGTATCAAGATTTCAACAAAGGATTGGAAGATGAAAACCCGCCTCTTTCCGACGTTCAGCCTGCTTCTCCTTCTCATCGTTTCGTGCGCCCCTCAAGCGACTCAACCTGCGTCCGCGCCGCCCGTTGTCGAGTTGCCCAGCGCGACTCTCACGCCGACCGTGGAGTCCGTTGGAGGAGCGGCGACCCAGCCTCCCGTCGCGACCGAACCGCCGCTCCCAGTCGCCACCTCGCGCGGACCCAACCTCGAAGCGACAGATCCCTCCACGGTCAGCCTCGCATCCGGTCAATATCAATTCGTCGAATTTTTCCGCTTTACCTGAAGTACCTGCCGCGCCATGGCGCCCATGGTTCATGGGCTTGAAGCGAAATATTTTGGCAAGATCAAATTCACGTATCTTGATGCCGACGACCCAAACACGCGCGACTTTCAACAAACGTTGGGCTTTTACTATCAGCCAGAGGTCTACTTCCTTGACCCCAACGGAGTTGTCCTCATGAAGTGGGTCGGCTTCACTAGCGACGTGGATTTTGAGAAGGTATTTGCCCAGTACGTGCAATAGGCAATGAGTTAAAAAATAAACATAAGTAACCCCAAATTTAATTTGGGACGCAGATGAACGCTGATCTACGCTGATAAAAAGCGAAAATCAGCGTTTTCTGCGTTTATCAGCGTCCAGCACAATGGTTTTAAAGCGATACACCCCGAAATCAATTTTTGGGGTGTATGATGTTTTCGTTTCGTAAATTCTCCGATGTTTGATTATCCCGCTTTCTCGGCATGGATCAAATACGCTTCCACCATCAGCAGGTTCTTCTCGCCCGCGCGTTGGATCACGTTGAGCAGTTGATCCATTTTGTTGATTTCCTCGAGTTGCTCGTCTATGAACCATTGCAGGAAGTTTTGCGCGAGATAATCGTTTTGCGAGACCGCCAGATCCATGAGCGCGTTGATCTGCCCGGTCACTTCCGTTTCCCACGCCAGCGCGGCTTTTACCGCTTCCTCAGCGGATGCAAACTTCGGCTTCGGCGCGGCAATCGCAGGGATTTGGAGTTCGGCTTGCGTGTCGAGAATGTAATGCACGAATTTCATTGCGTGGGTCTTCTCTTCTTCCGCCTGCTCGAAAAACAGTTTGCTCAGAAGCATAAGTTTTTGAGTTTGAAAGTGCGCGGCGATGCTCAGGTATTGCATACTCGCGCCGAATTCGTTGCCGATCTGCGTATTTATTGCTTTTGCTAATTCAGAACTGATTAACATAATGTTCTCCTTTACTACGGATATTTAACGTCGCCAATCCCAATCAATGGCGCAAAATCGTATTTCATGGCGACAATGCCAAATGTGGTCATGCCGATTACAAAACTTTCTTGGGTATACGGGTCTTGAAAATAGAACATCGTGTAACCGCCCTTGTAGAAGACAACATCTCCGTTTTCCGGTGTGTGAATTGCCGGCAGTATATTTGACAGCGTGTAATGATTGTCTTCGGGCTTCCCGTTGATCAGACCTCGCTCTGAAAGAAGATAAGCCGCAAAGCCGGGTGAATCAAATTCCGTTGGTCCCACGCCGCCTGCAAGCCATTGTGTTCCGCTATCGGGCGATTGCAGTCTTAGAATTTCTTCGAGGAGTTCGACCTGAGCAGGAAAGTCTGCGGACATG
>JAXLVX010000148.1:0-2374 GCA_046328795.1 Anaerolineales bacterium | reverse complement strand
TAAAGCCGCTGATCTCAAACGAGTCTCCCGCCTGAATGTTCGCTTCTTTGACTCGTTGACCGTTGACCAAGACTCCGTTTGATGAATTCAAATCCGTCAGGGAGATTCCATCATCTGTGCAAGTCACCTGCGCATGATTGCGCGAAACCCGTCCCTCGGCGAGGACGATGTCATTCGTCGTTGCTCGTCCAAGCGTGACGAGAGGCTTGTTGAGAATAAATTCTTGATGCGCGCCGTCTGGCTTGCTGAGAATTAATTTTCCATACTCTGCCATGTTCGATTCCTTATAAACGGCATGTCACCCTCCCGAAAAGCATCGGGACGATGTGAGCGATAGCGAAGGGTCTCTTACACCGCGACGGAGATTCTTCGCTCCGCTCAGAATGACATTGCGTAAGATGAATTATTGACTCGGCTCCGTGATTTGAAAATTGTTGAACACCACATCAAACGCCTGCGCATCCAACGCGTTGACGATGAGTCCGCTATAGCCAGAGGTGAAATCCGAGTCGCTTGCTTCGCCGACAAAAACATCGTTCACATAAAATCGCAGCGCGCTTCCATCGCAGTCCGCTCGCAGGCGGTTGGTTTGGTTGCCCTGACGAATAGCGTTGTTTGCAGTCCACTCTACCAGCGGTTGAAGAACTGCACCTTTGATCTTGCCGATCGCGAACACGCCGTTATTTTGCACGATAAAATAATAAAAGTTTCCGTTCTCTTGAATTCTGCAGATGATCCCATAGAACCCGCTCGAATTTGTAACAGGCGCGGCGTCCACATAAATGCTTGCATTGTCGTCTTGTCTGTTCGTTTTTGCCCACGGCGCCGAGTTGACTTGATGCACAAGAATGTGATACCCGTCGGGTTCATAACTGTATTTTGCCTGATCGTTTTCGAGCGTGGGCCATCCGCTGTTGGGATCGGAAAAATCATCGGCGAACAACACAGCGGGTTGCGAAATCGTTGTTGTGTTCGTTGGTGTTGCGTTTTCTCCCCTGAAAAATCCTGCCCATGCTCCGAGCAAGATGATCGCCCCACATACAACAAAAAGAAAAATGATTACACCTGCCGCAGATGCGATCTGTAATTTTCCGCGCGATGATGATTTCGGATTCGACGTCTGCTGGGATGGATGGACCAAGTCGGATTTTGGCGACCCAGCCGCACGGTCCGATTCGACGCGGGAGGCTGGTCCAGTTTCCCCAGGCGCGGACGCATCCCCAGCATCCACTTCGGTGGCAATATCATTGCCTGATCGTTGTGAAACGAGAATGGGCTTGCTCGCGCCTTGAAGCGATTCGGGAAGCATATTCAACGCGCGCGCAAATTCAGACGCGCTGGCAAATCGTTCATCCCGATTCTTTGCCAACGCTTTGCTGAGAATCGATTCCAATTCAGTTGGAAGATCGGGGCGGAACGTGCGGATCGAAGGGAGCGCGTCGGTGAGATGTTTCAGCGCCACGCTCATCGGCGTGTTCGCACGGAAGGGCCCGTGACCCGTGAGCATCTCGAAGAGGATCACGCCGAGGGCATAGACATCGCTTCGACCGTCGAGTTCGGCGTCGGCGCGAACCTGTTCGGGACTCATGTACGACGGCGTGCCAATGATCGCGCTTCCTGTGAGATCGGATGTGGCGGTTGAAAAATGCGCGATGCCAAAATCGGAAATGGCTGGGTTGCCGAAATTATCGAAGAGGATGTTGCCTGGCTTGAGGTCGCGGTGGACGATGCCCTGCGAATGAACCGCGTCCAGCGCGGGCGCGATCTGCGAGATGAGTTGAGTCGCGTCTCGTAAAGTGAAAATTTCTTTTTTGATTCTGTCTGCAAGCGTTCCGCCCTGCATATAACGCATCACTAAATACAGTTGACCGTTGTGATCGCCGAAATCATAGACTGGCACGATGGCGGGATGCTCGATGCGCGCGATCAACCGCGCTTCGCGTTCGAAGCGTTCTCTGAAGTCTTCGTTATGTTCGAGGTTGGCGGAAACCAATTTGATGGCAACGTTGCGTCGGAAGTTTGGGTCGTGCGCCAAATAGACCGCCGCCATTCCCCCGCGCCCGATCTCCGATTGGATTTCATATCGTGCGATCTTTTTCTTCGCCATGTTTGATGATTTTATCATGGAGGGGTTTTATGGAATCTTGTGTAGGTCGGGCTTTTAGCCCGACACTTTCGCCAAGTGGCAAATTTGGCGGGTTGAAAACCCGCCCTACTTTTTTACATTCGGCAAAAAATCGAACGGCGGGCGTTGATTCATTTTGACGAGGGTCGCCCTCGCCTCGCCCGCATGGACGACTGTCACCGAGCCTGTGTCGCAACTCAGTCGTTGAAAATGATCGAGCGGCATCCCGAGGAAATGCGCCACGCTCAA
>JAXLVX010000147.1:0-2455 GCA_046328795.1 Anaerolineales bacterium | reverse complement strand
GCGTTATTCGGAGGCGTCGCTGGTGCAAGCGCTCGAAGAAGACGGCATCGGTCGCCCGTCTACGTATGCGCCGACGATCTCGACGATCCAAGCGCGCGGATACGTCTTGCGCGAAGAAAAACGACTCGTGCCAACGGAGATCGGCATTCAAGTCAACGATTTGATGGTGCAATACTTCCCCGACATCGTTGACCTGAAATTCACCGCGCGGATGGAAGAAGACCTCGACATGATCTCGAACGGTCAAGCCGAGTGGACGGAAGTGATGCACGAGTTTTATCATCCGTTCGCGGAGGATCTGAAAAAGGCGCAGGCAGAGATGCCTGTCACGAAGAGCGCGCCTGAAAAGATCGGTCGCATTTGTCCCACCGACGGCGGCGAACTCGTCATCCGATATGGTCGCTTTGGAAAATTTATTTCGTGCGCGAACTTCCCCAATTGCCGTTACACCGAACCGTGGCTTGTAAAGATCGGCGTGCAATGTCCCAAAGACGGCGGCGACATCGTTGAAAAGAAAACGCGCAAAGGACGCACGTTCTACGGCTGCGCGAATTATCCGAATTGCGATTTCACCTCGTGGAAGCGCCCGCTCAAACAGCCTTGCCCCAAATGCAACGGCTTGCTTGTCTACGCCAACAAACGCGAAGCGCAATGCACGAATTGTCAGGAAACGTTCTTGCTCGAAACGATCATCCCCGAAACAGTTGAATAGGAGTCATCATGCACTTTGCGCCTCTTCCATATCTCGACCCTGGTTCTGGCAGTTTTTTGATCCAGCTCGCCATCGCCGCGCTACTTGGCTTGGGAATTGCATTCCGCGCCTCGTGGAGCAAGATCAAGGGATGGTTCGGAGTCAAACCGAAGCCGACCGAAGACGATGACGAATCAGAAAACGAATAGCGGAGGACTACCCGCTTCTTTTCGGGACCCCAGCGGGTTTCTGTTTTCTCGAGGCGGAGTCTTATATCGGCAGGTCAATCGCGCGTATGAGGCTGATTACACGCGCTTGATGGAGTCGGGGTTGTACGAGAGGCTGGTGAAGGCTGGCTTTTTGATTCCGCATGTCGAAGCGAGTCAGGTTGAGGCTGAGAGCGAAGCGGCTCTTAAGATCATCCAGCCCGAGCGCGTGCCTTTCATCTCGTATCCGTATGAATGGTCGTTCGGGCAATTGAAGTCTGCCGCGCTTGCCACGTTGACCATCCAAAAGCGCGCGCTGAAAGCGGACATGACGTTGAAAGACGCGAGCGCGTACAACATGCAGTTCGTGCGCGGCAAAGCGACGTTGATAGACACGTTGTCGTTCGAGCGTTATGAAGAGGGACAGCCGTGGGTGGCATATAAACAATTCTGCCAACATTTTCTCGCGCCGCTGGCGTTGATGGCATTGCGCGACGTGCGCTTGAGTCAACTCTTGCGCGTGTACATTGACGGCGTGCCGCTCGATCTTGCGAGCGAATTGCTCCCGACGAAGACGCGCTTCAATTTTGGCTTGCTCACGCATCTTCATGTTCACGCGGGCGCGCAGAAAAAATATGCTGGGGAGGAAGTCAAATCGCGCGGCGGTTCGATGAGCCGACAAGCGATGACAGGCTTGATCGAGAGTCTTGAGTCCACGATCCAAAAATTGGATTGGACTCCGCGCGGCACTGAATGGGGAAATTATTACGACATCACCAATTATTCCGATGCGGCGTTCGAGCATAAAAAACAACTCGTGGGCGAATGGTCTGCGCGACTCAAGCCCGCGCTCACGTGGGACTTGGGCGCGAACAACGGCGCATTCAGCCGCGTGGCTGGAGCGAACAGCGCGTTCGTCGTATCGTTCGATATTGATCCCGCCGCTGTCGAACAAAATTATCGGCAGATGAAAAACGATAAAACAGAAAATCTCCTGCCGTTGTTGTTGGATTTGACGAATCCTTCGCCTGCCATCGGTTGGGCGAACCGCGAGCGCGATTCGTTTGGCGGGCGTGGTCCCGCCGATCTCGTGTTGGCTCTTGCTGTCATTCACCATCTCGCCATTTCAAACAATGTGCCGCTTCCGCAACTCGCGGACTTTTTTGCGGAAACTACAAAATGGTTGGTGATCGAGTTCGTCCCCAAGCAGGATAGCCAAGTCCAGAAACTGCTGGCTTCGCGCAAAGATATTTTCCCGTCATACACACGCGAAGGGTTTGAGGCGGCATTCGCGGAGAAGTTTACGATTCGCGAGGCGGTCGAAATCCGCGAGGCGGAGCGGGTGTTGTATTTGATGGAGAAGAAGTAATCTTATTTACGGTGTGTCATTCTGATGGACGCCTCGCGTCCCGAAGAATCCCCTCCACAACGAGCAGAGACCCTTCGGTCGCTGAAGAACGCTCCCTCACATCGTCCCGATGTCCTTCGGGAGGGTGACATGATAGGTAATTCGGTGGTTGTATTGAGTGAGGGATGGTATATAATTGGCTAGACCTGC
>JAXLVX010000146.1:0-2455 GCA_046328795.1 Anaerolineales bacterium | reverse complement strand
CCCTCGCCGTCCCTGTTCTCAATTCTCCAATTCTCTAATTCTCTAATCTCCAGTCTCTAGTCTCCAATCCCCAATTACCACTTACCAATTACTGTTCACTGATCACTTCTCACTGCTCTTCACCTTCCTCGTCAACAACTTCCACATCACCCACAAAATCAACGCGGGCGGCAGGACAACGGGCAAAATCACCACAACCAGCCAAATGAGGAAATTCGCGATTCCCTGATACACGACCGTCACCGTGCCTTTTGCGTCGTTGAACGTATCCGCAGGCTTCCACGGGATAGGCGTCGCGGTCGGCATCGGAGTCGAAGTGGGAGTCGGCGTCAGGATCGGGAACTCAGGCTCAAAGTTGACGGTGATCGTCGAGAACGCCGAGCGGTCGTTGAGATAGTTCATGCGTCCCTTGATCTGTTCGATCTGCGCCTCGATGTTCGCCAATTCCTGATTGACGCGCAGAGCCTCGTCCACCGTCTTCGCATCTTTCAAGAATTCCTGAATGCGGGCGCGCGTCGCTTCGAGATTCGTCAACTGCGATTGCAAATCCACATACTGATCGGTCACATCTTCGCCCGTCGCGGTTTCGTCCAGCACGTCCACCGCGAGTCCGCGCAGGCGGCGCATCACATTTTCGAACTCCACCACAGGCACGCCGATCGTCACCGACGCGTACTTCAAACTGTTGCCATAATAATCCTGATACCACACCTGCGAACTGACGATGTATCCGCCCGCATCGCCCACCACGTGCCGCGCGCGATCAATCGCAACGGTGGTCTCCTCCACCATCAAGCGGACGTTCGCATTCTTGACGATCATCCGATTGGATCGTTCCAACACAGTCAGATCGCCAGATGGATTCGCAATCTCGTATGCGGCATTCGTGGGAAGCGGCAACGCTTCAACCCCAGGGACGGCTGGTGCGCCCTCCCCAACCTTTGCCGCATCTTGACTTTGCGCGGCAAACTCATCGTACGCAGGCGCTTCGGTCGCGGCAGGCGCTTCGATGATATATTGTGGCGCCTCCGTCGCGGGAGCGGCGGATCCACATGCAGATAGCGCAATCGAAACAAGCACAAGCAACGTGAATAGAACAGAGCGAGATTTCATTTCTTCCTCCGAGTGAATAGATTTTTCTTACGGCGTTAAATTGTTGACGAAGGATGAAATAAATTGTTCCCGCCCGCTACATGTCACCCTGAGGGAGCGTTCGTTGCGACCGAAGGGTCTCTACCTGACGCAGTAGAGATGCTTCGCGGAGTTTATCCTGAGCCTGCCGAAGGACTCAGCATGACATAGTTGAACTGTCTACTCGTGAATCACAACTACTTCATTTCCCCAATCACTCGTTTTGGATTTCACCACCAACTTTGCCAACTCAACAGGATAAACATTCCCCCGCTGTGACAATTCATCGATCGGCATCCAGATCGGAACATAACTCCCCTCCGACGGATCGGTAAACTCCTCGCCCGTCCCCGTCCCAAACTCGCCCGCGACGCGCTCCACGAGAAAATAAAACTGCCTGCTAGTTTCGATTTGAATCTCCGCCACTTTTTGCTTGACCACAACTTCGACCCCCAACTCCTCCATCGCCTCACGGACAGCCGCCTGCTCAGGCGACTCGCCCTCATCCACGCCGCCGCCAGGAAAGACGAAGTACTCCAACCCCGCGCGGTGACGTTCGATCAGCGCAACCTTGTTATCTTCGATGAGTACGACGCCCGCGCGCGTTCGCATGACATTCCCAATTATTCACGCAAAGTAATGTTTCCCACTTTATCCGCTTCATAGACAACCAAATTATGCATGGAAAAATGTTTGGCGTTGGTGGTTACAAGCGCAAGGTTATGCTGAATGGCAGTAGCGGCGATGATGGCATCAGCATCCTCATGACTAAATCCCTTGGTCCGACCTGTTCTCACAATTTCTCCCGCCGCATCCGCAATGTCCGCCGACACAACCAGTGTTTCCAAAGAGTTGAGGAAATTGAACGTGGCATCTCGCTCGTGGTCGCGCATTCCTCGAATAATTTCAAACCGCGTCATGGCAGAAATAGTCAGCCAATCGCTCACGGCGAGAGTCGCAAGCAAATTGTTGTACCCCTCCGTTTTACGCAGGCAACGGATCAAGATATTCGTATCAAGCAGGAAATCCGTCATCGTTTTTTCTTTTTGGGTTTGCGTCCCCACTCGGCAGAAAAGTCGCGCACCATGCGTTTGCGACCTTCACGAATCCAGTTATCAATATCTTCTGCCGTTTTCAATTCGGGGTGATCTTCATCTTTCCACGCCCCATAGGCTTTCTCGATTGCATCCTTTAATTTACGCCGCCGCAACTCGCGCGCCAAAATATCCTCCACAAAGCGCGTGCGCTCGCGGGCAGGGACGGCTTTCCGCAAGTCATCCATCAGCGATTTGGTGACATACAAATTCATCCGTTCTTTTATGGC
>JAXLVX010000145.1:0-2531 GCA_046328795.1 Anaerolineales bacterium | reverse complement strand
GAGCGCTCCCTACACAGATTGTTTGTGTAGCGGACGTTCTCTAACGTCCGCTTTCACTATGCAAATAACAGAAACGAGAAAATAGACTCTATGACCATTTTGAGAATCCCAACTCCGTTGCGCGCTTACACCAGCGGAAAGAGCGAAGTCACCGTCGGCGGATCCAATGTTGCCGAGGCATTGAACGATCTCACGGCGCAATTCCCATCCATTAAACCGCATCTGTTCAACGAAGGCGGCGAGTTGCGTCCGTTCGTCAATTTATTTGTCGGCGAAAGCAACATCAAAGACCTGCAAGGCGTGGACACGCCCGTCAAAGATGGAGATAGACTTATGTTGATTCCATCTATTGCGGGAGGTTCACCCTTTCCCCTTCAGGGGGAAGGGCAGGGGATGGGCGTCGCATGATCGAAGAACTCACTCACAACCAAATCCTCCGCTACTCGCGTCACCTGCTCATGCCGGAAGTCGGCTTGCAGGGACAGATCAAACTCAAGAATTCCTCCGCGCTGATCATCGGCACAGGCGGACTTGGCTCGCCTGTGGCATTGTTTCTTGCCGCGGCGGGCGTCGGTCGCATCGGGCTGGTGGATTACGATGTTGTTGATTCGTCCAACTTGCAACGGCAAGTGATTCATGGCACGTCCACGGTCGGCAAACTCAAAGTGGAAAGTGCGCGCGATCGTTTGGCTGATCTCAACCCCGATATTCAAGTGGATGTTTTCAATGAACCGTTTACATCCGAGAACGCGCTTCGCATCGCCAAAGATTACGACGTGATCATTGACGGCACCGATAACTTTCCGACGCGCTACCTCACCAACGATGTTTCGGTTTTTCTCGGAAAGCCAAATATCTACGGCTCGATCTTCCGCTTCGACGGGCAGGTGAGTGTCTTTTACGCGAAGGAAGGCCCGTGCTATCGCTGTCTCTTCCCTGAGCCGCCTCCGCCGGGACTCGTCCCCTCATGCGCGGAGGGCGGAGTGCTTGGCGTTTTGCCCGGCACGGTCGGCACACTTCAAGCCACCGAAGCCATCAAAATTTTACTGGGCATCGGCGAACCGCTGATCGGCAAGTTGCTTCTTTATAACGCGCTCGATATGTCCTTCGATTTTGTTAAGTTGAAAAAGAATCCCAACTGCCGCGTCTGTGGACCCAACGCCGACATCAAAGAGTTGATTGACTACGAAGAATTTTGCGGAGTCCCCGGTCATCACGCCGACGACACGTCTGCGGGCGCGGGCTGGGATATCACCGTGCAGGAATTAAACGAACGCCTCTCGCGCGACCCCAGCCTGCTTCTGCTCGATGTGCGCGAGCCGCACGAACTGGAGATCGCCGCCATCAAAGGCGCGAAGAACATCCCCCTCGGCGAAGTCGCCCAGCGCATGTCCGAACTGGACTCGGCTGAGGAGATGGTCGTCTTCTGCAAGCGCGGGTCACGATCCGCAAGAGCCATCGAAATCCTTTCGAGCGCGGGCTTCAAGAAGATGAAGAACCTCAGAGGGGGAATCAACGCCTGGGCTGAAGAAGTGGACAAAAGTTTGCCGGTGTATTGATGCGCAAGAATAAAAATCTCCCGTCATGTTCAAGACGGGAGATTTTGTTATCACATCTTCAGAAAATCTTGAGGAAAGATTGCTAGGTATGGAAACTCGCGCACAACTTCTTTATCAAACGTAACTAGAGATAAGTTCATTTCTTTTGCTAGAGCCACATATTCACAGTCGTAGGATGTACATGCGCTGGTAGCAACGAGGTCAAGCACTGCGCCTGATGATACGAATCGTTCGTGTTCGAGCATTAAATCGTGCGCTTCGTTTATGATTTCCTTTGCTCGAATTAAAGGCATACTTTTATACCGAAAATGTTGCGTCACAATGCTTCGAACTTCGCTCTGCCATAACAGTGGCGCGATCCAGTCGGGATCTTTTTCGAACACCTTTATTGAAAGAGGTGAATGCTCTCCTTCGATGAAAAAATAGCCGATCAGGTTTGAATCCACGACGATCATTTGCGCCCCTCCTTTTTCCAGCGGGTGAGTTCTTCATCATTGATAACGTAATGAGCTGTAAGTTCCCGCACTTTACGTGCACGTTCTAAAATTGCCTTCACATCCTCAGGCGTTCGTTTTTGGACAGCATGTTCAAAAATAGAAATGATCTCGCTGTTCAGGCTTCGATGATTTGCCTTTGCCTGTAGTTTGATCTTGGTATAGATATCATCGGGTATGTTTTTGATTGTGATAGTAGCCATTAGATTCTCGCTTGGTTCCATTTTGGAACCATTATGGTTTGTTTTACGTATCCTGTCAAGTGTGATCTTGTTTCATTCGCACTGGTAAAATACTCTCATCCCAATCAAAGGAGCAAGAATGGCTTTACCGGTATCAACGGAAAAACGAGTCTACGACAACATTCTAGGCGCGATGGGGAACACGCCTCTTGTACGGCTGGGGAGGATCGCAAAAGATTTGCCGGTTCCGTTATATGCAAAATTGGAGTGGATGAACCCGGGCGGCTCGGTCAAAG
>JAXLVX010000144.1:0-2555 GCA_046328795.1 Anaerolineales bacterium | reverse complement strand
TCGTAGCCAGATTGAGCATCGTTTAGTTTTGAATTCGTGAGCCCGACATAGCCGCCGCACGGCACGTTATAAAACCGCGCGAGTTGGGCGAATGCCATGTGCAACATTCCGCATTCGATCGCGCCAGACGTGTACGCGCCCGAACGCATGTCAGCAACCGTTGCAAGCGTCGCATAGATCGTCGGCGTACCTTCCTTCACCATTTGCATCAATGCCACAGTTGCAAGATATTCCGCGTTGCCCTGCACCAACGTCCCCGCCATAGACATCGGCGACGTGAGTCCCGCGTTTGGCACGATGGTTGGGTAGACAGGCAGTCCCTCGCCCGCAAAGTACATCACATTTTCAGTGGAGAGCACATCCATCGTCAACGGCGAAACGGTTGGACAATAATGATGCGTGAGGAACGGATGCTCCTTGTACGCCTCCTCCCCACCCGCGACGATGTACGCCATCTCCATCATCGCCAGCGTATCTTTGTGATCGGTCGTCGTCGCGCGGATCGGCTTGAGACAATATTTCAACGCGGGATATAACCGCGAGATCGTGAATTGGTCTTTCGGCGCATCGTCTGCCAGCGTGGAGATGGAAAACATATCGTAGCCGGGCAACTCGTTGATAAGATGCGCGATGCGGGCAATGTCGGCAGACTCGGCGCGTCTTTCGTGACCTGTGACCGGGTCAATGATATCGGGCGCGGAGCTCGCCGTGACGATGACTGGGCTGTCGCGTGGAATCGTCCTGTCAAATTTCGGGTCCCGGGCATGAAACGTGAACGACGGCGGCGCCATCTTCCGATATTTCTCGATCACCTCGCGCGGAAATTTGACTCGCTCGCCGTCAACGGAACATCCGTGTTTGGCAAACAACTCCCGCGCCGGCTCATAACGGACTTTGAATCCCGTCTCTTGGAGAATCTCCAGCGAGGCTTCGTGAATTTTTTGAATCTGTTCTTGGGTGAGAAGTTCTGCGAATGACATGGGGCATCCTCAACATTGATTTCCTCGGTGGTTGAGTAGCCTGAGGCGATAGCCGAAGGCGTATCGAAACCACCAAGTCCGTAAAGCAATTACTGTTACAAGATTGTGTACGCGTACCAGTTGGTCTCGATACGTTCCGCGATGCTTCGACTTCGTGGCGCAAACACCACGCGCCGCTCCGCTCAGCACGCGCGGAACTGCTCGACCAACAGAGCTTGAATGAAATTTTAGACCGTCTTTCTCTTCTCTTTCATGTGTGATTGCTGATTTCGAGAGGCATTTCTCTGAGGAATTTTCAGCTCGCGCAGGAGTCTTGCCTGCGCACGTTGACCTTGCACTGCCACCTGCCTCGGGATATTCATAATTCTATCGAGTATCTCGAAGCGGTTGTTCTTGAATGCCCAATGCTCAACCTTTAGTTTATCAGCCAGTTGTAGAATTTCAGCAACCGAAAACATCTGCAATCCCGCGCGCGTGACCTTCAACGTCGCGGCGGCGGTGGCAAACTTTGCGGATTGTTCCAAACTCCAACCGTTGAGATAACCATAAATGAAGCCAGCGGAGAAAGTTGCCCCTGCCCCACACGCATCCACGGCTTTGACTTGAGGGGCGAACACTCTCACAATTTCATCCCCTCGCGCCACGAGACATCCGCCTTTGGCAAGGGTGATGATGGCGGTTTCAATTCCCGATTTCAATAATTTTCGCGCTGTGCCGATCAACGCGCGTTTACCGCCAAGTTGCGCGGCGTCGGTTACTGCCTGACAGAACGTTGCGCGTTTGGCATATTGCTTCAACACATCCTGATCTTTGTGCCCATGTTCGAGATTTACAAACACAGGGACGTTGAGTCGGTTTGCCTCATCCATCGCGCGGAGAACGTGACTGCCATCATACCAATCCACGTAGAGGACCTTCGAGCCACGAATCAGGCGGAGGTCAGCCGAATCAAGCGTCCCTAAGATTTGAGGCGTGCGCTGCCAAAAGTATGTCCGCGCGCCTTTGCGGTCGGAGACGTTGACCTCCAACGGAGTTTTGTAATCCTTCGCAAATCTAACCTTGCCTTGAACGCCCCAATCTTTCAATCGCTTTGCCAGCGCATGTCCACGCTCATCATCGCCAACGGCTGTGCCGATCATCCCCGCGGACACGTCCCACTGACGCAACAAACAAGCCACGATCGCGGCATCATCAAACACAAACTCGTTGACCTCGGTCACGATCGCGCCTGTGTTGTGCCTGGGGAGTTTCTCTAGCACCATGATTTCGACGGGCGTCAGCATCCCAAAACCGACGTATTCGGGAGGGGATTTTGGCATGGGGGTATTATACGCCGTTCTATTTTTTTAACCACAAAGGACACGAAGTACACAAAGAAACCTCTTTGATCTAAATTCCTTCGTGACCTTTGTGTCCTTCGTGGTTAAGATTTTTCTCACGCCTTCAACTTCTCCCCCTTCGGGTCATACAACACAGACGCGGACACCTCAGCGACGCGCATCCCTTCAATCAACTCAACATCCACGCGTGAGCCAGCTTTTGCTAATTCAAGCGGCAAATAAGCGAGCAGAATAT
>JAXLVX010000143.1:0-2582 GCA_046328795.1 Anaerolineales bacterium | reverse complement strand
CGTTGCTGATAGAGGTCGCGCCGCTCGGTTTGGCGATACGGTCCGAAGGTCCCGCCATGAAGCGGGCTTTCATCGGGAGTGATGCCAAGCCAGTCAAGGCTGCGCATGATCTCCTCTTCCGAGCCTTCAACGAATCGCTTTTGGTCGGTATCTTCGAGGCGTAAGATAAATTGTCCACCCGTTTTACGCGCGAGCAGATAATCAAAGAGCGCGGTGCGCGCGCCTCCGAGATGAAATCTCCCTGTTGGCGATGGCGCCATGCGTGTGCGTGCTGGTTTCGTCAATCTATTCTCCCAATTCATATGGTGGTCGAGTAGTTCCGAGCGGAGCGAGGAACGTATCGAGACCACGACTGCTGTTTCAAAAGATTTTCATACCAATTGGTGGTTTCGATACGTCCCGCGAATTGCACGCGGGACTACTCGACCACCGATGAGCGAATCAAAACTCCAATTGCCTAAACCTCAAGTCAAAACTTTCCACGAGACCAACGCCGAGCATCAATGATGTGAGACCACTGCCGCCGTAACTGATGAACGGAAGCGGCAAGCCAGAGACAGGCACGATGTTCAAGTTTACCCCAATGTTGACCATGCCTTGAAAAAAGATCAATGTTGCCACGCCATAAGCGATACACATCCCTGCCACGTCGCGCGCTTTTTGCGCGGCGCGCAAACACCGCCACACGACGAGTATGATAATAACGATGACCAGCATGGAACCGACGAATCCAAATTCCTCAGAGATCACGGAAAAAATAAAATCTGTGTGCCTCACTTTGAGGAAGCGCAACTGCGTTTGCGTGCCGTGACCGTACCCTTGACCCGTCCAACCGCCTGAGCCGATCGCGATTCTGGACTGTTGCACGTTATACGAAGCGCCAAACGTAGCGCCGGGATCGGGCAAAATAAAATGCGCAATGCGGTCTTGTTGATATTCCTGCAAGAACGGAATGCGGATATCAAGCGCGGTGAGGGTTACTACAATGCCGAGAGAAATTGCGCCGATGGCTCCAAAGACAAGCACGTGCTTAACTTGCATTCCGTTGAACCACAACAACGCGCCGAGGATCACGGTCAGCACCACCACGTTACTTAAATTCGGCTGAAGGAGAATCAATACAATGATGCCCGAAGCCCACAACACCGCGCCAGCCAACCAGCGCATATCTCGCGGCTGAATTTGGGTCGCATTGAAATAACGTGCCAGCACAAGGATCGCCACGATCTTGGCGAACTCCGTCGGCTGGAGGAATAACACGCCCACTTGAAACCAACGCTGCGCGCCGAACGCGGTTTGCCCAAATCCCGTCAATGTGACTAGAAAAAGCAAAATGACGATATACATCGGACGGTAGAGCGCCATCCAATAACGATAGTCTATCGCCGCGACGACGAAGATGAGGACAATGCCCGCCAAAGCAAAATAGATCTGACGGTTGATGAGCGGAAGCAGTACTTCGTTCCCCGCTACCGCCGAACGGATCATCGTCGTGCCGAACGCGGTGGCAAGCACCACTGCGCCCAACAGCCAGAAGTCAAAGTATCGCCATGAAATGTTACGTAACATGAGGGGGCTTACAGGTTCCTTCCACAGTTGAACTGCGGAAGGAACTCATGCTGCATCGGCAGTTTAGCTGCCGATGCAGCTTTTATTTCGACCTTCGCGTTTTTCGCCGCGCCGATTTGAGCGGGATATCCGCCACGAGCCTCTGTGAGCGACCGTCATGCTCGACGCCGATCTGCATGGCTTTCGCGTCAATTTCCACGTGGCGGCTGATGACGTCAATCAATTCATCGCGCAGTGAATCAAATTCGGCGGGAGTCAGATCCGTGCGGTCGTGGATCAACACGAGTTGAAGTCGTTCTTTCGCGCTGTCCGCGCTGGTTTTGCGTCCGAATAATTTATCGAAGAAGCCCATGTCACTTCCTCCCCGCCAGCCGCTGGATGCGCTCCCACAATCCGCCTTGCGATTCGAGATCGAGGAACGGAACCGTCTCGCCTCGTAGACGTTTAGCGATGTTGCGGAACGCCTGCCCCGCCCTGCTCTTCGGCTCATACGCGACGGGCGCGCCGCGGTTCGATGCGATGATCACGTTTTCATCTTCGGGGACGATACCGATGAGTTCGATGGCGAGCAGGTCAAGCACATCTTCCGGCGAAAGCATATCCTTGCTTTTCACCAACGTGGGATTCAAACGATTCAGGATCAGCGACGCGGGACCTTTCTCTTCCGCTTCGAGGATGCCGATCACGCGGTCGGCGTCGCGCACCGCGCTGACCTCCGGGTTGGTCACCACAAGCACGCGATCCGCGCCGGCGATGGCGTTGCGGAATCCGCGCTCGATGCCGGCGGGTGAATCGATCAACACAAAGTCGCATTCCGAACGCAAGTCTTTCATCAAGCGCGTCATATCGCTGGCAGAGATCGCGCTTTTGTCGCGCGTCTGCGCGGCGGGGATGAGATACAGTTCAGGCAGTTTCTTATCGCGGATCATCGCCTGCTTCAAGCGGCAGCGCCCCTCGATCACATCCACAATGTCGTACACGATTCGGTTTTCGAGTCCAAGGATCACATCGAG
>JAXLVX010000142.1:0-2625 GCA_046328795.1 Anaerolineales bacterium | reverse complement strand
CCACGTTGACCTCGCAATGAGAAAACCAACGACAGGCACGCCGAGAATGAAAGCCAGCGCCCATCCAAACTCGATGACCGCGATCGCCTGTCCGCGTTTTTCATACGAAACATGGTCTGCCACATAAGACATGAGCGAAGGGTCGAAGATCATCTTGCCCATCGTGGCAAGGATCAGCGCAATGCCAAGCATGGTGAGGCTCGGAAACAACGCCACCATCCCCATCGCAAGAACGAACAGCCCCAAGCCGAGAGCCATGCCGAATTTACGTCCGCGCGTTTCGATGAACGGAAAGAGAAACGGGATCATCGCTCCGACGATCGCGCGGTTCGCGGCAAGCGCCGAGATCGCGCCGATCTCCACGCCCAGCCCGCGCGCAAACACCGCCAGAAACGGGTAGATCATTCGAAACGCGGTGTCAATGACGATGCGTATCAACATCAATCCTGTGAGTTTGAAGTTATTCAAAAGAGATTCCTTTAAAGGAGATACGATGGGATTTAGGCATGGTATGATTTTACACGATGGACGCTTCGCCGCCTTTTCAACCTCCTGCAAGCCTCACGCTGGATTCTCTGGGGATCGAACACCGCCTCTTTTCTCACGGGACGGCTGTCCACTCCCTAGCGGAAGCCGCGTCCGCCCGAAGCCAGCGACCGGAGCAAGTCGTCCGCAGTATTTTGTTTCAGGTGAGGAAGGGCGAATACGTGATGGTCTTGATGGCGGGACCCGCGCAAGTGGACTGGAAAAAACTGCGCGAGCTCGTCAAGCGTTCGCGCATACGCATGGCAACCGAAGACGAAGTGTTGGAAGTGACCGGCTACCGAGTCGGGACGGTGAGTCCGTTTGGGTTGGCGAGTCGGCTGAACGTCGTGATTGACCCGAGCGTGTTGAAAGAGGAAGAAATCTCACTCGGGTCGGGAGTCCGCAATACGGCGATCATCATGAAGAGCGCGGATCTGCGTCGCGCGTTGAAAGATGCGGAGGTCGTATCGCTGGCGGAGGAGACTCCATCGTAAGTCCTACGCTCGCATCCGGTGTAAAATGGCAGGGTTTTATTTCTCGGTTTCTTTGAGGTCATTATGTTCACAATGAGAGAGTTGTTGAGAATGGCGAGCCGCACGTTCGCCATCGGCATCGAACAATTGCCCGCCGTGTTATGCGACGCGGGGACGGTGGCGTACCTGCTCTTGCGCGTGTCCGATTATTTGGAAGACAACGAAGACATGCCGCCGGAGAAAAAGATCGAACTGCTCAACTTGTGGGCAGATGTGTTGAACGGCTCGGCAAATGTGAGCGATCTCACGAATCGGATTCAAGACGCCGACACGTCGAACCCCGACGCGGTGGTGGCGCAACACGCGGAAGATATTCTCGCGCGGCTGGCGCTGCTCCCAAAAGAGGTGCGCGAGATCATCACGCCGCA
Organism: Anaerolineales bacterium; assembly: GCA_046328795.1. Lineage (GTDB taxonomy): Bacteria > Chloroflexota > Anaerolineae > Anaerolineales > Villigracilaceae > Defluviilinea. The sequence continues at coordinate 1,199 of JAXLVX010000142.1, read as the reverse complement.
CGTCGTTCACAGCACAGAAGGCATGGCGCGCTGGGTGGCGCGCGGACCGCAAGTGAACGACGAAGCCGACATGGACGATTACATGTTCGAGGTGGCGGGGCGCGTGGGATATTTGCTCACGCATTTGTTCGCGTGGTATTCGCTGTTCATCCGTTTCCGCATCAAGGAATTGCTCCCGCTCGCGCGCGAATTCGGGCTGGCTCTCCAAACCGTCAACGTGATTCGCGGCTTGAGGAAAGACTACGAGCGCGGCTGGGTGTACATCCCGAAAAAATTCTTGGAGGCGGTGAATCTATCGGCGCATGAATTATTCCTGCCGGAGAATCGCGCCGAGGCGATCAAAGTGCTGGACATGCTCGCCGACAAAGCCGAACGTCACTTGCACGCCGCGTTGACGTGCGTCAAGACTCTGCCGCGGTGGCAGCATCGCATCCGCCTCGCGTGCATCTTCCCGCTCATGTTCGCCATCCGCACGCTCGCCATCAGCCGTCGCAACACGGACGTGTTCAACTCCGAGGCGAAAATGTCGCGCGAGGAAGTCAAACGCATCGTGCGCGACGCTACGCTCTGGGGCTGGTCAAATCGCTGGCTGGATCGGTATTCGAGGGAGTTGAATGTGGTGGTGAAGGAGTGATGAGTAAGTGAGTAATTGGTAATTGGTAAGTGGTAATTGGGGTTTCCGAACAATAGACTTTATCGGTAATAAGCAGAACAAATCATTTTGGACGCTGACCAACGCAGAAAACGCAGATTTTTCTTTTTGAATCAGCGTGAGTCAGCGTTTATCTGCGTCCAATTTTATTTACAATAGCAGGAAGTAGTTTGTGAGTAAGGGCTAAGATTTGGGGGTTATAATCCACGCCATGAAGCGAATTGGTTTACTGCTAATTTTTCTCGGCGCGTTGATGAGCGTCTTCCAACCTGCGCGCGCGCAGAATGATGCGCCGCTTGCGTTGGTGATGACGGCTGATGGTCCCATCATGCCGCCGATGTATGAGTACATCAAACGCGGGGTTGAAACGGCAGAGCGGGAAAATGCCGAAGTCCTCATCATCCAACTCAACACGCCGGGCGGAAGCATCCTCACGATGCTTGAGATCATCAAAGAGATTCGCAGCAGCGACGTTCCTGTCGTTGTCTACGTTGCGCCGAGAAATGCAATTGCGGGGAGCGCGGGGGCGATGATCACCATGTCGGGT
>JAXLVX010000141.1:0-2806 GCA_046328795.1 Anaerolineales bacterium | reverse complement strand
TGCCCGCTCCCGGACGTTTTCCCCCTCATCGAGCGGAAGGTGATCGAATCGGGAGTCCCCGAAGTTGTAGCCGATTACACCGAAAACGGAAAAACGCCGATCCACGAAGGCGTGGTATCTGCTTTGATCGTGCCGATCGTGAATCAAAGCAAGACCGTTGGGTTGATGCACCTTCATGCTTCTCAGCCGGGCTTTTTTGATAAGCCGTCCCTTGAGATCGCGCAGACGCTGGCGGCTCAGGCTGGCGTCGCGATCGGAAACGTGAAGAAATTCCAGTTGCAGACCGAAAGCGCAGAAATCCTTCGCCGCCGGGCTGAAACTCTCACTCGTCTTTCGGAAGTGACCGGCGAACTTAATTTCGACCAGTCCATTGAACAGTTGCTGCGAGCCATTGCGGTCAGCATCCGCGAGACGACTCAATTTCAGACCGTTCTCGCAAGTATTTATGAGGAAGAGACCGGGATGTTGAGGCGCGTCACGGGCATCGGTTTTGCTCCCGACACGCTTAACGACCTGCTTGCGCGGAAACAGCCTTTTTCGAGTCTGCAACAAATGCTCAAGCCGCAATTTCGAATCAATCGTTCTTATTTCATTCCGGCAGACCAAGCGCCGATCATCCCGAGTGATGTGCAGGTCTTTGCACAAGATACTTCCGTCGCTTCGGAAAGGTCTGCGGCGGCATGGGATCCGGAAGATTTATTGATCCTGCCGCTCGAAGACGCTTCCGGCAAGCCGCTGGGAATCTTGAGCCTCGATGCGCCGCGCGATGGGTTACGCCCAGACCGCGCAACGATGGAAACACTGGAGATTCTCGCCTCGCAAGCCTCTTTGGCAATTGCCAATCACGTGCGTGTCAATGAACTGCACGTCAAGACCGAGGCAATCGCCTCCAGTTTGGAACGACAGCAAAAATTCATCAGTCTCACCCAAAAAGATCTGCCGATCCTCCTCCGCAAAGACCTTGACCAGACGATAGCGATTCAAAACCTTGATCAGCGCGGTCAACGCGTCCGCGCCGGGCTCGCGATTACAGAATCGGTCAGCCGCCAATTAGATTCGTCCTCGGCGCTTCAAGCGTTAGGGCGCGAAACGTTGACGCAATTAGGTATGTCGGTGGCGATGATCGCCGAACTCGGGGGCGAAGGACCACGGCTGGTAAGAGTGCTTGGGAATGTGCCGCGCGCTACCAGCCCGGAGGCGTTGTTTGGGCAGAGGAATCCGCTTCGGGTATGTTTGCAAACCGGCGAAACGATCCTGATTCCTAACTTGGATGAGAACCTCGACTGGCGCGAAACACCGCTCCTTACGGCTCTGCGCGCAAAATCGCTCATCTGCCTGCCGATCAAAATTGACAAACGAACCGTAGCCGCAATGCTGGCGGTCAGCCCTGAGCCGATGGCTTCGTTCACTGATGAAGACCGGCAAGTGTATAACCAGATCGCGCGGCAGACCTCGGTCATTTTGCAGAATATCTCTCTTCTCAACGAGACCCGCAAACGTTTGCAAGAGGTGAACCTTCTGCTCGACTTCAGCCGCCAACTGCGCGGACTGGATGCCGATCACATCGTCGGGTCTTTGTTAGAGAGCGCGCGCCGCGCATTGCCCGCCGCGCACGCCGGTATTGTGTTCGTGTGGGACGAGCCGACGAATCAGTTGTATCCCCATGCCGTGGCGGGCTACGCCGATAACGACACGATGAAGCGCATTGCTTTTCATCCGGGTGATTCTCTGCCGGGGCAGGTCTTCGAACAGAAAAAATCCATGCGCGTGGATGAGATCCAATTCACCCGCGATTACACCTTCTCGACCGAGGAACAGTTGATCTACCGTCAAGCCACTGGCGGACGCTTGCCGGTTTCAAGTTTGCTGATTCCCATCCAAACCGGCGACCAGAACGTGGGAGTGTTGACGCTCGATAACTTTAATACGCCATCCGCGTTCACGCCGGAAGATGAAACACTCTTGCTGTCGCTCTCTCAACAGGTTGGACTTTCACTGCAAAACGTTCGATTGGTGAGGACAACCGAAGAACGCGCGTACCAATTGGAAGCGTTGACGGATGCTGCTACCTCTCTTGCCTCCAGCCTGCAGCGCAACGAATTGATCGCTTCGCTGCTTGACCAATTGGAGCCGGTTCTGCCATACGATACAGCCGCGCTTTGGCTGAGCGAGCGCGAGCGCTTGAGTGTTGCGGCGGCGCGAGGCTTCCCGGATACCGAGCAGCGCCTCGGCTTAACCATCGCCGCAGGCGACAGCGCATTGTTCAACGAAATGATCCGCACTGGGCAGGGCATTATCGTCGGCGATGTGCGGCAAGACCCGCGTTTCCCGGCGTTGGAGGCGCCGCGCCTCTCGTGGATGGGAATGCCGCTCATCTCGCAGAATGAAGTCATTGGCGTGCTGGCGCTGGAGAAATGGCAGGCGCATTTTTATACGCGCGAACACATGCAGGCAGGCAGGACGTTCGCTTCGCAAGCGGCGGTCGCGTTGGAAAATGCCCGCTTGTATGAAGAAAGCATCGGACGCGCAACCGAACTGGACGAGCGCTCTAAACGTCTCGGATTGTTGAACCGCTTCTCATCCGCGTTGGGCGGCTTGCTCGACGAAGGCAAGATCTTCCAACTCACCGGGCAAGAGTTGATGGATGCGTTAGTCGCCCCGCGCGTCTCCATCGTTACATTTGACAGGAACAAGCCGGTCTGGAAATACGACCTGCCTCGCGCCAGAACGAAATTGCCGCAGAAATTGCCCGACGCGCCAATCTTCAACCGGCTGAGAGAGTCTCTCGGCGTGTTCACTACAGACG
>JAXLVX010000140.1:0-2840 GCA_046328795.1 Anaerolineales bacterium | reverse complement strand
CCGTGGCGACCAACTGCCGCATCGGACCCGGCACCGAATATGAAAGGGTGGGAATGCTTCTCGTGGGTCAATCAACCGAAATTGTCGGGCGAGATCCGTTTGGTCAGTATTGGTATGTCCGCAACCCGAGTTTCGGCACCCCATATTGCTGGTTGTCCGCTAAGTACGCCATCATCACTGGGAATCCGTTCTCTTTGCCGCTGCAACCGGTTGCGGGCGAGCAAGGCGCCAACTTCGAAGCCGAATATCGCGGACAGGGAAAATGCTCTGGCGAGTTCTGGTCGAATATCGAGTTGAGAAACCCGAGCCGCGGAACGTTCAAATCCATGAACATCGTGATCACAGACCAGGATACGGGCGACGTGCGCTCGTACACGGGTAACGAATTTTCATTCCAGGATGGATGCGCAATACGCGGGACAAGTACCATCGCCCCGGACAAATCAGTGACGATCAGCGCCCCGGCGTTCAAATACAATTTAGCCGGACACCCCATGTCGGTTTCGATCACGCTCTGCACGGAAACCAACCTCACCGGTATATGCGCGACAAAGATCATTACGTATGTGCCGTAATTGAAATGATCAATTGTGATTGCTATCCTCATGACAGAGAAGTTGACAAAATGCAAAAATAGTATATACTATTGGTATATATTTGAGGTGCCGTATGGATACTGCAAAACTTTTTCAAAATGGCAAAAGTCAAGCGGTTCGTTTGCCAAAGGAATTTCGATTTGGCAGCGATCGCGTCTACATAAAACGAGTGGGGAATGCAGTCGTCCTTTTGCCATATAAATCTTCATGGGATACCCTGCTTGAGAGCCTCTCTCATTTCTCAGCAGATTTCATGAGCGAACGCACACAACCACCTCTACAAGAACGCGAGAATGCGTTTACATGAAATATCTCCTGGATACGAACATCTGCATTGCATTGATTCGTAAGAAACCAGAAGAATTGATCAAGAGGCTTACATCACACAAGCCTGGCGACATAGGTATTTCAACAATCTCAGTCGCTGAGCTTGTTCATGGCGCACAGAAAAGTAATCAAACCGAACAGAACATGATCGCGCTCGATCAATTTTTGCTTCCCCTCGACGTTGCAGATTTTGATCAGAGCGCGGCTGTTATGTATGGGCATGTTCGCACTTATCTGGAAACAAAAGGAACGTTGATCGGATCTATGGATATGCTCATTGCGGCACATGCCTTGAGTCTTGAAGTAATACTGGTCACAAACAATACGCGTGAGTTCAAACGCATACCAAATCTAGAAATTGAAGATTGGCTGGCTTGACGCATCCCCCCTTTCCCCGTAAGATTGTCCCCGCAATAGAACATACATTCAGCAAAACTTAACCGCTAAGTCCGCCAAGAGCGCGAAGAATTTAAAAGATTTTCTTGGCGTCTTTCGCGCTCTTCGCGGTTCACAAAGGATTTCACTATGGAACTTGGATTAATCCGCAAAATAGACATTGACACCGAGATGCAGCAGGCATATCTCGATTATGCGATGAGCGTGATCGTGGCGCGCGCCCTGCCCGATGCGCGCGATGGACTCAAGCCTGTGCAACGCCGCATTTTATACGCGATGTACGACATGGGCATCCGCGCGGACTCGGCGTACAAAAAATCCGCTCGTATCGTGGGTGAAGTGTTGGGTAAATATCATCCGCACGGAGATTCGGCGGTGTACGAAGCGATGGCTCGCATGGCGCAGGATTTTTCGATGCGCACGTTGCTCGTGGATGGACAGGGGAATTTCGGTTCTGTGGATGGCGATCCGCCCGCCGCGATGCGTTATACCGAAGCGCGTCTCACCAACGCCGCGCTCGACATTTTATTTGATCTCAACAAAGAGACTGTTAATTTCACTCCCAACTTTGACGACACGTTAACCGAGCCGAACGTTTTACCTTCCGCGATTCCGAATCTGCTCGTCAACGGCGCGACGGGCATCGCGGTCGGCATGGCGACTTCGATCCCGCCGCATAACCTGAGTGAAGTTGTGGACGCCCTCGTCTACATGATCGAAAAGTGGGAGAAGCTCGACGACATTGACGTAGAGCAATTGATGAAGTTCGTGCAGGGACCAGACTTCCCCACAGGCGGACTCATCGTGCAGGAAAAAGACGAAGAGGGGATCGAAGCCGCGTACGGTTCGGGGCGCGGACGAGTCACCGTGCAGGCGAAGGCGCACGTCGAGGAGATGGAACGCGGCAAGAACCGCATCATCGTCACCGAACTGCCGTACATGGTCAACAAGTCGAGTCTCATCGAGCGCATCGCTGATCTCGCGCGCGAAGGGTATCTCGAAGGCTTGTCTGACCTGCGCGATGAATCGGATCGGCAGGGGATGCGCATTGTGTTGGAGATGACGAAGAACGCCGATCCCGATGTCGTCTTGCGCGATCTCTACAAACGCACGCCGATGCAGACCACGTTCAGTATCAACTTGCTGGCGTTGGTAGACGGCGAGCCGCGCACGTTAACGTTGAAGCAGGCATTACGCGTCTACGTGGAACACAGGCTGACCATCATAAAGAGGCGCGCGGAATTCGATCTGGCAAAAGCCAAAGCGCGCGCGCACATCCTGGAGGGATATTTAGTCGCATTGAAGAATCTGGATGAAGTGATCAACATCATCCGCTCCGCCTCGGACGTGGAAACTGCGCGCGCCAAACTGATGAAGCGTTACAAGCTGACGGAGTTGCAGGCGACCGCGATCCTTGACCTGCAATTGCGAAGACTCGCCGCGCTCGAACGCAAGAAGATCGAAACCGAATACAAAGAAGTGAGCGCGGTGATCAAAGAGTTGACCGCGTTGTTGAAATCG
>JAXLVX010000014.1:0-60666 GCA_046328795.1 Anaerolineales bacterium | reverse complement strand
GATTTACAAGGTGAAGGAATTGTTTGGATAAGTTAGTCGCGTAGTGCGTTAGTCGAATGGTTTCGTAGTTTCACGACCATCCGACTATCTGACTATCAGACTAGGGACTATTTGACTATGGACGACCTCTATCGCGAAGTCATCATCGAACACTACAAGAACCCATCGTATCGCGGGCATCTCGATCCGCACGATATTCAATTTGCGGATAACAATCCGTTGTGCGGCGATCATATCGAGGTCACGCTTCAAACTGCCGCTGATGGAACGGTCAAAGACGCGCGGTTTGACGGTCACGGTTGCGCCATCTCGCAAGCCTCCGCAGACTTGTTGATCGAATCCATTATTGGCAAGCCGCTTGAAGAAGTGAAGCAGTTGAACAAAGAACACATTCTGAAAATGCTCGGCATTGAGTTGGGACCTGTCCGCTTGAAGTGCGCGTTACTATCGTTGAAAGTGTTGAAGGCTGGGGTTTATGGGCTGGGTGAGGCGAGTGATGAGTTGGTGGAATAAATAATGTTCAACTATACAACCTTGGAAGAATCAAAAATCGAATACTTTGAAATTATCCCCACAAGTGAACTGCCAAACGGTGAGCGGTTGTTCATCGAGATCGAGGGTAACTCGCTCGTGATCTTCAATATTGCGGATCAATATTTTGCCATTGCCGACATTTGCTCGCATGACAACGGGCCCTTGGGGGAAGGCGACCTCGAGGGATTTAACGTCATCTGTCCGCGTCACGGCGCCGAGTTCGACGTGCGGACCGGTAAGGTGATGCAACTGCCCGCCGTAGACGATATCCCGGCGTATCCTGTTCAGGTGCGAGATGGGGTTATTTTTATCGGAATACCGAAGGAATAGAACAAACGTAGAAAGTAGAAAATGAAAGCGGATGAGCTAATAATTCATCCGCTTTTTGCTTATCGTTTGCTTGTATACCGCCATGTAGTCAACTGACGGGAGAACCTGACTTTTTCAACCGCGCCATGCGAGCAGGCTCCTGCTTCATGAACCGTTCATCCTGTGATAATACCTCATGAGCTTTAGCAAAATAAACGCTTGCTTCTCTTGAGCGATTCAAGGCAAGCAGGCATTCACCGATCTCCTCGAAGACATACTCATCCGTTTCGCCAGCGGATTCAAGTTCCTCTTCTAGCTTCAATTGTTTGGATAATGCCTCTTCGACGCGGTTGAGAGACCGCAATACGCGCGCCACGCACCAACGCGCGATTCGGATCTCGCTCGCGCTTCCATTCGGCACTCGAGCTTTTTCGGCTTTCTTGAACATCTCCAACGCGGACGCGTATTCGCCCAACTCGTGATATGACCAGCCTGTGTTGTTGTACAACGATGCGAGCCAGGAGCGCGCGTTTGCCTGCCCGGACGATTCGGCTAACGCGATTGCGCGCAGGTTGAAGTCGAGAGAAGAAGCGGGCGGAGCGACGATAGCGAGCATGTGGAGCGCATCCACAGCATAGGAGTCTTGCGAGAGCTGAGTCGCCATCTCCAGCGCTTTTTCAAAATATTTGCGCGACGCTTCTGTATCCCCGGAGGTGTTCAACACCCTGCCGCGTTCAAGAAGATAACGAATTTTTTCGCGCGAAATCGCGGCGTTCAGCCTTCGTTCCACCTGATCGAGCGTTTGATGCGCCTTGTTGAATTTGCGCTGAAGTCCTTGCGCGCGCGCGATCTGTGTGAGCATTTCGAGAAATGCGGGTCCATGATCGGGGATTTGCAGAAGAACTTCACGGAATTTTTCTTCCGTCTTGTGAGGATCCGAATAATCCCAAAGCGAATCGAAATCAAGCGCTGTCGGTAACAACTTGTCCACTCTCCTGAACGGCTTTGCCTTCCATCTCCATTACATCGCGCGAGAAAAAGCCAGCCGCGCCCATTACTGCGCAAGAGGCTCCCGCAAGCAGGAACCACGGTTGGATTCCAAACGCGTCGGCAAACGGACCTGCGACGATCAATGCCAGCGGCGAGACTAACATTGCCGCGCTGAAAATGAAGGCGAACACTCTTCCCTGCATATCTGGCGCGATTGCTGCTTGCAGTGTCGCGCCGTATGAACCATTGATGATCGGCAGGAACAAACCCATTGCCGCATTGGCGGTCAGCCCAAGCCAAAATAGTTCGGGCGGAACCACGCCGACGATGACTGCGCTCAAGCCTGTGAGAATGAGTCCCAGTTGCGCGGTGGCAACCTTGCGTTTGAATCCACCCCATGCGCCGAGGATCAATCCGCCGAGCAGGTTGCCCACCGCAAATAATGCCAGCCATAAGCCCAGCGATTGCGCATCGCCTTTGAAATGATTCGTGATGAGCAGGGGAGTGAGCGGCTCGGTGGCGGTGAAGAAAAAGTTGATCACCATCACCAAGCCAAGCAAGATCACCAAGCCGCGCCATGCAATGATGTAGCGAAACCCAGCCGCAAAGTCCTGCCAGAACGTGTTTTGAGTCTGTTCTTTTCGTTCGGGTTGCGGGATGTGAATAAAGAACAGGATCGTGACGGCAATTAGCGCAGTCGTAACGTCTATGAGTAAAATTCCCTGCAAAGGCATCACTGCCAGCAGATATGCGCCAAGCGGCGCGGAAATGATATTGAGTCCGCCGTACAACGCCTGATTGAATCCTTGAATCCGAGCCAGTTGTTCTTTAGGAACCAGCAACACAACCGACGCGCCAAACGCGGATTGATGAAACCCGCCTGCCACTGCGCGAATGAAAAGCGCCGCGTAAATATGCCAAACCCGATCTACGTTGAAGGCGAATAACAGCGCAAGGATCAGCGTGGTGATCGCCACGATCGAATCTGCCGCGATGAGCAGTTGCTTTCGGTTGCCGCGGTCAACCCATGTGCCGATGAACGGCGAAAGCAACACTCCCGGCAATAACCCCATCATAGACGCGATTGCCAGAGTCGTCGCTGAGTTCGTTGCTGTGGTGAGATGCCAGATGATCGCAAACTGCACCAGTTGACTGCCAAGCAGAGACAACGCCTGCCCCGCCCATAGCGTGAAGAACCGCACTGTCCATTTCTCGTCGGTGTATGCCATGCTCTAACTTTAACGAATGCCCGCCCATCAGGGATGCCCCGAAATATGTATTTTGTGTGTATTTTTACTGGAAGAGTTGAAGATGGCGAATTGCCTGCGTGCGATTGTGCGCGCCGATCTTTTGATACAGGTTGGCGATGTGCCGCTTCAACGTCCCCTCGGCAATGACCAACCGCTCTGCCATCTCTTGATTCGACAAACCGATCGCCAGCAATTGCAGGATTTCCTTCTCGCGCCGGGTCAAGTCCGGACCTTGCGCCTGGTCGCCGCTTCGTCTGGCGGACTCTACCATCTGCGTGAACTTGCTTTGCGAGACTCTGGGCAGAATATCCGAAATTTGCCTTTGCGCCTCCACGAACGGATGGATCACGCCTCCCGCTTGCGCCAACTTGATCGCCTCCGACATCATCTTCGTTGATTTTTGTTTTTGACTGAGTTCGTTCAAGCAGACACTGTATCCGATCAGAATTTCGATTCGGAAGAGGGTGAGTTCCAGATCGCCCAGTTGTTTCAAGGCGTTTTCAAATTCTGCCCGCGCCTCCTGAAACCTCTTTTCAGCCAGCAGGAGTTTGGCTTTGGCGAATGAATAATAATACGGGTAAGGCGTCTCGCCAAATTCTGTCAGCGCGGCGAACCATTGGCGGGCTGAGTCCAGATCGTCATCGCGTACAGCAAAATTGATCCGCTGTCGAACAATGGAACGAAGCACGTTATTGTCTTGCAAACTGCGAGCCAATGAATCTGCCGAGTGTAGATCGGCATGCGCTTTATCTTTGTTGTCTAACCCAAAGTAAACCTGCGCGCGCTGTAAAAGGACACGAGCCTGAATTGCCGTTTGATGGGTTTCCATGCACAGGTCAATGCCGCGGTTGGCGGCGTCGAGCGCATTTTTGAGTTGATTCTTTTGGTAAGCGATCCGTGACAACGTCCAATACCAATCGCTCGACTCGGGGATGTTCTCGCGGTATTTTCGCAGCGCCTCATGGCACGCGGACTCGGCATCCGCCAGACGCCCTTGCAGGTACAAAACGTCTATCAGATTGGCAAATGCGGAGAGAGCAATGAACGCGTTTCCTTCCGCCTCCGCTAACGCGAGCGAATTGCGAAAGCTTTGCTCCGCCTGAAAGAGTTGAAGAGCCATCTTTTGCGCGGCTCCCAGTCCGAAAGAAACATAGGTCTGCATGAACGGGTCTTTTGACTCTTTGGTCTTCTGCGCCTGCCGAACGTATTTCATCGCCAATTCGGGTTCGTGATTCATTGCGGCATGTAACGCGCGGACGATCAGGAATTCGCTTTTCAAATTCTTCTCTAAATAATCCCCAAGCCTGTCGAAATATGCCTGCGCGTCTTTTTGTAAATTGGAATCGAGCAGCAGCCAAATTTGAGTCAAGCAGAGGCGCGGGTTATGCCAAATACTGGATTCAGGCAGACGGTCCAGCCAGCGGCGGAGCGTGACGAGTTCTCCGCGCTTGAGGTAGTCAGGCGCAAGAGTCGCGATCAGGCGCGCGGCGGTCTCATCGTCTGAAATCGCAAAGGCGTGGGGGATCGCTTCGGCAAAGAATCCGTTTTGTTCCAGCCAGTGATGCGATTTCTCCTGCAGGTCTTTGGCTCGCTCAGGGAACGCGCTATGCAACTTCCCCTGTAAGAATTCACGGAATAGCGGATGGTATTGATACCACGCGCCTACAGCGCTGATAAACAGGTTTGTCTTTTCGAGATAAGCAAGTATTTTATTCGCGTTGCCTGCGAACACCGATTTGCATTGCGGCGCCGAAAACTTTTCAAGAATGGATGTGTTGAGCAGAAACGCTTGAACGTCTTTGGGTTGATTGTCGAAGACTTCGGTCAGAAAATATTCAGTGATAAATTGCCGCTCGTTCGCGTTGGGAATGGATTGAGTTTGACCCGATTGAAGCGACAACCCTGCCATTTGCAAGCCAGCGATCCATCCCTGCGTGTGTTGCGCGATCGAATTGACTTGCCGACTCGAAAGATTCAATCCCATGATCTGATTCAGGAATTGTTTTGTTTCCTCCGCGTTGAAACGAAGTTCATCGAGATGAAATTCGCGCAGTTGGCTGCGTGCCCTCAATCGTGCCAGCGGCAGGGGAGGGGTCTCGCGCGTGACGATGACCAATTGCAGCGATGAAGGAATATGTTCGAGAAGATATTCCAAAGCAGAATGAACGGATTCATCTGCGATGAGATGATAGTCATCGAGGACTAACGCAATTGAATTAGCGCTATCAAATTGATTGATGATCTCCGCGAGGATGGCTTTGATATCGCGTTGACCCGACGGCGCGCGCAATTTAACGCCTGCAGTTTGCAGGGCGGCGATGACGCCGTTGATGAAGCGGATCGGATCGTTGTCGTCCGCATCCAGAGACAGCCATGCGACTCTCCTTTTATTGGAGGCGAGCCATTCGAGCGCGAGCGTCGTTTTCCCCGAACCCGCAGGCGCGGAGACGATCGTCAGCGGGCGGCGGTCGGTGAAGGATTTGGTCAGCCGCGGGCGCGGGACAATGGGCTGGCGGAGTCCAGGTGGGCGAAGTTTGGTCTTTGGGATTGCCATACGGTACGCGCCGAAAGTTTAACATGGAACCCGCGTTTTATCCCCCAACTTGAGAACTGGTTTAGCGTGATTACCACTCGCCTGCGTATTGAATGTGGTAAGGTTTGGAAATTCGTTCGATCCTTGCTCGCCGCAATTCTGTCAACTGCCTGATGTGCAAGTTGTCATGTGCAACCCACGAGACAAACATATCGCCCGCGCTCATCATTCTCCATTTGGTTCTAAACTTTATGTTCCAGTCCGCTTTTTCCAATCCTTTTAGCCAAACGAGCGATTTGTTCCGTTCGCGAAAGAATTTCGCCTTCACCGTTTTGAAATCCTGCTCGTTGTATTTCCGTAATTTGACCCATGCCTGCGGCGCGATGGGATGCCATGTATCTTTATCTTGCCGGTGCAAAATGAAATCCAAATGCTCGCGGAAGTCCTCGCGCTCTTCGTCGTAGAGATGGCACGTGACTTCCAAAATTGACCACGAACCTTTGCTCGGCTTCACCCGCGCCTCTTCCTGACTAACGCCTGCCAGCAATGCCCGAATCATTTCCGTGCTTTGGGTCAGCTCTTGGTATAGAGTTCTGAATTCCATCACAGTCTCCAATCTCTAGTCTCCAATTCTCTAATTCTCCGCTCCTCCCAATTCTCTTTTTTACCCCTCAAACGTCCCTACGATCCTCAATATATCAAACCCCTCCGCGAACGGACGCTCCGCCAGCGCGCCGTGACGCACCATGATGGAGCGGGTCAGCTCGCTGTTGAAGTAATATCTATCGCGATACGTTTCATATTTGGATAATGCTTCGATCTTCTTGTTGACATCCTCCTCGGTGACTTCGACGAGGAAGTGCGGGAAGAATCCGTACGAAGAGCGGACAACGTCGAATCCCAGCACGGTGATTCCACGAAACGCGCGCAAGGCTTCGTCGGTCATCGTGTTGTGATCTTGATGCACATCCTGTTTGGAGTGAGTGAAGATCAGGTCGGGCTTGAAGTCTTTGCGGAGTTTGAGGAAGTATTCGAGAATCTCTTGCCGCGAATTGGGAAATACGCGCGTGGTGAACGGACCGAGAACGATTTTCTCTTGTGAAACGCCTAACACTGTCATTGCTTCATAATGTTCGTTCTTCACGTTCTGCAGGTCGGGATTCTTTTGGTTATCCGATAGCGTGACACATAGCACGTCGGTTTTGCGTGAAATGCTGTGGAGCAACGCGCCGCATCCCAACTCGATGTCGTCAGGGTGCGCGCCGAGAAAAAGGACTCGTTTGCCGGAGAAGTTCATAGGATTTACATGTCGTTGCGAGGAGGATGCTCTTTCCGACGAAGCAATCTCCTCGTTAACTAGAAGGTTGCTTCGCTATCGCTCGCAACGACATTTCTATTTCGTCGCCAATATCCCGCCCACGACTTTCGTCATCACCAACTTGCCGTCGCGGTTGAACCATCGCGTAGCCACATCGGTGATCTTGCCAATGAGCGCTTCGTATTCATCGTGACCGTTGAACATGGAAGTCCACAACTTGCGGTCTTCGCTCAACGAGGCGCGGACGTATTCGATGAATGGCGCAACGGAGGGGAAGGTGAGGTGATTCTCGAATTTGTGTAATTCGGTTTTGGCGAAGATTCTATCAATGGTGTTGAAGATGTCGCCTTTGAAGCGACTCGACCCAGGCATCGGCGGGATGGTCGCGTTCGTGGCTTCTTTGATGATGTCGTAGAACATCTGCTTATTCTCGGGCAATGGACCCGAGACGAAAAGCCGTCCGCCGGGATTAAGCACCCGATGAGCCTCACCAAATGTAAAGTCGAGGTCTGAAGCGTAGTAAATGGCGAAGGCGCTGGTGCAGAGGTCGAAGGAGTTATCCGCAAAGTTGAAGGGCTTGTTGAAATCCAAAAAGACGAAGTCGATCTTCGAGCCGCGTTCTTTGTTCTTGGCGCGGGCTTTGTCGAGCAGTTCTTCCGAGAAATCTCCGCCCGTGATTTTCGCGCCGCGTTTAGTATAATCGTCGAACAGAAAAGACAGTTTGCCCGCGCCGCAGCCGACATCGAGAATGTTCATGCCCGCTTGAGGCTGAAGCAATTCATTTGTCCACACGTCAATGTTGGCTGAGCCGTATTTTTCGTGAATGTCAATGCGGGTGAGCAGGTCTTTTGAAGTTTCTTGGTAGTTGATTTCCATGGGTTCTCCTGAGTTGGTCCTCGTACCGCAAAGTTCACTTTGCGGTTGCGCGGTGTAAAAGCAAGCGAAGTGCAAGATAAATCTTGCGGTACGAACTGACAAGAAAAATTATACCAACAAATAAACTAAAATTCAACCGCTGAATTTTGAATGGGTGGCGAACCATCCACGAATGCGCACGAATAAACGAATTGACGCGCCGCTATTCGGGAATTCGTGGTTTTATTCGTGGACGGTCTTCATTCCCGCGCAAGGCGGGTAAAATCGTTGTTGATGGAGAACAATATGCGAAGCAAATCAATACTCCTATTTTATACGGTGATCCTCTTTACTTCCTGCGCCGCGCCGACGCAACAGGCGACGGCCCATCCCTCAGACTTCGGAAGTCTCGGAGACTTCCGAAGTCTTGACCACGATGCCAACCTCCACGCCAACATCCATTCCAACTTCAACGCGTACACGCCTGAACCAGCACTCCCACCCTACGGTGTTATAGACCCTAACATCGGAGAGAAACTCAAGGCGGAGGATGAATAGTCATCCCCGAGGAGCTCAAGAACCCAGAGTATCAGTTGGATTTTGCTACCGAATACTTTGGAATACAATGGACTGAACCATATCAGAGCGTAAAAATACCCATTGGGGTGGTTCCTGAAAAGGGCATCGCCTACGGTAAGTACCCCATCAAAGGCATCGGGGCGACGCAGGAGGCGTGGAATGCGTTCGCCGAGCAATTCATCAAGAGTATGTGGATGCATTACAGAGTTTGGTAATCCTGCCGACCACCGCAGAGATAACGCTCGAGCAGTATGTGGAGCTACTCAAGGCGGGCCGGGGCGGATTTGAGATCCCCCAGTACAGCCCTGAGACTGGGATTCTTTGATAAAAAAGCGATGGTCAACCCACTATCAGGCTATGTCAAAATCATCTCGGATAATACTAAAAGGAATTGCCGCTAAAAAGGCACCGACCAAAATTCAATGTTGTTCTATGTAGATAAAAATGGAATGGTGTGGAGTGCAGGTAATGACCTTGAGTTTATAATTGAACCTCGGATGGACCCAAATGCTGAAGAAAATAAAAAGCCGTATACTAGAGATCCTTATCTTGCTAAAGCTCTGATGGAAGGTGGCCTGAACTTATTGGTCTTTTGTCTAATGAGTGTCTTACAGCCACTAATCCACTTGCAACATGCGTGCGAGATGGTGCGAAAATCCAAGGTAAATACAGGACACCAAGGCATGGGGATATTTTCTCTGTTTGAAAGTAATTGGCTGATAAGTACGAGGCAGGGGACCATAATGCACAGCCGCCAATGTGGATAGAGCACTAGACTAGGTGTTGATTGTAACCTCGTAACTATGGTAGGGTGATGAGGTGAGGGGCAAGATTTTTTATTCTTAGTATTACTACTCGTGGCTATGGGAGTGGCTAGTCTGGCGTACCTCGTACCTTTTACAACCAACTCGACGGTTGCAGGCTACGAGTACAGGGTGAATACTTTGCGAGCCAACGGGTATCTCATGGCGAATGGGTATAGCAAGAAATATGACGGGGTCAAGATATCACTGGTCGATGAGGTGCAAAATAGCTACCAACACACGGGCAAGGACAAAATGGTGTTCCAGAGCTTCTCGGCAGTGCGAGAGGGAGAGACCCTCGTGATGAGGGTGCAGTATGACCCTGTGCAGAGAGAGAACTATGTGAAGGGCAAGGGGAGTGGTAGCTACACCCGTGACCTCTATATGTATCTGTGTCTCTCTATGCAGGGAGACAACCCCAAGGCGAGTGACTGCTACAAGAGGGCAGACCTGCAGATGGAGAGAGCGATGGCTACCTGGCAAGGCAGTGGATGTAGTCAGACAGGACAAAGTGGGGTGGCGACTGGTGGGGCGAGTGCAGGCGCAAGCGTGCGCTGGGACAATACCGTGCGGGATGCTGACGCTGTCAGGATATTGTTCTGATGAGGTTACCAAAAGTTGTCAAGTGGACGGACAATGTAATACTGGTTATTGTATCGGTGGCGGGCAGGAGAGATGCGACCCGTCGCTTGGCAACAACATCAACTGCAATACCTTGACCAACAAGGCGCAGTGCGAGACGCAGGGGTATACGAGCAACTGCGCCGCGGGGTGCTATACCTCGTCGGAGAACTTCTGTAGCTGGGG
Organism: Anaerolineales bacterium; assembly: GCA_046328795.1. Taxonomy (GTDB): domain Bacteria; phylum Chloroflexota; class Anaerolineae; order Anaerolineales; family Villigracilaceae; genus Defluviilinea. The sequence goes on along the minus strand of JAXLVX010000014.1, from coordinate 50,688 downwards.
CGGGTCGGGGGGAGGATCGTGTCCCGCAGAGTGCAGGCAGGGAGCAGTGTTATCAAGAAGCATTTTGAAGGCATGATAAAATTCCCGCACATTGGAGTCATCATGGCGAGCAAAATAAATTCCGTCAAAGGCACACGCGAGTTTTACCCCGAGCAGATGTTCGCGCGCAACTTCATCTATGCAAAAGTTCGCGCGGCGTCTGAGATGTTCGGCTATCAGGAGTGGGACGGGCCGTTCATCGAGCCGATTGACTTGTACGCGGCGAAATCGGGCGAGGAACTCGTTAAGAAGCAATCGTTCACGTTCGAAGATCGCGGCGGCGACCTGGTGACACTGCGCCCCGAACTCACGCCGTCGCTGGCGCGCATGATCGCGGCGAAACAAGGCGAGTTGAATTTCCCCGTGCGCTGGTGGTCGTTCGGTCCGTTTTGGAGATACGAGACTCCGCAACGCGGACGCGCGCGCGAATTCTTCCAATGGAATATTGACATGCTCGGCGCGGACTCGCCCGAAGCGGACGCAGAACTCATCGCGGTGGGGGCGACGTTCCTGCGCTCGGTCGGACTCAGCCCCAGCCTGACTCAAATTAGTGTGAATAATCGGCGCCTGATGGAATCGCAGTTCGACTCGCTCGACATCCCAGCCGATAAGCGCGTGGACGTGTCGAATCTAGTTGACCGCCGCGGCAAAATGGAATCTGCGAAATGGGACGCGTACGCGCTTGAAATTGGGTTGAATCAAAAACAACTCGACGGCTTGAAAGATTTGCTTGGTAATTTCGACTTATGGAAGCAAAGCGATGAATTGACTCGCACGTTCGCCGCGCTCGAAGCGTTGGGCGTGAAAGAGTATGTGAAGTTCGATCCGAACATCATGCGCGGACTGTTGTATTACACAGGCACGGTCTTCGAAGCGTTCGACACCAGCGGATCGGTGCGACGCGCCATCTTCGGCGGAGGTCGCTACGACAATTTGCTTGCAGATGTCGGCGGGCAACCGTTGTCTGGTGTTGGGTTCGCGATGGGCGATGTGGTCGTGGGGATCATCTTGCAAGAGGCGGGACTCATCCCTGAGTTCCAGCCGAGTCCCGCGCAGGTGTTGGTCACTGTGTTCGATGAAAAACTTCTGCCGCAATCCTTCGCGCTCGCCGCAGAATTGCGCAATGCGGGACTCAATGCGATGGTCTACCCTGAGCCGACGAAACTGCCGAAGCAATTTAAATTCGCCGACAAGATGAGGATGAAGGTCGCGCTGGTGCTGGGTCCCGACGAAGCGGGGAAGGGCTTGGTGGTGGTTAAAAACTTGACGAGCGGCGAGCAGGCTCAAGTCAAGAGAGAAGCGGTTCTTGAATCCGTAAAAGGAATTTTGAAGAATGCCTGAGATTCGCCCCGTTACAAAAGAGAATTGGCAAGACCTGATTGACCTGAAAGTGCGTGACGATCAAAAGAATTTTGTCGCGTCGAATTTATATTCGATCGCCCAATCGCAATTTGGCGATGAGTTCGAAGGACATTGGGATTTGTTCGCGTTTGGAATCTATGACAACGATACGCCTGTCGGATTTTTGATGTATGGATTGAATTATGCTCATCCGACACAGCAAGCGTACATTCAGCGTTTGATGGTGGATGAAAAATTTCAAGGCAAAGGCTATGGACGTTTCGGGATGCAGAAGATGCTGGAAATTTTTCGCGCGGAAGATCGCGTCAAAGAAGTCAGCATCAGTTATGAGCCCGAGAATGATGTTGCGCGCAAGTTGTACGCGAGTTTGGGTTTTGTGGAAACGGGGAGAATCATCGAAGATGAAGTTGAGGCGGTGTTGAAGTTAAAATAAAAAGAGCCACGCTGTTGCGTGGCTCTTTTTATTATCTTCCGTCGTCTTGCTCTTTCACGCCGTAGCCCGGACCTTCTTTGAAGAAATCGTAGTGCGGTTTGATGTCGGGCGTAAAGTCGAGGACTTCGCCAGCCTCAAGTTGGCGGGCGGTGTCGAGAACGATCGGGTTGCCGTGATGATTCGTCCCTTCGAAATGACCGGTGAGTCCGACGGCGCTGATGTATTCGCCGCCTTTGGCGGTGTATGCGGTTGGCACTTCATCTTCGGGGAAGATCGCAAGATAAGGGCATTCGGGAACGCACGCGCCGCAGTCAATGCAGGTGTCGGGGTCAATGTAGATCCAGGGCCATTTATCGAGCGGGAAGCCCGGTAACATGCACTCGACGGGACAAACGTCAATGCAGCCGCGGTCTCGAACGCATAAGCTGGTGATGATATGGGTCATGTAAAAACGTCTCCTTTGAGAAGTTATTATCCAAGTTGCCTGATTATATCTATCTTCGTGTTCTTCGCAAGATAAAAATTCTACTTCGCGGCAAACTTTGCGGCAACCGCATCCCAGTTGACAACATTCCACCACGCGGCGACGTAATCGGCGCGGCGGCTCTGATAGTTCAAATAATACGCGTGTTCCCACACGTCAATGCCGAGGATCGGAGTCGCGCCATCGGAAAGCGGATTATCTTGATTCGCTGTGGAGACCACCGCGAGACCGCTTCCTTTTTTGACGAGCCATGCCCAGCCCGAGCCGAAGCGCGTGGCGGCGGATTTGGCGAACTCTTCTTTGAACGCGTCAAACGACCCGAAGGCTGATTCGACCGCTTTAGCCAACTCGCCCTTCGGCGCTCCCCCGGCTTTCGGCGCCATCACTTCCCAGAATAGATTGTGATTGAAAGTCCCGCCGCCGTGGTTGCGCACCACGCCACGCACAGCCTCAGGGATTGCGTTGAGATCGCTCAACATCGCTTCGAGCGATTTGCCTGCGAGCTCGGGAGTCTTGTCCACTGCGCCGTTCAAATTGGTGATGTAGGCTTGGTGATGTTTCGTGTGATGGATCTCCATCGTGCGCGCGTCAATGTGCGGTTCGAGCGCATCGTACGCGTATGCCAGTTTCGGAAGTTCGAATGCCATGATTCTCTCCTTGTTGAGATTATCGTAGTAACGACTTCAGTCGTTATTTGACGACTAAAGTCGTCACTACGTTGTGGATTTCTTACCAAGAAATTGTAGCCCTCGCAACGGAGCGTGTCAAGAAAGATATTCGACTGATTACAAATCAGGTTCTTGACGCAGTTGCACTGCGTCAAGGGCGGCGTTATTTGCTTGGGAAATCGCACCTCAATTTTCCCTTGCCCTGAATCGACTCCCTCTGTTATCCTCGCAACATGAACAAAAACCGACTCGAAGCCTTCAGCGACGGCGTGATCGCCATCATAATCACCATCATGGTTCTGGAATTGAAAGTTCCGCACGAACCAACCTTCGCCGCATTGAGCGAATTGGCTCCCGTGTTCTTCAGTTACGTATTGAGTTTCATTTACGTTGGCATTTACTGGAACAACCATCATCATCTGTGGCAGATGGGTAAGCAAGTGAACGGACGAATCCTGTGGGCGAACCTGCATTTGCTCTTTTGGCTGTCGTTAATTCCGTTCGCAACCGCGTGGAGCGGCGAGACGAGTTTTGCGACACTGCCGATGGCTGTTTATGGTTTCGTTCTATGGATGGCGGGTTTCGCATATTACATTTTGGTACATCAGATGATCTCGCATCGCCGGGAAGATCCACTCTCGCCTGCGAATCAGCAATGAGGAATTTCAAAAGGTATCGTTTCGCTGATTGGATATCGGTCACCATTATCTGGTGCGTTTTCAACCGGTCAGTCTCGTTGAGGTTATATGCGGCTGTCGCCATGCGCCAGTTTATTCAGCCGTCGAATTGAAAGACGATAAGGTCATTGATGAAATGACATGCATTGACCAACGATCGCGCGATGTTGCGCGGCGACCATGGATTTGCGACCAAGATGGCGATGGCGTATCATCATCCGCATGGCGAAGTATACGCGCGAACGAATTGCTCGACATCGCGGCGCGCACATTGACAGCACCGTTTACATCGGCGACGCCAGGACTGGAGTTTGCCGAAAGGCTGGCGATATCGGCGCAAAGTGGCTGTGCCGACCAGCGGCGCCGCGTGAGCGGACTCGACGAGCATCACTGGCGGGAGTGGGCGGTGCCGCCGGAGTGGGCGGGCAGGCTCGTATCGAATGGAGGCGTATCGAAGCATAAGGGGACGACTCCACATGGACGTGCGCCGTATCAAACCGAGGCGTCGCGCCCGAAGAGTTTGGTCATATAAATTGCATGGGGCGAGTCCGAATGCGATCGTGTTCGCCAACTCTGTCATCGGCGCGCAGAACCGAACGGTATCGATCTCTTCGATATTTGTTGCGCCATCACGGGCGCGCGCCTGCGATTGGTTGCATCTCACGAAAAATCGCGCGGGCGAGTTGTTGATGCCTGATGCCGGGGCCTTCGCTCGCGCTTCAACAAAGCGATGACTTTTATCCGGTCTGGACCATTTCGTCAGCCGGAGTGGGATCGAATCCCGGTCATCCACGGGCTGGCTGTTTCGCCCGCGGAGGATCAACTCAAAGCGTTGGGCGCCGCGTCGGCTTCGTCGGGCGGAGTCGCGCTGTTATGTGGTCGACGTCACCGAAGCGCCGACGTTGGAAGCGGCGTTTCAAAATAAATCTCCGCACGAAACGATTGACGTGACGATGGATTTACTGCGTAACGCGCGCGCTGAACTCACTCACACCGACAGCGATGAGTTGGATATGGTCGTGTTGGGAAGCCCGCATTTTTCGCTGGCGGAATTTTGAAAACTCGCGCCGTTGATCGCTGGAAAACAAAAACACCGCGACGGTAAGTACGTTCACGCCAGCCGCGCCATGAACTCAACTTGCGGAGCGGGCTGGCTATTTGGACTCGCTTCAATCCTTCGGCGCGCAATTGACCGTGGACACGTGCATCCTCACGACGCCGATGTTGCCGCCAGAAATAAAACGGTTGATGACCAACTCGGCGAAGTTTGCATATTACGCCGGGGTTGTTGGGACGCAAGATCGCATTCGGCAGTTTGAAAGATTGTGTGGGTTCTCAGCGATGGAAGGCCATCGACGGATACGGTCGTTATGGGCACGTTGATTCTTGCAGGCAGAAGCCGTTTCATCGCACAATGACGAGGATCGCGTTAGTGAGTCGTGAGCACTCCTATACGATTTGAGCCGCTACGATTGGAAAGGCTGGCGAGATCATTGACCGCAGGCATCCGCTTTCGGGCGAAATTGCAAAAGTGAATTCTTGCCATCCATTCACGCGCGGATCGTCCACGACAACGGCGGCGTGTGCTTGAGTCAATTCGCGCCGAGACCGCGCCTGCGGGCATCATCACCACCGCGACAGATTTTTCTTCGCGCTCGCGTCTGTTGTGGCGGATGAGATGTATTCCAAACCGATTCCGCTGGCGGCGATTTCGGAGCCGATTTTGCGAAGTTGAAAACGGGGAATGAGGTTGCAATTGAAAATGATGGGTTGATCGTAAGCGCCGACTTAGAGTGGCGGCTATGAAAAAATATATGCTCAACTGCCTCTGCCCTACAATTCACCCGCCCGCCTCCGATTGGATCAAGATCACCGCGATAGACGCGCACACGGGCGGCGAGTTGTTCCGCGATCGTGGTAAGCGCCGACTTAAGTCGGCGTTACTGAAGGACAATATATGCTCAACTTCACACTCTGCCCTAAAATTCACCGCTCCCTCCGATTGGATCAAGATCACCGCGATAGATGCGCACACGGGCGGCGAACCGTTCCGCGTGATCGTGGATGGATTGGAGTTGAAGGGCGACACCATCCTCCGAAAAAACGGAGATATGCCAAAGAGAATTACGATCACACTCCGCACCGCGTTGATGTGGGAGCCGCGCGGTCACGCGGACATGTACAGGTGCCTCCTCCGCCTCCCGTCACGCAAGAGAGCGGATTTTGGAATTCTGTTCATCCACAACGAGGATTTAGCACCATGTGCGGACACGGCATTATCGGCATTGCAACCGTCGTCCTTGAAACGGGGATGATGCCAATGGTCTCGCCGATCACGGAGATCAAAATTGACAGCCCTGCGGGGTTGATCACTGCCTTTGCTCACATCGAAAACGATCTGTGAAGAATGTTTCGTTTCTCAATGTGCCGTCGTTTGTTTCAGAATTAGATGCAAATGTGGATGTGCCGGGGTTGGGAAAAGTCCGCTATGATCTTGCCTTTGGCGGCGGGTTTTATGCGTACGTGAATGCCAAAGACGTTGGCGTTTCGTGTTCGCCGCAGGATTTCCGTCCGCTCATTGAAAAAGGGATGGCAATCAAACGCGCGGTGATGAACAGCAGGCAGATCGTGCATCCATTTGAAAAAGACTTGGGATTTTTATACGGCACAATTTTTGTGGACGAGCCGCAAGACCCCAAATCGCACAGCCGCAACGTGTGCATCTTCGCTGATGGAGAGGTGGATCGCAGTCCCACAGGCACGGGCGTCAGCGGGAGACTCGCAATCCATTACGCGAGAGGCGAGGTCAAGTTGAACGAGTCCATTGTGATCGAGAGTATCATTGGAAGTAAATTTACTGGCGGAGTCGTCGAAGAGACGACATTCGAGATACCTATCGGCGATCATCTGAGGTCCGAGGGGAAGCGCATATCGTCGGCAGGAACGAGTTGTGGATCAATCCAAATGATCCATTCAAAAATGGATTTATTTTGAGGTAATTGATGTTGCGCAGTTTTGTTGTGGCGATGAACCGTCACGAATTTTCACGAATAAACGAATTGGCGCGCTGCCATTCGTGAATTCGTGGTTTTTTTATTCGTGGACGGTAAGCTTCTTCTAAGGAATCTCGACTCAAAGCGATCTTGTAAACCTGCGGGACGGTTAAAGGATTTTATGAAACTTCCACCACACATTTATCTCGATGAGCTGAAACATTCCATACGAAGCGCGGAGTTTCCGCCGAAACCGAAAAGGGCGCGGCGAACGTGGCGCGCGCGCTTGGTTTTCGGGCGGCAAGCCGTGAAGACGTTGATCTTTCAAGCGGACACGGGCGAGCGCGTGCTGGTGATGCTCGGCGGCGACAAAACGCGATCTCCTGGAAATTTGAAGAAAGCCATCGGCTCGCGCAATATTCAGATGGCTTCGCCCGAAGCGGTGAAAGCGACGACTGGATATGTGATCGGTTCGATCCCGCGTTCGGCTGGCAACCCAGCGGATTCCGTTCCTTCATGAAGCGACTCTGCTGGATGAACCCATCCTCGGCACGGGAGCTGGTCAATGGGGCGAGGAGATCATGATCACGCCGCAGAATTTTCAGCGGCGTAGTTGGCGTTCTCTAACGCCAACGAGGACGTTAGAGAACGTCCTCTACACATAATAGCAGATTCAAAATGTTCCCAACACTCAAAAAAGGAACCGTTCTTCACAAGCGATATGAGATCGTGAAAGTTTTAGGCGCGGGAGATTTTGGCGCGGTGTACCAAGGGCGAGACAAGAAGTCGGTCAATACTCCTCGTTATGTCGCAATAAAACAAATGCCCATGCAGATGATCGTGGACTGTGAACGGCAGGCAGACTTACGAGCCACGTTGATCCATCCGTCCATTCCGCGCGTATTCGATTACTTTGTGACCGACACGTATTCCTATCTTGTGCGCGAATTGATTCGCGGTTCGAACCTCGAAGAAATTCTCAATAAACACAAAGGATTCTTGCGAGAGAAGGTTGTCGTTTATTGGGCGATCCAGTTGTGCGAGGCATTGGAAATTCTGCACACCCATCCGATTCATCCGATGGTGTTCCGTGATCTAAAGCCGAACAACATCATGGTAGATCGTAAGAATCGCGTTTCGTTGGTTGATTTTGAGCTTGCGCGTGTTTTCCCACCGCGATTTTTTGAAGAGAAGCGGAAGGCGCTTCGTCATTTCAAAAAGGGATTTCCCATCGGCACGAAGGGCTATTCTCCGCCCGAGCAATATCGCGGCAACGTCACCCCGCGCAGTGATATTTACGCGCTTGGAGCGACATTACATCATCTGCTCACGAAGCGAGATCCAAGAAAGGAAAAGCCGTTCACTTTTCAAAGGTATCCCGTGCGGTTGCTCAACCCCGCCGTTTCAAAGGGAATGGAAATGATCGTGATGAAGGCTCTTCAGCTGAAACCAAGTCAGCGATTTTCTACGGCGAGGGATATGCGGAAGGCGTTACAGGATTTGTAAGATGGTGTAAACGACCGGAAAGCCATGTGCGAAAAAGTATATAATCAAACCTGCAGAAAGGAATTTTGATTATGGATGAAAGTGAAGAGAAATTGCCCCTGATCGTTGAGTGCCCGCATTGCCATACCCGAGTCATTCCCACGGCGAATAATATTTGCCCAAGCTGCCATGAGGATGTGTCTGATATGGCAGGGGTGGACCCGAACCAAGTCCCTTTTGTCGTGTCTGAAGCAGAAGAATTCCCTTCCTTTTGTTACTCCTGCAATCGGTATACTGATCGGTACGTTCGTGTATCGTCGGACAATGAAACCTATCTTGAACGGATTCTCTTCCAAAATACCCTGCCCGAGGATACAACAAAAGTTATTGTGTATCTTCCAGAGTGTGAAGCCTGCAGCGAAAACGAAGTGGAGCTCGTTGATGTGGACTACGAACATCAGACAATGAAAATCATGGTGCATCATGGATTTCGAGACCAAGTTCTTCAATATCGCCAGAGTCCACCTCAAAAGGCTGACATGACTTTCGACGATGTTTTGTAAGAATTGCTTAATGATTCTACAAGTAATGCAATGCGGTTATTCCTCGTCATTAGCCATGAAAATCATTGTTGAAGGAGTTGAATATGAAAACATTTGCTAAACCATCCGATGCCGAACTGCGAAAGCAATTGTCCGCGCTTCAGTATGAATGTACCCAACACGAAGGAACGGAGCGGCCATTCTCCAACGCATATTGGAACAACAAGCAGGCTGGGATCTACGTGGACGTGGTCTCCGGTGAGCCGCTATTCAGTTCGCTGGATAAATACGATTCAGGAACGGGCTGGCCCTCATTCACTCAGCCGTTGGCATCGGAAAATATCGTCGAGCGCACCGATCACAAATTATTCATGCCGCGCACCGAAGTCCGCTCGAAGCACGCGGATTCGCACCTCGGTCACGTGTTCGACGATGGTCCCGCGCCGACCGGTTTGCGTTACTGCATGAATTCGGCGGCTTTGCGATTCATCCCAGCCGAGAAGTTAGATGAAGAAGGTTATGGGGAATACAAGTCGTTGTTCGAGAAGTAAATTTTAGTTCAGACCTCACAGGTCTTCGAGACCTGTGAGGTCTTTTTTTATTATCTCGAATACAACCAATTCAATTCTTTCAATCGCTCAGCCAGCGACTCGTTTAAATCTCCATCGTTCATACGCCATTCCCAGTTGCCGCCGAGTTTCGAGGGGAAGTTCATCCGCGCCTCGCCGCCTAAATTCAACACATCTTGCATGGGCGTCATGGCGATTGTCGCCACCGAAGACCAGACCGCGCGGATTAACTCCCATGCAAAGCCTTGCGAAGGCTCCGAACCTTCGCAAGGCTCAACGTCCAAATATTTCAGCGCGAACTCACGTTCTTTTTCAGCCGCTGTTTCAAACCAACCTTTAGCGGTATCGTTGTCGTGCGTGCCGGTGTATGCCACGCAGTTTTCGGGGTAGTTGTGTGGAAGGAACGGATTCTCGGGACCGGAGAAACCGAACTGTAATACTTTCATCCCCGGCAGTTGAAATTCTTTGAGGAGCGCGATCACATCGGGGGTGATCAAGCCCAGGTCTTCGGCGATGATGGGGAGATTGAGGTTGGCTGTCGCCGCGCCGTCGCTGAGTTTTGCGTCTACCGCGCGGAAGAAATCGGAGCCGGGACCCGGAACCCAGTGTCCATGCTCGGCTGTTTTCTCGCTGGCAAGAATCTCGTAATAGCCTGCAAACCCGCGGAAGTGATCGAGCCGCAGGATGTCAATTGTTTTCAATGCGAATTTGATCCGCTCCAGCCACCACGCATACCCAGTTTCTTTATGCACATCCCAGCGATATAGCGGATTGCCCCACAATTGACCGGTGGGAGAGAATAAATCTGGTGGCACGCCCGCGACAACTGTCGGGTTGCCTAATTCATCGAGAAAAAATAATTCGGGATGCGACCACACATCCGCGCTGTCATAGGCGACGAAGATCGGCATGTCGCCGATGATCTTCAATTCCTTTTCGTTGGCATATTTTCGGAGATTCTCCCATTGGCGGAAAAATAAATATTGATAGAACGAGTGACGATGAATGTCATCCGATAATTCTTTGCGGGCTTTGTCTAGGGCAGATTGCTCGCGCATGCGAAGCGGTTCTTCCCAGGTGTTCCATGCCTTGCCGCCGTGCGAATCTTTCAACGCCATGAAGAGGGCGAAATCATTGAGCCATGAAGCGTTTTGCGCGCAAAAATAATCGAAGCCGTCGTGGAAGTCTTTTGTCGCGGCGGGGAAGCGGGAGAAAGCCTTGAGGAGTAGAGTCAGCTTCCACGGGATGAGCAGGCCGAAGTCCACGCGAGAGGCGGGAAAGTTGGGCGCATCCGTTAAGTCATTCTGAGTCAGCAACCTATCTTGAATCAAAACTTCGGGACTGATCAAATAAGGATTGCCCGCGAACGCGGAGAAACATTGATAGGGCGAATCGCCGTAGCCTGTTGGACCGAGCGGAAGGATCTGCCAAAGTTTGCTGTTTGTGGATGCGAGCCAATCTACAAAGCGATAGGCTTGCGGACCGAGATCGCCGATGCCGTATGGACTTGGAAGGCTTGTAGGATGTAAGAGGATTCCACCTGCTCGCTCAAATTTCATTTGCCTGCCTCTTGGTTTCGACGACTTCGCCGGCATGGATAGTTGTGTCGCTGTAATCGCTCTCGACAACATCGGTGCCGATCTCCGCTTCAGGCTCAACAACGAACCCCTCTGGAACCGTGCTGTTTTTTCCGACGAGCGCGATGCGGATGTTTTGATCTGCCACACCCCAGCCGATGCGCGCGTTTTGTCCGACGCGAACGCGCTTATCAAGCACGGCTCGCTCGACGACCGCGCCGCTTCCGATCTCTGTATCGGTGATGACAATTGATTCGCGCACAACCGCGCCCGCGCGAACGATCACTCCGGGCGAGAGCACACTGCTCTCCACGCTCGCGCCTTCTTCGATGTAACATCCGTCGCAGATCATGCTGGCGTAGACGTACGCATCGGATGGCAGGCGCGCAGGCGGACGTTCTTCTGTGCGGGTGTGAATGATCCAACTGCGGTTGTACAGTTTCAAATTGGGAAATGGCGCGAGTAAGTCCATGTGCGATTGCCAATACGATTGCACGGTCCCCACGTCCATCCAATAACCTGTATAAGGAAAAGCGTAAATGCGGGCTTTCGATTTGACCAAACGCGGGAGAATATCTTTGCCGAAATCGTGCAATGATCCTTTGCGCTGGCGGTCCTCCCACAAATATTTATCCAGCACATCGCGGTTAAAAAGATAGACGCCCATGTTCGCGAGCGTGCCGGGCGGGTTGGCCGGCTTTTCAACAAACGACGTGACGCGATAGTGATCGTCTGTGGCGAGGATGCCGAAGCGCGGCGCCTCTTCAATCGGGACATTGATCGTTCCTATCGTGACGTCAGCCTGATGATCCATGTGGAAAGAGATCATCGGCTCGTAATCCATGGTGTAGATGTGGTCGCCGGAGAGGATCAACACGAAGTCGGGGTTGCCCTGCTTGATGAAGCCGAAATTTTGTTGCACGGCGTCGGCGGTGCCTGTGAACCAATCCGCATTGTTGCGGGCTGTGTACGGCGTGAGGACTTTGATACCGCCGGTGAAATCGCGGTTCAAGTCCCATGGCGCGCCGGAGCCGATGTGTTCGATCAGCGATTGCGGACGATATTGCGCCAGCACCATCAGATCGAAGATGCCCGAGTTGACGCAGTTCGAGAGGGCAAAGTCAATGATGCGGTATTTTCCGGCGAACGGAACAGCGGGCTTCGTGCGTTTCTTCGTTAATACGCCGAGGCGTGAACCTTCGCCGCCTGCAAGAATGACCGCTCGTGTTTTCATCCGCTGCCTCCGTTGATGGTTTCTGGTTGTGGCTTTTCTTCGCGTATTTTTCGTTTCGGTGTTTCGACGGGCTTCGGGTATGCCTCATGTGATTCCTTGACCAGTTTTTTGTAAAGATCGGCATATTGCTGCGCCGAAGCCTGCCAGCCGAAATCTAACGCCATGCCTGTTTTTTGAAGAGTCTCCCACTTGGAACGATCGGGGAATAAAGTTAGGGCGCGTCGCAGAGCGTCGTTGAATGATTTGACCTTCGCCTCTACGAATGCAAAGCCTGTTTCGCTGTCTGTGACCGTGTCGTGCAGTCCGCCGACGGCGCGGACGAGAGGGATGCTTCCGTAGCGCATGGCGATCATCTGCGAAATGCCGCACGGTTCGTACCGCGAGGGCATGAGGAAAATATCGGAACCCGCGTAAATTTGCCGCGCGAGTTTCGCGTCGAAGCGCGTCTCAACGCGGATGCGGTCTGGCATGTCCTCTTGTAATTTCTTTGCCATCGCTTCGAGTTTGGGGTTGCCTGCGCCGAGCAAAACGAATTGCCAATTTTGCTTTTTCATCATGCGCAAGCCTTTGAGGGCGATATCCACTCCTTTTTGCGGATCCATGCGCGAGACCATGCCGAGGATTGGAACGTCCGCGTTGACGGGCAAGCCGAGTTTTTCTTGCAGGGCAGTTTTGTTTTTCGGACGGGCGGATAAATTAACCGCGTTGAAGTTGGCTTGAAGCGCCGAGTCGGTTCGAGGGTCGAATGAATCGTTGTCGAGTCCGTTGAGGATGCCGCGCAGAGTCTCCGTCCGATTCCTAAGAAATTCTTGCAAACCGCATCCGAACTCTTCATGTAATATTTCGGCGGCGTACGTCGGCGAGACCGCGACGATTGCGTCCGATGCCCACAAGCCGAGCGGCATTGGCAGGACGCGCGCCCAATCGGGCAGGTCGGTGTTGGCGAGAGGCACGCCGTATGCCTCGAGAATTTCTTTCACGTCGGGACCAAGGAACGGCAGGTTATGGATCGTGACGATGGAGGCAATGCGATTCTTTTTATCCTCCCAGCGTTTGACCAAATTGCCGTACGCGGCGAGCGCGGTGTGCCAGTCGTTGCAATGGATAATGTCGGGCGTCCAGTTGAGTTGACGCGGCAGTTCGAGCGCGGCAAGCGAAAAGAAAACATATTTTTCGGCGTCGAGTTTGTTGTTGGATGAATAGACGGAACCACTTGCGCGGATCGGATCGCCGTTGATGAAATATACGGGGACGTTTTCCAACGCGCCTTCAAACGCTTCCACCTGGACTTCGGAACTGCCGCGCGGAAGTGAGAAGATACTCACCGGTTTGAGCGTGTCCGCTTTGATCGCGGCGTGTTGCGGCAAAACCAGCCGCACATCGAATTTGATCTCGTCGTTGGAAAGGTTTCGCGCAAATCGCGGCAGTGACCCCGCTACATCGCCCAGCCCTCCCACCTTGATGAACGGTTCGGCTTCCGCCGCGAGGAACAACACGTTGATGGTCTGGGGCATGTCGGCTATTGTACTCGTTTTCGAGAGGGCGAGTTAGAAATATACTGTTCCCCGCCTTTGCTTTTCGACCCTCATGTGGCAGTTGGCGCAGCGAACTTCGCACTTTTCGATCTCTGCAGTGATGGCTTTTAGGCTATACCCTTGATTGACCATTTGTGAAATGTTCATCTTCTTAGATCCCTTGACATGATCGAAGGTTAACACCATCGGGTCGGTTTCTCCACAATCAATGCACGGGTGAGTAGTCAAATAGTGTACGACGAATTTGCGGTCCGTCTCTCGTTTTTCGATCTGTCGGCTGGCTTTATATTTCAATTCCTTCGCTTTGTTTCTTTCGTAATATTCCATCCGTTCTTTAGCGCGACACGAATTGCATCTTGAATGCTTCTTGATCCCTCGTATGCTCCAAGAGAATTCGTTATCCTTTTTCGCTTGACCGCATTTTGAGCATGTTCGCATCGCTGGTCGTTGTCCTGTTTTTATAGGTCAAAGTAATTTAAAAACCAAAAGACCCAGTTTTCAACCAAGTCTTTTTGAGGGGTGGGCGATGGGTTTCGAACCCACAACCTTCTGAGCCACAGTCAGATGCTCTGCCGTTGAGCTACGCCCACCATATTCAATTATCTTGCCTCCCCAATGAAGCGGCGGGATTATAACACTTGAATTTGCGGCAAACAAGACTACGGGTTCATCGCATCCACGATTAATTCCTCGCCGATGCGTTCTGCGAGCCTGACGTTATTTTCTTCGATCAAAACTACAACCACGATCGGTGTCCCACCCCAATTTGGCGGCGTTCCCGCGATGAACCACGTGACAGATGAATCGCCTTCACTGGCTTGCCCGATGTGCGACCAATAGCTGTTCCCGCTTTGGATGAAGGACTGCGCGGCTCTATCCGCCTGGGCGGGCTGGATCGCTTCGAACGGCGTTCCCAACACCGGAAGGACTACCCATCCCTCTGTGGGAGTGTTGACCGCCGACGCGATGCTGGGCGCAGGGATGATCCCGTGATTGCTCAACGCGGCAGATGCCAGCGCCATTTGCAGGGGCGATACATGGAAATGATCTAATGCATTCGTTGAAAGCGACTCGGCGACAGGCAATTGAATCTGCGGCACGCGATGAAATCCAATTGCCGCGTGGATGATCTCGCGTTCTTCTTTCATGAGGTCTTGTTTGTTCAACACGGCTTGCGCGAACGGGATCAGCGCTGTGCCGGTTGGGTACAGTCCTTGCGCGGCGCGGTTGATGAGCGGGCGAGATGGGTCGTCTCTCAATTGGTCGCCAATCTCATTCAGGAGATTTGGGTTGAATGTTGGATGTGACGACATGACTAGAATTTCGCCGGTGCGGGCGTTCAACATCACAGCCGCGCCGGAATGATCGGACATCATTTCGTCCGCGCGGAATTGCAGATTGAGGTCGAGGGTGAGGCGCACATCCAAGCCGGGAGGCGACATGCCGTAGAGCAGATGATTCCACCAAATGGTTGTGGCGGGGGTGCCTTGCAAACCGCGTAAGTAGGAGTCTAATGATGCTTCCAAACCAGACTGCCCAAACTTTGGATGGTTGTACCCAGTGATCGGCGCAAGATTTGGATACACATAAGACCGTTCAAGATTTCCGATCTCGCCGATGGTTGTTGTGATGATGGAGTTGTTGCGATCCACAATGTTGCCGCGCGGGACGAACCGGTCTTCGATCACGCGGCGGGGGTTATCGGTGCGGGCGAGCAAGTCGGGTCCGCGGACGACTGCCCACCATCCGTTGGCGAGGGCGGCGGCGAAGATTCCCAGCGAGAGTAACGCGCCTAGCACTAGATAGGGTTGCGGGTTGATGAGTTGCGCCGGTTCTTCGTCGAGGTGATCGCTGATGAGGAGGAGAAATAGCAATGCCGCGAAAGAAGTTAGTAATGACGAGCCGCCATAGGAAACGAACGGCAAGGTGACGCCGGTCAACGGGAGGAGGCGCAAGTTCCCGCCGATGATGAGCAGGGCTTGAATGCCGAAGTAGGAGGTTATCCCTGCCGCGAACAGTCTGCGGAACAAGTCTGGGGCGCGGAGGGCGGCGCGCAAGCCTCGGGCTAGAATCAAGCCGAAGAGGGCGAGCATGCCCAACGTCCCGAAAAGACCCGTTTCTTCCGCGATGGCGACGAAGATGAAATCGGAAACGGCGACAGGCACAAGTCCCGGACTGCCTAGTCCGGGTCCTCTGCCTTCGAGTCCTCCGTTGGCGATGGCGAGGAGTCCCTGAATGATTTGGTATGAACCGCTTGCCGGGTCTGCCCAGGGGTTGAGCCATGAATCAACGCGGGCTTGCACGATGCCGACGAGGTAGTATCCGCCGATGCCGATCGCGACGATCATGAGCGCGCTGAAGATCAACGTCCGCCGGCGACCGGTGGCGAGATAGATCATGATGGTGAACAGCGCGATAAAAATGGACGCCGTGCCGAGATCGCGTTGAACGATCAGCAGGAGAATCGCCAATGCGCTGATGATGAATGTGGGGAGGACGAGCGACGATGCTTTTGTTCGAGCGGCAAGCCGGTTGGCGAGGTAGGTTGCGAGGAACGCGATGAATAAAAGTTTCAACGGTTCGGATGGTTGGAAATAAATGCCGCAACAACCAAGCCAAAGACGCGGACCAAGCCCGATCGGGTTTGTGCCGAATAGCAAGGTGAATGCGACGAGAAGAAAACCGCCTGTCAAAAGAACGTATTTGTAGCGCGGCAGAAAGTTGAGGGTCGTGGGAAGTTGCAGTCCGATGAGGAAACCGATGAGGCTGGCATCGAGCCAGATCGCCTGTTTCATGCCAAGGCTTGGATCGAGCCGCCAGATCGTGAGCAAGCCCCATCCGCTCAGGAGCGCGGCGGCGGGGAAGAGGAACGGGTCGGCGTCGGGGAGTCGTTTTGTGATGCCTCGGTGAACGAAAAAGACTAATAACCCCCAACTCAATACTGCAATCCATTGCGACCAGCGGAGGTTTGCGCCGAGGGAGCGCGATTGCACCGCTGGGGCTATGGTGATGATGGTTGACTGTACGATCAGGAATACAGCGGCGATTTTGAGAAGGCTGCCCTGTAGAATGCGGTTCATGCCTCAGAGATATTTCTTTACGAGCAGATCAAGCTTTTTCCGTGTTTCGGCGGGGATCGCATCTGGGCGGGTGATGAGCGCGGTAGATAACGCGTCCCCGCATGTGCAGGCGCGTTCCGGTTTGAGGTCGCGCGCGATGATGCGGATCGCTTCTTGCGCCAGCACGGTATTTTTGTTCAGCGTCTGAATGACCATTTCAACGGTCACCGGCTCTTCGCTCACATGCCAAACATCATAATCTGTGACGTGCGCCATCGTGGAATAGCAGATCTCCGCCTCGCGGGCGAGGAACGCTTCCGGCGATGCGGTCATGCCGATGATGGACATTCCCCACGAGCGATAGGTGTTCGATTCCGCTTTTGTGGAAAAGCGCGGACCTTCGATGGTGATGAACGATCCGCCGCGATGAGTCACGCCTCCTGCCGCGCGGACAGCCGATTCGAGTTGCGACGATAAGTCTGCGCAGAAGGGATCTGCCACGCTGACGTGCGCCACCAATCCCTCGCCGAAAAATGTGCGCGCGCGCTGGTGGGTGTTATCGTAAATATTATCGGGGATGACGATATGACCCGGCGCAAATTCCTCGCGCAGCGAGCCGCATGCGCTGATGCTGACGATCCGTTCGACGCCGAGCGATTTCAACGCGTAGATGTTGGCGCGATACGGAACTTCGGTCGGCGAAATATGATGCCCAATCCCATGGCGGGCGAGGAAGGCGACTTGTTGTCCTTCGAGTTTGCCGGTGACAATGGGAGCGCTGGTCTTGCCGAACGGAGTATCCACGATTTGTTCGGTCGCTTCCTCGAGACCAGGAATGGAGTACAAGCCGGAGCCGCCGATGATGGCAAGTTTGATTGATTTCGTCATGAAGACCTCAGTTCGTTTGTTGGTGTGTCGGTGGATATTTCTTCCGCTTCAACGCGGAGCGTAAATTGCACGCCGCCGCATTTGAATTGATCGCCGGTGATCACCACTGTCGGCGTTGTTAGTTTTGTGCCGTTCAAGAACGTTCCATTGGTTGAACTTAAATCTTCCAGCCACCATTGATTGTGGTGATAGGAGAGGCGGGCGTGCTGAGAGGAGACGACCTCGTCCATTACGGTGATGTCACAATGCGAGTGGCGTCCGATGATGATCTCGTTCTGAAAAAGATGATATTCGCGGTTTTTGCCTTGTTCCGATTCTTGGATGATGGAAATTCCCGCCCTTTTCCTTTCAGAGATGATTTTTCCTTGTTGTCTCAATTCCTGCCAGAGTGTCCACAATGCCCAAGCAACGAAAAGATATAACGCGGTTGTCAGCGCTACCCTCAGGATCAGCGCAATTGTCGCAATCATTGGCTGTTGTTGTCTTGATTGAGTTGATCCGTTTTGATTTCTATGGTCTTGTGCTCGATGGATGCAGTGGGTCTTTCGCTTGCGCCGTTGCGGATGCCCGCAAGAGGCGAGGTCTCTGCCAAGTCGGGGCGAACCGGTGGGTTATCCTGCCCGAAGATCAGCGCGACGCCCGCCAGTGAGATCACGTCACCGGGATAGAGGACGGTCTGCGAAGTCCGCTGACCGTTCACAAAAGTTCCGCCTGTAGAATTGAGATCGAATAAAACGAATCTGCCTTTGATGGATCGCAGTTGCGCATGGTTGCGTGATACGCGCGGATCGTCTATCACAAGATGATTCTCCAGCCGCCTGCCGATGTTGACCACAGGTTCGGTCAGTGAATACACTTTAACGCCCTCGATGATCAGGAAGGCGTTTTCGGGCATGGAGTCGCCCGCTTCCAGTTCCGCTGTCGGGGTTTTAGTTGGCATACCTTTAGTGTCGCCTACGGGTTCGAGCCGATGCGATGCAACGACGCTGATATCCTCGTTTGTGTAGTTTTCATCTGTGGTGATGGAGATCGTAGGATTGCCGGTAAATTTGAGTCCCGCTTCTTTGCCGGCTGTGGTGATGATATTTTTCAGCACATCCAGCGTGCTTTGCTCCTTCCACATGGGGGAGGAGTCGGTGGACACGATCAAGGTGTACACATTGGGAGCCGTCGCTCCCTCGCCGCTGTTTTCGACGATGTTTTGTTTGAGCGCGGCGGATAGGCGCTGAATAATTCTGTCCTCGACGTGTAGACCGGGCAATATCTTTACCAACTGGTCTTCCACCAAGGACTGTAACTTTGCCTCTAATTGGTCAAGTTTGTTCGTCATTGAATCCCTGCCGATACGGCGCCCAAGTATTATAGAGGGGAGGCTAAAAAACCGCAAGATTACAAACTTGCAGTTTCAAAATATACCGAACCGGGAAAATTTTTATGCTAGCCTGCGATGGCAGTTCGGACAGGTGATTTCACCCGCGCGGATTACAAATCCGCAATGTGGGCAGGCGCTCGGCTGGGCATTTCCTAACGGCGCTCCGCAAGCGATGCAGGAACCTTCACCCAACGGGTTGGCAGTTCCACAATGATCGCAGGTGACGCGCGAGAGTCTATCGGATAAGTCATGTGAGGCGCCAAGCGCGGCGACGGTTTTATCAATAGTTTGCCAGACCTTTTCGCTCAGTTGAATGCTTTCAAAGTCTTGCGCGAGATCGTCGAGCCGCGAAAGCAGGCTGAACGGATTCCGAAGCGCCGACCATGCCGTCTGACCGAGGCTCGCGGCAATTCCCATCCATGCCTGCTGACCGAGTTCGATCATGACGCCGTCTTCAACTGTTTGAATGCTGACGGTGAGGGCGGTCTGCCCGCCGGACATCGCGCCGGTGCTCGTGGCGATCTGGACTGCCACTTTATCCTTTTGCCCGATGGTTTGCGCGTGTAAATTGCCGCGATTAAATTCCGCCGTCAATGCGCGGGCAATATCGTCTGGCGTAACGCTGCCGTGAAAGATTCGTCTGTCCATGAATTCGATTATAATCCTCTTCATCAGCGACGACATCGTGTCGTCGCGTTGTATGTCTCTATGAAACTATACGTGGTACGACAATTTTGGTTTAAGTTTTTTGCGAGTTTGTTGGCGGCGCTTAGTGTGGGATTAATCGTGTTGACGCCTGCTCGACAGGCTGAAGCGTTTCAAGACGGTGCAACCCCCACAGGCATTGTCATCACTGTGACGTATACCGACCCGATGAACGTCCGCGCGGGACCCGGTACGTTCTACGATGTGATCGGTCAACTTTTTCCCGGCGACGTGCGTTCTGCCTTGGGAATTTCACCCGGGCGCGAGTGGGTTCAAATTTCTTTTGACGGCGGAATCGGCTGGGTCTACGCATCGTATGTCAGCATTTCTGGCGGCGATCCTCAAGTTGTTGAGCCGCCTCCAACGCCGACGCCGTTGACCACTCCAACGATTGATCCGACTCTCGCCGCGGCGTATGACCGTCAGCCTACGGCGACGCGAATGCCCACATTCACTCCGCCGCCGCCGTTGACCGTCCCAGTATTTGTATCCGAAACCGTGCCGCAAGCGCGAGGCGTTCCGTTTGGATATTTCATCGTCGTCCTCGTTGTATTAGGCGCGATCGGTCTAGGCTTTACATTCCTATCACGAAAATGAACATCCTCGCGCGAACTCTACGCAGATCACGGATTTCGATTTTTGTATCCGTTTTTATCGGCTGTCTATTGCTGGCGACTTTTTTTGCAAATGGCGCGCCTGCTGTCGCTCATGCCCAACAGCCAACAGGTTCAGTTCCCACCGTCACCGGAACACCCGCGGGCCCGCTCGTTCGAGTAGACCCAAGCATTCCGATCGTCCGCATTTACGCGGGACCTAGTTCGTTTGATTACCCTGCCGTCGGGGTTATGCAGGCTGGCGAGTCTGCCCCGGCGCTTGCTCGCGCCAGCGGCAGGGAAGAGTGGATCAAGATCTATTACGCGGGAGTTCCCGACTCAACCGCTTGGATATTCGGTTTGTATGTGTCGCTAACTGCCGGCGCACTCTTGCCGGTCATTGATATTCCGCCAACCCCGACGCCATTTTCGACGCCGACTATTGACCCGACTCTTGAGGCGGCATTTATCGGTCAACAGACTCCAACCCGCCTGCCGACGTTCACTCCGCCGCCTCCGCTTGAGTTGCCTTCGTTCGATTCTTCATCAACTTCACAATCGCCCGGGGTTCCTGCCGGGTTGATCATCCTTGTGCTTGGGCTATTCGGTTTTTTTGGCGCGGTAATATCCTATCTTCGAGGCAGGTAACAAAAAAAGACCGGTTGCCCGGTCTTTTTTGATGTTCGATCAAACACTTAGTTTTGGCAGGAGCATGATCCGCCGCAACCGCATCCGCCTTCGCCATGTTCGTGGTCATGCCCCTTTGCGTTGGGGCTGTCTACGGCGAAGCCGGCGCCGCGTTCGGGGTCGTTGACGAAATCCACTGTTGCGCCGCGCAGGTATTCAAGCGAGACTTCATCAACAACGACCTTGACGCCGTCAATGTCGAAAGTCGAATCTAGGTCGCGGAAGTTATTATCGAGAGCCATGCCGAAGTTGACGCTGCAACAACCGCCTCCGGCAACATACACGCGCAACGCGTACCCTTCGAGGTTGCGTTCTTGGAGGATGTTCCTAACCGCTTCAGATGCCGCGCCGGTAAGGGTGAGCATCGGGGTATCGGTCGCAATGGCAATTCGGGGTTCCAATTCTTGAAGCATTTGTACTCCTTGAGACGAGACTATTTTATTCCTAGAGAAATCTTATCCGATTCGGGGAAGCCTGTCAACCGGAAAAGTAACTTTCCCATTTCTTGACACAATAACTTTGCGCCTGTAAAATCCGTCTGCTTTGCCGGGCAGATGCCCGGAAAAATTTTGTTCGGGAGGAATCACCCCCTTATGTATGCTATGCAAGGACTAACTTTTATAGAACAGGTGGCGATCTGGGCAGTTTTATTAGTCGCGATCGCAAGTCTGTTCTATGCTTTTTATCTCAGAGCGCGAATCCTGCGCGAAGATAAAGGCACTGAAAAAATGCAGGAGGTCTGGGGCGCTATTCGCGACGGCGCGGATGCCTATTTGACTCGCCAATCAAAAAGCATTTGGCCCCTGATCATCGCATTAACCTTTGTTCTATTCGCTTCCGTTTACGTGGTGCCGCCATCGCCTGAAGCGCTTGTGCAATATAAGAACGTGGGCGATGAAAACACGGTTAAGTTGATCATCGGTTTAGCGCGCGCGATTGCTTTCATTATGGGAGCGTACGCCTCGATGATGGTCGGGCAGATCGGTATGCGTATGGCGGTGGAGGCGAACGTCCGTGTGGCTGCTGCCTCCAAGCGTTCGTTCGGCGAAGCGCTGGATATTGCCTACCGGGCGGGGAACGTGACCGGCATGCTCACTAATGGTTTGGGCTTGCTTGGCGGAACGGTTATCTTCATTGTGATGGGGATCGCCGCTCCGGACGCGCTGTTGGGTTTTGGTTTCGGCGGAACCCTGCTTGCGCTCTTCATGCGCGTGGGCGGCGGTATCTTCACCAAAGCGGCTGACGTGGGCGCGGACTTGGTCGGGAAAGTAGAGGCAGGCATCCCTGAGGATGACCCGAGAAATCCGGCTGTGATCGCTGATCTCGTCGGCGACAACGTTGGCGATTGCGCGGGCATGGCGGCTGACATCTTCGAATCATCTGAGGTGACGATCGTCTCCAGTTTGATTCTGGGTCTCGCCCTTTGGCATGTGACCGGCAACCAATTGGAATGGATCATCTTCCCGTTGATCGTGCGCGGAATTGGCGTGCTTTCCTCGATCTTCGGCGCAAATTTTGTAAAGAGCGGGCAGAACAGTAAGAGCGGCAATGCGATGCAAGCCATTTTTAATGGATTGATCGCTTCCGCGGTTTTCTCCTCAGTTTTGTTCTTCGTTGTTGGGTTCTTCTACTTGCAAGATATTGAAGGCGGCTGGTGGCGAATTCCAGTAGCAGTATTTGTTGGCGTAGTGCTCGCGATCGTGATTGACCGCCTGACCGATCACTTTACCGGCTCAGAGGCTCCACCGGTGAAGGAAATTAAGAAGTCGGCTGATACGGGACCTGCCACATTGATCTTGAGTGGTATCTCCAGCGGACTTGAGTCTTCCGTTTGGTCTGTGATCGTGATCGCCATTACCATTCTTGCCTCGATTTTTCTCTTTGGCGATCAGGGCGCGACCTACGTGTTGTACGGCGTTTCGGTGACCGGTATTGGCATGCTTACTTTGACCGGTAATATCGTCGCCATGGACTCGTTCGGTCCGATCTCGGACAATGCGAATGGCATCGGCGAAATGGCTTGGTCTGGTAAAACAGATAAAGTCACTAAAGACGCTCAAAAGATCATGGCTGATCTTGACGCGGTTGGTAATACGACAAAAGCCATCACGAAAGGCGTTGCGATCGGTTCGGCTGTGATCGCGGCGGTTTCGCTGTTCGGCTCTTTCCTCGTAGACGTGTCTCGCGCGCAGACATCTCTGGGTGTTGCGGCTGATCAGTTGATTTCTGCCATTGGCATCCGTATAGATGATCCCCGTGTCTTTGTCGGGATGTTGATCGGCGGCGCGTTGCCGTGGTTGTTTTCGTCCTTCGCCATTCAGGCGGTCACTCGCGCCGCCTCATTGATCGTGCTTGAAGTTCGCCGCCAATTCAAACTCGGTGTGTTGAAGGGCAAAGTGAAGCCTGATTACAAGCAAGCCGTCAACATTTCGACGACCGCCGCGCAGAAAGAGTTGGTCACGCTGGCGTTGTTGGGTGTGATCTCGCCGATTTTGGTTGGTCTCACCCTTCAAGTAGAAGCGTTGGGCGGTTTCCTTGCTGGCATCATCGTCTCTGGTCAGTTATTGGCTGTGTTCCTCAATAACTCTGGCGGCGCATGGGACAATGCTAAGAAGTTGATCGAAGATGAGCCGAAAGACCCCAAGAAGAATCTTGGTAAAGGCTCCGAGCGGCACAAGGCTGGAGTGGTCGGCGATACGGTCGGCGATCCGTTCAAGGATACGGCTGGTCCCGCGCTCAACCCGATGATCAAGGTGGTCAACCTCGTCGCGGTGATCGTTGCCCCGATCGTCGTGCAATATCGAACCGGTGGAACGTCGCCAATCGTTTGGGTCGTTTCTGCAGTTCTGTTGGGCGTGCTGGCATGGGCAGTGACGCGCTCGAAGGCGCCCGCGGAAGAGATGACGAAGTAAGTCGGAAGCGGTTTTGTATTTCAAAATGACCTCGTGGAAAACGGGGTCATTTTATTTGCCTGTCAACGAATTATTTTGAATAACGGGAAACTTCATATTTATCGATTGTTTCGTCGATTCAGCATTACAGGCGCGCTGTTACGTAATTCGGGCACGCATTTTCAAGCCGCTGAGCGCCATGGATCGGCACGACGGTAAGCCAGTCGGCGTGTTCTGGCTTGATGTATTTCAAATGCAGGTAGCGGGTGAGCCATCGTTACTCGTAGGCATTAAATTGATATCTTGCCGATACTTCCCATGAAGGCTGTGATCTTCGCCATTAGTTTTCTGGAAAATTGAATATTCTTCATGTGAAGTGGAGCAGGCCGATAGATAGACCGAAGATAAATAATGATTGCCATACAACGTCTGAACGCGCGCGCCAAGACATCTCGTTGATAAGTCGATGTTACAGAAGGGGCTGTCGTAGCATTGGGGATTTTGCGACTGTCAATTGGGGAGTAGGTATCTGCTGCGATGAAGAGTGTCCTCGTTACGATAAATATCAACAGCCCGATGAGTAATGCTGTTGCAAGTTTTGGCATTAAGTATTCTTCGTGTTCCAACATGGCCGCCATGGCTTTTTTGCGATCAGTAAATACAAAATTATCGAAATAAGACATAGCGGATTTCAACACAGTAAAAAATAAAAAATCAAGAAGAAGGGCGATCAAAGAAATAACAAATAAGATCCAATCTAAACCTATTACCTTGATTTTTCTTTGTTGGAACAATCCAACTGGAAGAACGGGAATGAAGAGGGCAATCATTTCCCAGTGTTTAAGAATTATTGTAAGCTCTCGCGGCAAAAAGGTATGTGCGCGATCATAATTTGATCGGGATCGTAGCCCATAAGGCCACCCGACATTGATGCTTGAGACGCTGGACAGGGAATGCAAAGGGATGCCCGAGTATTAGCCAGTTTTCGATGAGGTGGAAAACGCCCCATCCGAGACTTCCTAAAGCAATCCAAGTTAGCGACATGAATATGGTTCTAATTCCTGCAAATCCGATGCCTTTCCCAAAATATTGTTTTTGCGCAAGAAACAGAAAAATAAATACTCCCAAAAGGAAACCGTTGAAAGGACGCGCGACAACTGCAAGACCTGCTAGAAACCCAATGAGTAATAACAATGACCGGGGGCGCGGCTTGTCCTCGCTGCTTATCACTAGCCAGTAGATTGCTGCAATGGCGGGCGCGGAACTTATCAAATCAACTTTTCCATCGCCCATGAGGTCGGTAAAGGCTGTCGTTGTCATTAACATCGCAAACAGAATATAAATTGCGCGTCTCGGTAGACCGGTTCTTTCTCCCAAGGCAAGGCTGAATATAAGGATGATGAGTCCGCAAACCCACGAGAACAAGCGGGCAGATTGGTCTCCAAAAATTTGCATAAGCGCAGTGAACTGTATGGAGGACTGAAATGCGCTGACAATAAAAGTGTCGTTTAAGAAAAAGTCAATATGATGCGTTAGAGCGGTTAATTTTGCGTTTGAAAAGTAAATCGAGGTGGAATCGTAACTAATTCGCGCGGAAGAATTAAGCAGGCTAGCAAACAGGGCGCACCCGAGTAGAACGAGAATGAGCCTGTCTTCTCTCTTTGCCAGCGCGTTCCTGAGACCTGCCCAAGATTCAGTGATTGCTTTCAGGAGACTTTTTTTCAATTGAGCAAAGCCTGCTAGTAAGCCTGCAGCCAGCAGTATAGCGACATTAACGGGCGTGATTTGCTGCGCTATTCCTAATACAATAAATATGGTCGAGTAAATTCCGTGCCCGATCAGGAATTCAGTCGCGATTAATGCCGCCATTGATAGACCATGGAGAGGCGTTGCTCTATCTTCTAAATTTGTCCGACTGACGATGAAGGACCCCAATGATGTACAAGCGGCGGAGAAGATTATGATACCCACAAGCGAAAAAAGGAACGCGAGAATGTCTTGCAATGGCTGCAGCCTCCCTAATTTTTCAGGGAGAAGTTGCCAATTGGCAAGATTTGACCAATGAATGTAGCTTAGTCTGCCTGGATAATATGCAAAAAGGGAAATGCAGGCTATTGCCCAAGCAGATAAGGCGATTTTTAGAGCATGATTGCCGGATGCTTTTGTCTTCATTGTCTGCTTCGCGGGTTATCCTTTGTTGGGTCTATCGGCGTGTAAAATCGAGGATCGAAGCCATATCCCTCGATCATCCTTTGAATCTTCTGCTTGACGACAAACGGTAAGCGCCTTTTTGCCCATTCGCGCAAAGCATTTTTTCCTGACGCTTGCCCCGAAGTGTCTTCTGAGTTTTGATCGCGGCTGTGCTCCTTCCATGTGGCAAGATAGTCGCTTTGCTGAGGCGTCGTATCGAAGATCTTTTTATTCGCAAGTTTTTTTGCTATGACCAGAAGATACACAGGCGAATTGTTGACTAGCTGCACTCTACCCTTGACGTCTTCGGGCTTCTTGACTGCGTACCAGGCTGCTCCAGCCTTGCTCTCAAAGGCGATCAGGTCAACCAGTTCGAATCCGTTTTGCGGAGTGAAAATGCTGGAAAGATCTCAGGCTGAATTGATGAATCCATGTCCGCGATTGTTCGCGAAGATAATTCCCAAGTAATGTCCCCCGACATAACATGTCCATGCGATTTTTATCGCTACAGGAAGTTGAAAACATGTTCCAGGAGAGCCTCCGTCAAGAACTACAGAATAGGAATTTTGTAGGTCAGGAGGCGATAAATTAGTTTAGATCGGCAAGATGGTCGCTCCTCGTAAGGGGAAATATCAGGTGAACTTTTCGCGCCAAGAAATGCGAGAAAAGAACTCGCATACCCCGGGTTTTCTCTAAAGAAACTCTCCGATCGTGTTTTTGTCAACGCTCAAGCCGAATGCCTGAAAAATATTTCCAAGCTCTGTTTTTGTGAGATCAAG
Source organism: Anaerolineales bacterium (assembly GCA_046328795.1). GTDB lineage: Bacteria > Chloroflexota > Anaerolineae > Anaerolineales > Villigracilaceae > Defluviilinea. Next base: position 23,926 of record JAXLVX010000014.1, on the reverse strand, counting down.
GCTTTGTCGCCCAATCATGGCGGTCTCTTCAAAGTCTATGCCACGTTTCTGCGAATAGAGTAAAAACCGTATGCCGTTCGGATCCAAGCCCATTGTTTATCCTTTCTTTTAATCGTGGTCGATCGTTTACGCTTTTGCGGCATCGAGCACATTGATGAAAAGCTCCTCGTATTTCCTTGCTGTTGCTTCCCAATCCCATTGCTTTGCGAAATCTCTAGAGGCAACTTGGAGTCGCTTGCGAGCGTTCGCGCTCTCAGCCAACTCGTCTAGTGTTTGGAGCATCTGCGGCAAGGAAGATACGTTCAACAGGATGTGGAGCATTGGGCATTGATTCTGCCGTTTCTTCCGAAACTGCGCTTGGTAATCCGCACGTGGTGCTTCTTGCACAGCCAGAAACCCTTCGTAGCGGTAGATGGAAGAATAAAAATATCTGCCGCTATGTAGAATTCTCGCAACTGTATTTGTGATTGAGGTGAAAGCACGCTGACATTTGGCAAGTTCCATCCGCTGACATTGACGTCGCCATTTCCAATCATGATCCACCGATGCTTTGGGCGGCTGATAGCGATTTCCTTGATCAACTGAATGCCTTTTTTTTGGGTAAATCTCCCGATGAATAGGAAGAGCATTTCGTTAGTTGAGAGGCCAAGTTTGGCGCGAGCTGTTTCGCGTTCTCCGTCAACCGGCGGTCTAAAAATTTGAGCGTCTACGCCGTTTGGCAGAAGGGACGACTGGCGAATTTTTATGGATTTTTCAAACCATTCTTGTACGCGCGGATTGACGAAAATGACGAGACTTGATCTCTTCAGAATTGGAAATCCGATTAACCGATAGGCTAAAAGCTGCAAAGCCATCTTGGCTTTTTCGCGATAAGTCACCAGTCCGACGTGTTGTGTGATCACGATTGGCTTGGAGTATATCAACGACGCAATAAAGGCAATAATATTAGCAAGATATAAGCAATCGTGGAGGTGGACGATATCGCTCCATTTCACCAGTTTTGTAATGGTGGTTATCGAGCTGATTGTCGGTATTGGGTACGGAAACCCAAAACGTGTTTCCGTAATATTCCATGCCGTCAATGGAATATCATCCTTGCTATTTTCGTAACGCGGAGTGGAAACATCGCACGCTACCCACCGTACGTGATGCCGCTTTCTCCACCGGTAGGTCAGGTTCAAAGCGACGAACTCGATCCCGCCAGGATGGTTCGGGAAATAATTACTGATCGTCAGTATTTTCATTTAATCCCGCGTCAGGGTTTTGCGAGAACGAAAACCACGTCGCCTCTTTTGCTGCTATTCAACGAGAAGAGAATATAGAGCAGGTGCGACATGATTTTTTGTCGAACACCATATTTTCCATAACTGAATTTTGCCGAGGCTGGAAATAGTTCCAGACCATTTCGAAATAATGGGGAATAAAACGGATATCCCCATTCAACGACTTTCAAGATATTGAAACCGACAGATGCGAGTTTGTCTGCCAGTTCGCCGTATTCGTAATTTCGGACGTGGCCGATCGTGTCCTCGTTCGTCCGCATACGACCTTGGACGGTAGCGACCACCGCGTATTTGTTCGTGGCAGATTTGATATTACGCATCGCGGCTAAATCGTCTTCAAGATGCTCGACAACATCCGAGCAAAATGTCAGGTCGAATTTTCTCTGCGGCGCTTCCTTTTGTATGTTTAAGAGTGAAATTTCAGCGTCGGTATTTGCCCTAGCCGATTCGATTGCCGTATTCGATATGTCAAAACCAAAAAGTTCGGCTTTTGGGAATTGCGACCGTATAAAAAACAGGTTCGACCCTTCCCCGCAGCCAATATCCGCGATCGAAGTTATTTCCTCTTTCGGGAGTTGCGCGAAAAGATTGGAGAAAATCCGCCTGTGATGGCGGTGAACGGGACCGTATTTCTGCATGTCTCCCCAGGAGTCTTTCCAGATGTTTTCATAGTCGAACATGGTTAAGTTACCTGCTTTCTTGTTTCCATATTAATGGCTGTTTGATGTCTCAGTTTCTTGAAATTTTCATTCCTAAAAGGCTCAGTACGAAACTTGTAAAAACGATTTGCCCTCCGGCGAGGATGGATAAACTGCCGCCGAAAACGAGGCGGATGCTATTGTCAAACCCGATGGATTGGAAGCCCGGGGTGTAGGAAAGAATCGTCGCGCGCATGATCAAGAATAATCCTAGAAGGAAAATAGCCGATCCGATTGCAAGCCCTGTTTCTAGTTTGAAGTATTTGAAAAGATTGAATAACGGCGGCGAATTGGGTAATAAGCCGAAGTTGAATGCGAACACCCGCGTCAGGAACGCGAACGAAAGCATACTTAATCCCAGCATCATGATCGTGCCTGCGAGAATGAAACTGTGGAAATCGAACAACCGCAGACCGGTCTTTACGGGACCGAAGAAGAGGATGAAACTGGCTGTTGCGCCTGCCGCAAGCAGGATCACGCCTGGATAGAGGAAAAGCCAGCGAGGACTGTAGATCAATAAGAACCGTAAATGCCGCCAGCCGTCGCGGAAGGATCGCAAATGAGGCGGTCTGTCCCGGTTGTCGGGAGATAGTGTCGTCGGCACCTCGCAGACCTTCATCCCCAATATGGAAGATTTGATGACGATCTCGCTGGCGAGTTCCATGCCAGTGGTTTGTAAATCCATTCGCTGTATGGTTTCTTTTGTAAACCCTCGTAAGCCGCAGTGGAAATCTCTCGCGTTCGTCCTGAAGAATAACCCGCCGATGAAAGAAAGGATGGGATTGCCAATGTATTTGTGATGCCACGGCATTGCGCCTTTTTTGATTCCACCCTTGAAGCGATTGCCCATTACTAGATCATAGCCTTCCCTGAGTTTTTGAACGAACGGCATGAGGTTGACGAGGTCATAACTTTCGTCGGCGTCTGCCATGATGATGTACTTGCCTTTCGCCGCTTCAAAGCCTCCGCGCAGGGCGTTGCCGTATCCCTTTTGCTCAACTTGAATTACTCTTGCCCCTTTTGATGTTGCGATCTTGATCGAGTTGTCGGTACTGCCATTGTCTGCCACGATCACTTCGCCGTTGATTTTATGTTTTGTAAGAAACGATTTTGCCTGCGCTACACACACTCCCACCGTCCGCTCTTCATTTAGACAAGGAAGGACGATGCTCAACTCGACTTTGCTTTTGCTCTCGTTTTTCGCAACTTTATTCATCGCGCGAATCTCCTTGCCGTGATTGGCAGGCCTGCTTCACTTCGTAAACCTCTTCTGCCACTCGAACAACTTATTCAACGCCTCGATGGGGGAGAGGCTGTTCACGTCGATCTCTTTCAACTCATCGAGGATCGGACTCGATTCAGGGAACAGGGCGGCTTGTTGCGCCGCGTGTGGATTGATCTTCACCGCTCGCCCCGAAGTTTTTTCGAGTTCCGCCATGATCTCGCTTGCGCGTTGGATGACCGGCGCGGGCAAGCCAGCCAGTTGCGCCACGTGGATTCCATACGAACGATCCGCGCCGCCGGGGACGATCTTATGCAGGAACACAACTTTATCGTCCGCTTCGCTGACCGCCACGTTGTAATTCCGCACGCCGGGCAGAAGTTCGGCAAGTTGCGTCAACTCGTGATAATGCGTGGCGAACAAAGTTTTCGCGCGAAGATGCGGATGATTATGAATAAATTCGATCACCGCCCATGCAATAGAAACTCCATCATACGTTGAAGTCCCTCGTCCAATTTCATCGAGGATCAACAGCGAGCGCGATGTGGCGTGATGCAAAATATTCGCCGCCTCAACCATCTCCACCATAAACGTGGATTGCCCCGCGTGAATTTCATCCTGCGCGCCGATGCGCGTGAAGATTCGATCCACGAGTCCGATGTCTGCCGACGCGGCTGGCACGAACGATCCCATCTGCGCCATCAGCACGATCAGCGCGGTCTGCCGCAAATACGTAGACTTGCCCGCCATGTTCGGTCCCGTGATGACTCGCACCACCTCGCCCTTTTCAAACAGGACATCGTTCGGGATGTAGCGTTCGCCTTTCAGAGTCTGCTCGACAACTGGATGCCTGCCCTCGTGGATTTCAAGCCCGCTTCCTTCGTGGACGTTCGGCTTGATGTACCCTCCCAGCGCTCCCGCCTCCCCAAGCGCGGACAAGACGTCTACCTCGGCGATGGCGCGCGCCGTGGATAAAAGTTGATGAGCCGACTTTGCGAGTTCGGCGCACACCTCGCGGAAGAGTCGCGTTTCGATCTCTTTGATCCGCTCTTCGGCATTCAACACCAGCGTTTCGTATTCTTTCATCTCCGGCGTGATGAATCGTTCGGCGTTGACCAGCGTCTGCTTGCGGATGTAATTTTCAGGAGCCTTATCCGCCGCGCCGCGCGAGATTTCGATGTAGTAGCCGAAGACTTTGTTGTAACCGACCTTGAGCGTTTTGATGCCCGTCTTCCCGCGTTCGACCGATTCGAGGTTGGCGATCCAGTCGCGCGCGTGTTTCGACGCGTCAATCACCGAATCCAATTCTTGCGAGTATCCCGCGCGGATAACTCCCGTATTTTGCAACGTGGACGGTGGGTCATCGTCAATCGCGTTTTCAAGCAAAGTCAATTGCCCCTGTTGTAAATCAATCGTGGGCAACCCCGCATCTTTCCTCCCCTTCGGCGGGCTCAGGGCGGCGCCTTTCCTCTTTCACCAAGGGATTCAACAAGACTTGGCAACGCACTCAACGGCCTCATCGCAACAAGATCGCGCGGCTGTGCTCGCCTCAGCAATGACGCGACGACGGAAGCCGTTCAAGATCGGCAATCGGTTTCAGCGCGCGGCGCGATCTCCGCGCGGATCATGCCTTGCTGAAAAAAATATTCCACACCACGTTGGCGTTGAATCTTGGACACGTGTCGAGCAGGGGCTGGTTGACCCATTGATGGATGAGTCGCTTGCCCATCGGTGTGATCGTGAGGCCGAGCGTGCCGAGCAGTGAGCCCTCTGCCCGCCGCGCAAGGTTTCATCCAATTCAAGATTCCGCCGCGTGGATGCGTCGAGCGTCATGAACTCGGAAAGATGATATGTCCGAAGAGACATTAGCAACTTCAACGCGTCGGGCTGGAAACTTTGATATATTGCAACAATCCAGCCTGCGCGCGTACCGAGATATGCTCGGCTTCAATCCGATCCGTCCACCAGCGTTGGAGGAGTTGAAGTGAGGTCAATAACGTTTCTGTGCATTTGCCCGGGCCTGAATTTCCACGATGCCCAGGGCGTGAGGTGACTTGAGATTTCGTTCGGCAGAGTTTGGCTATCGATGCAACACCTCGGCAGGATGCAGGCGAGTCAATTTGCGCGGAGAGATCTGACGGAAGTTCGGTGACGGCGAACTCTCCAGTGGTCACGTCGGTATACGCGACTGGCGCAGTTTGCCTGTCGGAGTTGAACGAGTGGCGAAGCGTCCAGCAAAACCGAAGCGATGTAATTGTTCGCATCGCCGGGCAAGATCCCGCTCGGTCACAGTCCCCCGTGACGACGCGCACAACCTTGCGCGGGAAGAGTCCCCTTGACCGGCGTGTCGCCGACTTGTTCGCAGATGGCGACGTGATAACCTTTTTCGATGAGCCGCCCCAAATAATTTTCAACCGCGTGATAGGGGATGCCAGCGAGCGGCACGCGCGTGCCTTTGCCGATGGGTTTCGAGGTGAGGACGATGTCGAGTTCGCGCGCGGTGATCTCGGCGTCTTCGTCGAAGGTTTCGTAAAAATCGCCGAGGCGAAAGAAGAGGATCGTGTTTGGGTGTTCGCGTTTGATCTCGAGGTATTGCTGGCGGATGGGCGTGACATCGTCGGTGGGCATGGCGTGATTTTACTATGAGGCTGTATAATCCGCTTATATATTGAACCTCAATCTGTAAAAATTGGGATGCTGAAAAACGCTGATTTCGCTGATGTAAAAAGAAAAGAATTCATGTTGTTCAGCGTGAAATCAGCGTCCAAAACATGGTTGGGTATGGAGAGGCGTAATGCGGGTTAAAACTTGTTTTAGTCCGTCATGGTCAAAGCGTTTGGAATCTTGAAAATCGATTCACAGGTTGGACGGATGTTGGTCTGACCGAGCAGGGCAGGGCGGAGGCAATAGGCGGGGCGACTCTTGAAGGCGGAAGGATCTGTGTTCGACGTCGCGTACACATCCGTGTTGAAACGCTCGATCCAAACCTTGTGGACGGTCTTGCAGGAATTGAACCTCGAATGGATTCCGTCACGAAAGCGTGCGGCAACTCAACGAACGTCATTACGGCGCGTTGCAGGGATTGAACAAATCGGAGATGGTGCGGAGAAATACGGTTAAAGCAGGTGAAGATTTGGCAAGTGGTGCTGGTGATGTGCCGCCTCCCGCGCTGGAATTGACCGACGAACGGCATCCGAACATCCGCGTTACGCTTCGTTGACACCTGAGCAGATGCTGCTCGCCACCTCAATCGTTGAAAATAACTTTGGATCGCGTCCTTCCGTATTGGCATGCGACGTTGAGTCCAGCGATCCAATCGGGCAAGCGCGTGATCGTCGCGGCGCATGGCAACAGCATCCGCGCGTTGGTGAAGTATCTCGATAATATTTCAGATGGCGAGATCACCGAGTTGAATATTCCAACGGGTAAACGCTTGTGTATGAGTTGAATAAAGATTTGAAGCCGATGAAGAATTATTATCTCGGCGACCCCGAAGAGGCGGCGAAGAAAGCCGCGCGGTGGCAGGGCAGGGCAAGGCGAAGTGACCAGATTCCAAAACTCCGAGGTCTTAAGACCTCGGAGTTTTCTACTTATCTTCCGCGCGAATTTCTCTACGAACCGTGCGTAAACAATTCAGCGGCGATATGGCCTGCACCGATCTGGCTTCGCGGATTCTGTACAGCACCGACGCGAGCATGTATCAGATCGAACCGCTGGGCGTTGTGATTCCAGAAATCAAGAGGAATTACATGCGGCGGTTGAACTAGCGGCGAAATACAAGATCCCGATCCTTTCGCGCGGGGCGGGAACATCACTGCGGGGCAGGCAATCGGCGAAGCGTTGATCCTCGATTGCTCGCGTTGGTTGGATAAGATCGTAGAAATTAATCCCGAAGCAAAGTTTGCTATCGTTGAACTCTGGCGTTGTTTTATCTGACTCTGAACAAAGCCGTCTCAAAACACGGACTGATGTTCGGGCCCCGATCCTGCCTCTGCCGAACGCGCGACGATGTGGCGGAGGACGCGAACAACGGCACGGGCGCGCATTCGATCCTCTATGGCATGAGCGCGGATCATATTTTGGAAGCCGATGTGGATTTTGGGGATGGGATGTTGAAGTGTGGGGAGCATGTGAATGAAAAGTTATCAGTGAATAGTGATCAGTTATCGGTGAGCAGTGGACAGTCGAGTGGTGGTTGGGGCGGTGTTGGAGATCTGAGAGAAGTATGCGGAGGCGATAAAGCATAATTATCCGCAGACGTGGCGGAATGCGGCGGGGTATCGGTTGAATTATTTATTGCCGTGACCGCGTCCGCGCCACCGCGATGGAGGATGTATCCGCCTGTTTCAAGTTTGAATCTTGCGCCGTTGCTTGCTGGCTCGGAAGGCACGCTGGCGGTGATCTGCAGGATGAAAGTAAATCTTGTCTCGAAGCTGAGGAACACGATCTTGGCTGTTCTTTCATACGCGAGTGTTGCGGAGTGCGTGTGATGATGTGCTGCGTTTGCTGGCGCACGCTCCGTCCGCGATTGAGTTGATTCCAACACGATCCTCTGCGCGGCGCGAAGTTCGACGGGATACGCGAGCGAAGCAAGTTGGTTTTGAGTGGTGACCCCGCCGCGTTGTTGGTTGTGGAGTTTAGTGGGGATGAGTTCAGAGACTTGTTGGCGAAAGTGGGTGGTCTCGATACGGTCTCGGCTGTCGCCTCGACCTACTCGACCACCAGTGGCAGAAAAATTTTTATCGCCGAATCGAAAGAAGAGCAGCGCGTGGATTTGGAATGTGCGCAAGATGGGGCCGGGCTTGCTGGATCTCAGCCGCGTTCGGCGCGTCCGATCGCGTTCATTGATGATTGCGCGATCCCTGTTGAAAGGCTTGGCGAGTTCGTGCGCGAGGTGGAGAAGATATTATCCGCGCATGGGACGGAAGGCGGGATATACGCGCACGCGTCGGCGGGATGCTTGCACATTCGACCTGTCCTCGATTTGAAGACGATGCGCGGCGTGGAGAATCTCCGCTCGATCAGCGAGGCGGTTCTTGCGCTGACGTTGGCCCGGCGGCGGTGCGATGAGAAAGAAATACGGTGATGGTTTGTCGCGCTCTGAGCATCTCGCGCGGATGTATGGGGCGGAAGATGGAAGCGATGCGCTTATTGAAAAACGCGGCGTGACCGCATCATATTTTGAATCCAGGCAAGATCATTGACGCGCAAAAGATGGACGCGAATTTGCGTTATGGCGCGGACTATAAAACCTACGGCTGAAATCGAATCTTTCGTTCGAGCGTCAGGGCGGGTCTGAGTTGGCAGTTGAGCAAATGTAACGGTCAAGGCGTGCAGGAAGTCAACGGGCGTGATGTGTCCGTCGTTTCAGACAACGAGGGACGAGATGCACTCGACGAGTGGGGAGGAAGGAATTTGTTGCGAGAGTTGATACGAAATACGAAATACGAAGTAGGGACTACTGCGTACTGTACTGCGTAGGGATGAGACGATGGAGTCAACATTCCTAGCCCTTGATTTGTGTCTGGCATGTAAGGGCTGTAAAGCGGAATGTCCCAGCGGCGTGGATATGGCGAAGTTGAAGTATGAGTTTGAGAATGAGTATTACAAGACTCATCGCCGTCCACTGCGGGATTATGTGTTTGGGTATTTTCATGTCGCGGCGAAGATGATGTCGCACGTCGCGCCGCTTGCGAATGGGTTGATGTCGTTTCCGCCGACGAAGAAGTTGATCGCTCGCGCCTTGGGGTTGGCGGATGAACGTCCCTTACCGCGATTTCAAGTGGAAGGGCGAAATTGCGAACCAAGGGAGACACGGAGACACGGGGAAAAAATAATTTTCCTGTCCGATGTGTTTTCTCGTTATATCGAGCCTCTGGCGGAGAAGCTGGCGCTCGAAGTGTTGACTATGTGCGGATACGATGTGCAAGTTCTGCCGATCGTTGGCGCGGGAGCGTCATTGCTCTCGAAGGGATTCGTGGACGCGGCGCGGCGTCACGCTAGAAAAAATGTTGAAGTGGCTGATCAGGCTGACCTGTCGAGAGAAGCGTTTATCGTCGGGGTGGAGCTTCCAGGAAATTTATCTTCTGAAAAATGATTACGCGGATCTGCTTCCCGAATCCGCGGCGAGATCTGCGCGCGCGAGTCGAAAGTCTGGTTGTTGGATGAGCTCTGCTGCGATCAGCGTCAGTTTGACGCCGTGCGCGTAGCCAGACTGAAAAAGCAAAAAATATATCTCTAAAACGAAACAGAAAAATGACGATGGATTGCGCCCGCTTCGCTCGCAATGACAGGTTATATTTTCATCCGTACTGCTATCAACGCGCGGAGGGATTGTCTGCCGATGGGATTGCGAGCGGCGCGAACGCCAGCGTGGAGCTGTTGCGCGCGTGCGGCTTCGACGTGGAGTTGAGCGACGCGGGTTGCTGCGGCATGGCTGGGACGTTTGGTTTCGAGGCGGAGCATTATGAGGTTTCGATGCGGATCGCGGAGTTGAAGTTGTTACCAGCATTAAGAGCTTTTAACCGCGAAGGCGCGAAGAACGCAAAGAATTTAAGTGACAAAGTTGTTTCCACTGGCGCGGCGTGTCGGATGCAAGTGCGGCATGGAAGCGGACTCGAGGCGCGGCATCCGATCGAGTGGGTGAGGGAGGCGTTGGTAAAGGGCAATTAGGAATTGAAAGATGCGGACTGGTAAAATTTTCAGAATGACTTAAACTGGAAGGAATATTCCATGACCGACATGCTTGTCAAACTTTACGATCTGCCAGAAACTTTGTCAACCTTTTCAAATCTCGTTCCACCCGATGTCACGATCCGCAAGCCGATCGGCACGGAGAAATCTCTCGCCGTGAACTGGGTGCGCGAAAACTTCGAAGAGGGCTGGGCGACCGAAATGGAGGTCAGTTTTTCGCGCGCTCCCACCTCCAGTTACATCGCCCAGCACGGGCGGAGCATGATCGGCTTCGCATGTTACGACACGGCGGCGTTGGGCTTGTTCGGTCCGATGGGCGTGCTTGAATCCTATCAAGGGCAGGGAGTTGGAAAAGCGTTACTATTGGCTTGCCTTGTGGAAATGAAGATCAAAGGCTACGCCTACGCGGCTGTCGGCTGGGCGGGTCCGCAGGAATTCTATGCCAAGACCGCGGGCGCGGTGGCGATCCCCGATTCCACGCCGGGGATTTGGAAAAATTGGCTGGGCGGTTCGGAATGACCACAGGAATTTAAAGATGGCAAAGATCAACATCATCACCGAAGGACGCTCAGGCAAAATTCAATATAGCGAAGGCTCGTTGTTCAAAAAGAACACGTGCGAGTTTTACTGGGAATTCGGCGGAGGCGATGCGGTTGCCATCATCTCGTTTCCGAAAAACGATTCGGACTGGGATAAGCAATATCCGTGGGCGGCGGGGAGGCGCATGGAAATCGTGAAAGACATGGCGGAGCGAGTCCGCCGACAGAAGTCGCCATCGTCCACGCTCAGGTGGGAAGACGGCTCTGTGATTTTGGTGGGTGAAAGCGCAACGTGATGTCTTGACGTGTACCTATCCTCTCGCCAAGACGATCTTGCTGATATTGGGGATTCTTGCTCTTCTGACCGTCTTGGCTGTGATCTTTTGGAGAACACAACGGAGACGCCTTTACACGAGTCTCTTCATCCTCGCGGGCTTGTGCTTGCTTACGGCGTGGCTGGGCTCATACAGATACTCGCCGTTGGAACTCTTTGGTGAGCAGAATCCACTCTTGCGCGGATTTCTTGTCACGCGCCATGGACGAGTCAATGAGATGGTTGCTTCGGGCGGTATCATTACGTTGAGCGCAGGTTCCCCGATGGGAATCGTTCTATTGTCCGACGCGCCGATTGACAGTTGTCATTGGAAGTCCCTGAATGGCGGGGTGTGGGACGACCCGGATATTTGCGACACAACGTATGCCGCTCCGCAGGCAGAGTACGATATACTGACAGTCCGAATTGAGCCGGGATGCGGATTGCCATCCGCTCGCGGGCAGATCAAGATCAGCATCCTGCCATAACAATAGCGAAATTACCCTTTGGTACTTGTTAGACTTTCCGCATGAAATTAATATCGTCGAAAGAAAAAAACACGGTTACAATTCACTTATGACGACGCCCAATTACATCCTCGTTGTAGATGACATCGCAGATATTCTCAACCTGCTTCAGACCACGCTCACGTTCAAGGGACATCGCGTGATCACTGCGCGAAACGGGCAAGAGGCGTTGGACGCGATACAAAAAGAGAGACCCGCGCTCGTCATCGCCGATATTCTTATGCCGATCATGGACGGTTTCAGCCTCGTCCATCATCTGCGTATCAATCCTGCCACGCGCGACCTTCCCGTTGTTTTCCTTTCCGCCACCTACGTTGCGCCGGAGGATAAGGATTTCGCCCTTGCGATCGGCGTTACGCAATTTATTGAAAAGCCCGTTGATATCGAAGCCTTCCTCCCGGTCATCGCCGATATCCTGAGCGGAAAGATAAAACCCGCTCACCCCGCCGTCAGCGATTTTGAATTCTATGACGGCTACCGCAAACGCCTCGAAACGAAATTACAGCACAAGACCGCGCAGATCACTCGCTCCGAGCGATTGCTCAATACCACGCGCGATGAGATGGAAAAACAATCTGTGATGAAATCGTTAGAGGACGCCCGCGCCGAACGCGACGCGATACTCAAGCTTCTCGAACAGATCCACAAGCAAATTGGCGAATTCAAGAATGCCGAATAAAATCAAAAAATCGCCCCGGACTCCGGGGCGATTTTTTCTGAAATAGATTTTTTATTTCACTTTGAGATTTACGATCCCGCTGAAAGCCAGCGCAACCCATTTCCCTTTTTCGACCTCAACCCACACACTCGTTGATTGCAGCCGCCTGCCGCTGAACGTTTTTCCTTTTTGCAACTGCCCAACGATGGCGTGTTCCACGCCCGGTCCGTTGCGGATGTTTAATATCTCCGAAGTGACTTCGAACGTCAGCGAGGATGGGATCTTCACCGCATCCGGGACGTCTGTGCTGACCGCCTCTTCCTCCGTGGAGCCTGAATCGCCAGTGGAGAAATACGGCATCGGGTCAACGTAGCCCTTGTAAGGCGGGTTCTCGCCGTCAATTTTTAGCCCAAAATGCAAGTGCGGACCGGTGCTTGCGCCGGTATTGTTGCTGTGTCCGATCATTGTCCCGGCTTTCACCTTCTGCCCAGCCGCAACAGTGGCGTTAGCGAGATGCGCGTAATACGTGTAATAGGTTTTGCTCCCATCCACGTGGCTGAGTTTGACGTAGTTGCCATAGCCGCCGTTCTCGAAGCCGACAAGCGCGACCGTCCCTGCGACGGCCGCATTCACCGGTGTCCCGTTTGGGATACCGTAGTCAATGCCGTTGTGACCGGGAAAGCCAAACTTTTTGTAAAAATCTGGGTTCTCGCCGAACAGTTGAGTGATAGGTCCGTTGACTGGAACGCTCAATTTGATTGCCATGTTTTATGTCCTCTTTTCCTGAATGGTAGTTATGATAACACCGCAGAACCTCAATGCGATGCGGTCAGCGCGTGCGCCGCAATGCCGAACGCAACCGCCGCGTTGAACGACTTCTTCTCTCCACGCATGGGGATGAAAAGGACTCGTTCGCACAAGCTGAGCAGTCCGGGGTCAACACCGGTGATCTCGTTGCCGACGATCAGCACAGTATCGTTCTTGGTTTTCTTCGCTTCGTTGATTGGCGATGCTTTTTTATCCTCCTCCAGCCCGCAGATGTTCCAGCCTTCTTTCTTCAACCCTTTGACCAACTTTACCGCATCTTTGTGATATGACCACGGCACCGAATCCTCCGCGCCGAGCGATGTCTTTTGCACCGCGTTGTTTTCCGGTGTGGGAGTAATGCCGCAGAGATAGGCGTGCATGAATCCGAATCCCTCCGCGCTTCGCAAGATGGATCCCACGTTCCCCGCCGAGCGGATGTTATCAAGCAGGACTGCGAATCCCCCAGAGGGGCGGGGGGCGAGGTCGGGGGTGAGAGAATGTATCCGCTCGCGAATCAGGCTGCCCTTGTGCGCGACTCGCGTCTCTCCCATGCAGATCGGACAGCGAGTCCCGCGCGCGTGTTCCGAGAGGATCGGGTAGCGTAATCCGCAACTCTTGCAGACCCGTATTTCAAAAGTTTGTTCGCTCATCGGGTATGATTATACACAGCATGAGAACCATCTTGTTCAATAAACCGTACGGCGTGCTTTCGCAATTCACCGACGAGGGCACGGGACACTCGACGCTCAAAGATTTTATAAACGTGCCGAACGTGTATGCGGCAGGGCGGCTCGACCGCGACAGTGAAGGCTTACTGCTCCTCACTGACGATGGCGCGCTCATCAAGAAAATATCCGACCCGAAGCATCACGTGGAAAAAACATATTGGGTGATGATCGAAGGCGAGCCGACAGCGGAGAAATTTACGCAACTTGAAAAAGGGATTCAACTCAAAGACTATCGGACTCGCCCATGCAAAGCCCGCCTCATCCCGGACCCCAGCCTGCCTCCGCGCCTCAAGCCGGTCACGCCGCACGGACCAACCGCGTGGATCGAAATTAAACTCCGCGAGGGGAAGAAGCGGCAAGTCCGTCACATGACCGCGGCGGTAGGATTATTCACACTGCGGCTTGTGCGTGTTGCGATTGGCGCGATTAGTTTAGGCGACCTTGAATCCGGCGCGTGGCGTGAGTTGACAACAGATGAGATTCGCTCGCTGAAAAACTGAGAATCAAAAAGAGACGGCGCGTCGTTACATGCGCCGTCTCTTTTGTGTTGCGTGTTTTTACTGAGGAACTTGAAAACGGAGTATCCGCTTATTCGCCGCATCCGTCACCCAGACGTAGCCTTGCGAATCAACCGCAATGCCCGAAGGCAAGCCGAATTGTTCGAGCCCTTCGCCGAAATCTCCCCACGTGCGGACGAACTCGCCCGACGAGGTAAATTCAATAACGCGATAGCCTTCAGGGTCGGTGACAAAGACGTGACTGTTCGCGTCCACAGCGATGAACGGTTTGTTATCGAGCGATTGACCGAACCAGCCGTTCACGTCCCATTGCAAGAGCGGCTCAAACGAAACGCTGCCGTCGCCCGACTCGATGCGCACGAACGATTGGATGCGCTGATTCCACGTGTCGGTGACGTAGGCGGTGCCGTCGCTGCCAATGGCGATCCCGACCGGCTCGTCGAATTGACCGGGATCGAATCCGCCGGAGCCGAACTCGGTGAGATAGTTCCCGTTCGAGTCAAACACGACGATGCGCTTATTGCCGGTGTCGGCGACGAAGACTCGCCCGTCCGAATCGACCGCGATGCCGCGCGGTCCCCAGAAGGAATTCTCTGAGCCGGGCGTATCCGGCGATGGCTGACCAAACTGTCCCCACATTTTGATCGGGTTTCCATCCCGCGAGAATTTTTGCACGCGATTATTCCACGTGTCGGTCACGTAAACCGAGCCGTCCGGTCCGATCGCCACGCCCCACGGTTCGAAGAATGTTCCGGGCGGCGCGTTGCCGGTGCTTACATCGGCAAACGTTCCCCATTCGTTGATCACGCTTCCATCGGATGCGATGTGAAGGATGCGGTTGTTGCTTGAATCGGCAACGTAGAGGTCTCCGTTTTTCCCGGCGGCGATCGAGCGCGGCGCGTTCAGCCCGAGCGGCGGGAAACGATCGCTTGTGAACACTTGGTCTGCCGCGAGCACGATCGTGCCAGCCTCGTACGGGTCAACGGTGGGTACCGACGCGACGGGTCCGACTCCGTAGTTCCAGATCTGCGCCGCCACATCCTTGCGAACGTACAGCCGCATCTGGTCGGCGGGATCCCATGTTGTGAGAGTCATTCTGGTGTTGCCGGTGGCTTGCGCGTACCGCGTGTAATCGCGGTCGAGCCAGATGTCGAAAATGCCGGCGCGTATCTCTGTGTTGGTGATGGCGTTTAACACACGCTCGCGGTCCAGCCCGAAATAATCCTGATTGGGCCACCACATGCGGATGTAATCGAAGCGATAGTAGCCGTCGCCGAGCGCGGCATCTATCTTATCGAAGTTCTTTTGGTCAACGATCACCGCCACCGCTTCGCGTAACGCGCGCGTAGGCTGGTCGAACGATCGTTGTTGCGTGAAATCGCGCAAATACCAAACGATGGGCCACGAAACGCCGGTGTCCGGCGCGCTGGCGTCGTAAGCAATGACGGCGTTCAAACCGCCGGTCGTCCGCTCAGAGATTTCCTCCGCCTGCGCGATCACTTCTTTAACTCCGCCTGCGCCGTGCGCATACACAAGGTACTCCGTCGCGTCGTTGTAGTTAATGTAATTAGCGCGGAAAGATGTGCGCGCTGTTTGAAGCGTGAGCAAGCCGAAGAACGTCAAGACTGCATATCCCACAAGCGGACTTTGACGCGGCATTTTCGAAAGCCACACCAAGCCGCCAATGCTGAGAAGAAGCGCAAGAAATGCGGCTCCGAATTTGATCGCATACGATCCGATCATCGCCGTATCTGATCCCGGCGTAGATTGAAGCGTCAACAGCCACGCGCCGTTCAATATGCTTGAGCCAGCGACGATGACCATGAACGCGATCAACGCCAAGATACCAAGGCTTACGAGGTCGTTTCGCATCAACGAGAAAAGTATCGCGCCTGCGCCAAGCGCGATCAACATCGGGAAGATAAAAGCGGATGAGGCTTGCAATTGAGCGAGCGATGTCCCTTGGAATGGGGGAGTAGGTCCATAGATCGAACGCCAAACATTGAACACTGAAATCGCAAACACGGTCATCACTGCCAACACGAGAAGCGGCTTCCATGCGGGCGCATCCGAAATTTTCCGCGCAACCGATTCGATCACTTGCCCGATCACCCATCCCGTCAACAGGATCATGGGCCAAGCCATGTGATACGTGAGCCACGGCATTCTCTCTCCCGCAACCGTAAACGCCGCGATGCTGGAGAACGACCACCACGTCATCAGGCTAAAGAAGACGACGAACATGGATTCCTTCGGCTCTGGATTCGCTTCCGCTTCAGACGACGGGTCAGCCTGCCTCTGTTTAATCAGCTTACTCAAGCCCAAGCCGACTGCCGCTAACGTGCCGATAGCCGGCAAAAATTCGTACATTGGAATCTGCACAAGCCAATAAAAATATTCCGGCTGACTTCCGCGCTCCACGCCTTGTTGCACCAGCCAATATCCCAGCGAGCCGACGATGCCGGTGAAAAAGCCGGCAGGGTTTGTGAAGAAGGTCGTGTACAAGAGAGTGAACACGCCCCAATATAACGCGCCGAACTTCCACCATTCGCGGTTCCACAATTGCCCAATGAGGATCGAAATGCCTAGAAAGATCAACACGAACACGCCGATGATCAAAATGGACCGCATGTCCATCCCCGCAACTTGCGCCGCCTCGGTTGGCAGGACAATATTCAACGATTTTTCCAGCCATTTGATCGGGAAGGGGGTAAGCATTGGCAACACAAATGTGCCGAGCAGTATTATTAGATCGAATGAACGTTCCTGTAATAGGCTTCCCCAACCATAGCCGATGAGGAGGATGACAACTGCGGCGGCGAGCGCGAGAACTGCGAACAATAGCAAGATCGTGGATACCGACCCGCTCGCCGATGTGTTCGCTTGCGGAGCGTCAGTCCCAGCCGGGTTTGCTGGCGCGGCAGTCTCTGTGGCGGTCAATGTTGCGGAGTGACGATTGATGATCGCGAATCCCATGCCGACGCTTGCAAGCAATGCCGCGATTGCCAGCGCAACAATGAAGGCGCGGTAGTAATTGTATTTATCCTCCCACGGCTTGCGTGTGACGCGAGCAAGGAAATAGAATCCCAAGAAAAGCAACGCCTGTGCTGTATAAATGAAGGCAGTCTCTTTCGATGTGAAGTGCAGAAGCGTTGCGGCAGTGACGAAATACAAATATTTCTTTTCGCCGCCTTCGATGTAACGCAGGATCGCGTATAAAAGCAATATCCCCGAGAACCCGACAAACGACTCGTTGCGGACGTAACGTCCGTAATACAACATGTAAGGCGAGATCACCATCAAGAGCGTCGCAACGATCATGCCCCATGTGCCGAGGTAACGACGCCAGTACCAAACCATCCATACCGTCCCGAGGCTGAATAATACGGCAGGGATACGGGCGGTGAAATCCGATACGCCGAACAGAAAATACGACAATGCGATAATGTGGAATTGATACGGTCCGTGCATCATCGGCGAGTGTTCGTATCCCTGTCCGCGATACAACAGCCATGAGAAATATGTGTGCAGGCTTTCGTCGTGACTCATCACCCGCGCCCCGAGGTCGTAGAAGCGCGTGACAATAGCGAGGATCATGATCCCGGCAAATAACGCGACCTCGTTTGTGATCGCAGGGAGCATTGGATGGATTGGGCGTTCGAGCCAGTTTGTTTTTTGGTTATCCATTAGGTACGTTTCCTATTAAAGGCTGGGGTGACTTATACTTCAATCCGAAAGTTCTGACAAGTTAGCGTGTAATTATTCGTTAAGGATTACTGATTAGGCGTGTACGTGGTCAATTGCATGAGCGGCGTGAACGTGGTGATGATGGTTGGGGGGTAGGCGGTAAACGTCGGGGTAGAGGCACAGACCGGGATGGTTAGTTCCGCGTTGGGTTGCACGGTCGCTTCTTGTAGGTTGTTGGCTTCCAAAATGGACTCTGTGTCTACCGCAAAGCGCTGTGCGATGTTTTCGAGCGTGTCGCCGGGCTGGGTTTTGTAAACAGTATTTTGGCACTCTTGTGTGCTGTCGTTTGTGCTTGTCGTTTGCAAAGAAGGTGTTGGGTTGGGAAGGATCACAACCGGTATGGTAACGCTTTCACGCTGATCTGGCTTGCTGAATTGCCAGATACTCAATGCGATCACGGCAAAGAACATGCCGAGCATTGCCAATCGCGTAGCCAGAATGGGACCTTTGAAATTTCTCTTACTCGCTCTTCCTCGAATAACGTCTAACGAGAGGGGCAGAGGCTTAACAGTCCAATGCTTTTTCATGGACAAGCGTAAGACGGATTCCACATCCTTGACCTCGCGCGCGTGGGTCTGGCATGAGTTGCATGCGGCAAGATGGTCTGCAAGAATCGCTTGCTTCTCCGGCGATATCGAATCGTCAAGGCTGAACTCGATCAACGTACGGGCATCTTCATGCGTAATGCGCATTAGACCTTGTCTCCATGTATTTCTTTCAGAGCGATCCTCAACCTCTTGCGGGCGGTGTGCAGCCGAGAATGGACGGTACCTTCGCTGACCGAAAGTATTTCGGCGATCTCGTGGACAGGCAATTCATGAAAATATCTCAATATCATAGCCATGCGGTGTTTTTCGTCCAGTTCGTTCAACGCGTTCCAGGCTGCCTTTTCTTTTTCGGTTTGAATAACACTCTCTTCAACGGTTGGCTGTTTTCGAGTTTCGATCTGAAATACAACCGTCAGTGTGTTATGCAGTTTTTCTAATACTTTTCGCTTGCGCAGCCGATTTCGGCTTACGTTCAATACGATCGTGCAGAGCCATGCCTTGAGCGATGATCTTTCCTGGTAATTTGGCAGCGCCTTCAATGCGGTGATAAACGTATCCTGAGCCGCTTCACGTGCTTCACTCGGGTCTTGTAAAACGGAAAACGCTAATCGAAATACATCCGTTTCATGGCGGCGCACAAATATTTCGATGGCTTGGTCGTCTCCTTCAATACATCTTTCGATGAGCCGTGCCGGATCGGAATATTCCATGCCTTCTGTGTAATTAACGCGTGTGAGGGGAAATACCTTCATTCGAGTTTCAATTGAATCGGCGCGTAGTCAGTTGTCATCATGTTATTCACCCCAAAGAAAATGACTAAACCGCCCCAGCTAACTGACCACATCCCGCGTGGATATCGATTCCGCGCCTCATGCGGATCGTGCACGGAATCCCAGCCTGCTCCAACGTCTCTTTGAACTTTGCCGCCCTTTCACGCGAGGTGGCTTGACCGTTGTATCCCGTAGTGGGGTTGAGGGGGATGGCGTTGACGTGACACATCAGCCCCTTAAGTCGCGCCGCGAGTTTCTTCGCCACCTCAGGCGAATCGTTGACGCCGTGGATCAACGCCCACTCGAAAGTGATTCGGCGATGCGTTTGCTCGACATAATATTTGCACACTTCGATCACATCATCAATTTTATAGCGTTTGTTGACAGGAAGCATTGCAACACGCGACTCATCGTCCGCCGCGTGGAGCGAGATGGCGAGGTTGACTTGTCGCCGCTCGTCGGCAAAACGCCGAATTTGGGGAACCAGTCCCACCGTCGAGATGGTGAAGCGGCGCGCGCCGAAGTTGAATCCGCTGGCGTCGTTGAGTCGGTCTATCGCTTCCATCGTGTTGTCGTAATTGTGGAACGGCTCGCCCATGCCCATGAGGACGATGTTGGTGACGACTTCGTTCCGCTCTTTCAACATGCGCGCGTAATACAAAACCTGCGCGATGATCTCGCCGCTTGAAAGATGACGTTTGAATCCCATTTGCCCCGTCGCGCAGAAAACGCATCCCATCGCGCAGCCTGCCTGTGTGGAGATGCAAAGCGTGCGACGATTCTTCGCGCCGCGCAAATTCTCGCTATTCGGCGCGGATGATTTGATCTGCGGATTATCCGCTGGGTCGCCGTATTTCATCAACACGGCTTCGATCAAATTCTTGTCTGGCAATTCAAGCAGAGTTTTGCGCGTGAAGCCGTCGGATGAATCGAGATACGTTTTTACTTTGAACGGGGCGAATATCACATGCTTCGCAAGTTTCTCGCGCAGTGACTTGGATAGATTCGTGAATTGTTCAGGCGAATCGTAGAGATGTTGATACAGCCCCTGCCAGATCTGCTTCGCGCGATAGGCGGGTTCGTTCCACTCTTGTAGAAGTTTGGTAATCGTATCTAAATCAAGATCGTAAATTAACATAGTTTGAAAGGATTACGTAATACGCAGTACGAAGTAAGCAGTACTACGCACTACGTATTAACCTGCTCCAGAATTAAGCTCGCTAGATCATCCGTCACAATATCAATCTTCGGCTTCCACGCCTCTGCCTGTTCTTTCGTGGACACGCCGCTCAACACCAACGCGCATGGACATCCTACCGCCTGCCCTGCCGCAATATCTGTTTCAAGTCGGTCACCAACGACGAGGGTCTCTTCCTTTTTTGTCCCGAGTCGTTCCAGCGAGAGTTCCATCATAAACGGAAACGGCTTGCCCGCGTAAATCGGCTCGACGCCTGTTGCTGTGGTGATGACCGAAATCCACGCGCCCGCGCCGGGGATCTCTCCGCGTGGGGTGGGGAAGGTCTTGTCGGGATTTGTCGCATAAAATGGAACGCCGCGCCGCACAAGCAAAGTTGCTTCGCGCATTTTGTTGAAGTTGATTTCGCGGTCAATGCCCATGACGAAGACATCCGCCTCTTGCGTGTTTTCCACAGAAAGGATTTCAAATCCCTTTTCTTCCAACGCTCTTTGAATCCCATCTTCGCCAATCATAAAAACCTTCGCGCCGCTTGAGAATTGTTGACCCAGCATGTACGCCGTCCCCAGCGCAGACGTGACGATCTGTTGAGTCGAAACGCGCACGCCAAGTTTATCCAGCGTCGCCACATATTGTTCGGGCGTTTTTGTTCCGTTGTTGGTTGCGAAAACATATTTCAATCCGCGCGCTTCGATGCGTTTGAAGATGTCGGGCAGGTTTCCAATCGGCGCATCCGATTTCCAGATCACACCGTCCATGTCAAGGATGAGGGCTTTGATATTTGATGGCAGCATATGATTTACGATTTCAGATTGACGGTTTCGGGTTTCCGACTCGCACGGCACGTATTATAAACGTAAGACCCCGAAGATTTCTCCTCGAGGTCTACTAAATTACCAATTACTGATCACTGCTTACTGCTAACTGATCACTAATCACTAAACTACTTCACCTTCTCCGGCGTCTCAACAACTTGATCAACCAAGCCATAATCCACAGCCTGTTGCGCTTCGAGATAATAATCGCGGTCGCTGTCGCGTTCGATCACTTCAAGGGGTTGACCGGTATGTTTCGCGATGATGTTGAGAAGAAGACTCTTCAACCGCAAAATCTGTTTGGCTTGAATTTCAATATCGGTCGCCTGTCCTTGCGCGCCGCCAAGCGGTTGGTGCATGTGGATGGTCGCGTTCGGCAGGGCATAGCGGCGTCCCTTTGTGCCAGCCGCGAGCAACACGGTCCCGAAAGAAGCGGTCACGCCAACTGCCACAGTGCTGATCGGGTTCGGGATGATCTGCATCGTGTCGTAGATCGCAAGCCCCGCGTAGATCACGCCGCCCGGCGAATTGATATACATCCGAATTTCTTTTTCGGGGTCTTCATGCGACAAGAACAGCAACTGCGCCACGATCACATTTGCAACCTGATCGTCAATCGGCGTGCCAAGAAAAATGATGCGCTCTTTCAGCAGGAGCGAATAAATATCATACGCGCGTTCGCCGCGCCCGGTATTTTCCACAACCATCGGGACAATGCTTTTAAAATTTGGGATCATGTGTACTCTCCTTTTTGATTGGGCGGATGATACAGCCCAAATATAGGATTTTCGTTAATTCTTCGTTTCGGCTTCGGATGAAGATTCCGCTTCATTCGCAGGGACGGCTGATTCGGCTGCGGCGACCTTCGCTTCCTCTTCGGCTTTCTTCGTCACGGCTTCATCGGGTGAAGAATCCGCTTGACTCGCCGGGGTGGTCGCTTCGGCGGCTTTTTCCGAGCTGGCAACCGGGCTACCCTCAAAGATCATATCTGACTTTGCCGCTTGCATTGCGGCTTTTGCAGCTTTCCGCTCCTCAACCGACTTGTACTCGCCCACGGCAATGGACTTCAACATCTCTAATGCGCGGCGCGTCATCACACGGTTCGCCGATTCCATCGCCACCGCCTGCGCCAACTGTTGTTGACCTTTCTTCCCGCCGCGGACTTTGCTAAAGTCCACACCTTGCATAGATAGAGCGTTCAATGTCTGATTGAATTCGTTGTCCAACGCTTCGTTGTCCACTTCGATCTCTTCTTTGCGGACAAGTTCATCAAGGATCAACGAGCGTTCAAAGCGTTTCTTTGCAACGGGCTTTACTTCCTCTTCGATGAATTGCTCGCGTGTGGTGCTTCGTAATTTGAAGTAAGTATCTAAGTCCATACCTTGCTGACCGAGACGTTGAGTCAAATCTTCAAGCACATGCTCGCCTTCATGATCGAGCGAGTGTTGATGATACTTGAACGTCGCGCCTTCTTTGATCTTTTCGATCAGGTCAACGAAATACTTGTCATCATATTCTGCTTTGGATTGTGCTTCCACATCTTTGGTCAGAACTTCGCGCAGTTCGGCGAGTGTCTCGCCTGCGCCGACAGTTTTCGCAAACTCATCGTCCAATTCAGGCAATGTCACCGCGCGGACGATTTTCATCGTCACCGTCATTTCTGCGCTCTTGCCTTGCAATGCTTCAAGATCGAAATCGGCGGGGAAGTCGTGTTTGATAGTCTTCGTGTCGCCCGGTTTCATGCCTACGAGTTGCTTGGCAAAACCTTCAAAGGGCCACTCAGTATCGCGGTCATCTTGGCGGACGACCGTCGCAAAACCAGCGCGCTTCAATTCCTCGGTCTCCGAGTCTACATCCACTTGAACATAATCGCCTTCTTGCGCCTCGCGTTCGACGGTTTCAGTTGTCCCATATCTCTGGCGCAAATCTTCCATTGCCGCGTCCACTTCTTTGGGATCGGGCGCGGTCCACTCGTAGGGAAGCCTGAGTGAGTGATAATCGCCCATGTCCACTGAGGGCGCGAGCGGAACTTTGAAGACTAACTTCGGCGGGTCGAGCGATTCGATATTTTCCAATCTGCCCGATGCGCCGGGATCTACATCCCCTTCTTTGAGGATGTTGGAATATTCATCGTCAATGAAAAAGTCAACTGCCTGTTCAAGGATTGGTTGCTCGCCATAGTTCAACACAACCATGTGATACGGCGCTTTGCCGGGACGAAAGCCCGCAATTTTACCGCGCTCTGAAATTTTGCGCGCCGCGCGGCGTTTATACACGTCGAACTTTTCAGGTTCCACTTCAACCACAAGTTTCGCTTCGTGGTTCTCTTCGATTGTCTTTTCGATTTTCAATTTCTACTCCATAAGTCTCCCCTCTCCTTTGAGGAGAGGGGTAGGGGGTGAGGTTTTAAAAGTGGGGACGGAGAGAGTCGAACTCTCAAGCCTTGCGGCACAGCATCCTAAGTGCTGCGTGTCTGCCAGTTCCACCACGTCCCCTGGCGGTGAATGCGGCGAAATTATAACGTGGATTTTCGATTTTGATGCTTCGACTTGGCTCAGCACAAGTTGACGATTTACGATTGCTGGATATAATCGCCAACTTGATACTTGAAACATGAAACCTGAAATTGGAGCATCTCATTGAGCCGCGTTATCAACCCTGATTCTGCTGGAAAAGACCGCGCCCGATTGTCAAAAGCCATCGTGTTGGCGGTGCGTGAATTGGCGAAACAGACCGAAGTCACGCAAGAGGCGAAAGACATCGCCGCATTCATCTCGCTGGCGCTGAAAACCATCTCGGAAGGAATCGATACATCTGTGGCGGCGTGGGAGAAGCGCGATTACTGGGTGAAAGCCGACCGCTTCC